>JAIUOY010000227.1:0-23657 GCA_020160995.1 Pseudomonadota bacterium | reverse complement strand
TTCGTCTGCAACCTCCAGCAAGGCGCGGGCTTCCTCGAAACGCTGCTGCGGTTCGGTCCAGACACCGATGACGGTCGCCAGCGCATTGGCCACCCCGAAGCCCGCACCGTCCGGCGTCCCGCCCTCGACGCGCAGCGTATCCGTCCAGACAAGCCGTCCGGCCCGCCGTACCGACCAGGAGTCCAGCAGCAGGCCCGAGGTGAAGCGCTCGCCCGATGCGGCACGGCCCAGCACCACCATTTCGCAGGCGAGCAGCGCGCCGCCCTCGCCGACATCCGCTACGGTCCGCCGCTTCACCCGCGCGCCCTCGAAGACGATGGTTTCTTGCGGTAGCCACTCCAGCGTGGCCCCTGCAGCAACGGCCAGCCGCACCTCTATGCCGCAATGGCCACCGCCCTTGGCCGCGCGGTAGACCTTCTCGGCCGCCTGGGTCGTGGCGACCGCCTCGGCCCCGGGGCCGATGTCGACCGCCATCGTGAGCGAATCGCCGTCGGTGACGCCGCCAGAGGTCGTGATCATCACGGCCTGCGGCGGTTCGCCCGGCTCCGGCACCGGGAACAAGACCCGGCAGGGATCGCGTTGATAGAGGTCCACCAACCGCGTCCGGCCGTCGCGCCGCTCGAAGACGACGCGGCTTTCGCCTGAAGCGCGCTGCAGAGGAGAGCGGGAGGAGCTGGTTTTCATCCGCCCCGACTTGATAGATTAAGGACCGAAATGAGCAAGGCCTTCACCAAGGAAAGCGACAACGACGACGAGGACGACCTGCCCGACGACATCGGCGGTCTGCCTGCCGGCGCCAAGAACTATATGACCCCCGACGGCTTCGCCCGTATGCGCGAGGAGCTGATGAGCCTCATGCGCAAGGAGCGGCCGGAGGTCGTGCAGGTCGTGTCCTGGGCGGCGGCCAACGGCGACCGCTCGGAGAACGGCGACTATCTCTACGGCAAGAAGCGCCTGCGCGAGATCGACCGCCGCATCCGCTTCCTCAGCAAGAGGCTGGAGCGTTCCGAGGTGGTCGATCCGGCCAAGCGGCCCAAGACCGACCAGGTATTCTTCGGCGCCACGGTGATCTACGCCAACACCCGCGACGAGGAGCGCACGGTGAAGATCGTGGGCGTCGACGAGGTCGATCCCGGCCGCGGCCATGTCAGCTGGATCTCCCCCATCGCCCGTGCCCTCCTGCGCGCCCACGAAGGCGACGTCGTGCGCATGCGCACACCCGGCGGCGAGGAAGAGATCGAGATTGTGAAGGTCACGTACGTCTGAGGCCTTCCACGTCGCCCGCTGGCCGCGGCTACTTCTTCCGCCTCAGGGCCGCCAGCAGGCGGTCGACGAACTTCGGGGAATAGCCCAGCAGGGCAGCTTCGTCGGCCAGCTCCTTGTCGAGCTGACCGAGATCGAGCTGACCGAGCGCCTCGACGAAGGAACCCCCTTGGGCCAGAGCCTTCTCGACCAGCGCGCCGGCCTTCTGCTTGCCGATCTTGCGGGCGAGCAGAAAGGTCGCGCGTTCGGCCAGGACGGCCGCTTCGGCAGCATCCATGTTGGCCTGCAGGGCGTCGGGATCGATCGTGAGGCCGCCCGCAACTTCGGCCATTGCCTCGACCGCCGAGCCCAGGGTTTCGACGAGGGCCGCTAGCGTCGGCCATTCCGCCTGCCAGCCGCCCAGCGCGCGCTCGTGCTCCTGAGGGAGCCCCGCAACGATTGTCGCCGCCAGCATCGGCGCCCGTGTCGCAGCCGACAGGACAAGCGCCGCGCCGACGGGGTTGCGCTTGTGCGGCATGGTCGAGGAGCCGCCCCGCCCCGGCCCCGCAGGCTCCGCTGCTTCGCCCACCTCGATCTGCATCATCAGGGCGATGTCGCGCGATGCCTTCGCCAGCGCACCGACCAGAAGCGCGCAATCCTGCGCCAGCGCCGCCACGCGCACACGCTGCGCGAACCAGGGGCCCGGCGGCAGGGCAAGCTTCAGGGTCTTGGCCAGCGCCTTCATGACGGGCTCGGCCTCGCGGCCCAGCGCCGTGAGGCTGCCCGAGGCACCGCCGAACTGCAGGATTTGCGTTTCGGCGAAGCTCGACGCGAGACGACGGTTGGCGCGGTCGATGTCGGACGCCCAGCCGGCGATCTTCTGGCCCAGCGCCAGCGGCGTCGCGGGCTGCAGCAGGGTGCGGCCGAGCATCGGCGTTGCGCGATGCTTCTTCGCGAGCCTTGCGAACGCCGCAACGATGCCGTCGGCCGCGTCGAGAAGCGGCGGCAGCGCCTCGCCGAGTTGCAGCACCATCGCCGTGTCGATGACGTCCTGGCTGGTGGCGCCCCAATGGACGTAGCCCGCCGCTGCGGCATCGCGTCTGGCAACCTCTTCCGTCAGAGCCTTGACCAAAGGCACCGTGAGCGTGGCGCTGCGGCGCGCGGCGGCAGCCAGCGACACCGGATCGTAGAGCGCCGGATCGCAGGCTTTCGCGATGACGACGGCGGCGCGTTTGGGAATCAGCCCTGCTTTCGCCGCAGCGTCGCCAAGGGCTGCTTCGAAGCGCAGCATGTGCCGCAATGTTGCGAGATCGGAGAAGGCTTCCGCCGCGGCGACCGAAGCGCCCAACGCGGAGACGAGACGGCCCGCCATGCGCTCAGCAGTCGAAGAAGACGGTTTCGTGCGCTCCGCCCAGATGGATGGGCAACCGCCAGACGCCCGAGGCAGCACGTTTGGCAATCAACGTCGCCCGACGGTCGGGCTCGACCAGCTTCAGCACGGGGTCCTCGGCCAGCTCGGGATCGCCCTCGAAATAGAGCCGCGTCGCCAGCCGGTTGAGCACGCCGCGCGCGAACACCGAGATGTTGATGTGCGCGGCCTGCAGACCGCCCGTCGGCCACGGCACGCGGCCGGGCTTGATGGTGCCGAAGGTCGCGCGGCCCGCGGTGTCGGTCGAAGCGCGGCCGAAACCGTCGAAGCCGGGATCGAGCGGCAGGTTACGGCGGTCCTCGGGATGGTCGTAGCGGCCATGGCTGTTGGCCTGCCAGATCTCGAACAGGCCGTCAGGCACGATCGCGCCGTCGGCATCGTGGAGGCTGAGTTCGATCTCCAGCCGCTCGCCGGCAACGCCTCGCGGCGCAAGGTCCTGACGATAGCCATGGACGAGAGTGCCGAAATAGAAAGGACCGATCGTCTGGGACGGTGTCAGGGGGCGGCTCATGCATTCTCCATCGGCGTGGCGTTGCGGCCGCGCAACACGATGTCGAAGCGATAGGCCAGCGCCCATTCCGGCTGCGTGGCCTCGATGTCGAAGGCCGCCTGCAGGCGCGCCCGTGCGCCTTCGGGCACCGAATTGTAGATCGGGTCGAAGGGCAGCAGCGGATCGCCGGGGAAATACATCTGCGTGATCAGGCGCGTGGCGAAGGCCGGCCCGAACAGCGAGAAATGGATATGCGCCGGACGCCAGGCATTGTGGTGGTTCTTCCAGGGATAGGCGCCGGGCTTGATGGTCACGAACTTGTAGTTGCCCTCGGCATCGGCGCGGGCGCGGCCACCGCCGTAGAAATTCGGATCGAGCGGCGCGTCATGCTGGTCGCCGGGATGGTGATAGCGGCCGGCGGCATTGCACTGCCAGATCTCGACCAGCGCCTCGGGCACCGGCCTGCCGTCCTGATCGAGGACACGCCCCTGCACGATGATGCGCTCGCCGAGGGGTTCGCCCATGCGCTGGCGCGTCAGGTCGTTCTCGCCCGAGTCCAACCGCGCCGCACGCAGCGACGGGCCGGTGATCTCCGACAGGCTGTGCGGCAGCACGACCGCAGGACGGCTCGGTGCCCGGCGCGCCGTCGACTTGTAGTCGGGGGAAGCGTTGGGCGGATGATCCTGGCCCGGCATGAGCCGCCGGTAGGTTTCCTCTTTCATCCGCCCAGCTTACAGCCCGCTCCGCGAGCCGCCTAGGCCGCGCGGACCTCCAGGCCCTTGGGCGTGGCGCGATAGCCGGTCAAGGTGCGCTCGGCGTAGCCCAGCCGCCAGTCCAGCATCTTGCGGGCATACTCCGCCACGGTGGCGGCATAGGCAGGATCGGCGGCGCAGTTCACGAACTGGCCGGGATCCTTCTTCAGGTCGAACAGCAGCGGCGGCAGGGCCGCGAAATGCACGTACTTGAAGGCCTCGTCCTGCACGACCGCCAGCGCACATTTGTCCATCGACAGGCCGAGCGCCGTTTCGGGCTGAGAGTAATACAGGTCGCGGAAGTCGAACTCGTAATGGACTTCGGTGCGCCAGTCGGCCGGCGTCACCCCTTCGCAGAACGGCAGCAGCGAGTGGCCGTCGCACTGGCGCGGTACCGGCAGGCCCAGCCATTCGAGGATGGTCGGCATGGTGTCGATGGTCTCGGTGAAGCGCTCGACGATGCTGCCACGAGCGCCGTTCGCTTCGGCCCGCGGATCGCGAATGACCATCGGGATTCGGTAGGACTCGTCGAAGTAACCGATCTTGCCCAGGAGATGATGATCGCCCAGCTGCTCGCCGTGATCGCAGGTGAAAATGATCAGCGTGTCGTCCCACTGCCCGGTTTCCTTCAGATAGTCGAAGACACGGCCGAGGTGATCGTCGATCTCGCTCATCAGTCCGCAGTAGGTGGCGCGCATCTGCGCCACCTCGGCCTCGCTCATCGCCGAGGCTTTCGCCTTGCCGTCCTGGAAGAAGCTCGACTGATTGATGTTGTTCACATAGTAGGCGAGCAGCGCGTTCTGCTTCGCCTCTTCGGCAGGCGACGCCGCGCGCACGACCTTCGGCATGTCCTCGGGCCGGTACATGGCGTTGTAGGGCGCCGGCGCGATGAACGGCGGATGCGGCCGGTAGTAGCCGAGATGCAGGAACCACGGCTTGCCGGCGCGGCCACGCAGATAGGAAAGGCCGCGCTCGGTGAACCAGGCCGTATCCGACAGCTCCTTGGGAATCACCGCGGGCCGGTCGGTGGCGCCGGCGCCCCTCTCGCTCCCAGGGGCAGCTTGCGGCAGCCAGATATCGTCGCGGTTCTTCGGCAGCTCGAAGCCCTGCCCTGCCACCCAGCCGAAATAGGCGTCGCGATTCTCGAAGGCGCCGACGGAATGGAAACCGTCCATGATGTCGCCCAGCACGAAGAAGCGCGGATCGCTGGGCGCGGTATGCTGCGGATCGGGGGTGGTGGTGGTGTAGCCGACCAGCGCCGGGTCGTAGCCGCCGCGCCGCAGTTCGTGGGCGAGATTCGTGAAGCGCAGCGACAGCGGAATGGTGTTCTGCACCGCGCGATGATTCATCACATACTGGCCGGTCAGCAGGCTGGCCCGCGCCGGACCACAAGGTACGGACTGCGTGAAATGGTTGCGGAACGTGACGCCTTCGGCACACAGGCGGTCGATATTCGGCAGCTTGAGATAGTCCGCCCCCAGCTTGGGCAGCATCAAGCCGCGCCACTGGTCGACGACGATAAGTAGAACGTTCTTGGGCGCAGGCATTTCGAGATCACCGAGGTTGGAAGGGCGCGTGATTGCGCTAGAGTGCCGTCAAATCGATGGAGGAGACAACACGTGGCTCGTTTCAAGATCGTGACGACCGGCCCGGGAAATTCGGACCATTCCCTGGAAATGGAGACCCTGGCCGGGATCGGCGCGGAAATCGTCGAGGTTTCGGGCAGCGAGGACGATCTTGCCAAGGCGGTGGTCGACGCCGACGCGATCTACGGCAAGGGCCGACCGCGCATCACGGCCAAGGTGATCGAGGCGGGCAAGAAGCTGAAAGTCGTCTCGCTGGGCAGTGTCGGCGTCGATTCGGTCGATGTCGACGTCGCGACCAGGCTCGGCATTCCGGTCACCAACGTACCCGACACCTTCATCGAAGAGGTGGCCGACCATGCCATGACCCTGATCCTGGCGAGCTGGCGGCGGCTGGTCGTGCAGGACCAGATGGTGCGCAAGGGCGAATGGGCCAAGGCACGGCCGGCGCTCTACGAATTCCCGCGCCTCATGGGCATGACGCTCGGTTTCATCTCCTTCGGCCATGTCGCCCGTGCGGTCGCCAAGCGCGCAGCGCCGTTCGGCTTCCAGATGCTGGCCTACGATCCCTATATCGAGGAGCTGGTGATGTCCGACTACGGCGTGCAGCCGGTCGGCTACGACGAGCTGCTGCAGCGCTCCGACATCGTGAGCATGCACGCGCCGGGGACCAAGGACGCGCATCACATGATGAAGGAGCGGAACTTCCGCCTGATGAAGAAGACGGCGCTGTTCGTGAACACCGGGCGCGGCTCGACCGTCGACGAGGCCGCCATGATCAAGGCGCTGCAGGAAGGCTGGATCGCCGGTGCCGGCCTCGACGTGCTCGAGACCGAGCCGGTCGGCCACAACAATCCTCTCCTGGGCATGGACAACGTGATCCTGACGGCGCACGTCGCCTCGGCCTCCAACCGCTTCGACCTCGCCCGCAAGCGCCGCGTCGGTGCGGAACTGTCGCTGGTGCTCGGCGGCAAGTGGCCGCGCGCCTGCGTCAATCCCATGGTGCTGGAGAAGTCCAGTCTGCAGCGCTGGCAGCCCTTCTCGATGGAACGCGGGCCCGGAAACTGAGCCCGGAACTAAGCTCGGGAAACCGAGAGACGACTAAAGGTCCTTCGTGGCCTGAAGGCGATCGCGGATCGCGCGCTCGCACAGGGCGAGGCTGTCGAAGGGCCCGAGGATGACATGGTCGCCGTCGTCCATCGCATACCAGCCGCTCTGGGTGAGATTGTACTCGCCCAGATCCTCGGCAGGCACATGAACGGCGATCAGGTCCTTGGGCGTACGCATAGAGGGCACATGGCGCTGAAGGTGGGCATTTCAACCCCGGCGTGACCAGCTTGCAAGATTGACCGCGCCGGGCGGCACCTCGCCCTTCACCAGCGCCTCGACCTGGCGGACTGTATCCATCGCCTGGCTTTCGCTGGCCGGCGGCGTCAGGCCTCCGATATGCGGCGTGGCGATGACATTGGGCAGACGCGCCAGTTCCGGCGACGGCATCTGGTCCGGCGCGCGGCCGACATCCATGGCGGCACCGGCGATCCGGCCCGCCTCCAGCGCCTGCGCGAGCGCCGCCTCGTCCACCAGGTTGCCGCGCGACATGTTGATGAAGAAGGCATCCGGCTTCATGCGCGCGAACGCCGCCGCGTCGAGCAGGTTCTCGGTCTCCTCGTTGGCGATGGCGAGACAGATCACGTAGTCGGCGCGCGCCAGCAGTTCATCCTGAGGCAGCTTCTGGAAACGCCGGTCGTCGACCTGGGCATAGGGATCGGCGATCAGCACCGTCATGCCCATCTGGGCCAGCAGCGGCGCGAGATCGCGCGCGATCCGGCCATAGCCGATGATGCCGGCGGTGGCGCCGCTCAGCTGCCGGCCGACCTTGATCTCCGGCATATGGCCCGCGTGATAGTCTGCCGCCGCACGCGAGATGCCGCGTGAAAGATCGACCAGGAATCCCAGGGTCAGTTCGACCACGGATTTCACGAAGCCCGCTTCGGCATGGGTGACCAGCACGCCGGCCGCCGATGCGGCGGCCACATCGATGTTCCGAATGTCGATGGCGCTGCGCATCACGACCCTGAGTCCGGGCAGGCCGGCAAAGATCTCGGCCGGCATCGGCGTCGAGCGGTCGGCGATGATGAAATCCGTACCGCGCGCCATGGCGATCACGCCCGCGGAATCGAGCGGCGCATCGCCTTCGTGCAATACGACGTCGACCAGTTCCTGAAGCCGCTTGAGCGCCCGCGCGCCGTAATATTGCCGCCGGGCCTGAGGCACATGAGTCAGAAGAAGTTTCAATTCATCCCCAGCTCGTCGTCAACGTCGTCTCGCCGAGAAGCGAGACGTAAGCGGCCACGATACGCCAGCCATCGGCTGTGCGCATCCAGGTGCGGATGCCTGTCGGCCGACCGCGCAGCGGCGCGCCCTCAGGCCGGCGGCGCGCTGACCACGCCCTGCTTTTCCAGGAAGGCCGCGACACGCAGGGCCGCCTTCTCGTTATAGGGGCGGGCAATGAGCTGGACGCCGATCGGCAAGCCGCGCCGCCGCTGCAGGGGCACCACGACGACAGGCAGGCCGATGAAGGAGATCGGCTGCGTGAACAGGCCAAGGCTGGCGCGCACCGGCAGCTCGACGCCACCCAGCTTCATCATGACCTGGCCGAGCTTGGGCGCCGTGCAGGGCGTCGCCGGCGCCAGCACGACGTCGACCTCCTCATTGAAGAGCTTCAGCACATTGGCGCGATAGTGCCGGCGAAAGCGCTGCGCCTTCACGTACCACGAGCCCGGCAGCAGCGCGCCGGCCATGAAGCGCTCGCGCGTATCGGGATCGAAATCCTGCGGCCGGGTCTTCAATCGCGGCAGATGAAGCTGCGCACCTTCGATGGCGGTGATCACATAGGCCGCTGCCCGCGCCGCCGCGGCCTGCGGCAGCACGACCGTATGGCTGGCATCCAGCGCCGTGGCCACCGTCGCCACGGCCTCGAAGGCTTCGGGTTCGCCGCCCTTGGCGAAATAGTCGCCGGCGACTGCGATGCGCAGTCCCTCTATGCCTTCGGCGAGATGCGGCAGCGTCGGATCGGGCGGCATGTGGGTGCACGCCGGGTCGTCGAGATCGGGCCCCTGCATGGCATCGAACGACAGCGCCAAGTCTTCGGTCGACCGCGCGATCGGCCCCAGATGATCGAGGGCATCGACGAAGGGAAACGACCCCGCGCGGCTCAGCCGTCCGTAGGTCGGCTTCAGGCCGAACAGGCCACAGAGCGACGACGGCACGCGGATCGAACCGTTGGTGTCCGAGCCCAGCGCCAGCGGCACCTCGCCCGCCGCGACGGCCGCTCCCGACCCTCCCGACGATCCGCCGGTCATGCGCGACGGATCGTGCGGATTGCGCGAGGGGCCGTAATGGGCGTTTTCGCCGGTGAAGTCGTAGGCGTATTCGCCCATGTTGAGGCCGCCGACCAGAATCGCCCCGGCTGCCTCCAGCCTTCGGATCAGCGCGCCGTCGCGGGCTGCCTTCGGCCCGTCGTTGTTGATCTTGGAACCCGCACGGGTCGGCAGACCCGCGATGTCGAACAGGTTCTTCACGGCAAAGGGCACGCCGGCCAACGGCCCGGGGTGCTTGCTGGCATCGATCTCGGCAGCGCGCTTCCGTGCCCGCTCGGCCAGGATGTCGGTGAAGGCGTTGACCGTGGGCTCGGCCGCCTCGATGCGCTTCAGTGCCGCGTCGACCACGGCGGCAGCCTTGACCTTGCGGGTCGCGACGGCGTGCGCGATCTCGCTCGCGGTCGCGGCCTTCGACAGTGGATCGCTCATGGCCGATACACCGGCGCCGGCGTCAGCTCGTCGCCGAGCTCGACTTCGAGCAGTGGCTGGGCAATCGCCAGCGCACGCTCGACATTCAGGATCACGTTCGGACGGTACTCCGGCGCGATCGGCAGGCCGATCGCTTTTGCGGCCTCGTCGACCAGGCGCGCAACATCAGGCTTGTCCTTGGCCACGTCCCCTCCTCGCGCAAACGACATTCAGCCTGCCGCGCCGGCACCGGGATGCGCAAGAGGGGCACCTCCCCGGCGACAGGATCGGTACGCTTTGGCTAAGGCGTACTCACACCCGGGCGACCGGCTTCGACAGCGAAGTGCTGGATCGTCGCAATGCCGGACGCCGGCTCTTTCACCGTGTCGACGACGCGGAACGCCACGGTGGCCGCTTTGGGCGCCAGCACCACCTGGGCGTAGCCGTGATGTCCGCCGAGGCCGTAGCGAAGGTCGGGATTCCTGGCCAACAACGCCTTCACGCGCGCGGGCGCCGGCCCCTGGGACGTGATCGAGCCGCCGACGAACTCCGTTGCGACCGTGGGCGCAGTCGCGGCATCGACGTCGCGCTTGAGATCGGCGGCCCAGAAGGAATGAACGTCGCCACTGGCCACCAGCGTGTCGCGCACCGGCGATGCCGCCACTGCATCGAGCAGGCGTTGCCGGGCCGGGGCATAACCGTCCCAACCATCATGCCAGAAGGCACGATGTTCCCCTTCGCCGCGATCGACCTGGGCCATCAAGGTCTGCTGGGCGATCACGTTCCACTTCGTCGAGGCGCGGGCCAGGCCGTCGGCGAGCCATGCTTCTTGTGCAGTCCCCAGCATGGTGCGCGCCGGATCGAGACGTTCGGCACACGCGCGCATCACCTTGTTGCGCGGCAGCGCGGCGCGGCAGGCATGGTGCGAGCGATATTGCCGCTCGTCGAGCACATGGAATTCCGCGAGGTCGCCGAAACGATAGCGGTCGTAGAGCTGCGGGGACGGTCCCTGCGGCCGGAACGACAGCGGCAACGGCATATGCTCCCAGAACGCCTGATAGGCGGCGGCACGCTGCGCCAGGAAACGCCCGCGGTCGGGCTCCTGCGGAGAGATGTCGTCGGTATAGTCGTCGTCGACCTCGTGATCGTCCCAGGTGACGATCCAGGGAAAGGCCGCGTGCGCGGCCTGCAGGTCGCGGTCGGATTTGTACTGGGCATAGCGGTCGCGATACTCGTCGAGCGTCGTCGTGCGCCCACCTTCGTGCCGGCGGACCAGGTCGCGGCCCCACGACTTCTCGTAGATGTAGTCGCCCAGGTGCAGGATGAAGGCCGCCTCCTCTGACGCCATATGGCGATACGCCGTGTAGTAGCCCTGCTCGTATTGCTGGCAGGAGGCGAAAACGAAACGGAGAGCCGACAGGCGCTCGCTTGCATCGGGCGCGGTGCGGGTGCGGGCAACGGGGCTCGCCTTGCCGCGTGCGATGAAACGATACCAGTAAGGCCGATTGGGTCTGAGGCCGCCGACCTCGACATGAACCGAATGGGCCCAGCGCGCCTCGGCAGTAGCTTGCCCGTGCCCAACGACGCGCCGCATCGCCTCGTCCTCGGCGATCGTCCAGTCGACCGGAACCAGCGAGGCGAGCCGCTCACCAGGCTCACCGCCAGGCATCAATCGCGTCCACAGAACAAGGGAGCCGGGCATCGGCCGGCCGGAGGCGACGCCCAGTGCGAAGGGATCGGCTGCCAGTGGCGGCTCGGCACGCGCAGCGGCCGGCAGCCAGAGGCCGACCAGCCCTGTTGCGCCCAAGCCAGCAACGAAGGAGCGGCGATGCATGGCACAACACTGCGACGGCAAACGCCGCCCTTCAACCGTGGTGCGCCGGTCTGCTAGGGTCCGCTCCTTCGAGGAGGAACGAATCCATGAGCGGGAAGATTGCAATCGTCACCGGCGCAGGCAGCGGCATCGGCCGTGCCTCGGCGCTCGCCCTGCTGAAGAACGGCTACAAGGTGGCGCTTGCCGGCCGGCGCAAGGATGCGCTGGACGAAACGGCCAGGATGGCCGGCGACAACGCATCCAATGCCCTCGCGGTCCCGACCGACGTCGCCAAGCGCGACGACATCGTGGCGCTGTTCGCCAAGGTCAAGGCGACCTGGGGCCGGCTCGACCTGGTGTTCAACAATGCCGGCGGCGGCGCACCGCCCGTCCCGCTCGAGGAGCTGCCGTACGAAACCTGGCTGAGCGTCGTTGCCGCCAACCTGACGGGGCCCTTCCTGTGCACCCAGGAAGCGATGAAGATCATGAAGGACCAGAAGCCGCGGGGCGGCCGCATCATCAACAACGGCTCGATCTCCGCGCATGCACCGCGGCCGTTCTCGGTGGCCTATACCTCGACCAAGCACGCCATCACCGGCCTCACCAAGTCGACCTCGCTCGACGGCCGTGCCTACGACATCGCCTGCGGCCAGATCGACATCGGCAATGCCGTGACGCCGATGACCGAGCGCATGACCAAGGGCGTGCTGCAGCCCAACGGCACGACCATCGCCGAGCCGCGCATGGACGTCGATGCGGTTGCCCAGGCCATCGTCTACATGGACAGCCTGCCGCTCGACGCCAACGTCCAGTTCATGACCGTGATGGCGACCAAGATGCCGTTCATCGGGAGAGGCTGAGCCTCTCCCGTCTCCTCGCCTGGCGAACGAGACGATCCGCCGGCCGGGATCAGTAGCCTTCGTCGTGAAGGTTCAGCAACGGGAAGGCACTGTGCACGCCGGGAAGGTTGGTCGGCATGCTGCGGCTGATGTAGCTCTTGTCGAGCTGTGACAAAGAGGTGACGCCCAGCAGGCCCATCGCCTCCTTCATTTCCTCTTCGAGCAGCTCGATCACGCGCTCGATGCCGGCCGCACCGGCGGCCGCGAGGCCGTAGCAATAGAGACGGCCGAGCCCGACCCAGTCGGCGCCCATGCAGATCGCCTTCACGATGTCGCTGCCGCGGCTGAAGGAACCGTCGACGGCGATCTTGGCGCGGCCGGCAACGGCCTCGACGATCTCCGGCAGCACCTCGGCCGAACCGCGACCATGGTCGAGCTGGCGGCCGCCATGGTTCGAGCAATAGACGGACCAGACGCCTTGCTGGCAGGCAAGCTCGGCATCCTCGCCCGTGCCGATGCCCTTCAGCATGAACTTCACGTCGGGAAACTTCTCACGGACTGCCGTGAAGTTCTTCCACGAGAAGGACGCCTGATAGTCCTGACCCGTGGCGGACGTGCGCCACGATTTCACGAAACGCTTGGCGATGTCGCGCTCCCGGCGACTGTAGACCTGGGTGTCGACGGTGATGCAGAAGGCATCGTAGCCTGCATCCATCGCCCGCTTCACACAGTCTGCGACCCAGGCATCGTCGCCGCGAACGTAGAGCTGGTAGATCTTGGGCGCCGCGCCACCCTTCACGATGTCCTCGAGCTTGAGCGTCGTCACCGAGCTGATCAGCATCGGAACATTGCCGGCGCCGGCGCCCTTGGCCACCGTAATGCCACCGCCAGGCTCGAAGGATTCCAACGATCCGACCGGCGCCAGCATGACCGGCAGCCGGATCTTGCGACCGAAGATTTCCGACGAAGGATCGATTGTCGAAACGTCGCGCAACACGCGGGGCTTGAAGGCAATGGAGTCCAGCGCCATCCGGTTGCGCCGCAGCGTGGTTTCGGTCTCGGTCCCGCCGATCAGATAGTCCCAGATATTGGGGTTGAGGCGGATTTTGGCTGCTTTGACAATTTCGTGCAGCGTCACGAACTCACTCTCAAGGCCGCTCGCCATCTTTCCCCCGATCCAAAGCCGTTTGGCGTTTTCTTGCGCGTCCGGCGCGGTGCGTCAATGAAACGTCACGCACAGCGGTCAATAAAGGCCGCTGGCATTGACGATAGCGGCTCCAGGCGATTTGATCGTCACAAGGCATCCGCCCGGCGGAACCCACAAGAAGAGCCCGCGTACAAATGGGGCAAAGGTGAGGCTGATGATGAAAAGACGCGCACTAACGACGGCACTCCTTTTCGGCTGGATGGCAGGTCCTGCTTTGGCTGCCGATCCGCTGCCCGCGCTCAAGGAAACCCCGATGCTTGCCGACCAGGTGAAGTCGGGCGCTCTCCCTCCGATCGACAAGCGCATCCCCCAGCAGCCCTGGGTGGTCACGCAATTCGCCGGTGGTGACGGGCCGGGCCGGCAGGGCGGCCAGCTCAACATGCTCGTCGCCAGTGCACGCGATACGCGCCTGATGACGATCTACAGCTACACCCGCCTCATCATTCACGATCCCAAGTTCAAGCTGAAGCCCGACATCCTCGAGAGCTACGAGGACAAGGACGGACGGGAATTCACCTTCAAGCTGCGCGCCGGCCACAAATGGTCGGACGGCGAACCCTTCACAACCGAAGACTTCCGCTTCTTCTGGGAAGACGTCGCCAACAACAAGGAGCTCTCGAGTTCCGGCCCCTCCGTCGAGCTGCTCGTCGACGGCAAGCCGCCCAAGGTCGAGATCATCGATCCGCTGACGATCAAGTACACTTGGGAAAAGCCCAACCCCTACTTCATCGAAAGCCAGGCGCGCGCCGCACCGCTCTTCCTGTTCCGGCCCGCGCACTACCTCAAGAAGTTCCACACCAAGTACACGCCCGAGGCGGAGATCCTGAAGGCTGCCAAGGGTGGCCAGCAGAACTGGGTCCAGGTCTACAAGCGCCTCGACGTGATGTACGCCAACGACAATATCGACCTGCCGACGCTCAACCCGTGGGTCAACACCACGGCGTCGCCGGCGCAGCGCTTCGTCTATCTGCGCAATCCCTACTATCACCGCATCGACGCCAAGGGGCAGCAGCTTCCCTATATCGACCGCGTGATCTTCACGGTCGCCGCGACCAACCTCGTGCCGGCCAAAGCGGGTCTCGGCGAGGCCGACCTGCAGCCGCGCTACCTCAACATGCGCGACTACACATTCCTGCAGAAGAGCGCGCAGACTTCGGGCGTGAACGTGCGTCTCTGGGAGTCGGGCTCCGGTTCGCAGATCGCGCTCTACCCCAACCTGACGGCCAACGACGAGGAGTGGCGCAAGCTGATGCGCGACGTGCGCTTCCGCCGGGCCCTGTCGCTCGCCATCGATCGCGACGAGCTGAACCAGGTCGTCTATATCGGCCTCGCCAAACCCTCCAACAACACGATCATGCCGCGCTCCGAGCTGTTCAAGCCGGAGTACGCGACCAAGTGGGCGAACTACGACCCCAAGCTCGCCAACAAGCTCCTAGACGAAATCGGCCTCACCAAGAAGGACAGCCAGGGCATCCGCCTGCTGCCCGACGGCAGGCCGGCGACCATCGTCGTCGAGCATGCCAGCGAAGAAACCGAGGATGCCGACGCGCTGGCCCTGATTGCCGACAACTGGAAGAAGATCGGCATCAAGATGCTGACCAAGCCGCAGACGCGCGAGAACTTCCGGCTCCGGACCTTCTCGGGCGAGGCGGTGATGACGGCCTTCGCCGGCGCCGTGACCGCGGTGCCGACGGTCAATACCAGCCCCAAGGAGTTCGCGCCGACCATGCTGGGCGGCCTGCAATGGTCGCGCTGGGGCATGTTCGTGGAGTCGAAGGGCCGGCAGGGCGAGAAGTGCGACATGGAGTCGGCCTGCAAGCTGCTCGACTATGTGAAGGAGTGGGAGACCGGCGCCACCCCCGAAGAGCGGCGCAAGGCCTGGGACAAGATCCTGCAGACCAACGCCGACGAAGTCTTTTCGATCGGCACGGTGAACGGCATCCGCCAGCCAATCGTGGTCGGCCCGAAGGTCCGCAACGTGCCAAAGGAAGGCTACTACGCCTGGGATCCGGGCGGATATATCGGCCTCTACCAGCCCGACACGTTCTGGATCGCGCAGTAGGGATCCGTGGGCGCGCGCTTCTCCGCGCGCCCATCGACCTCACCAGGTGTCGATGTTCGGCCGCTTCTTGTGGCTGGAGGCAGGCCGGCGCTCGGCCGATAGAAGCGCCGTGGCGATCCAGCGGCGGGAATCGGCGGGGTCGATCACCTCGTCGATCTCGAAATAGGTCGCCGTGCTCAACGCCTTGCCGCGGGCATAGGCTGCCGCGACCATCTCATCGAACAGGGCGCGTCGCTCGGCGGGATCGCTCACCGCCTCGAGTTCCTTGCGATAGCCGAGCTTGACCGCGCCTTCGAGCCCCATGCCACCGAACTCGCCGGTCGGCCAGGAGAGCGCGAAGGCCGGCGCGTGGAACGACCCGCCGGCCATTGCCTGAGCGCCCAGCCCATAGGCCTTGCGCAGGACGATGGTGCCGAAGGGCACGGTGAGGTTGGCGCCGGTCACGAACAGGCGCGAGCAGTGCCGCACCAGCGCGGTCTTTTCGATTTCCGGACCTACCATCATGCCCGGCGTGTCGCAGAGGAACAGGATCGGGATGTCGAAGGCGTCGCACAGCTGCAGGAAACGCGCCGCCTTGTCCGAGCCGTCGCTGTCGATGGCGCCTGCGAGGTGCACCGGGTTGTTGGCGACGATGCCCAGCGGCTTGCCCTCGATGCGGGCAAAGGCCGTCACCATGCCCGGCCCGAAGGCGCGGCGCAGTTCCAGCACCGAGCCTTCGTCGCAGAGCGTGGCGATGACGTCGCGCACGTCGTAGACGCGCAGGCGGTTCTCGGGGATGGCGCGGCGCAGCAGGCGCTGGTCGGCTGCGCGCCACTCCGGCACCACGCCCTGGAAATAGGAGAGATACTGCTTGGCGACGGCCACGGCCTCCGCCTCGTCCTCGACGGCGATGTCGACGACGCCGTTGGGCACCTGGACCGACATCGGCCCCACTTCCTCAGGCGAAAAGACGCCGAGATTGCCGCCTTCGATCATTGCCGGCCCGCCCATGCCGATCGACGAGTTCTTCGTGGCGATCACCACGTCGCAGCAGCCCAGGATCGCCGCATTGCCGGCAAAGCAGCGGCCGGAGTTGATGCCGACCAACGGCACGGCGCCGCTCAACCGTCCGAAGATATGGAAGGCCATAGTGTTGAGGCCTGCAACCGATTGCACGTCGATGTCGCCCGGCCGCCCGCCGCCGCCCTCGGTGAAGAACACCAGCGGAATGCGCTGCTTCTCGACGATCTCGAACAGCCGGTCCTTCTTGTGGTGGTTGTTCTTGCCCTGCGTTCCCGCCAGCACCGTATAGTCGTAGTGCGCGACCGCGACCCGGCTGCGCTCCGGACCGAACAGCGAGCCGTTGACCCGGCCAATGCCGGTGATCAGCCCGTCGGCCGGCGTCTTCTCGATCAGGTCCTCGATGGTGCGCCGCGACCGCTGGCTCGCGATGGCAAAGGCGCCGTACTCCACGAAGCTGTTGGGATCGACCAGATCGTCGAGGTTCTGGCGAGCCGTACGCTGGTTGGTCTTGCGCCGGCGCGCCACGGCATCGGGCCGCCTCTCGTCGAGCGTCATCGCCCGGCGTTCGAGATATTCGCCCAGGTCCGGCCGGATATGGTCGAGATCGATCTTCTCCTCGACCGCGGCGCCCTTCACCTCGACATCGGCCTCCTCGACGAACAGCAGCGAATGGCCCTCGTAGATCGTCTCGCCCGCCTCGACCGCGATGCGCCGCACATAGCCGCGCGCCGGGCTCCTGATCTCGTGCTGCATCTTCATGGCATCCATGATCAGCAGCGCCTGGCCTGCCGCGACGGCATCGCCCTCCTTCACCGCGATACTGACGATCGTGCCCTGCATCGGTGCCGGGACCGCGACCGTTCCCTCCGGCGCATCGCTGCCGGCATCGCCCGACGCGGCCGTATCCGAGCGGGCCTTGCCGAACGCCAGCACGGCCAGCGGATCGACGCTGTCGACCCGCGCCCCGGCCTGGCGTCCTGCAGGAGCGGCACTAGTCGCCGCGGGCTCGAAGTAGAGTCCGCCCTTCTGCTTGGCCGCCGCCTCGATCAGCGCACCGGCATGATCGTCGACGAAGCGCGTGTAGACCTTGTCGGCGCGGAAATCGGGATGGGCGATCAGGGCCCGCAGGAAAGCGATGTTGGACGGCGCGCCCTCCAGCCGAAAGGCCGCCAGCGCCCGCTCCGCCCGCGCCAGCGCATCGGCAAAGTCGGGCGATGGCGTATGAACAATGACCTTGGCCAGCAGCGAATCGAAGTTGGGATTGGTGCGGTAGCCGGCATAGCCATAGGTATCGACGCGAACACCCGGCCCCGACGGCGGCTCGAAGGCGGTGAGCGTGCCGCCGCCCGGCCTGGCCGAGCCGTCGGCCGTCATGGTCTCCATGTTGATGCGAAGCTGGATCGCATGCCCCCGGGGCGCCGCCGCCGCGAGGCCGGTTTCCACCAGCTTTGTACCCGACGCAAGCCGAAGCTGCGCCTTCACCAAGTCGACGCCATAGACCTCCTCGGTGACGGTGTGCTCGACCTGAAGTCGCGGATTGGCTTCGATGAAGAAGAACTCCTGCGCCGCATCGTCGACCAGGAACTCGAAAGTGCCGAGGCTGCGATAGTGCACGGCCTTGGCCATGGCGATCGCGGCATCGACGATCCGCAGGCGCAACGTGGCGCCGAGATGCGGGCTGGGCGCCAGTTCGACGATCTTCTGGTTGCGGCGCTGCACCGTGCAGTCGCGTTCGCCGAGCGCCACGATGCCGCCCTCGCCATCGCCCACGATCTGGATCTCGATATGGCGCGCACGGTCGATCAACCGTTCGGCATAGAGCGCCGGATTGCCGAAGGCGGCTTTCGCTTCGGCGGCACACCGCTCGAAGGATTCGGCAATCTCGGCCGCCTGGCGCACCGGCCGCATGCCACGCCCGCCGCCGCCGGCAATGGCCTTGATCATCACGCCCGACTTCGCGTGCCTCTCGAAGAAGGCGCGAATGTCCGCGAGATCGGCAGCACCGTCCGTGCCGGGCAGCAGTGGAACGGATGTCTTGATCGCGTGAGCACGGGCTTGCGCCTTGTCGCCGAACAGGTCGAGCTGCTGGGGCGTCGGACCGACGAAGACCAATCCCGCCTCGGCGCAGGCTTTCGCGAATGCAGCATTCTCCGACAGGAAGCCGTAGCCGGGATGCACCGAATCGCAGCCCATGGCTTTTGCGGCCGCGATGACGCCGGCGATGTCGAGATAGGCCGCCGCCCCTCGTCCTTTCAGGGCCTGTACCTCGTCGACGCGCCGCACATGGAGGGACGTCGCGTCGTCCTCGGAATGGACACCGACGGTGGCGATGCCCAGCTCGGCAGCGGCCTGGGCGATGCGGATGGCGATTTCGCCGCGATTGGCAATCAGGAGTTTCTTGAGCATGTCGGCGCGTCTCAGGGTAAAACCCCCTCCATGTCGAAAAGGCTGCTCATTGTGGCGCACGCGCCGTCGGAGAACACCCTTTCCCTGCGACAGGCCGTGGAACGGGGTGCGCGCAGCGAAACGGACGTCGACGTCCAGGTCGTGGCACCGCTGCAGGCCGGGCCTGACGATGTGCTGGCCGCGCAGGCCGTTATCCTCGGCACCACGGAAAACCTCGGCTACATGAGCGGTGCACTGAAGGACTTCTTCGACCGCAGCTACAATCCCTGCCTGGAGCGGACCCAAGGCCTGCCCTACGCCCTCTACATCCGTGCCGGCAGCGACGGTATCGGCACGCGCCGCGGCGTCGAGACCATCGTCACGGGCCTGCGCTGGCGCGCCGTCCAGGAGCCCCTGATCTGCAAGGGCCCCTGGCAATCCGCCTTCGTCGAGCAATGCGAGGAACTCGGCGCGGCGATGGCGGCCGGATTGGCTGCGGGGATTTTCTAGCTTCTCATTGGGCCGTATAGCCGCCGTCGACCACGAGGCCAGCGCCGGTCATGAATCCGGCATCGTCCGAGGCCAGGAAGACGATTCCCTTGGCGATGTCGTCGGCAAGCCCGAGGCGGCCGATCGGGTGCATGCTGGTCGAGACCTTGCGTGTCGCCTCGGTATCGTTGGTGCCGAGCGCCTGGGCGCGCATGGCGAAGGTCTGCTGGCCCATGTCGGTGTCGATGACGCCAGGATGGATCGAGTTGACGCGGACGCGATAGCCCTTGCGGCCGAATTCCAACGCCGTCGACTTGGTGAACAACGTGACGCCGCCCTTGGTCAGCGAATAGAGCGGGTCTAGCTGCGAACCCACGAGGCCCGCGACCGAAGCGAGATTGACGATCGCCGAACCATGCGGGCTGTCCTTGGCGCGTGCCTTGAGATGCGGCAGCGCCACGCGCGTGCCCAGCACCACGCCGGTCAGATTGACGGCGACCAGCCGATGCCAATCGTCCATCGAAGCATCCTCGACGCCCTTGCCGACGAAGATGCCGGCATTGTTTACCAGAACGTCGAGACCACCATACTGCTTCACCGTCGTATCCAACGCGGCTGTCCAGCTCGCTTCCTGCGTGACATCGAGCGGCACAAAGGTCGCCTGCCCACCGGCCGCTTCGATCTCGCGCACGGTCTGGCGGCCGCGCTCCTCCAGCACATCGCCGATCACGACCTTGGCGCCGACGCTTGCCATCAATGTCGCTGTCGCCCCGCCAATGCCGCGTGCGGCTCCTGACAGAAACGCTACCTTGCCATCAAGCCTGTTCATCCAATCTTCCTCCCGCCGGACAGCGACTTGCCGCCAGCCTGTTTGCAGCTATGCTGCACGTCAGAACGAAGAATGAAAACAGGGAGGGCCAACCGGCATGCGCCAGGGTCGGCTTATCGCGACGGGTGCGATGCTGGCATTCTGCCTGTTCGCGCTCTGGCAATCTCTGCTCTTGTCGTTGACGGATCGCCTCGGGCCCGGCCCGGGCTTCTTCCCGTTCTGGCTGGCGCTGATCGGCATCGTGCTTGCCGTCGCGCTGCTGATCACGACGGCCCGCGAGCCCCGCGATCCCTCTGAGGGTGAAATCCACATCCTGCCTCACGGCCCAGGCGCGTTGCGCTGGCTCGCCATCGTCGCGTTGCTGGCGGCCGCGACCGTCGCCATGGCCGTCGTGGGCTTCAGGATTTCGATGCTGGTCTTCAACGCCGCGCTGGTGATCGCACTGGGAGAACGCCGCTGGTGGGCCATCGCGCTGTTCGCCGTGCTGGGGAGCTTCGGCGTCTACTATGTCTTCACCACCTGGCTCGACGTGCTGCTGCCCACCGGCTGGCTGGAGTTCTAGACCATGGAGGCACTGACACATCTGCTCCACGGTTTCGCTGCCGCGCTTTCCCTCAACAATCTGCTCTTCGCCTTTGCCGGCTGCATGCTGGGCACCCTGATCGGCGTGCTACCGGGGCTGGGGCCGGCTGCAGGCACCGCCATCCTGATTCCGCTCACCTTCAGCCTCGACGCCACCGGCGCCATCATCATGCTCTGCGCCATCTACTACGGCGCCATGTACGGCGGCACGATCACCTCAGTGCTGATCAACGTGCCGGGCGAGGCCGCCTCGGTCGTGACCTGTATCGACGGCCATCAGATGGCACGACAGGGCCGGGCCGGCTCTGCGCTGGGGATCGCGGCCATCGGCTCCTTCGTCGGCGGCACGCTTGCCACCGTGGCGTTGGTTGCCGTCGCCATGCCGCTCGCGTCGCTTGCCCTGAAATTCGGACCGGCCGAGTTCTTCGCGCTGATGGTGGCGGGCCTTTGCCTCGTCGTCGGCCTCGCCGGCAGCAACATGCTGGCCGCGCTGCTGATGACGGTGATCGGCCTCCTGCTGGCGATGATCGGCATCGATCCGGTGCGCGGCGCGCCCCGGTTCACGTTCGGCGCGGAAGAACTCTACGACGGCATCGGCTTCGTGCCGGTCGTCATGGGGCTGTTCGGCATCGCCGAGCTGCTGCTGGCAGCCGAGAAGCGCCAGACCCACATGATCAGCGCCGAACTCAAGACCTGGCTGCCGACTCGTCAGGAATGCCGCCAGTCCGCAGGCGCAATCGGGCGCGGCACCGTCGTCGGGTTCGTGCTGGGCCTGATTCCGGGCGTCGGCGCCATCGTGCCGACCTTCATGGCCTATGTGCTGGAGAAGCGCGTCTCCAAGACACCGGAACGCTTCGGCAAGGGCGCCATCGAAGGCGTCGCAACCGCCGAGACGGCCAACAATGCCTACGCCAATGCCGCCATGGTCCCGCTGCTGGCGCTGGGCATTCCCAGCTCCCCCACCATCGCGGTGCTGATGGGCGCCTTCATCATCAACGGCATCACACCGGGCCCGTTCCTGTTCACCGAACAGCCGGCGCTCGTCTGGACGGTGATCGCGAGCTTCTTCATCGGCAACCTCCTGCTGCTGATCCTCAATCTGCCGCTGGTCGGACTGTGGGCCAAGCTGCTGAAGGTGCCCTTCAGCTACATGTGCACCGGCATCCTGATCTTCTGCATCATCGGCGCCTACGGGCTGAAGCAGAGCCTGTTCGATGTCTGGATGATGCTGGGCTTCGGCATCCTGGGCTACCTGCTGCGCAAGCTCGACTTCCCCATCGCCCCGGCCATCCTGGCACTGATCCTGGGGCCGATGATGGAGAAGTCGCTGCGCACGACGCTGGAGATCTCCGGCGGCAGCTTCGCCATCTTCCTCGACCGGCCGCTAGCCCTGGCGATGCTGGTGGTGCCGGTGATCGTGATCGGCGTTCTCATCTTCAAGCCTCGTTCGCTCTCTCCTCTCAGGGAGAGCGATGTCGAGTAAAGCCGCCAATCAAAGCTAAAGGGAGGAAACTATGCTCATCCGTCGTCGTACCCTGCTTACCGCGTCAGCCGCCGCCACCATCGCGAGCCCTGCCCTGGCCCAGAACTATCCGCGCAAGGCAGTGCAGTTGATCGTGGCCTTTCCGGCGGGAGGCAGCACCGATGTCGGTGCCCGCATTCTCGCCGCCGCCGCCGAGAAGGACCTCGGACAGCCGATCACCGTGGTCAACAAAGGCGGCGCGGGCGGCCAGCTCGGTTTCACGGAAATCGCCCGCGCGCGGCCCGACGGCTACACCCTGGGCTTCCTCAACCTGCCCGGCCTCAACACCATCATCCTCGATCCCGAGCGCAAGGCTGCGTTCAACATCGACAGCTTCATTCCCATTGTGAACCAGGTGCTCGATCCCGGCCTGATCTGGGTCAAGGGCGACAGCCCCTACAAGACGCTGGCCGACCTGATCGACGCGGCGAAGAAAGCGCCTGGCAAGATCAGCGCCTGCACCACCGGCATCCTGAGCGACGATCACCTCGCCATCCTGATGGTGCAGGAGGCGGCCAAGTGCGAATTCCGCATCGTCCATTTCGACGGCGGCGCCCAGCAGCTCACCGGCGTGATGGGCGGCCATGTCGATTGCGCCTTCGACAATGTCGGCAGCGTCTTCAAGCGCGTGCTGTCGGGAGAGGTCCGCGGGCTTGCCGTCACCGATGTCGAGCGCTCGAAGTTCCTGCCCAACGTGCCCTGCACCAAGGAGCTGGGCATGGCGACAGTCATCTCCTCCTCGACGCGCGGCGTCGGCGCCCCCAAGGGCACGCCAGCCGACGTCATCAAGGTCGTCGAGACCGCCTTCCTGAAGGCGATCGAGAGCCCCGAGATGAAGCAGAAGATGGATGCCGTCGGGCTGGCGCTGAAGCCGATGGTCGGCGCCACGTACGCGAAGTACTACGCCGACACCCAGGCCCTCGCGAAGAAATACACCGAGTGGGCGCTCAAGCAACGTTGAGGTCATGAACCTCTCCCCTTCGCGGACTCCGCGAAGGGGAGCTGCCCTGACGCCTATGAAGGCGCCTACTTCTTTCCGAGCTGATTGAACGGAATGTCCTTGTCGACGCGGACGTCGGCAGGCATGCCCAGTACGCGCTCGGCTACGATGTTGCGCAGGATCTCGTCGGTGCCGCCGGCGATGCGGAAGCCGGCGCCGCCGATCCACTGTGCCTGGAAGCCGCCGGCATGCGGGATCTCCTCCTTCATGATGCCGGCCGGGCCCATCAGCTCCATGGCGAAGGCGCCCATGTCCTGCATCTTGGGGGCGGCCACGATCTTGATGATCGAGGATTCCGGCCCCGGCGTCTGGCCCTTGGAGAGCGCGGTCAGGGTGCGGTAGCGCGTCAGCTTCAGGCCCTGCTGCTGGACGTACCATTCGGCGATCTTGCTGCGGACCGTCTGGTTGCGGATCGCCGGCCCGTCCTCGAGGTCGGTGTCGCGCGCCAGTTCCATCAGCTCGTCGATGTCGAGGCCGCCCGACGGCAGGCCGACGGCCAGGCGCTCGTTCATCAAGGTCGTGAGAGCAGCCTTCCAGCCCTCGCCCACCTTGCCCAGCCGCTGGCTGTCGGGGATGCGCACGTTGGTGAAGAACACCTCGTTGAAGTTGGCGCCGCCCGACATCTGCTTGATCGGTCGCACTT
>JAIUOY010000226.1:0-31999 GCA_020160995.1 Pseudomonadota bacterium | reverse complement strand
ACGCCCAAGGGCAACCTGATCGCCCTGCCGCGCGGTGCGACGCCGATCGACTTCGCCTATGCCGTGCACAGCCAGGTCGGCGACACCTGCGTCGGCGCCAAGATCAACGGCCGCATGCTGCCGCTCCGAACGCAGCTTTCCAACGGCGACCAGGTCGAGATCATCACGTCCAAAGCACAGACGCCATCGCCGACCTGGGAGCGTTTCGTCGTCACGGGCAAGGCCAAGGCCGCGATCCGCCGCTTCATCCGCATTCGTCAGCGCGAGCAATACATCCAGCTCGGCCGGTCCCTGCTGGACAAGGCTTTCCACGAGGAAGGATACGAGGTCACGGAGAAGGGTCTCGACGGTGTGCGCGCCAACTTCAAGCAGGCAACGACCGACGATCTCGTCGCCGCCGTCGGCGCCGGCCTGACCGGCGCTCGCGAAGTGCTGACCGCTGTCTATCCGGGGCTCAAGCAGAATCGCAAAGGCGGTGCCGATGTCGTGCCGATCTCGCGTGCCCGCGCCAAGGCTGGCAAGGCGAGCAAGGCCGACGGCGCGCGCGCGCGCGGCGAGCCGGGCCAGATTGCCATTCGCGGCCTGATCCCCGGCATGGCGGTGCACTTCGCGCGTTGCTGCCATCCGCTGCCCGGCGACCGCATTGTCGGTATCATCACCACCGGCAAGGGCGTCACCATCCATACGATCGATTGCGCGACGCTCGAAAGCTTCTCGGACTCGCCGGAGCGCTGGATCGACGTCGGCTGGGACTCGGTCGGTGACGGCGAGGGTGGTGTCTATACCGGCCGGCTCAAGATTACGGTGGCAAACCAACCAGGCAGCCTGTCGAGCCTCTCGACCGTCATCGCCCGCCACGAAGGCAATATCTCCAACCTGCGCATCGTCAATCGGTCGATGGATTTCTTCGACATGGTGATCGACGTCGAGGTTTCGGACGTGAAGCATCTCGCCGACATCACGGCGGCGCTGCGCGCCACGCCCGCCATCAACGCCGTCGAGCGCGCCCGCAATTGACGGCTTACTCCATCTCCTCCCAGCGAAAGTAGCGTATGTCCGCGCCCAATCCCCTGCGTCTCGGCGTCAATATCGACCACGTCGCCACCGTGCGTAACGCGCGCGGCGGACATCTTCCCGACCCGCTACGCGCGGCGCGGCTTGCCGAGGCGGCCGGTGCCGACGGCATCACGGCGCATCTTCGTGAAGATCGACGGCATATCATCGACGCCGACATCGAAGGGCTGATGCGCGAGCTCAAGGTGCCGCTCAACTTCGAGATGGCGGCGACCCAGGAGATGGTCGACATCGCGCTGCGCCACCGTCCGCATGCCGCCTGCATCGTGCCGGAGAAGCGCGAGGAGCGAACGACCGAAGGCGGTCTCGATGCTGCCGGCCAGCACAACCATCTGAAACCCATGGTCGCCCGACTGCGCGATGCCGGCATCCGGGTGTCGCTGTTCATCGAGGCCGATCCGCGCCAGCTCGAGGCCGCCGTCACGCTGGGGGCGCCGGTTGTGGAACTGCATACCGGCCGCTATTGCGAGATCGAGGGCGCCGCCAAGCAGGCCGAACTCGCGCGTATCGCCAAGGCCGCAGCCCTGTGCGCCAAGCTCGGCCTCGAATGCCATGCCGGCCATGGATTGAGCTATGCCGATGTCGGCCCGATCGCGGCCATTCCCGAAGTACGCGAGCTCAACATCGGGCATTTCCTGGTCGGCGAGGCAATCTTCGTCGGCCTGGAAGCGGCGATCCGGGAAATGCGCCGGATCATGGATGCGGCGCGTGCGGGAGGGCTGTCCGCGTGATCCTGGGTATCGGCAACGACCTTTGCGATATCCGGCGGATCGAGAAGTCGCTGGAAAGGTTCGGCGACCGATTCGTGCAGCGAATCTTCACCGAGACGGAACAAAAAAGATCCGAAGGTCGCGCGACCCGCGCGGCAAGCTATGCCAAGCGTTTTGCCGCCAAGGAAGCCTGTTCCAAGGCCCTGGGGACGGGCTTGCGACGCGGTGTGTTCTGGCGTGACATGGGCGTCATCAACCAGCGTAGCGGCCGGCCCACCATGGCGCTGACGGGCGGCGCTCTGGCGCGGCTTCAGGAGATGACACCTGCCGGAATGTCGCCGCAAATCGACCTGACGTTGACCGATGAATACCCAATGGCCCAGGCAATCATCATCATTTCGGCGGTACCGCAAACATGAACCAGGCAGCGGTACCACCGGACTGCAGCGCGCAGATGCCTCAACCGGGGCGGGAGACACGGCCGGCCGGCCCTGCTATAGCCGCGGCTCGTTTAAACTGGAACGGCGATGACGGACGTGGCTGAACGGCGGAAGCGGGGGCAGGAAAAGGCCGGCGGCTGGGGCGAGACCGTCCGCACGGTCGTCTATGCCGTTCTGATCGCACTTGTCGTGCGAACGTTTGCCATCGAGCCCTTCAACATTCCCAGCGGATCGATGATCCCGACCCTGCTGGTCGGCGACTATCTGTTCGTCTCGAAATATTCCTACGGCTACAGCAAGCACTCCTTCCCGTTCTCGCTCGGCGTGTTCTCGGGGCGCATCTTCGGCTCGCCGCCGGAGCGCGGCGACGTCGCCGTCTTCAAGTACCCGGGAGATCAGGGCCAGGGCGTCAACCGTACGGACTATATCAAGCGCATCGTCGGCATGCCGGGCGATCGCATCCAGGTCACGAACGGCATCCTCCACATCAACGGCAAGGCGGTCGATCGGCTGCGCTCCAGCGACTATGTGAAGGGCACGAACGGGCACTATCAGAAGGGCACGCTCTATCGCGAGACGCTGCCCAACGGACGCAGCTACACCGTGCTCGAATACATGGACAACGGCATGGCCGACAACACGCCCGAGTTCCTGGTGCCGGCCGGCAACTACTTCGTCATGGGCGACAATCGCGACGATTCGCTCGACAGCCGAACGCGCCTCATGCTGCGCGACTTCTCCGGCTCGACGCGCGACCGCGACCAGCTCGGCTGGTACGTGCCTGCGGAAAATCTCGTCGGTCGGGCCGAGTTCATCTTCTTCTCGCACGATCCATCGGCCGCGGGTTGGCTGGAGCCGTGGAAATGGCCCGAGGCAATACGCTGGAACCGCTTCTTCATGGCCATCCACTGAAGCCGACCGACGCCGATCTGGCGGCGTTGTCGGAAGGTCTGGGGCACGCTTTCGCACGTGCCGAATTCGCCGCCGAAGCGCTTACCCACCGCAGCGCACTCGACCGCCGTCCCGAGTTGAAGGCGGCCTTCCCGCAAGGCAACGAGCGGCTCGAGTTCCTGGGCGACCGCGTCCTGTCGCTGGCCATGGCGGACCTTCTGCTGAAGCGTTTCCCGCACGAGCGCGAGGGCGGTCTGGCGCGGCGACATGCAGCCCTCGTCAGAGCGGAGACGCTGGTCGAGATCGCGGCGGAAATCGACCTCGGTCCTTATTTGCGTCTGGGCGATTCGGAACGCGCCCATGGCGGCAGCATTCAGCCCAACATCCTGGCCGACGCTCTTGAGGCATTGCTGGGCGCCGTCTACCTCGATGGCGGATTTGAAAGCGCCGCCGCCTGCGTGCAGAAATTGTGGGGCGACCGGCTCAGCCAGCAAGGCGCGGCGCCGCCGCGCGACGCCAAGACGGCGTTGCAGGAATGGGCTCAGGCAAGACGCCTGCCGCTGCCGAGCTACCGCGAAGTCGATCGCGAAGGACCGGCACATGCGCCCGTCTTCGTCGTCGACGTGGCGATCAAGGGCCATGAGCCGGCGCGCGGCCGCGGCGGCAGCAAGCGCGAGGCGGAGCGGCTTGCGGCCTCAACTCTTCTCGAAC
Organism: Pseudomonadota bacterium; assembly: GCA_020160995.1. Taxonomy (GTDB): domain Bacteria; phylum Pseudomonadota; class Alphaproteobacteria; order Reyranellales; family Reyranellaceae; genus Reyranella. Next base: position 28,173 of record JAIUOY010000226.1, on the reverse strand, counting down.
GGCTGGATCGGTCATGAGTGAACTTTCGACACGTGCCGGCTTCGTTGCCGTGGTCGGCGCCCCCAATGCCGGCAAGTCGACCCTGGTGAACGGGCTGGTCGGTTCGAAGGTGAGCATCGTCTCGCCCAAGGTGCAGACCACGCGCATGCGGGTGATCGGCATTGCGATGGCGGACATGCCCGATGGCACACGCGCCCAGGTCGTGCTGGTCGATACGCCCGGCATCTTCCGCGTGGCCAAGCGCCGTCTGGAGCGGGCCATGGTTGCCGCGGCGTGGCAGGGCGCCGAGGATGCCGACGTCGTGGCGCTGGTGGTAGACGCCGAGCGCGGCATCGGGCCGGAGACCGAAGCCATCATCGAGCGGCTGAAGCAGTCGCGTGCGCCGCGTTATCTTGTCTTGAACAAGATCGATCTCGTGCATCGCGAGAAACTGCTGGCGCTTACGGCGGAACTCAATGCGCGCGTGCCTTTCGAGCGCACCTTCATGGTGAGCGCGCTGAAGGCCGACGGCATCAACGATCTGCTGACGGCCCTGGCTGCCGCCGTGCCGGCGGGACCGTTCCTCTATCCCGAGGACCAGGCAGCGGACCTCCCGTTGCGTCTCCTGGCGTCCGAGGTGACGCGCGAACAGGTCTTCCTGCAGCTTCATCAGGAACTGCCCTACGAGGCCGCGGTCGAGACCGACAAATGGGAGGATCGGCCCGACGGCAGCGTGCGGGTCGAACAGACGATCCATGTCCAGCGCGACGGCCAGCGCGCCATTTTCCTGGGCAAGGGCGGGGCGCGTATCAAGCAGATCGGTGCGCGGGCACGCCACGAGCTCGGCCAGATGCTGGAGCGGCCCGTGCATCTCTTCCTGCATGTGAAGGTAAGCGAGCGCTGGGCCGACGATCCCTCGCACTACCGTGCCATCGGATTGGACTACGAGCCCAAGCGATAACTAACTGGGCGCCAGTTCGAGCGTGTGCAGGATGCCGCCCGCCGCATCGCGGTGGGTGACGGTCATCAGGCCCGTGCGGCCCTCGATCTTGACGTGGCCAAAATGGCAGGAGCCTTCCAACGGCGACAGGTCGACCCGGCTGGGCGTTTTCTGAAAGACGATCTGCGGCCCAAAGGTGCGGTCGAGCGCATTGGGGCCGAAGCCGCCGGCGCACAGCGGCCCCGAGACGAATTCGTAGAACGGCGTGAAGTCCGAGAAGGCGGCCCGGGCCGGATCGTAGCGGTGCGTGGCGGGGTAATGCACGTCGGCAGTGATCCAGTGCACGTTATGAATGCCCTCGCGCTTGATGAAGGCCAGCAGGCCGGCAATCTCGAGTTCGCGGCCGAGCGGCGGCCCGTCGTCGGCATTGGCCAGACCATCGGCGCCGGTCTTGGTGCGCCAGTCGTCGTAGACGACGAGGCCCAGGGGCATGTCGGCGGCAACGATCTTCCAGGTGGCCTGCGATGATTTGAGGGCGTGCTTCAGCCACGCGAGCTGCTCGTCGCCGAGATAGGTGGTGTTCGAGGCGGCAACCGTGTTGGGGCCGCGGAAGCTGCGCATGTCGAGGCGGAAGAGGTCGAGATGCGGGCCAAACGAGAAACGGCGATACAGCCGCATCGGGCCGTCGAGTCCGTCGGCCAGGGGCATGTATTCGCGAAAGGCCCGCTCGGAGAAAGTCGCGAGCGATCGCACGTCCTTCACCTTGTAGCGCGGGTCGGCGTCCAGCCGTCTTTCCCAGGTCCAGTTGTCGACCACCTCGTGGTCGTCCCACAGCGCGATCATCGGCACTTCGGCGTTGAAGCGGCGCAGGTTGTCGTCGAGGAAATTGTAGAGATGGTTGCCGCGGAACTCGGTCAGGCTTTCGGCGACCTTCGACTTTGCCTCCGTGACGAGGTTCTTCCAGAGGCGGCCGTCGGGCAGCTTCTTCTCGGCGGCGAGGGGATTGTCGGCGTAGATCGTGTCGCCGCAATGGACGAAGAAATCGGGCGCGAGGCGGCGCATCGACTCGTAGATCGTCATGCCGCCGATGTCGGGGTTGATGCCCCAGCCCTGGCCCGCCGTATCGGCCGACCAGACGAAGCTCACGTCGGTATTGGACGCGGGGGCGCCGGACGCGGGCGGCGTGCGGAAACGGCCGACGACCGGCTCGCTCAGGGTCTTGAGGTCGCCAAGGTCGAGATACGCGACGCGATAGAAGATGGTCTGGCCCGCAGGCAGGGCGTCGAGGCGGATACGGGAGGTAAAGTCCGTCGCCTCCAGGGCCGACGGTCCTTCGACGCGCCGCGCGTCGGTGAAGCGCTCCGTCGTCGCATAGTCGACGATCATGCGAGCCGGCCGGTCGGCGCGGCTCCAGATCGTCGCCCCATCGGCCCCGACGTCGCCAGCCTGCACGCCCTGCAGGAGGCGCGGCCGGCCCGCGGCTTCAGTCTGGGCGAAGAGACGGGGCGGAAAGGCGGCGAGGGCGCCGGCGCCCAGGAACGAGCGTCGTCTCAATCGGGACATGCCCCAACCTAGCGCGATTCCACCAAACGCGGCATACACGCGCATGGATTGGACGGACGACGGCATCGTGCTGACGGCGCGGCCTCATGGCGAGAGCGGCCTCGTCGTGTCGCTGCTGACGCGCGAACATGGTCGCCACGCAGGCTTCGTGCCGGGCGGCATCTCGCGCCGTGCCCGCCCGGTTTGGCAGTCCGGCAATCTTGTCGAGGTTGCCTGGCGGGCGCGGCTTTCCGAGCAGCTCGGTAATTATTCCGGCGAGCTGCGGGAAGCTCATGCCGCACAGGCTCTCGACAGTGCAGTCGAACTGTCGGGACTCGCGGCCGCCTGTGCCGTCGTCGATGCCGCGCTTCCCGAACGCGAACCGCATCCGGCAATGTTCGACGGCTTCCGCGCCTTTCTGGGTGTCCTTGGCCATCCCGGCTGGCCGGTTCTCTATGTGCGACTTGAATTGGGCCTGCTCCAGGAGCTGGGTTTCGGGCTCGACCTTGAGAAATGCGCAGCCACCGGAACGACGGAAGATCTGGCCTACGTCTCGCCCAAGACAGGCAGGGCGGTGTCGCGGGCGGCAGCCGGACCCTACAAGGAGAAGCTTCTGGCGCTGCCCGGATTTCTATCCACTGGCGGATTACCGTCCGATGACGATGAGTTGCGCCAGGGTCTCGACCTGACCGGCTATTTCCTCGAACGGCACGTGTTTTGGCCACAGAACAAGCCCTTGCCTCCCGCGCGGTCGAGATTTATGGAGTCGCTCCAACGCTAGAATAACAAAGGCCGTGGCGACATTTGCGGCCGGTTCCCCTCACGTCCGGTAAATGGCAAAGCGCAACAACGTCGTCCCTCTCGCGGCGGTCAAGCCGGTCCAGTTCGGGCAAGCGCTCCAGGAGCGCTACCTGTCCTATGCACTGTCGACCATCATGTCGCGGTCGCTGCCCGATGTGCGCGACGGGCTGAAGCCGGTGCATCGCCGGCTGCTCTACGCCATGCGCCAGCTTCGGCTCGACCCCAACAGCGCCTTCAAGAAGAGTGCGCGCGTGGTCGGCGACGTGATCGGCCAGTATCACCCGCACGGCGACCAGTCGATCTACGACGCGCTGGTGCGGCTCGCGCAGGACTTCGCCGCCCGCTATCCGCTGATCGAGGGCCAGGGCAACTTCGGCAATATCGACGGCGATAATCCGGCGGCCATGCGTTACACCGAGGCGCGCCTGACTGCTGTTGCAGAGGCGCTGCTGGCGGGCATCGACGAGAATGCCGTCGACTTCCGGCCCAACTACGACGGTTCGACCGAAGAGCCGGTGGTGCTGCCCGGCGGCTTCCCCAATCTCCTGGCCAACGGTGCGGCCGGCATCGCCGTCGGCATGGCGACCTCGATCCCGCCGCACAATGCCGGCGAGCTGTGCGACGCGCTGCTGCACCTCATCAAGACGCCGAACTCGCGCGTCGAGACGCTGGTCGACCTGGTGAAGGGGCCGGATTTCCCGACCGGCGGCATCCTGGTCGAGCCGCGCGAGTCGATCGTCGAAGCCTATAAGACCGGCCGTGGCGCCTTCCGCCTGCGTGCCAAGTGGGAAGTCGAGCAGCTTCCGCGCGGCCAGTACCGGATCGTCGTTACCGAGATTCCGTATCAGGTTCAGAAGGGCAGGCTGATCGAGCGGATCGCCGAGATCATCAACGCCAAGAAGCTGCCGATCCTGGAGGACGTGCGCGACGAGTCGGCCGACGACGTCCGCATCATTCTGGAGCCGCGCACCGGCAACGTGCCGGCCGAGCTGCTGATGGAACAGCTCTTCAAGCTGAGCGACCTCGAGATCCGCTTCCCGCTGAACCTCAATGTCCTCGACAAGGACAACACGCCGCGCGTGATGAACCTGCGCGAGGCGTTGCAGGCCTTCCTCGATCACCGCCGCGAAGTGCTGGTGCGGCGTTCGACGTTCCGCCTGGCCGAGATCGAGCGGCGGCTGGAGATCCTCGACGGCTACCTGATCGCCTATCTGAACCTCGACAAGCTGATCAAGATCATCCGCGAGGAAGACGAGCCCAAGCCGAAGATGATCAAGGCGTTCGGGCTCACCGACCTGCAGGCCGAGTCGATCCTGAACATGCGGCTGCGCGCCTTGCGCCGGCTCGAGGAGTTCGAGATCCGTGGCGAGCACAAGAAGCTCACGGCCGAGCGCAAGGACCTCAAGGCACTGCTGAAGGACGAGGGCCTGCAGTGGGAACGGGTCGCCGACGAAGTTCGCGAAACCAAGAAGAAGTTCGGCGGCAAGACCGAGCTCGGGCGTCGCCGCACGGAGCTGGCCGATGCGCCGGCCGAGATCGAACACGCGATCGAGGACTTCGTCGAGCGCGAGCCGATGACGGTGATCCTGTCGGAGAAGGGCTGGATCCGCGCCGCCAAGGGTCATCTCGACGACAAGGCCGCCGCAGACCTGAAGTTCAAGGAAGGCGACGGGCCGCGCTTCGCCATCCACGCGCAGTCGACCGACAAGGTGCTGGTGTTCGGCACGAACGGTCGGTTCTACACCCTGGGCTGCGACCGACTGCCCAGCGCGCGCGGCCATGGTGAACCGATTCGCCTGATGATCGAACTGGGCAACGAGCAGGACATTGTGCAGCTCATCGTCCTGAAAGGCGGTCGCAAGTTCTTCGTGGCGTCGGATGCCGGGCGCGGCTTCATCGTGCCGGAAGACGATGTCGTCGCGCAGACCAAGAACGGCAAGCAGGTCCTGAACCTCGCCGACAAGGAGAAGGCGCAGGCTTTCTCCATCGTGCCGGAAAATGCCGATTCGGCAGCGGCTCTCAGCGAAGGCCGCAAGCTGTTGATCTTCCCGCTGGATCAGGTTCCCGAAATGGGCCGTGGCCGCGGCGTGCTGCTGCAGAAATCCAAGGGCGACCACCTGTCGGATGCACAGGCCTTCAGGCTCTCGGAGGGACTGCCTTGGGGCAACCGTGTGATCCCGGCCAGCGAACTGAAGTTCTGGCGCGGTGAACGTGCGCAGGCGGGGCGCATGCCGGAGAAGGGCTGGCCGCGGGCCAAACGGTTCAAGGACTGAGAATGGACCTGACGCTGATCTGGAAGGCGCTGCTGATCGGCGTTGTCGAAGGCCTTACCGAGTTCCTGCCGGTTTCCTCGACCGGCCACATCATCCTCGCCGAGGCGGTGCTGGACTTCCAGGGACCGCCCGGCAAGGTGTTCGAGATCGTGATCCAGCTTGGCGCGATCCTGGCAGTCTGCCTGCTCTACCGCCGCAAGATCTGGTCGACCGCGACGGGCGTGATCGAGCGCCAGAAACCCGCACTGCGCTTCGCAACTGCCGTCCTGATTGCCTTCCTGCCGGCGGCGATCGTCGGCGCCTTTGCGCACAAGTACATCAAGTCGTTGCTGTTCGATCCCATGGTCGTGGCCATCGCCTTGATCGTAGGTGGCGTCGCAATCCTGATCATCGAACGTTACGCGCAGCGCCCGCGCATCAAGTCGCTGGACGAGGTCGATTTCAAGACCGCGCTGCTGATCGGGCTTTGCCAATGCCTTGCCATGATCCCAGGTGTCAGCCGCGCCGGCGCCACCATCATGGGGGCGCGGGTTTTCCGCGTTGATCGTGCGACTGCGGCGGAGTTCTCGTTCTTCCTGGCGATGCCGACAATGCTCGGCGCGACCGTCTACGATCTCTACAAGAACTGGTCGCTCCTGAGCTGGGACCATGGCGGCATCATCGCCCTGGGCTTCATCTCGGCCTTCGTAGCCGCACTCCTGGTGGTCGGCGCTTTCGTGCGCTTCATCAGCCGTCACGGCTTCACGGTCTTCGCCTGGTATCGCATTGCACTGGGTGCATTGGCGCTCGCGTTATTGCTCATGCATTGAACCTTTTGCCCGGGGTGGCGTGCGTGTCATAAGGCGCGCAATTCGGACGGCATGTCTTGCCGTTCCGCCACACGAGTGGAGTCCAGGTTCAATGCAACGTCGCAAGTTCATCCGTACGGCCGGCATCGGCACGGCCACTGTGGCAGCAGCCGGCACGCTGGCCGCACCCGCCATCGCTCAGTCCTCGCCCGAGTTGAAGTGGCGCATGGCGTCGAGCTTCCCCAAGGCGCTCGACACGATCTTCGGCTCGGCTGAGATCTTCGCCAAGTATGTTTCCGAAGCGACGGACGGCAAGTTCCAGATCCGCCTGTTCGCGGCCGGCGAAATCGTCCCGGGCCTGCAGGTGGCGGATGCCGTGCAGAACGGCACGGTCGAGATGGGCCACACCGCGTCGTACTACTATGTCGGCAAGGACCTGACGTTCGCGCTCGACTGCGCGGTGCCGTTCGGTCTCAACGCGCGCCAGCAGGATGCGTGGATGAACTGGGGCGGTGGCCGCCAGCTCATGAACGACTTCTTCAAGGACTACAACATCTACGCTATTCCGTGCGGTAACACCGGCGCGCAGATGGGCGGCTGGTTCCGCAAGGAGATCAAGACCGTCGACGACCTCAAGGGCCTGAAGTTCCGCGTCAGCGGCTTCGCAGGCGAGGTGCTGACGAAGCTCGGCGTGGTGCCGCAGCAGATCGCCGGCGGCGACATCTATCCGGCGCTGGAGAAGGGCACGATCGACGCCGCCGAGTGGGTGGGTCCGTACGACGACCAGAAGCTCGGCTTCAACAAGGTCGCGCCGTACTACTACTACCCCGGCTGGTGGGAAGCCGGTCCGCAGCTCTCGGCCTACGTGAACACGGCGAAGTGGGCGGAACTGCCGAAGTCCTACCAGGCGATCGTGGAAGCGGCTGCCGCCAAGGCCCACACCTCGATGCTCGCCAAGTACGATGCACAGAACCCCAAGGCCGTGCGCGAGCTGGTCGCCGCCGGCACCAAGCTGATGCCGTTCTCGCCGCAGGTCCTGGAAGCCTGCTTCAACGCGACCAACGAACTGTTCGCCTCGCTCAACGAGAAGAACCCGAAGTTCAAGAAAGTCTTCGAGTCGTGGAAGCCGTTCCGCGCGGAAGAGGTGCTGTGGTTCCGCGTTGCCGAGAACACGCTGGACAACTTCATGGCGCGTCAGTCGGCAGCCAACAAGCTCTGATCGGTCTCGTCCAAGAAGACCCTGGAAACCCCGCTTCGGCGGGGTTTCTTTGTTTTTGGCCCTGTTGCGCCATGCGATAATTCTCCCGCGTCAACGAGCAGGCCGCTGTGAAGAAGCGGGCCGAAGCAAGAAATCCAAGGGAGAATTTCCAAGATGCAACGTCGCAAATTTCTGCGTACGGCTGGCGTCGGTGGTGCAACGGCCGCCGCCATCGGCACGCTCGCGGCCCCCGCCCTTGCTCAGTCCATGCCCGAGGTGAAGTGGCGCATGGCCTCGAGCTTTCCGAAGTCACTCGATGCGATCTACGGCGCCGGTGAATTCTTCGCCAAACGTGTCGCGGTGCTGACCGATAACAAGTTCCAGATCCGCTCCTTTGCCGCCGGCGAGATCGTTCCGGCCCTGCAGGTCGTCGATGCCGTACAGAACGAGACGGTCGAGTGCGGCCACACGGGCGCCTACTACTATGTCGGCAAGGATCCGACCTTCGCCTTCGACACGGCATTGCCGTTCGGCCTGAACACCCGTCAGCACAATGCCTGGGTCTATCATGGCGGCGGGCTCGAGCTGATGCGCGAGTTCTACAAAGACTACAAGATGACGTCCTTCCTGATGAGCCACACCGGCGCGCAGATGGGCGGCTGGTTCCGCAAGGAGATCAAGACGCTCGACGATCTGAAGGGACTGAAGTTCCGCGTCGGCGGCTTTGCCGGTCAGGTCCTGGCGAAGCTTGGCGTGGTGCCGCAGCAGATCGCTGCCGGCGACATCTATCCGGCGCTGGAGAAGGGCACGATCGACGCCGCTGAATGGGTCGGTCCGTACGACGATCTGAAGCTCGGTTTCTACAAGGTGGCGCCGTACTACTACTATCCGGGGTGGTGGGAGGGCAGTACGGCGATCTCGCTCTACTGTGGCGACAAGGCCTTCGAGGCACTGCCACCGGCTTACAAGGAAGCGATCTCGGCGGCCGCCGGGGATACGGTAGGATGGTCGCTCGCCAAGTACGACGCGCAGAACCCGCGTGCATTGCGGGAACTGATTGCGGGCGGTGCGAAGGTCTTGCCGTTCTCGCAGGCAATGATGGAAGCGGCCTTCAATGCCGCGAACGAGATCTATGCCGAGACGAGCGCGAAGAATCCGAAGTTCAGGAAGGTCTATGAGTCCTGGAAACCGTTTCGCGCCGAGGAAATCCTGTGGTTCCGCGTCGCCGAGAATACCTTCGACAACTTCATGGCGCGTCAGTCGGCTGCCAACAAGCTCTGATCACAAGTCTTTGAAAAATAAAAGCAAAATACCCTAGATGAAGCCGTTCTCTATTTGTCTTCAGAGGGGCGGCAACTAGCTTTCCATCCCCGTTGCGCTATGCGATAACCCGCCCATCGCAGAAGGCGGTTCGCGATGCAGAAGGCACGCGCTCAAAAGTAAGAAATCTAGGGAGTTATTTTCAGATGCAACGTCGCAAGTTCATGCGCACCGCCGGCGTTGGCGGTGCGACAGTAGTCGCTGCAGGTGCGCTTGCGGCGCCAGCAGTTGCCCAGTCCATGCCCGAGGTGAAGTGGCGCATGGCGTCGAGCTTTCCGAAGTCGCTCGACACGATCTACGGCGCCGGCGAGTTCTTCGCCAAGCGTGTCGCGGCGCTGACCGACAACAAGTTCCAGATTCGCGTTTTCGCGGCCGGCGAAATCGTCCCGGGCCTCCAGGTCGTCGATGCCGTACAGAACGAGACGGTCGAGTGCGGCCACACGGCCGCCTACTACTATGTCGGCAAGGATCCGACGTTCGCCTTCGACACGGCATTGCCGTTCGGCCTGAACACCCGCCAGCACAATGCCTGGGTCTATCATGGCGGCGGGCTCGAGCTGATGCGCGAGTTCTACAAAGACTACAAGATGACGTCCTTCCTGATGAGCCACACCGGCGCGCAGATGGGCGGCTGGTGGCGCAAGGAGATCAAGACGCCCGAGGACATGAAGGGCGTGAAGATGCGCATCGGCGGTTTTGCCGGCCAGGTGATGACGAAGCTCGGCGTGGTGCCGCAGCAGATCGCCGGCGGCGACATCTATCCGGCGCTGGAGAAGGGCACGATCGATGCCGCCGAATGGGTCGGTCCGTACGACGACCAGAAGCTCGGCTTCAACAAGGTCGCGCCGTACTACTACTATCCCGGCTGGTGGGAAGGCTGCGCGGCGCTGTCGCTCTATTGCGGCGACAAGGCGTTCGATGCGTTGCCGGCGCCTTACAAGGAGGCGATCTCCGTCGCGGCCGGCGACACGGTGGGATGGTCGGTGGCGAAATACGACGCGCAGAACCCCAAGGCGCTGCGCGAGCTGGTCGCGGCCGGCACGAAGTTCTTGCCGTTCCCGCAGTCGGTGATGGAAGCGTGCTTCAACGCCGCCAACGAGCTTTACGCCGAGACGATCGCCAAGAATCCGAAGTTCAAGAAGGTCTTCGATTCCTGGAAGCCGTTCCGGAACGAAGAAGTTCTGTGGTTCCGCGTCGCCGAGAACACCTTCGACAACTTCATGGCGCGCCAGTCGGCTGCCAACAAGCTCTGAACCTTCCGGGCCCGGCCCGGTGGAAAAGCCCCGCTTCGGCGGGGCTTTTTGCTGTCCGGGCTTTGCTCCGGCCCCCTGGCAGGGGTAAGTTTATTCCGCCGGATGGAACAAAAATCCGGAATACAAAATCCCAGGGAGGGACACAATGCAACGTCGCAGGTTCATCAAGACCGCCGGTGTGGGCGCTGTTGCCACATCGATGGCCACGCCAGCGCTGGCACAGGCCATGCCGGAATTGAAATGGCGTCTGACATCGAGTTTTCCCAAGTCGCTCGACACGCTCTACGGCGGTGCCGAGCATTTCTGCCGAAGGGTCGCCGAGATCACCGACGGCAAGTTCAAGATCACGCCCTTTGCCTCGGGTGAGATCGTGCCCGGCTTCCAGGTGCTGGATGCCGTTCAAAACGGCACCGTCGAGATGGGGCAGACCGCCGCCTACTACTACATCGGCAAGGACTACACCTTCTCCTTCGACACGGCGGTGCCGTTCGGCCTCAATAGCCGCCAGCACGTCGCGTGGTGGATGCATGGCGGTGGCCGCCAGGCGATGGACGAGTTCTACAAGGATTACGGCGTCGTCGGCCATATGATGGGCGGCACCGGGGCGCAGATGGGCGGCTGGTTCCGCAAGGAGATCAAGACCGTCGATGACCTCAAGGGCCTGAAGTTCCGGGTCGGCGGATTCGCCGGCCAGATCCTCGGCAAGCTCGGCGTCGTGGCGCAGCAGATCCCCGGCGGCGACATCTATCCGGCGCTGGAGAAGGGCACGATCGATGCCGCCGAATGGGTCGGCCCGTACGACGACGAGAAGCTCGGCTTCAACAAGGTCGCGCCCTACTACTACTACCCGGGCTGGTGGGAGGGGACCGGCATGGGCACCGCCTACATCAACCAGAAGAACTGGTCCGAGCTGCCGCCGGTCTACCAGAAGGCGATCGAGGTTGCGGCCAACGAAGTCACGCTCTGGATGCTGGCCAAGTACGACAATGGCAACCCGGCCGCGCTGCGCCGGCTGGTGGCCGGCGGCGTCAAGCTGCTGCCCTTCCCGACGGCGGTCCTCGAGGCCTGCTTCAATGCGACCAACGAAGTGTGTAACGAGATTGTGGCCAAGAACGCCAAGTTCAAGAAGGTCTGGGACGTCTGGCGTCCCTACAGATCCGAGCAGGTTCTCTGGTCGCGTATCGCCGAAGGCGGCTTCGACGCTTTCATGGCCAGAATGTACGGGGCCGGAAAAGTGTAAAATCTGGCCCACTCGCGATCCTTCGGAGCCCCGCGCTGTCGGGGCTCCTCGTCTTCCTTCTGATGGAAGTGGGTCGCAAACATTGAATAGATTTAAAGGTTTTCGCAGGGGGGCGGCGCTTTCCAAACGGAATTCCGCGTGTCAGTCTCGCCTCGCTAAGGAAGGCCATGAGGGCTTTCTTATGGGAGGTAAAAAGAGATGAAGCGTAGAAAATTCATCAAGACCGCGGGCGTGGGTGCTGCGGGTGTTGCGGCCGTGACGACCGTCGCCGCGCCGGCCATCGCGCAGAGCATGCCGGAAGTGAAGTGGCGCCTGACGTCGAGTTTCCCGAAGTCGCTCGACACGCTGTATGGCGGCTCCGAACTCTTCGCCAAGATCGTCGGCGAGATGTCCGACGGAAAGTTCCAGATCCGGCCGTTCGCAGCGGGCGAGATCGTCCCCGGCCTGCAGGTCGCCGATGCGGTGCAGAACGGCACGGTCGAGGCCGGCCAGACTGCGGCCTACTACTATTTCGGCAAGCATCCGAACTTCGTGTTCGAGACCGGCCTGCCGTTCTCGATGAACCAGCGCCAATACTACGCCTGGCTGGAATTCGGCGGCGGCCACGAGCTGATCAACGACTTCTACAAGGAGTACAATTTCCGCTCGATCACCTTCGGCGGCACGGGCTGCCAGATGGGCGGCTGGTTCCGCAAGGAAATCAAGTCGATGGAGGACATGAAGGGCCTGAAGTTCCGCGTCGGCGGCTTCGCGGGCCTCATCCTTACGCGACTGGGCGTGGTGCCGCAGCAGATCGCCGGTGGCGACATCTATCCGGCGCTGGAAAAGGGCACGATCGACGCCTGCGAATGGGTCGGCCCGTACGACGACGAGAAGCTCGGGTTCAACAAGGTCGCCAAGTACTACTATTACCCCGGCTGGTGGGAAGGCGCGTCGGTCGGCTCGCTCTACATCAACAACAAGGCATGGGACGAGTTGCCCAAGCCGTACAAGGCGATGATCGAGGCGGCGGCTGGTCGCGTGACGGCCTGGATGGTGCCCAAATACGATGCCGGCAATCCGCCGGCGCTGCGTCGTCTGGTGGCGGCGGGCACCGAGCTGCGTCCATTCCCGCGTTCGGTCCTCGAACCGTGCTTCCTTGAGGCGTACAAGTTCTACGATGAACTCGCGGCCAAGGATCCGAAGTTCAAGAAGATCTACGACAGCCTGAAGGCGTTCCGCACCGACGAGAACCTGTGGTTCCGCGTCGCCGAGAACACCTTCGACAATTTCAACTTCTCGATGTCGGCCCAGGGACGTTAAGCGTCGCGGGCGACCGAGCGAACCGGAAAAGGAAAGCCCCGCCTGAAAAGGCGGGGCTTTTTCTTGTCTTGCCTAACGCGCTCGTGGCCAGGCTAGTTCTTGGGTGGAAGAGTGAAGACCGGCGGCGCCGTATCGTCCGAAGGCGGTGCCTCGATCTCGATCTTGACCTTGCTCGGGTCGATGCCGCTCGGCTTGTCGAGGAAGTAGGTCACCGATTGCGGGATGGCGATCACGATGGCCACCATGATGAGCTGCAACACCACCCAGGGGATCGAGCCCCAGTAGATGTCCGTACTCTTCACTTCCTTCGGCGCCACGCTGCGCAGGTAGAAGAGGGCGAAGCCGAACGGCGGGTGCATGAACGACGTCTGCATGTTCACGCAAAGCATGACGCCGAACCAGATCAACGCGGCATCGGGGCCAACCACAGGCGCCAGCAGCTTCTGCGCCACAGGCGCCAGCATCGGGATGATGATGAAGGCGATCTCGAAGAAATCGAGGAAGAACGCCAGGAAGAAGACGAACAGGTTGACGACGATCAGAAAGCCCCAGACGCCGCCGGGCAGGTTCGACATCAGATGTTCGACCCACTGGTTGCCGTCGACGCCCTGGAAGGTGATCGAGAAGCAGGTCGCACCGACCAGGATGAACGCCACCATCGCGGTGATGCGCATCGTTGCCTGGAAGGCCTGAACGATCAGGTCGCGCAGCTCCTTTACGTCCCAGGCCCGCCAGCACAGCCAGATGATGGCGGCAAACATGATCGTGAAGGCGATCTGGAAGGGGAGCGACTTGAACGCGACGGTGCCGATCAAGGCGCCGATGATTGCCGCAGCACAACCGGCGCCGAAGGTGATCCGGTCGAACTTGGTGAGCGGTGCGTTGCGCACGACCGCCAGCACGATGGCGCCGATGGTTCCCATGGCGCCGGCTTCGGTCGGCGTCGCGAGGCCCATCATGATCGTTCCCAGAACCAGGAAGATCAGGACGGCGGCCGGGATGATACCCCAGGCGCACTTGATCAGCAGCGCCTTGCCGAACAGCGTGCGCGGCACCGGCGGCAGGGCCTCGGGTTTAACGAGGGTGAGGTAGAAGGTGTAACCCGCGAACAGGGCGATCTGCAGGAGCGACGGTCCCCAGGCGCCGAGATACATGTCGCCCACCGAGCGGCCGAGCTGGTCGGCCAGCACGATCAGCACCAGCGACGGCGGGACGAGCTGCGTGATGGTGCCCGACGCGGCCAGCACGCCGGTCGCATAACGCATGTCGTACCTGTAGCGCATCATCACCGGCAGGGTGATGAGCGCCATGGCGATGACCTGCGCCGCCACGGTGCCCGTGATGGCGCCGAGGATGAAGCCCACGATGATGGTCGAGTAGCCCAGCCCGCCCTTGATGGGGCCGAAGAGCTGGCCCATCGATTCGAGCATGTCCTCGGCCAGCCCGCATTTCTCCAGGATGGCGCCCATGAAGGTGAAGAACGGGATGGCGAGCAGAAGCTCGTTCGACAGGATACTGCCGAAGACACGCCCGGGGATGGCCTGCATGAAGGCCAGCGTGAAGTAACCCATCTCGATCGACAGGAAGCCGAAGAAGAATCCGACCGCGCAGAGGGAAAAGGCGACCGGGTAGCCGATGATCATAAAGACCACCAGGCCGCCGAACATCAGCGGCGGCATCCACTCCAAGGGGATCATTGCGTGGGCCTCTCGTAGTGGGCTTCGAGACTGTCGACGGCATACCCGTTGAGGAAGGCCACGCGTTTGATGAGTTCGGAAAGGCCCTGCAGGGCGACCAGGGCAAAGCCGACCGGCAGCACCAGCTTGATCGGCCAGCGCACCAGACCGCCGGCATTGGAGGAGTGTTCGAACACCTCGTAGGACTGCATGAAGAACGGCCAGCTCAACCAGGCCAGGATGGCGCAGGTCGGCAGGAGGAAGATCAGCGTGCCGAGAATGTCGATCCAGAGCTGCCCGCGGCGGCTCAAGGTCATGTAGAGAAGGTCGACGCGCACATGCTCGTTACGCTTCAAGGTGTACGAGGCGCCGAACATCACGATGACGGCGAACATGTACCACTGAACTTCGAGCCAGGCGTTCGAACTGGTGTCGTATGCGTAACGCACCATGGCATTGCCTGCGCTGACCACACAGGCCAGCAAGACAAGCCAATTACAAATGTACCCTATCTTCTCGTTTAACGCGTCGATCAGCGCGCTGAACTGCAGCAACAAGCGCATCCGTCCCCCTGCGTGCGAGTTATTTAGTTTTCGACCATTATCCGTTCTCGCTCACGGATGGCTTTTCTTAGCTTGGTCCGCCTAGCGACGCCAGCGGTCGGGAGTCTTTTCTGTTTTCCAAGGAGGTGCGTCAAGTTGCGCCACCTCCGTTGCATTGCCTATGTTGCAGGCAGTTCCATCCAGCCTTCGGGGCCGAAGAACTCCAGCGGCCGAAAGGCGCGTTTGTAGGCCATCTTGCTGGAATCGGCGATCCAGTAGCCAAGGTAGACGTAGGGTAGACCGCGTTTGGCCGCAGCATCGGCCAGCCACAAGATCATGTGTGTGCCGAGCCCGCGGCGCGGGTCCTGCGGGTCGAAGAAACTGTAGACGGCCGAGACGCCGTTCGACAGCCAATCGACCAAGCAGGCGCCAACCAGCCGGCCCTCGGCCGAATCGTCACGGAATTCGATGATCGCCGTCTCGACGGGGCTCTCCTCGACCATCGCGCGATAGTCGTCGAAGTCCATGTCCGCCATGTCGCCGTCACGGTGACGCGTCAGTACATAGCGAGAGAAGAGCGAGAATTGCTCGCCGGTCGCCAGCGCCTGGGTTTCCACGGCATGGACATGCTCGTTGCGGCGCTGGATGCGACGCTGGGCACGGCTGGGATCGAAGTCACGAACCCGGATGCGCACCGGCACGCAGGCGCGGCAACCATCGCACAGGGGTTTGTAGACGAAGTGGTGCGAGCGCCGGAAGCCGGCGTCGGTCAGCGTGTCATGCTGCGAGATCGCGTCCGGTCCGCTCAGTTCGGTGACGAGCTTCGTCTCCAGCCGGTGCGGCAGATACGGGCATCGCATCGCCGGCGTCGTGCGGAAGAACCGCAGGGTCTGGATATTCTGGCGGATGAACATGTGCTGCCGGGAGTTTACCCCTCAGGCGGGCGAAGGAAAGCGGCAGTTGTTCCGCCAAAAGTCGAAGTCGTTGCCAATTCAGGGGCCCTGACGGCCACGCGCCAGTCGGCGAAAGGGTGTCATTGCGAGCCTGATCAGCCGCGGCAGCATCCATATGAGGAGCACCACGAAGACAGCAAGCAGGCACAGAAAAGTGATTGGGTAAGCAATCGCGAGAGCCAGCCCGCCGATGACCGTTACGTCTTCGCCAAGCGATGCGGCGACGTTGCTGAAGGGCTCGGGTGAGGTGTTGATCAGGGCGCGCGAGCCGGTCTTGGCGACATGTGTGCCGACGGCCAGCGTTCCGCCCAGTAATCCCGCAATGACCGCAATCTCCGGACTGAGGCCGGTGGCCGCCGCATAGGCCAGCAGGAATCCCGCAGGAATGCGCACAAAGGTCTGCAGTGCATCGTTGATGCTGTCGACATAGGGGATCTTGTCGGCAAGGGAATTGAGCGCAAACAGCATAGCCGCCACGCCCATGACCCAGGGCGACGCTAACACCTGGAGGTCCTGGGGCAGGGCGACGAAACCCAGCCACTGGGCCACGCCCAGAACGAGGACTGCGGCATAGGTGTTGAGCCCACTTGCCCAGCCGGCGCCGAGCGCAACGGCAATGGCGGCCAGGGTCTCGGTGCTCATCGTGTCTCGCCGCTCATCGCAGGGAGGTCACAGGGCCCGCCGCGCCTTCAGCGCGGTCGCGAGCGTACCGTCGTCCAGCCAGTCGAGTTCGCCGCCGACCGGCACGCCGTGCGCCAGCCGCGTCAGCGGCACGTTCAGTTCGCCCAGCCTCTCCGCCAGATAGTGAGCCGTGGTCTGGCCGTCGACAGTGGCATTGGTCGCCATGATGACTTCGCGCACGCCGCCCGCCGCCACGCGCTTGACGAGGGCGGCGATGTTGAGTTCGTCGGGGCCGATGCCGTCCAGCGCGGAGAGCGATCCCCCCAGTACGTGATAGCGGCCCTGGAAGATCTTGCCGCGCTCCATGGCCCAGAGATCGCCGACATCCTCGACGACGCAGATCAGGCCGGCGTCGCGTCGCGAGTCGGCGCAGATCGAGCAGGGATCGATGGTGTCGAGATTGCCGCAAACCGTGCAGGCGCGAATGGCACGCGCGGCATCGGCCAGCGCCGTGCCCAGCGGCTGCATCAAGGTCTCGCGTTTCTTCAGGAGATGCAGCGCCACGCGGCGAGCGGAGCGCGGACCCAGGCCGGGCAAGCGGCCCAGAAGCTGGATCAGCCGCTCGATCTCAGGCCCGTTCATTCGTTGCCATTCATCTAGAGCTTGAAACCCGGAGGCAGGGGCAGGCCGCCGGTGATGCTGCGCATCTGCTCCTGCACGGTCTGCTCGACCTTGCCCCGCGCATCGTTGGCGGCCGCCACGATCAGGTCCTCGACGACGCCCTTGTCCTCGGCCTTGAACAGGGAGGCGTCGATCTCGACGCGCCGCGTCTCGTTCTTGCCATTGACCGTCACCTTGACCAGTCCGGCGCCCGAGGAACCCACGATCTCCAGGCGCTCCAGCGCCACCTGCAGCTCCTGCATCTTCTGCTGCATCTGCTGGGCCTGCTGCATCAGGCCACCGAGGTCCTTCAACTTGTCGAACATCAGAACTCACTTTCGGGAATGTCGTCGTCGGCTGGATACTCATCGGCGGGTGGCGGCTCTTCGCCAACGAACTCGCCGAGACCGGCAACGAGGGATGTCTGGTCGCCCTTGCGCCGGACGGCGTCGAGTTTGGCGCCCGGGAAAGTCTTGAAGATGGCCTGCACCACGGCATGGTTTTCTGCCGAGGAGCGCAGATCGTCGGCTTTGGTGGCTTTTTGATCCACGAGGGTCGGCTTGCCCTCGGCATTGGACACAGAGGCAAGCCAACGCCGGCCGGTCCACTGCGTCAGCAGTTCGCCAAGCCGGGCCGCGAGATCCGTCGGCGCCTTGGGAGTGGGCCGGAACTCGATCACGCCGGGCTCGCAGCGCACCTCGTGCACGTAATGCATGAGGCTGTGTACCAGCCGGGCCTCTCTCTTGCTTTCGAACAGCGCGACAACTTCGGTGAAGGAACGCGGTGCGGGCAATGGCTGCGCCGGCTGGGCAGCGACCGCCCTGGCCGGCTGCGTCGCGAGCCGCGCTGCTGCGCCGCCGCCTCCGCCACCTCGCGGGGCCGGTGTGCCGACGGCCGCTCCGTTCGTTGCCGCTGCGCCATTCTGCAACGCCTTGATGGCATCGGAGGGCGAGGGCAGGTCGGCGACATAACAGAGCCGGATCAACGCCATCTCGGCGGCGCGCTGCGGCGAGGGCGCCGCCAGCGTTTCCTGCAGGCCCTTCAGCAGCAATGTCCAGGCGCGCGTGAGCGAGGCCATGGAGAGCTTGCCGGCCATGGCAAGGCCCTGGGCGCGTTCGCTGTCCGCCGAGGCGGCCGCCGCTTCCGGCGAGATCTTCAGACGCGTCACCCAATGGGTGAATTCGAGCAGGTCCTGCAGCACGACCACGGGGTCGGCACCGGCATCGTGCATTTCCGAGAGTGCGGCGAGCACGGCCGGGGCATCGCCGCGCATCGTCTTCTCGAACAGGTCGAGCACGCGGCTGCGGTCGGCCAGCCCCAGCATGTCGCGCACCTGCGCGGCATCGACCACGCCGCCGCCATGGGCGATCGCCTGGTCGAGCATGGAAAGGCCGTCGCGTACCGAGCCGTCGGCGGCGCGCGCCAGCAGGGTCAGCGCCTCGGGCGAGATTTCGACCTTCTCTTCCTGGGCGATGTGGCTGAAATGCTGGACCAGCGTTTCCTGCGGCACGCGCTTCAGGTCGAAGCGCTGGCAGCGCGACAGCACCGTCACCGGCACCTTGCGGATCTCGGTGGTGGCGAACAGGAACTTCACATGCGGCGGCGGCTCTTCCAGCGTCTTCAACAGCGCGTTGAAGGCCTTCTCCGACAGCATGTGCACTTCGTCGATGATGTAGACCTTGTAGCGTGCGGAGACCGGCCGGTAGCGCACGCCCTCGATCAGTTCGCGCACGTCGTCGATGCCAGTCCGCGAGGCGGCGTCCATCTCGATCACGTCGACGTGGCGGTCCTCGGTGATGGCTGTGCAGTTGTCGCAGACACCGCAGGGATCGACGGTCGGGCCGCCGGTGCCGTCGGGGCCGACGCAGTTCAGAGCACGGGCGATGATGCGCGCGGTCGTGGTCTTGCCGACGCCGCGCACGCCGGTGAGCATGAAGGCGTGCGCGATGCGGCCCGTGGCGATGGCGTTGCGCAAGGTGCGCACCATCGCCTCCTGACCGACCAGGGTGGTGAAATCGACAGGGCGGTATTTGCGGGCGAGGACACGGTAGGGAAGTGCGGGTGCCGCGACGTCCTTGGTCCCTGTATCGGCACCAGTGCCTTTGGAGGCTTTCGCCATGGCGGTCCTACCCGGTGGTGCGCCGTGGCCCCTTCAGGCCCGGCGGTCGTCGCGCCTGGGCCGCCCGCCTTTCGCGGCGGCGCGCGCAAAAGAACGGGTGAGAGACCGGCATGACCCGAAGCGAATTCGTTACGGCTGCTTCCTTCCGGATCTGACCGGGTTAGCGACTGCTCCGCCCACACCGGCCCCTCGAGGGGGTTATATCAGGAGTCGGATGGCATCGCGCAAGGGCTGAGATGCGGCGTTTTCCCTGCCCCGGCAACAAACGATCAACTCCTTGATTCAGTGGCGAAATTTGCGGAATGGCTGCGTCGGTCGGAGACACGCCGCAGGCCCAGATGATCGCGCAGCGTCGTGCCGGTGTAGTCAGCGCGGAACAGGCCGCGTTCCTGAAGGATGGGAACGACCAGATTCACGAAATCGTCGAACTGACCGGGAAAGAAGGGCGGCATCACGTTGAAGCCGTCGGCCGCGCCGGACCGGAACCAGCGTTCCAGCACGCCGGCGATCTGTTCAGGCGTGCCGATGGGCAGGAGATGGCCGCGGGCCGCCGCCACTCGGTGGAAAAGTTCCCGCAGCGTGAGGTTCTCGCGTCGCGCCATCTGCAGCAACAAGGCGGCTCTGCTCTTGAGATGCTCGGTTTCGGGAACGTCGGGAACGGGGCCGTCGAGCGGATAGACCGACATGTCGGTGCCCAGTCGTTCGGAAAGAACGGTGAAAGCCTGCGCCGTGTCGATGTTGCGGTTCAACTCGGCAAAGATCTCGCGGGCCTCGTGCTCGGTGCGGCCGACCACCGGCATCACGCCGGGCATGACCAGCGCTTCGCTGGCACTGCGGCCCTGCTGGACAAGCTGCGCCTTCATGCCGGCATAGAACGCCTGGGCTTCACCCAGATCGTTCTGCGCCGTGAAGACGACGTCGGCGATGCGTGCGGCCAGCGCCTGGCCGGGACCGGAGGAGCCGGCCTGGATCAGCACGGGATGGCCCTGCAGCGAGCGCGGTACGTTGAGGGCGCCTTCGATGGTGAAGTACTTGCCCCTGAAATCCGGAATGTGAAGGCTGCCGGGACGAACGAACTGGCCGGCCTTCTTGTCGCCGATGAACGCGCCGTCGTCCCAGCTGTCCCACAGGAGCCGGCACGCCTCGACGAACTCCTCGGCCATCGCGTAGCGCTCGGCATGGAGCGGATGCTGGCGGCCGAACACGGCACTCGACTTGGCATAGGCGGTGGTCACGACATTCCAGCCCGCGCGCCCGCCGGAGATATGGTCGAGCGACGCGAAGCCGCGCGCCACGTGATAGGGCTCGGCATAGGTCGTCGACGCGGTGGCAGCGAGGCCGAGCTTCTTCGTTCCCATGGCGAGCGCCGCCAGCAGGGTCAGCGGCTCGAACTTGCCGATGGTCGAGGGATGCTCGCCGTAGCCGGTCGCGAAACCGTCGCCCAGGAAGAACATGTCGAACTTGCCGCGCTCGGCCGTCGCCGCGATGTGCTGCATCAGGCCGAGATTGGGCCATCCTTCCACGGTCGCGTCGGGATGCCGCCAGCCACCGATGTGATGGCCGGGCGTCTGCACGAAGACGCCGAGCCGCATTTGGCGGTCTTGTGGTGGTTCGATGTCCCGTTTCATCTTTCAGCCTGTCCGATCAGGGCGCGAAGTAATGCATGCTGCCGTCGACGTTGCACGACCGGCCCTTGGCCCATCTTAGAGCGTGACGGGCTGGCCTCCGGCAAGGGCGCGTTGCGTTGCGAGCGACAGGTCGAGCGCTTCGATGGCTCGGTCTGCATCGAGGAAAGCGGGATCGGCGTTGCCGTCAATGCAATCGATGAAACGGCGCAGCTCGGCGTCATAGGGATTGCGGCCTGACATAGGCACTTCGGTCGGCGGCGTGCTGGCGGTTGAGACCGTGAAGGTGCTGTCCGGAACCGTGCCGACGAAGATGGTCTGCAACGTGAACGCCGCACGCTCGAAGAGGGCTCTGAAACCGACCGTGAAGGGCGAGCCCGGCGGCATCAAGCCGCTTGCCGTGACGGTGGCATGTCGACCGTCAGCATAGTCGAGCAGGGCGGTGACGTCGCCGCCACCCGTGGCGACGAGCCGCGCGGGACGGCCCATCAACCAGAGCAGGACATCGAAGTCGAACGTCATCAGTTCGATTGCCGGACCGGAATAGTGTGCCTTGCGTTCTGGCGCATCGGGGTGAAGGTAGGAACCCAGTCGCCAGGTCGAGAGATTGATCAGGCGGCCATGTTCGCCCGACAGGGTCGCCGCCTTGATGTGCTCGTAGGCACCGACCGACCGCATGAGCAATCCGACCTGCAACAGGCGCTTCGCCTTGCGTGCGGCAGCGCGCATCTCCAGCGCCCGATCCATCTCCAGGGCCATCGGCGTCTCGCAGAAGACGTGCTTGCCGTGATCCAGCGCGGAGACAACGAACTCAGGGTGGAGTGCGCTCGGCAGGCAGACGTCGATGGCATCGATGTCGGTCCGGCCGATCAGGGCGCGGGCATCGTCGACAGGAACGGCCTTGCAGAGATTGGCGACGCGGCGCGCGCGATCGCGGGTACGCGCGAAGACGCCGACGACCTTGACGTCCGGCATGCCGGCGTAGGCGCTCGCATGTACGGCGCCCATCGTCCCCGCACCCAGGAGGCCGATCCTGATCATTGGCGGCGAGCCTACCGTAATTTGCCCTGCCCGGCGTCTCCTGCGCTAAGCTGGATCGATGACAGGAATGGATCCGTACGCGGCGCTGGGTGTGCGCCGTCGCATCAATGCTGCCGGCGCGCTGACACGGCTGGGCGGTGCGGTGATGGCGCCGGAAGTGGTCGAGGCAATGGCGGCGGCCTCGCGTGCTTCGGTCGATATCGGCGAATTGCAGGATGCAGCGAGCCGGCGCATCGCCGAGGCGACCGGCGCAGAAGCGGGGATGGTGACGACGGGTGCTGCGGCGGCGCTCACGTTGGCCGCCGCTGCGGCCATCGCGCGCTGGGATGTGGCCAAGATGGCGGCTCTGCCCCATGCCGACGCCTTTCCGCGGGACATCCTCGTGCCGCGCACCCAGCGCACCGGCTATGCCCATGCACTGGCGGCGTCCGGCGCGCGGCTGGTCGATATCGGCCACAACGACCGCGGCACCGGCGCGGGCGTGCGCGGCCTCGAAGCCTGGGAGATCGAGACGGCGCTCTCGCCCTCGGTCGTCGCCGTATTCTTTTCGGCCAATGCCACGAGCCTCGCCGACCTGCCGACGGCGGTATCGGTCTGCAAAGCGCAGGGCATTCCGTTGATCGTCGACGCGGCGGCGCAGTTGCCGCCCAAGGAGAACCTTCGCCGCTTCATTTCCATGGGCGCCGATCTGGTGGCTTTCTCCGGCGGCAAGGCGCTGGGCGGGCCGCAAGCCTCGGGCATCCTGGCGGGCAGGCGCGATCTCGTGGCGTCGGCGCTGTTGCAACAGCTCGACATGGACGTGGCGCCCGACACATGGACGCCGCCCAGGCTGGTCGATCGCGCCAACCTGCGGGGCGTGCCGCATCATGGCATCGGACGCGGGTTCAAGGCCGGCAAGGAGGAGATCGTCGGGTTGCTGACGGCGCTGGATCGTTTCATCGCGGCCGACGATGCGGCGGCCAATGCGATCCTTCAGACGCGGCTCGAAAACATTGCCGCTTCGTTGACCGGGTTCGACGTGACCCTGGTGCCAGCCGCGAAGACGGGCCGCGTGCCGGTTCTGGAGATTGCCGTACACGACGCGCTGGCGTTCAGTGCCCGCCTACAGAAGGGCGATCCGCCGGTGCATCTCTCCGAACGTCATGCGGCGCGGGGCGTGTTGACGCTCGATCCGCAAGTCCTGCTGCCCGAGCACGATGCGCCGCTGGCGGCGGCGCTTCGTGCCGGGCTTCAGTCAGGCTAGGCGGCTCGCAGGATGCCGAGCTGCTGCAGGGCGGTTACGCCGTCGTCGAGACCGATTTCCTCGGCAACCTTGCCGTCCTTGAGGCGCAGGACGGTCGTGCCGGTGAAGCGCATCGCGCGACCGGAGGCCGCCGGCAGCGATCCGATGAGGAAATCGCTGAAGGCCGGGCCGGTGTGGGTGCCGCCGCCCTTCCATTGGCCGACGACATAGTCGCCTTCGGCGATGAGATCGGCCGCGCCGCCGAACTCGAGGTCGGGGAAGGCCTCGCGAAAGCCGACCATGAAGTCCTTTACATCCTCGCGGCCGCGACGAGGTGCGTGCAGCGAGTATTGCAGCAGGATGTCGGGGGCGGCGAGTTCGTCGACGACTTTGGGGTTCCAGGGATTGCCCCAGAATTCCGTGAACCAGCGACCGACGATTTCCTTGTTTTCCTGTTCCTTGGACATGATGACGATCCTTCGCGCTGTTGCGACCACGATTGGTCCGTGGCCGCACCATGTCCGTCGGAAGGTTTCGCCAATATCCGCCGGCGTCCGCGAATAAATTTCGCGGACGCGCCCGCGATTCAGTCGATCGCGGATTGACCTTCGTCGCGATAGGCCCAGCAGGTGTCGGGCGGCAGGGTGAGGGCGACTTCGCCGTCCTGATGGCGGGCCGCCGTGCCGAGCTCCAGCACTTCGAGCTTCTGGCCGCCGAACTCGACGTCGTAGACCGTCTGCATGCCCTGGTAGCGGCGTTCGACGACGCGGCCGGTGAAGGCGTTTGTGGGGCCGCGCTCGCCCAGGCGGATATTCTCGGCACGCAAGGCGACACGGGCCTTGTCGCCAGCCTGGAGCGGTTGCGGCGTCCAGGCTTCGATGCGGCCGGCGGGGCCGAGATCGATGGTGGCGTGCTCGCCCTTGCGCTCCAGCACCTTGCCCAGCAGGACGTTGGCGGCGCCGGTGAAGTTGGCGACAAACGAGTCGGCCGGCCTGTTGTAGATCTCGCCGGGCGGCGCCATCTGTAGCAGCTTGCCGTCGCGCATCACGCCGATTCGGTCGCCCAGCACCACGGCTTCCGCCTGGTCGTGGGTGACGTAGAGGCCGGTCATGCCGGTCTGCTTCAGGATGCGCCGCAGCTCGTCGCGCAGGCGCAAGCGCAACTTGGCGTCGAGGTTGGAGAGCGGCTCGTCAAGCAGCAGGAGCTGCGGCCGGTAGACGAGGCTGCGGGCCAGCGCCACGCGCTGCATCTGGCCGCCGGACAGCGAGGTGACGGGGCGTTCGGCGTAGTCGCCGAGGCCGACCAGTTCCAGCGTTTCGCGTACTTTCGTGTCGACGTCGCCGCTGCCGTTGCTGTTGCGCCGATGCTTCAGCGGATAGGCCACGTTCTGCTTCACCGTCATGTGCGGCCAGACGGCATAGGACTGGAATACCATGCCGATGTCGCGCTCGCGCGGCGACACCAGCAGGTTCCGCTCGGGTTCCGACACGACCCGGCCGCCAATCGAGATGCGGCCGCCGGTGGGATGTTCGAGACCCGCAACGCAGCGCAAGGTCGTGGTCTTGCCGCAGCCCGAAGGCCCCAGCAGCACCACGATCTCGCCGGCCGGGACGTCGAAATTGACCCCGTCCACGGCGGGTTTGCCCGCCGCGAACCGCTTTACGAGGTTCTCGATGAGGAGAGCGGAGCTCACTGGCGGTAGCCGTAAGTCTTGTTCCACTCTTCGATCCAGGTGGCGCGCAGCTTGTCGAACTCCTCGAACTTCGGCACCCAGACCTTGATGGTCTTCGGATCCCAGCCCTTCGGGAAAGCCGGCGGCTCCTTGAGGGAGGTGATGTTGCCGAGCTTGTTGATCATGAACGCCTGGCCTTCCTTGGAGAGGCGCCAGTTCATGAACAGCTTCGCGGCATTCGGGTTCTTCGACGCCTTCGTGATGCCGTCGGCGTAGGGGACGATCGGCACGCCCTCGGGTGCGAAGATCGCTTCGGCCGGAGCGCCGTCGACGATCTTGGTGTAGATGATGTTGTAGAGCAGCGGCGCGATCGAGACTTCGCCACGCACCAGCGCATCGGAGAGCGGGGCGCCCGACGGATAGAGCGCGATGCCGAGCTCGGCCTGCTTCTTCCAGTAATCCTCACCCAGCACCTGGCGCTCGAACATGATGCGCGTCCAGGTCGTGCCGCCCGACGGTCCGATCACTTGGCCGATCTGCTTGTTCTTGTATTCGGGCTTGAGCAGATCCATCCAGGTCTTGGGCGGGTTCTTCACGAGCTGGGTGTTGTAGGCGATGGCCCAGCCCAGGGTGACGCCCGGCCACAGCTTGGGCGAGACCAGCGCGTCGGGGCGATAGTCGGCGGCGTTCGGCGGTGCATAATCCTGGAAGAGGTCGGCGAGCTCCAGCATCAGGCCGCGATCGGAATGGTTGACCACGTCGGCGCCGAGCTTGCCGGCCGCCGCTTCGGTCTTGATGCGGGTGATGAGCTGGCCGCCCGGCGCGCGGACCATTGCCACCTTGATCTTCGGGAAGGTCTTGTTGAATTCCTTGATGACCTCTTGCTGCGTCTCCGCGAAGTCGGCCGTGTAGAGGGTGAGCTGGCCTTCCTTCTCGGCGGCCGCGATCAGCTCCTTGGAACCGAACTGGGCCTGGGCCATCGCCGGCAGGGCGGTCAGGCCCAGCGCCAGTCCGATGGCGGTTGCGGTCAATGTCCTGCGGTACATAGGCATATCCTCCGTTGTCCTTATTCGTCAGCCGAGTTGATCAGCCCGCACGTGCGCTGCCTTGCGCGGCGTCGCGGGAAAGCCAGGTGGTGATCCCCAGCAGGCCGGCCAGCAGCACGGTCTGCACGAGGCTGAAGGCGGCCGTCTTGCCGACGTTCCCGCCCTCGTAATAGTCGAGCAGCAGCACGGCCATCACGGTCGTGTCGCTGGTGTAGAGGAAGAGCGACGAGCCGAGCTCGCGGATCGCCAGCACAAAAAGAAGCGTCATCGAGGCCACGACGCCGGGGCGGGCGAGCGGCAGCACGATGGTGCGGATGGTGCCGAGCATGCCACGGCCGCAGATCCAGGCGGCTTCTTCCAGTTCTTTGTGGATCTGCATGAAGGAGGTCGAGAGCGCCTTCACCGTGTCGGGCATGAAGCGGGCAACGAAGGCCAGCGCCAGGATCCAGATCGTGCCGTAGAGGCCACCCGGCAGGCCGATCCAGGCCCAGAGATAGGCGACGCCGACGACGAGACCTGGAATGGCAACAGGCAAGGTCGCCAGCAGGTCGATCGAGCGGCGACCGGAAACCTGGGTGCGGTTCACTGTATAGCCGATGGCGAAAGCCAGGGCGCCGCCCACCAGTGCGGTCAGCACGCCGACCTTCATGGTGTTCCAGATCGACAGCATGGTCAGCGGATTGTCGAACACGCTGTTGAAGTGGACCCAGCTATAGGCCTTGGCGTCGAACAGCGCGTCGAAGTCCTTGATGAACAGGAATTTCCGGAAGGCAGCGATGATCAGCGCCAGGGTCGGCAGCACGACCACGACGAAGATGTAGAGAATCGCCAAACTGAAGGTGAACCAGCGCCAGCGGCCGAGTTTCAGGGGGCGCGGCCGGAAGGCCTTGCCGGCGACCGTGGCGAAGCTCTTGCCCGACAGCACGCGCTGCTGCGCCCAGACGAGGATCGCCGTCACTACCATCAGCAGGATCGCGACGGCCGCGGCGGTGTTGTAGAGCGGCGGGCTCCAGGCGGTGAGCTTGAAGATATAGGTCGTGAGGACGCTGATGTTGGCGGGCGCCCCCAGAGCCGCCGGCACGCCGTAGATGCCCAGCATCACGACGAAGGAGAGCAGGGAGCCGGCGAGGATGGCCGGTGCGATGAGCGGGAAGGTGACGGTGAACAGCGTCGTGAAGGCCGAGGCGCCGGAAACTTCGGACGCTTCTTCGAGGCTCGGATCCATGTTCCGCAATGCCGAGGCGGTGAACATGTAGACGTAAGGCGCATAGTAGATGCCGAACACCAGGATCAGGCCCGACATCGAATAGAAGTCGAAGCGGAAGTCGATGCCGACCCACTTCAGAACGGTATTGAGCAGGCCAGTCTTGGGCGAGCCCAGGATGCCCCAGGCGACGCCGGCGACCAGGGGCGGCACGAACAGCGGGATCATGCTGGCGCCGGCGATGAATCCCTTGAACGGCGTATCCGTACGCACGACGATCCAGGAGAAGGCGAGTCCGATCGCCACGGCCAGGATGGTGCCGCCACCGCAAGCCGCCAGGGCATTGAAGAAGGCGAGGTGGACGTTCTCGTTGCCCAGAACGTCCAGGAAGTGCTTCACCGAGGGGCGGAAGGCGCCAAAGCCGTCGACCACCGGATTGGAGTCGCTCAGCGCGCCGAAGACCAGCATCAGCAGCGGATAGAGAACAAGGAAGGCAAGGACGATCAGAAGCGCGCCGACCCAAAGCGGCGCTCCCCAACGGCGGGGCGCCGGTCGGACCTCATCAGACGCAGGCAATGCGGTAGCACTCGTCGCCGTCAACGCTCGCTTCCCTCCCATGATCGTCCGCGGCAATGCCGGCGGCTTCTTCATCGTTGGTGAAATCGTAGCCCATCGGCAAATCAGACGCTACGTTTTGCTGATGAGGCTTCGCTCGCATGATCGCTACGACTACATACCCCTACGCGGACGCAAGGATTACACATGGCCTGATAACCGCAGGCTGGCCGTTTATTTCGCATTGAACCTCGAACATTTCACCTTTGGCGAAGGTCTGGGCGCGGAGCTGGTGCCGGCGGGACCGCAGCCCGACGTGCTGAATTATGCCTGGCGGGACTACGGCAACAGGGTCGGCGCCTGGTACATGCTCGACGCCTTCGACCAGCTCGATCTGCCGATGGCGGCGCTCGTGAACAGCGCCATGTACGATCATGCGCCGCAGCTTGTGGCCGCGTGCCGCGCCCGCGGCGACGAGCTCGTGGGGCATGGCCGGACCAACGCCGAGCGCCAGGGTGTCCTGGGCGAAGCCGAGGAGCGCCAGCTCATAGCGGAAGTGACCAGCCGCATCGCGAACGAAGAAGGGAAGGCGCCGGAGGGT
>JAIUOY010000225.1:0-37041 GCA_020160995.1 Pseudomonadota bacterium | reverse complement strand
GAGCCGTTGCTCTCGGTGATCTCCGACACGATGCGGATCGTGTACGGGAACTTGTCCTTGCCGGGCAGCATCGGACGGATCGCGCGCCAGGCGAGCTTGCCGTGGCCGATCTCGCGGCGGCCGGGTGACCCCATGCGGCGCACTTCACCGACCGAGTAGGGCGGGAAGTTGTAGTGCAGCATGAAGTTTTCGCGGTACTCGCCTTCGAGCGCGTCGATGATCTGCTCGTCCTGCCCGGTGCCGAGCGTGGCCACGACCAGCGCCTGCGTCTCGCCGCGGGTGAACAGCGACGAACCGTGAGCGCGCGGCAGCACGCCGACTTCCGCCACGATCGGACGGACGGTCTTGGTGTCGCGGCCGTCGATGCGCTTGCCGGTATCGAGGATGGCCGTACGCACGACGTCGGCCTCGAGGTTGCCGAACTGCTCGCCGAAAGCGGCGAGCGCCTCGTCGTTGCCTTCGAACAGCTTCTTGGCCTCGGTCTTCACGGCGCTGATCTTGGCCTGACGAGCCTGCTTCTGGGTCTCGGCGAAAGCCTCGACCAGCTTACCGCGCATCTCGGCCTTGAGCTTGTCGGCCACGGTCTTGGACGCTTCCGACGGATCGGTGAGCGGCAGCGGCTCCTTGGCGCAATGCTCGGCGAGCTGGATGATCGCGTCGATCACCGGCTGGAACGAGCGATGGGCTTCCATGACGGCGCCCAGCATGACCTCTTCGGAAAGCTCCTTGGCTTCCGACTCGACCATCAGCACGCCTTCCTTGGTGCCCGCGACCACGAGGTCGAGCGCGCTCGCCTCGGTCTGCTCCAGGGTCGGGTTCACGACGAACTTGCCGTCGAGATAGCCGACGCGCGCCGCGCCGATCGGGCCCATGAAGGGCACGCCCGAGATGGTGAGCGCCGCCGACGTGGCGACCATCGCCAGGATGTCGGGATCGTTCTCCATGTCGTGCGCGAGCGTCGTCACGACGACCAGCGTCTCGTTGCGGTAGCTCTCGTGGAACAGCGGGCGGATCGGGCGATCGATCAGGCGCGAGGTCAGGATTTCCTTCTCGCTGGGACGGCCCTCACGCTTGAAGAAGCCGCCGGGGATCTTGCCCGCCGCGAAAGCCTTCTCCTGGTAGTTCACGGTCAGCGGGAAGAAGTCGAGGCCGGGCTTCGGCTTCTTCTCGAACACGACGGCGGCCAGCACAGTGGTGCCGCCGTAGGTCGCCATCACGGCCCCATCGGCCTGACGCGCGATCTTGCCGGTTTCGAGCACGAGCTTGCGCCCGGCCCAGTCAATCTCTTTGCGGAAAACTTCGAACATCTCATTCATCCTTTCCATCACGGCCGTTCGCCCCCGTTAGGCAACGACCGCCCGCCGACGCCCTTGCGCCGGCAGGACCGAGACAGGCCTTTGCTCTCGCCCCTGCCTTCCCGGTTACTGCGATGTCGCGTCAGCCGGCCGAACTCACGGGGACCGGACGACGCAACGCGAAAAGGCCCCGCCCCATCTTTGAAAGAAGGGAGCGGGGCCTGAGGTTCAACGCCGGAGACCCAGGCGCTCGATCAACGTGTCGTAGCGCTTGTTGTCCTTGGCCTTGAGGTAGTCGAGCAGACGCCGGCGCTGGCCGACGAGCTTCAGCAGACCACGACGCGAATGGTGATCCTTCGCGTGGCCCTTGAAGTGCTCGGTAAGGTTGGAAATGCGCTCGCTAAGGATCGCGACCTGGACTTCCGGCGAACCGGTGTCGCCCTCGGCCTGAGCATAATTCTTGATCAGCTCCGCCTTGCGCACGGCTGTAATCGACATCGGTCATCTCCATAATCTTAAAGGTTGAACACGCGCACCGGCTGAAGAGCGACGCCGTCCGAACGGACCAGCGCCACGAGCCTGTCGCCGAGCTCGGCGCGAACCAGAGCGCCGGACGGCGGTGCGTCCCGGGTCAAGAGAACCGGCTGGCCTTGGCGCAACCGATCCGCTTGGGCTTCCGTCACGGCCAGCGCCGGGATGTCGTCCAGCGCGGTTGCAACGGGCGCCAAGGCCCCGAAGAGCGCGGGAATATGCCCGAGGGCCTCCAGTTTGGGAAGCGAAATGGCCGCGGCTTCCCTGAAGGGTCCGGCGACGGTCCGACGCAGCATCGAGAGGTGTCCGACGGTGCCCAAAGCGACGGCGAGGTCGCGTCCGAGGGACCGGATATAGGTGCCCTTCCCGCAGCCGACCACGAAATCTGCGTGATCCCTGTCCGGCCGGCCGAGGAATTCCAGGCGTTCGATCAGGACCTTGCGGGGCTTGAGTTCGACCGCCTCGCCTGCCCGGGCCAGGTCATAGGCTCGCCGACCGTCGACCTTGAGGGCCGAAAAGACCGGCGGCATCTGCTCGATCTCGCCCTGGAAGGCCGGCAGCGCCGCAGCAATCGCGGCATCCTCCGGCCGAACCTCGCTCGTGGCCGTAACCTCCCCTTCGCGATCCTCCGTCGAGCGCGCCTCGCCGAAGCGGAGCGTGAATCGGTATTCCTTGCGACCATCCATCACGAACGGAACGGTCTTGGTGGCCTCGCCAAGGGCGATGGGCAGCACGCCGCTGGCCAGCGGATCGAGCGTGCCGCCATGGCCGGCCTTCTGCGCACCGAACAGCCGACGCACGCGGCCGACCGCCGGAGTCGAGCCCAGACCTTCCGGCTTATCCAGCACGACCCATCCATCGACCTTGTCGCCTTTTCGCCTGCGCGCCATCCCTTGCCCCCGCTCGAGGAGCGTTCGTTTAAGCCGACTAGTCGTTGCGCGCCAGCCGCCGCTTCAGGCAGGCTGCAAACATGACATCAGGGCTACGGTCGGATCGCGTCCGGCAATCCACGCTTTTCGGACTGTTCTTTCTCTCAGGTGCTGCAGCCCTGATCTACCAGACGGCCTGGCATCGACTGCTGGGTCTTTTCGCGGGCGCCGACACGATCGCCGCAGCCCTGGTGGTCGGCGCCTTTCTGCTGGGCCTCGGCATCGGCAGTCTTGCAGCCGGTCTCTATGCCGACCGGCTGTCGCGGCGCGGCGCACTGCTCGCCTTCGCGCTCTGCGAGGTGGGCATTGCCGTCTTCGCTGTACTGAGCCCCTGGCTCTACTACGACGTCATCTATCGCGAACTCCTGCCGCTGTCGGCCTCGCGCGGCGTGATCTTCGGCATCGTGTTCGCCGGCCTGCTGTGGCCGACCTTCCTGATGGGCTGCTCCCTGCCCTTTCTCTCAAAGGCCGTGGTCAGCCAGATCGCCGGGTCGGCCAAGCTGATCGGCTGGCTCTACGGGCTCAACACGCTGGGCGCCGGCATCGGCGCCTTTCTGGGAGGCTGGTTCCTGATCGGGACCCTCGGCTTCGACAAGGCGATCTACCTGGCCGCTGCGCTCAATCTCGTCGTTGCCGCCGGCGGCCTTCTGCTGGCACGCGGCCTCGACATGCAAGGCGGCGCGCCGCCGGTCGTGCCCGCAGGAGTGGCCGAGATCGGCCGCGACGGCATCGTGTGGCGCTGGTCGTTGCTGGTCTTCATCAGCGGCTTCCTGATCGTTGCCCTGCAGATCGTCTGGTATCGCCTGATCGGCGTGTTGCTGCAGTCGAACGGCTACAGCTTCTCGCTCGTGCTGGCCGTGTTCCTGCTGGGCGACGCCGCGGGTCTGCTGGTCGGCGCCCGCACGATCGATCGCATTTCCGATCCACGGCGCTTCTTCTTCCTGATGCAGGGCGTGGCGACGGCGCTGGCCTTGGCCGGCGCCTGGTTCGTCTACCTTGCCATTGGTACGGGTCTGCTGCCCTCGACTTTCGTCGATCGCGACATCATGAGCGGGCGTGCCGACGACATTGCACTGATCGTCCTGCTGGTCGCCGTCGTGGTGTTGCCGGCATCCTTCATCATGGGCTTCTCCTTCCCCGTGGTGCAGAAGGCCGTACAGCGCGACCTCGACCGGCTGGGCAGTCGCGTCGGCCTGGTGCAGCTCGCCAACATCGTGGGCAACAGCATGGGCAGCCTGGTCGCCGGCCTGCTGCTGCTCGACCTGGCGGGCACCGCCGGCACCTTGAAGCTCCTGGTCGCGATCGGGCTTGCCTTTGCCGTTCTGCAACTCGCCGGCCCGCGGGCGACACGCTGGGCCTATCTGCCGGCTGCGGTACTGGTGGCCGGCCTGCTGTTCTTTCCGGGAGGCGACGCCTTCTGGCGGCGATTGCACGGGCTCACGACCGAAACGGCCATCGTCGCAGAGGACAAGACTGGCCTCAGCCTGCTGAAGATGTCGGACCACGAGAATGGCCGGCTTTACATCCAGGGCCATTCGCAAAGCCGCCTGGCCTTCGACACGGTACACGCCTTCCTGGGTGCCATCGGCCCGTTGGTCCACGAAACGCCCAAGCGCGTGCTGGTGATCGGCTCGGGCACCGGCGGCACTCCCTATGCGGCCGGCTTGCATCCGGCGACCGAGAAGGTCCGTGTCATCGAAATCGTGGCGCCGGTCATCGAGACGCTGCGCAGCTACCTCACGCAAGGCGGCCGCTCAGGCGTCGACGAACTGCTGGCCGGCAAGCGCTTCGAGGTCCTGGTCGCAGACGGGCGGCATGCACTTGCCCTCGACCCGACTCTCTACGATGTGATCGAAGCCGATGCGATCCTGCCCAAAACGGCGCTCTCGGGACTTCTCAACTCGCAGGAATTCTTCCGTCAGGTGCGCGCCAAGCTGGCGCCGGGCGGCATCTACGTCCAATGGGCACCGACCGAACGCTCGATCGAGACGTTTCGCTCGGTCTTTCCCTACGTGACGATGGTGCACCCGGCGATGATGGGCAGCGACCGGCCCATTCCCTACGCGCGCGAGAAGGTGCTGACGCTGCTGACGCGACCGGAGATCGTGGCCCACCTCAAGGCGGCGCGGATCAATCGCGACGAGCTGCAGAAATGGTTCGAGGACAAGAAGGTCGAACCCCTGAACAACGGCCAGGTGGTCGCTGCGGCCTCACCCAATACCGATTTCTTTCCGCGCGACGAGTACTACCTCAATCGTCCTTGATGTCGCGCGCGACGTCCGGCCGGCGCAGCAGGGCGCCGATCTTGTCGGCCTCGTCGAAGGTGCGGTCGATCTCGAAACGGATCTCCGGCGCGTAGCGCAGCCCGGCGCGCTCGCCGACCCGGGCACGGAACCAGGGCGCCGCCCGGCGCATGGCCGCGAGCAGCCGCTTCTCGTCCTGGCCGCCGAGCGGCATGACGAAGGCCGTGGCATTGCGCAGGTCGGGACTGATATCGACGGCCGTCACGGTGATCGAGGCGTCGCGCAGATCGGGATCGCGCATGTCGCCGCGCTCGAACAGCTCCGCCAGCAGATGGCGCAGTTCCTCGCCGACGCGAAGCTGACGCTGGCCGGGAGCACGATTGTCTTTGTCGGATGAACGACGCCGGGGCATGGCGTTTCTCCCTGTTCTCTCCTCCCCATTCAAATGGGGAGGTGGCCCGTCTCACGGGGCAGAGGGGCCATGACCCCTCCGTCGGCGCAAGACGCCGACACCTCCCCTTCGCGGACCCCGCGAAGGGGAGGAGATGACGTTAAAGCGTCGGCGTGACTTCCTCGACGTCGAAGCACTCGATCACGTCGCCGACCTTGATGTCGTCGTAGTTTTCGAACGCCATGCCGCATTCGAAGCCGTGCTGAACTTCGCGGACTTCTTCCTTGAAGCGGCGCAGGGTCTTCAGCGTGCCTTCGTGGATCACCACGTTGTCACGCAGCAAGCGAACCTTGGCGCCACGCTTGACCATGCCTTCCGTGACCATGCAGCCGGCGACGTTGCCGGCCTTGGTGATGCGGAAGACTTCGCGGATCTGGGCGTTGCCGAGGAAGGTCTCCTTGTAGGTCGGGTCGAGCAGACCCACCATCAGAGCCTGAATGTCCTCGGTGACCTTGTAGATGATGCTGTAGTAGCGGATGTCGATCTTGTCGCGCTTGGCGATCTCGCGAGCCTGCGGGTTCGCGCGCACGTTGAAGCCGATGAGCAGCGCACCCGACGCCTTGGCGAGCGTAATGTCGGCTTCGCTGATGCCGCCGACGCCGCTGTAGACCACGCGGGTCGCGACCTTGTCGGTCGACAGCCGCGCCAGCGCACCGGCCAGCGCTTCCGCCGAGCCCTGCACGTCGGCCTTGATCAGCACCGGCAGCTCCTTGGCCGTGCCCTCGCGGATGCCCTTGATCATCTCCTCAAGGGTGCCGCGGCCGCCCGCAGCACGGGCAAGCTGGGCCTGGCGGTCACGGCGAGCGCGGAAGTCGGCGATCTCTCGCGCACGCGCCTCGCTCTCCATGACGTGGAACTCGTCGCCCGCCTGCGGCGTGCCGTCGAGACCCAGGATCTCCACCGGGAAGGCGGGACCTGCGTGCTCGATCGCATTGCCACGATCGTCGACGAGACGGCGGACACGACCCCACACCGAACCAGCAACGAGGATGTCGCCGACCTTCAGGGTGCCGCGCTGCACCAGCACGGTTGCCACCGAGCCACGGCCCGGATCGAGCTTGGCCTCGACCACAACGCCATCAGCCGGACGGTCCGGATTGGCCTTGAGTTCGAGCACTTCCGACTGCAGGAGGATCGCCTCTTCGAGCTTGTCGAGGTTGATTCGCTTGGTCGCCGAGACTTCGATCGACTGGACGTCGCCGCCCAGCTCTTCGACCTGGATTTCTTCGCGCAGCAGCTCGGTCCGAACACGGCTCGGATCGGCGCCCGGCTTATCCATCTTGTTGATGGCAACGATGATCGGCACGCCCGCCGCCTTGGCGTGGGCAATCGCCTCCTTGGTCTGCGGCATGACGCCGTCGTCGCCGGCCACGACCAGCACGACGATGTCCGTCACCTTGGCGCCACGCGCACGCATGGCGGTGAAGGCTTCGTGGCCCGGCGTATCGAGGAAGGTGATCTTCTGCTGCGACGGCAGAGTGACCTGATAGGCGCCGATATGCTGGGTGATGCCGCCGGCTTCGTGCGCCGCCACGTCGGTCGCGCGCAGCGCGTCGAGCAGCGAGGTCTTGCCGTGGTCGACGTGACCCATGATCGTTACGACCGGAGGCCGCGGCAGCAGGTGCTCCTCGGCATCGACCAGGTCGGCCAGGCCGGTTTCGACGTCACCCTCGGCAACGCGCTTGGAGCGGTGGCCCATTTCGGTGACGACCAGCTCGGCGGTATCGGCATCGATCGCCTGGTTGATCGTCGCCATCACGCCCATGCGCATCAGCGTCTTGATGACGTCGGCGCCGCGCTCGGTCATGCGGGAGGCGAGTTCCTGGACGGTGATCGTCTCGGGAATCGTGACCTCGCGATAGACCTTCTGCTGCGGCTCGCTGCCGAATTGCTGGCGGCGCTCGCGCTCCAGGCGGCGGCGCTGCTGCGCCACCGACCGGCTGCGGAAGTCGTTCTCGCCGGCGACTGCACGGCCGACATCGACCTTGTCGTTGCGGCGCTTCGGCGCCTCTCGGCGGGCGCCCGACGGCGGCGGCAGACGCTTGTTGACGATGGGCAGGCGCGGCGGCGGACGACGCAGCGCGTCGCCGGTCGACGCAGGCGCAGCCCCGACGGGACGGCGAATCGGCGCCGCGGGCGCTGCCGGAGCGGGCGCCGGAGCCGGCGGCCTGATCTCTTGCGCCTGGCGCGCGATCGGCGCCTGCGGCGGGGCCGTGGCGGCCTGATCGAGGCGCTTCTGGACCAGAGCGTCGGCCTTGCGCTTGACCTCTTCCTCGGCCTTCTTGCGCGCTTCCTCTTCGGCGAGGCGCTTCTTGTGCTCTTCCTCGGCCTTCTTACGCGCCTCTTCCTCGGCGGCACGACGCACCGCCTCTTCGGCGGCGCGCTTGCGCGCGATTTCCGCGTCGCGGTTGGCGTCGACAAGGGCGCGGGCGCGCGCTTCCTTCTCTTCCTCGGTCAGCGTGCGCAGCACGATGCCACGGCCACCATCGCGACCGCTCGAACGCGACGGCATGGTGGAGCGGCTGGGCGGCTGCGAACGAGAGGGCGCGCTCGTCGGCGCCGGAGCACCGCCGAGTTTCAGGGTGCGGCCGGCGGGCGCAGCAGCGGCAGGAGCGGGCTTCGGCGCCTCGGGAGCGGGCGTGGGAGCCGCAGCAGGCGGCGGAGGCGGAGCGGCAGTCGCCGGTGCAGAAGCGCCACCGGGGCGCTTCACCGGCTTCTTGACCTCAACCGTCACCGCGCGCGTGCGACCGTGCGAGAATTTCTGGCGCACCTGGGTCGCGTCAGCCTTCGTTGCAGCGCCTGAACGCGCCGTGGTCGAAAGCGTAAGCGGCTTGGTCGACTTGGTCTCTTCTTTCTGTTCCGTCATGTCGGCTGTTGTCCTTGGTCCGCCTCGGCGCGTCAACCGGCGCCGTTCAATCGGAAGCCGCGCCAACGCGCCGCCCCGACCGCAATTCGTTGAATGAACGCACCGCCCGCATCATCGCGGGCGACCGCCACGTAGACCGCCTGTTCGCGGCCGAAAATCCCGCCGAGCGACGCAGCGTCGCCCAGTTTCTCGATCGGCAGGCCCGTTGCCTGCAGCTTGGCAAGCCCGTCGCCGTCGGCCTCGCTGGCGACGATGAGAAGGCCAGCGCGACGCTGCCCAACCATCTGTTCGACCTTCACGAAGCCTGCGACGGCACGGCCGGCACGACGTGCCCGGCCGAGATCGTCGAGCGCCCGTTCCAGCAGCAGCCGTTCGACCCGATCGGCCAGATCCGGTGCTGCCTTCACCGACGCCCGTGCGGCCTTCGAGAACAAGTTCTTCTCGAGGACCCGTTCGAGTGCCGAACGCTGTGCCCGCACCCACATACCACGTCCCGGCAGGCGCCGCGCAAGATCAGGCACGGCTTCGCCCTCAGGACCGACGACGAAACGGATCATCCGCTCCGGCGCAGCCTCCTCGCCGGTCGCGATGCAGGTGCGGACCGAGAGATGGGGTTCGGGCATGGTGAGGGCAAGTGCCAAGAGTGTCGGTCTCCTTCGTTCAGGCCTTCGCGGCGTCGGCCTGGCCCGTCTCGTCGGCCGGGAACCAATGCTCGCGCGCCCTCATGATGATGGTGTTCGCCATATCGGAGTCCATGGCGCTCTCGCCCACGATCTCGCGCAGCTCGTCGGAAGCGAGGTCGCCCAGGTCGTCGAGCGTCTTCACGCCGGCATCGCCCAGAGCGACCAGCATCGGCAGGGTGAGACCTTCGGCCGACCGCACCTCCTCGGAGACACCCAGATTCTCGAGGCGCTCTGCCAGTTCGGCGTCGCGCTTCTCGATATATTCGCGGCCGCGGCGCTGCAGCTCGGTGGCGATCTCCTCGTCGAAGCCCTCGACGCCGGCCAGGTCCTCGACCGCGGCCTCAGACACTTCTTCGACCGACGCATAACCCTCGGCCACCAGCAGATGGGCAATGACATCGTCGACGTCGAGCGTCGCCTTGAAGAGTTCGGTGCGCTCGCGCGTTTCCTTCTGGCGGCGCTCGCTCTCCTCGGCCTCGGTCATGATGTCGATCTCCCAGCCGGTCAGCTGCGAGGCGAGCTTGACGTTCTGGCCGCGGCGGCCGATCGCGAGGCTGAGCTGGTCGTCGGGAACGACGACCTCGGTCTTGTTCTTCTCCTCGTCCATCAGCACCTTGCTGACCTCGGCCGGCGCCAGCGCGTTGACGATGAAGTTGGCGGTATCGGCCGACCACGGAATGATATCGACCTTCTCGCCCTGGAGCTCCTGCACCACCGCCTGGACGCGGCTGCCGCGCATGCCGACGCAGGCGCCGATCGGGTCGATCGAGCTGTCGTGGCTCAACACGGCGATCTTGGCGCGGCTGCCGGGATCGCGGGCGACGGCCTTGATCTCGATGATGCCGTCGTAGATTTCCGGCACTTCCTGCGTGAACAGCTTGGCCATGAACTGGGGATGGCTGCGCGACAGGAAGATCTGCGGGCCGCGCGGCTCCTCGCGCACGTCGAAGATATAGGCGCGCACACGATCGTTCACGCGCAGCGACTCGCGCGGGATCGTCTCGTCGCGGCGGATCACGCCTTCGGCGCGCTGCAGGTCGACGGTGATGTTGCCGTAGTCCACGCGCTTGACCACGCCCGACACGATCTCGCCGACGCGATCCTTGAATTCCTCGTACTGGCGCTTGCGCTCGCTCTCGCGCATCCGCTGGGTGATGACCTGCTTGGCGGTCTGCGCGGCGACGCGGCCGAAGTCGATCGGCGGCAGTTCGTCGGTCAGGAAGTCGCCGACCTGCGCCTCGGGGTTGCGGCGCTGGGCTTCCACGAGCGCGACCTGCACGCTCTCGTTCTCGATCGGGTCGGCGACCTGCATGTAGCGCAGCAGCTTGATCTCGCCGGTCTTGCGGTCGATCTCGGCGCGGATGTCGTGCTCAAGCCCGTACTTGGCGCGACCGGCCTTCTGGATGGCCTGCTCCATCGCTTCGAGCACTTCCTCGCGCTCGATGCCTTTTTCGCGGGCGACCATGTCGGCCACCTGCAGCATTTCAAGGCGCGGGATGTCGGCAGTCGTTGCCATGTCTGTGTCCCTCTTTTACCCAGTCCGTTCAGTGAGTCTGCCCGGCCCCTTCGAGGGCCTGGCGGTGTTCGTCGATCAGCCGGTCGGTCAGTTCGAGCTTGGCCTTCGATATCGCGTCGAGCGGCACCGCGGCTTCCTTGCCATCGTCGAGGCGCAGCCGGACGACGCCATCGTCGAGTCCCAGCAGCGTGCCCTTGAAGCGTCGACGGCCTTCGACCGGCACGGTCGTCTCGATCCGCGCGAGGTGGCCGGACCAGCGGGCATAGTCCTTGGGGCGGGTGAGCGGCCGGTCGATGCCGGGCGAACTCACTTCCAGCGTGTAGGCGTCGGAAATCGGATCCTCGACGTCGAGCACCGCCGACAGGGCGCGCGAGAGCGTGGCGCAGTCCTCGACGTCCATCGGCCGGCCATCGGCCGGCTCGATCATGATCTGCAGGGTGCCGCCGCGGCTCATGGCGACGCGAACCAGCTCGAAGCCCATGCCGACGATGGTCGGGGCAACGATGTCTTCGATGCGACGCAGCAGATCGGTCACGCGGTTGGGCTTCTCGACAGTTTGGGCCGCTGAAGTTGTGCCAAATGAAAAGAGCGGGTTTTCGGCCCACTCTTTTTGTTTGGTTCGTCCCGCGAACCCGATGAGGATGGCGCGGATATAGTCTCCCCCCTCCCAACTGGCAAGAAAATCCGGCATTTCCTATGGGGAGATGGCCACTTCGATCTACATGTAGTGGCTTGACGGTCAGCGCCGCCGCAGCCGGAGGAACACGGGTTTGTGACCGGCCAACATTTTTTGCTCGTAGCGTGTTCCCGGCCAATCCGCAGGCCGACTGCGCCAGTCCGCCGGCCCGTCGGCCAGCCATTCGAAGGCCGGATGCAAGCAGGCGTGTTCGACCATCCAGGGCAGGTAGCTGGGATCGTCGGTGGCCAGACGCAGCTCCGCCTCCGGTCGCATCAGCCGGGCCAGCACATCGAGATTGGCACGCTGTACGAAGCGGCGTTTGTGATGGCGCGTCTTGGGCCAGGGATCGGGAAAGAGGACGAAGGCCCGCGACAGGCATTGCGCCGGCAAGGCCGCCATCACGAAGCGGGCATCGTCGGTGAACAGCCGCACGTTGCCGACGCCGGCCCGCTCGATATGCGCCAGGCACTTCGCCACGCCGTTGATATAGGGCTCGCAGCCGATCAGCCCCACCGTCGGATGATGCTCGGCCTGCCACACCAGATGTTCGCCGGCCCCGAAGCCCACTTCGAGCCACACGCCGTCGGCCGGCAAGGTGCCGCCAAAGAGGCGTGCGAGGTCGATCTTCGCCGCGCTCTCGGCAACATCGGCCTCGGGCGTGACGATCGGTTCTGCGGGCAAGTCGAGGGCGAGGCGCGGCAGCAGCGTGTCGAGCAACGATTGTTGCCCGGCACGCAGCTTCTTGCCCCGGCGACGACCATGCAGCGTACGTCGGCGGGTTTCTTCCATGGGATCTTCCGAGCCGTCCTTACATGATCACGTCGATCAGGTACGGGCCCTTCTGCGACATGGCGTAGGTGAGCTGCTTGGTGAGCTCGTCGAGGTTGGTCGCCTGACCGCTCGGCACGCCCATGCTCTTGGACATCATGGCGAAATCGAGCGTCGGCCGGTCGAGCGTCAGCATATCGATGGCCCGCGGGCCGGGGTTGGCGGCGCCGACATCGGCGAGCTGGCTGTAGAGGATGTTGTAGGAGCGGTTCGAGAAGATCATCACGCAGACGTCGAGATTCTCGCGCGCCATCGTCCACAGCGACTGGATCGTATACATCGAGCTGCCGTCACCGATCATGCAGATGACCTTGCGGTCCGGGCAGGCGACGGCGGCGCCGACGGCCACAGGCGCGCCGAAGCCGATCGAACCGCCCATGTTGTTCAGCCAGTCGTGCGGCGGCGCGCCGGCGCTGAACGGGAAGAAGCCACGCCCCGTCGTGACCGATTCGTCGACGACGATGGCGCCCTCCGGCATCGTGGCGCCGAGCGCCTGGCCGAGACCGTCGAGCGTGAACTTGCCGGTCGGCCGGTCCGGACGGCTCGGCTGGGCAACGCCGGCCGGCTTTTCGTTCAGCGCGCCGAGTTCGGCCGCCAACGCTTCCAGCGAGGCGATGGGATCGCCTTCGACGGGGCAAAGCGTGCTGATCTCGCAGTCGTCGGGCGACAGCACCGACGGCTTGCCGGGATAGGCGAAAAAGGCATACGGCGCCTTGGCGCCGCACAGCACCATCTGCTTCGTGCCCTTGAGCTGCGCCAGCGCGTTCTCGACCACGAAGTGCAGGCGCAGGACCGGAATGCGGCCGGCACCGCGCTCGATGCGCGCCGTGCCGCCCGCACCCTGCACCTTGCAACCCGTCTTCGCCGCGATCTTGCCGGCGAGTTCGAGACCGCGGGCGCGCAGTGCCCGGCCGCCGATGAAGAGCATTGCGTTGGGCTGCTTCAGCGCCTTGGCGGCGGCCACGACCGTCTCGCTGGACGGCGCCGGCGGCGCCGGGGTCGCCGGGGTCTCGGCGACGCCATCGGCTTCGGTCCAGGCCGTGTCGGCCGGCAGGATCAGGGTCGCGATCTGGCCCGGCGCGACGCGCGCGGCCTGGATCGCCGCGGCGCCATCGGCTGCCACGGTCTTGGACGTGGGCGAGGTCTTCACCCAATGCGAGAAGGGCCGCGCGATGCCCTCGATGTCGGCCGTGAGCGGCGTGTCGTACTTGATGTGATAGAGCGCATGCTCGCCCACGATGTTGACGATGCCGGAGCCCGCCTTCTTGGCGTTGTGCAGGTTGGCCGCCGCATTGGCGAGGCCGGGACCGAGATGCAGCAGGGTCGACGCCGGCTTGTCGGTCATGCGGTAATAGCCGTCGGCCGCCCCGCTGCAGACGCCTTCGAACAGGCCGAGCACGCAGCGCATGCCCTCGACGCGATCCAGCGCGCCGACGAAGTGCATTTCCGAGGTGCCAGGATTGGCGAAGCAGACCTCGACGCCGCCCTTCACCAAGGTCCGAACCAGACTCTCCGCTCCGTTCATCACGTCCCCCGAAAGCTCAACCGACTGGAAAATCACAAAGAGGCGGCACCCTAGGCCAGAGCCGGGCCGAACCCAAGTGCTTGCAATCACTTGCGAAATTTAGGCTCCAGATGTTCTTTCTTTATTCTCAACGATTTATTCAGTAAACTTAAATGATTACCTGAGCATTCATTTGAACTCTTAAGAACAAAAGTTTTTTTGACCCATGAGCCAATCGGTCCTCTCCGAGAGCTCGGCCATCGACGCACCGTTCGTCGTCGGCCCCGACCTCGTCGAATTCGATCGCCGCGAACTGCCGATCTACCAGGTGCCCGAGTCGCGCTGGGCGGAAGCCTGCAGCGACGACACGCCCTACGGCGCACCGTTTGACCGGCTGTTCGGCGAGCCCGAGCCCGTCTTCATCGACGGCGTGGCAGGCTCGCCTGCCGGCGCGCCCCTGCCGCCAATCGGCGCGGACACGCTGGTCACGTTGAGCGATCTTTCCGACACG
The DNA here is from genome assembly GCA_020160995.1 of Pseudomonadota bacterium. GTDB lineage: Bacteria > Pseudomonadota > Alphaproteobacteria > Reyranellales > Reyranellaceae > Reyranella. The sequence continues at coordinate 23,005 of JAIUOY010000225.1, read as the reverse complement.
CTGTTGTTGCCGGCCGCCGACGAGCCAACCGGCACCACCCACGACATTGCCGCGGTCTACGATTTCGGCGCCGACAGCCACGCCGTCGTCCATCTGCACGACGGCTGGAGCTGGGAGCAGAACGCGGCGGAGTGGTCGTACGACCACCACGGCTGAGGCTCTGGGACTAAAAGTCTAGGCGGCGTCGCCCAGTTCGAGCTGGACGAGGTTGAGCCAGTAGGCCGCGCCGGTCGTCAGGATCTTGTCGTTGAAGTCGTAGAGCGGCGTGTGCACGTGATGGCAGCCGCGCGGCTCCTCGTCGCCGCCGTTGCCGATCATGATGTAGGCGCCGGGCTTCTTCTCCAGCATGAAGGCAAAATCCTCCGCCCCGGTGATCGGCGGCGTATTGGGATCCACCTTGTCGCGCCCCACCGTCAGCGCAGCCGCCTCGACGGCGAGCGTGGTCTGTTCGGCCGAGTTGATGAGCGGCGGATAGCGCCGGAAATACTTGTACTCGACGGTGCAGCCGCCGGCCTGCGCGATGCCTTGTGCCACCTCGCCCAGACGACGTTCGAGAAGCGCCCGCACGTCCGGCGAATAGCTGCGGGCCGTGCCGCGGACCAACACTTCGGCCGGAATGACGTTGGGCGAGCCGAACGTGCCTGCCGCGATGTGACCGACACTCAGCACCGCCGTCTGTGTCGCCGGCACGTTGCGGCCGATGATGCCCTGCACCGCAGTGATGAACTGCGCGGCAACCATCGTCGGATCGGTGCCGCGATGAGGTAGCGCGCCATGGCCGCCGGTCCCCTTGAACGTCGTCTCCCAGGTGTCGCTCGCCGCCATCATCGGGCCGGAGCGGATGGCAAAATGGCCGACCGGAAAGCCCGGCATGTTGTGCATGCCGTAGACCGTGTCGCAGGGGAACTTCTCGAACAGCCCTTCCTCGATCATCACCCGCGCCCCGCCCTCGCCTTCCTCGGCGGGCTGGAAGATGAAATGAACCGTGCCGGCGAAATCGGGCGCTGCCGCAAGATGCCTGGCCGCACCCAGCAGCATGGTCGTGTGGCCGTCGTGGCCGCAGGCATGCATCTTGTTGGGAATCGAGGAGGCGTGGTCGAACTCGTTCTTCTCCTGCAGGTGCAGCGCATCCATGTCGGCGCGCAGCCCGATCGTCTTCTGGCCCGGCCGGTTACCCTTCAGGGTCCCGACGACGCCGGTCGTGGCCAGGCCGCGATGCACGTCGAGGCCCCAGGATTTGAGTTTCTCGGCGACGATCTCGGCAGTCCGAACCTCCTCGAAGGCCGTCTCGGGATGACGATGGATGTCGCGTCGGATGGTGGTCAGCTCGGCGGCTTGGGCAGCCAGCATCTCGGCGGTGAAGCGGGTCATGTGCAGGATCCTTTCGCGTGATGAGATTAGCCGGAGTTCGGCCCGAATGAACACCCGCCCCTCGGCCGCGCGCCGGATGGGCGCAGGGGTGGCGCCGTCCTGCCCGCCGCGGTAAACCCCGGCCGCCATGATTCTGTTTCCTGCTATCGACCTCAAGGACGGCAAGTGTGTGCGCCTACTGCGCGGCGACATGGCACGAGCCACGGTGTTCAACGACAGCCCGGCCGCGCAGGCCAAGGTCTTCGCCAATGCCGGCTGCGAATGGCTGCATCTGGTCGACCTGAACGGCGCCGTCGAAGGCCATCCGGTGAACCGCGCCGCGGTCGAGGACATCCTGAAGGAGGTCACGGTGCCGACCCAGCTCGGCGGCGGCATCCGCACCATCGAGAGCATCGCGCAATGGATCGAGGCCGGCGTCCAGCGGGTGATCCTGGGCACGATCGCGGTGAAGGAGCCCGGCCTCGTCAAGGCGGCGTGCAAGCAGTGGCCCGGCAAGATCGCCGTCGGCATCGACGCCCGCGACGGCATCGTGGCGGTCGATGGCTGGACCCGGCAGAGCACGGTGCGCGCGCTCGACCTCGCCTTGCGCTTCGAGGACGCCGGCGTCGCCACCATCATCTACACCGACATCGACCGCGACGGCGCCATGGGCGGCGTCAATGTCGACGCCACGGTGACGCTGGCCCAGCATCTCACCACGCCGGTGATTGCCTCGGGCGGCGTCAGCTCGCTGGACGATCTGCGCGAACTCCGGCCCAACGAGGAGTTCGGCATTGTCGGCGCCATCGTCGGCCGCGCGCTCTATGACGGCCGCGTGACGGTGCCCGACGCCATCCGCGTGCTGAAGGGCGAATAGCGTCGTGCTGAAGGTCCGCATCATCCCCTGCCTCGACGTCAAGGACGGCCGCGTCGTGAAGGGCGTGCAGTTCGTCGGCTTGCGCGATGCCGGCGATCCGGTCGAACAGGCCCGCATCTACGACGCCGCCGGCGCCGACGAACTCACCTTCCTCGACATCACGGCCAGCCACGAGAACCGCGACACCATCCTCGACGTCGTCGGTCGCACCGCGGAAGAATGCTTCATGCCCCTGACGGTGGGCGGCGGCGTGCGCCAGGTCGAGGACATCCGCCGCTTGCTGCTGGCCGGCGCCGACAAGGTCTCGATCAACTCGGCGGCCGTGTCGCGGCCCGAGTTCGTGCGCGAAGCGGCCAAGAAGTACGGCGACCAGTGCATCGTCGTGGCCATCGACGCCCGCAATGTCGGCCCCGGAAAGTGGGAGGTCTTCACCCATGGCGGCCGCAAGGGCACCGGCCTCGACGCGGTCGACTGGGCGCGGCGCATGGCCGAGCACGGCGCCGGCGAGATCCTGCTCACCTCGATGGATCGCGACGGCACCAAGTCCGGCTTCGACCTCGAACTGACGCGCGCCGTCTCGGATGCCGTGCCCGTGCCGGTCGTGGCGTCGGGGGGAGTGGGCACGCTCGATCATCTTGTCGAGGGCGTCACTCGCGGCGGCGCTTCGGCAGTGCTCGCGGCGTCGATCTTCCACTTCGGCGAGTTCACCATCGCACAGGCGAAGGAACATCTCGCGCAGGCAGGCGTTCCTGTTCGACAAATCTCGCCCGCGTCCTGATTTTGGCGTAGAATTGTCGTCTTAGTGGTTCAAGAACGCTCCTCGAAGAGGCGTTTGCAAAAAATCGATCGCCCATTCTCCAACGGGCGGCGGAGTTCTCCCCCGGATGGCCAAGAAGAAAAAAGCGAAGAAGGCGCCCAAGTCCAAGCGCAACGAAGGTGTCGCGGGCGTCGACGACCATGTGCTCGACCGCCTCTATGTCGTGATCGACAGCCGCAAGGGCGCCGATCCCGAGACGTCCTACACCGCCCGCCTGTTCAGCCGCGGCCGCCAGCAGATCGCCAAGAAGCTCGGCGAAGAAGCGGTCGAAGCGTTGATCGAGGGCATCCGCGGTGACAAGCCCAAGCTGGTCGGCGAAAGCGCCGACATGCTCTATCACCTGCTGACCCTGTGGGCGGCGACCGGCGTGAAGCCCGCGGCCGTGTGGGCCGAGCTGGCGCGTCGCGAGGGCCTGTCGGGCATCGCCGAGAAGGCCAGCCGCAAGAAATAGCCTCGTGCCGCTCGCGGTCAGTGCGGCGGCATCGGAATGAAGATCGGCGGAACGCCGGACATGCGCGATCGGGCCTTGATGGCTTCGTCGTCGGCGCCATGCGGTTTCAGGTAGACGTAGAAAGGCGTGCGGCGCTCGACCACGTCGTTGCCCGGCTGCGCTTTTTCGCTGACCAGCAGGTCCGACTGGATGCGGACATGCATGTAGCCGGGGATCAGCTCGGCCCAGTTGGCGACGTCCGGCGTGAAGAGGACGTCGTAGGAGTAACCGTCGACCAGCTTCACGACGCCCCAGGTCACGCCCTCGGCCGGCCGTGAGGGCACCTGCAGCCAGTTCATGCCCGACTGAACATAGACCCCGACCGCGTTCAGCATGGCGTAGAGAGGCCCCGCCGGACTGGTGTTCTGCAGGAAGAGGGTCATGCGGAACGACTTGCCGTCGGGCTCGTAGGCGATGCGCTTCAGCTCGACGTAGAGCGATCGCATGGCGGTGTTCTCGAGCAGCAATCGCGCTTGGCGGGCCTCCTTCAGGGCGCGTGCCTGGTACCAGCCGACGCCGGCATCGACCGCGAAAGCCGCCAGCACCACCGCGACGACGCCGATCACCACCGGCGAGCGCCAGAAGCCCAGCCGCCGGCCGAGCTTCACGGCGACGTTTGCCGTGGGAGTCGCTGTCTTGCGCGGCGCGGCAGCTCGCAGCTCGTCGAGCAGCTCGCGCGGCTGATCGCTGCCCGAAGGCTGACCCGCAGGGCGCGCCGTCTCCAGCCGGCGCTTCAACACCCGCGCCTCGGACTGCGCGGCGGCAAGCTGGCGGCGCAGGTCGGCGATCAACGCATCCTTGCTTGCCTCCCCGGGCTTTGCGGGAGCAGTTGGCCGCTTGCTCATGCCACGATCTCGCCGGCGGCGATGTGAACGATCTGCTCCGCCTGCTCGGCCAATGCGAGATTGTGCGTCACCAGGATCAGGGTCGTGCCGCGTTCGCGATTGACCGCGAGCAGCTCGTCCATGATCTCGATCTCGGTCTGCTCGTCGAGGTCGGAGGTCGGCTCGTCGGCCAGGATCATCGCCGGATCGTTGATCAAGGCGCGTGCAATGACCGCACGGCGCTGCTCGCCAGCCGAGACTTCCGACGGATAGGCGTCGAAGTGATCGCCCAGCCCCATCTGCGCCAGCAGGGCCGAGGCCCGCGCATAGGTATCTCCGGCATTGCCGCCCCGATTGAGCATTGCCGGCAAGGCGACATTATCGATCAAGCGCAGGGTCGGCAGCAGGCTCGCGAACTGGAAGACGTAGCCGATCCGGCGATTGCGGAAGGCCGCGAGTTCGTTCTCCGTCAGGTCCCAGATATCCGTGCCGTTGACCACGACGCGGCCCGCCGACGGCCGGCTGAGGCCGCCGATCATCGCCATCAGCGACGACTTGCCCGAGCCGGACCGGCCGATGATCGCGGCGAACCGGCCCGCAGCGACCTGAAGGTCGATGCCGGCCACCGCCGCAACGGCACCGCGCTCGGTCACATAGTCCTTTCGCAAGCCGAGGCAGGACAGCATGGCTCAGCCCTCGCCGCGCACGAGGTCGTAGGGATCGCTGCGGCTGGCGCGCCAGGCCGGATAGAGCGCCCCCAGCGCACCGATGACGCTCGCCAGCACGATGGCCGCCACGGCCACGGCAACCATCTGCGGCGTGTCTAGCCAGACGAACGGAACGCCGACGTTTTCGAGATAATAGACCAGCGACCGCTCGTAGAGCCGCATCACCAGAATACCCAGCACGACACCCAGCGCGCCGCCGACGCCGGTCGCGATCACAGCCTCGATGACCATCATGCCGACGATCTGGGACCGTCGCGCGCCGATCGCCTTGAGAAGCCCCAGCTCGCCCCGCCGCTCCGTCACGATGGCGGAGAACAGCACGCAGACCATGAGCGCCGTGCTGGCGAACATCAGGACCATCAAAGCGAGGATGCCGTCGAGCAGCGCCGCCAGCCCCTGCCGGATGCCGCTCATGGTCGAATCGCCGGTGACGACCTTGACGCCCTTCAGGGTCGAGAGGATTGCGAAGCGCGCCTGCAAGGGCGCCGTCCCCGGCGCGAGTTCGAGGAGAAAGCCGCTCACCTTGCCCGGCTGCAGGACTGCCGGTGGCGAGCCGCCGCCATGACCGCCGCCGATGGACATTGCCAGCGCCTCGAGGGTGCCGAAGCTCATGAAGACGCCGCGCTCGTGCGTGCCGACACCCGTCTTCCCCAGCCGGCCATAGACGGTGTGCGGCTTGCCGAAGATCAGGAGCTGCGAGCCCAGCGGCGCCTCGCGGCCGGCGCCCAGGATCACATCGCCCGGCTGCAGCTCCCGGTTCAACTTCTCGACCAGCCAGGGCTGGATGGTGAAGTCGAGCGCGGGATCGAAGCCGATCAGGTCGGCCGACTCGTGATGGCTGCCGATGCCGGAATGCTCGACCCGCGCGATCTTCTGCGGCGCGGCGCGGCTCACGCTCGCCAACTGCGCCTTGGCGAAGAGGTCCGCGTCGAGCACGAGGTCTGTGGGCTCGACGGTCAGGAGCGCGGCGGTGATGTTGGTCAGCGCCCCTTCGGGCACCACCATCATATCGGCGCCCATGCGGGTGAAGCCGACCGCCATGCTGCGGTCGATGCTGCGCATCAGGGTCACGCCGGTGAAGACGACACCGCTCGCCACCGCGACCGCGGCGATCAGCAGGAAACTGCGGGCCTTGCGACGACCGAGATTCTGCAGTGCCAGGCTGGCCAGCAGCCAGCGCAGACCACGGCGATCAGCCGTCATTGCCCCAAAGCACGATCACGTCGTCCAGGATCAAAGCGTGCACGAGCGGGTGTGCTTCATATGCTCCAGCTTGGTCGGGATGATCACGCAATCGTGGTGGCCGCCGTTGCTGGGCAGGATGCCGATCAACGTGTCGGTCGAGGTATCGATGACGGCGATGCCGCTCGACTGGCGCTGGAATCCGCTGAACGGCGTCAGCACATACTTGCCATCGTAGGTGATGGCGGGCGTCTGCAGGTCGGGCCCGATGCCCTGGATTTCCTTGACGATCGTCCAGGTCTTGGTGTCGACCACCATGATGCCGCTGAAGGCCGGCGAGGGATGCAAGATGGACAGATAGAGCTTCGAGCTGTCCATCGAGAAGACCATATGGAACGGATTGGGATACTTGCCGCGCCACAGCGGATCCTCGACATGCGCAACCTTGCGCCAGTTCTTGGGATCCGGATCCCGACAACTGAAGACCGAGCAGTTGTTTTCCCGGAGATTGTTCATCATCACCAGGAACTTGCCGTCGGGGGAGAAGCCGATCTCGTGGCCCGGCGAATGGATCTTGTCGAACACGACCTGCCAGGTGTCCTTGTCGATCTGTTCGACAGGATACTGATCCTGCGAATCCTTGTTGAACTGCAGGAAGGCCGCTGGCTCGAAGTTCTTCTCGGGATCGAGGATGCAGATGCCGCCGCAGAGGCGGACCACGGTGGCCGCCCATCGGCCCTCGGGATGCCAGATCGTGCCGTCGGCGCCGGTCAGCGTCAGCGGTGCATCGCCGGGCAACGACCCTTCTTCGACGAAGAGCTCGCCCATCGGCACCATTTCCCAGTCGATCTTGTTGCCCTTGGTGCCCTTGTAGTCGTAGAGGCCGGTGCGCTTGTCGGGATAGATCTTCTTGATCGTGAGCGTACCGCCCTTGATCCAGGCGTTGCGCAGCTCGGGAACGTTGGGCGTCCAGTCGAACTTGAGCGCGGCCTTCACCTTGGAGGTGGTGCGGTCGAAGCAGGCCGCGATGTCCTTCTGGCCGTCGGTCACGAAATAGGACTGCGCATCCTTCGGGTTCACCGTGACATGGACGCCGAGGCCGAGGCCGGTGCTCTCGGAGACGTTCTCGATCAACTGCATCTGCGTGCCGTCGTAGCGCACGCGATAGATGTTGGTGCCCGGCGCCGGCTCGGTGATGTTGGTGGGAATGCCGTAGATCAGCGAGTTCTTGCCGCCCTGCGTGCTGTTGACGAACTCGAACCCATGATAGGGGTCGGCGCTCGGGAAGGCACAGAGATGGTGGCTGATCGGGCTGTAGTCGCCGTAGTTCCAGTACCAGATCGACGCCATCACCCGGTTGGAGTTGAGGTCGATCGCATAGGTGCCGCCGCCCATCTTGGTCGGCAGCAGGGCGACCCAGTTGCCGAGGCTCTGGCCGCGGACGTCGGCGCGGGTGTCGACGACTTCGCGGACGATGCTGTGTCGCTGGGCTTCCGTGTAGTTGGCGCCGGCATGACGAGCGCCGTGATCCGACACCGATCCGCCGCCCAGCATGTTGTAACCGAGCACGCCGGCCTCGGCGACGACGGCAGTACCCGCCGCGGCACCGATGATCGTGCGCCGGCTGAAGCCGCGCTTCTTCTCCGCCACTGCAGGCATCACAGCCTTCTTCTTGGCGTCCACTTCCTGCTTGGCGGTGAGATAGGTCTGGAATTCTTCGCGATCCTTGACGGCGACTTCCTCGCGCCGTTTCACGAACGCATCGACCGCACCCTGCCGGGCGGGAACCTTGCCCGCGTCCTCGCTGGCCATCCTGACGCCAGGGCCGCCTCGCGACGGCTGCTTGGTCTTCGACGACTTGGACTTCTTCGCCATCTGTCGACTCCCCCCTTATCAACGTCACCCGCGATACGGCGCGAAATACTAGAGACGCCTCGCGCAGATTCATACCGGAACTTGAATGCTGTGCTGCACACCTCGACACGGCGGTGGACCGGCCGCCCCATGCCATGCTCAACTTGACGGATGGACTACGCCGTCGTCATCAGCGCCATCGTGCTCGGACTCTCCGTGCTGGCCACGGCGGCCAAGTTCCTCGATTGGTTTCTCCATTCCGATCCCAAGACGATGGTGCGCACCGTCCGTTGGATGCTGCTGCTGCTTATCGTCATCGGCATTCCGTTGCTCGTCATGATGGCCCTGCGCGAGCAATGGGCCGGCGTCATGCTGCTGGGTGCGGGCATGCTGATCGTCGGCACGTTTCTCAAGTGGCGCGCGATCCTCGGCCCGCTGAACGCCCTGTTCAGTCATTTCCGGCCAAGGCCTCGGCCCTTCGAGATGCCACCCGTTTGGGAAGAAGAGGAAGGAGCGGCCACCGATCCGAAGGCCGTGGCGCGCGCCGCCGCGATCCTCGAAGCCTATGTCCGGCAGACAGCGCCGAATGCCTTGCCTGCCGAGATGCGTCGCCTCACGCACGTCGTGCGCGATGACGACGAAGACGAAGACAACGTCAGCGACATGACGGTGAAGGAGGCGCTGGAGGTTCTCGGACTGCCGGACGGCGCCGCGATCGCCGACGTCCACACCGCCCATCGACGCCTCATGCGGATGGCCGATCCCGACGAAGGCGGCTCACCCTATCTCGCCGCGAAGATCGACCAGGCGCGAGATGTACTGATTGATGTTTTGCGGCGCCGCTCAAAGCCCGCCGCCATCGGCTCGGCAGCCCCCAAACGGCTGCCGAAAAGCTAACTCCCCCAGAACTGGCCATCAGTCCCGGAAGCAGGCCAGGTGGAAGGGCCGCTTCGCAGGCTTTCCGGTAACGTCATAGGTGTGGACGTGCATCTTCATCGGATCGGCCATCAGTCCGACCGTGCAGAAGCCCGGTTCCACCGGCTCTTGTTCAGCGCTGCCGATAACGCACGAGAAGTTGGTCTTCGCCTCCTTCTGCAGCGGCACCTTCCACGTAATCACATATTCGTTGGCGCCGACCAGCTCGCACTTGTCGATCATGTAGCCACGCGCGATCGAGCCATCGGCCGCGATGACGCATGCGAGACGTTTCTCGAACTCAGCCATGCTAACAACCTCATCCAAAGCGTTTGTCCCCGTGCCGGAGTGTAAGGAGCTTCCTGCGGCGCAAGCAAGGCAAGCGACATCGCCGTAAGTGACTTGCTCTGGAGTTCATCATGTCCGCCTACGACCGCAACAACGTCTTCGCCAGGATTCTGCGCGGCGAGCTGCCGTGCAAGAAGGTCTACGAGGACGAGTTCGCGCTGGCCTTTCACGACATCAACCCGCTGGCGCCGGTTCATGTGCTGGTCATTCCCAAGGGGGAGTATGTCAGCCAGGCGGATTTCGGCGCGGCCGCTCCCCCCGAGCTGGTGACCGGGTTCTGGCGCGCCGTGTCGAAGGTGGCGCACGATCTCGGCCTCGACTCCGAAGGCTACCGCATCGTGGCCAACCACGGGCCGAACGGCGGGCAGCTCGTGTTCCACTTTCATGTCCACGTTTTCGGCGGCCGGCAGATGAGCCACGCCATGCGCAGCATGCCGAAGGCGGACAGTCAGGGATGATCCGCCGTCGCGCGGTGCTGGCGGCGGGCCTAGGCGCGCCTGTCGCCGCACACGCCCAGAACCGCCGGAAGCCGCCGGGATTCTACGAAGGCGGACGGACCAAGGAGCGAGCGGTGCAGTTCGCAAGCGGTGACGTGTCGCTCTCCGGCACGCTGCTGCTGCCGCTGATCAGCGAACTGCAGTACGTGCCGGGCGTCGTGCTGGTCGCCGGCAGCGGGCCGACAGACCGCAACGGCAACAACGCGCTGGTGCTGGAGCGCATCGATCTTCTGAAGGAGGTCGCCGAGCTGCTGGCGCATCATGGCATCGCCTCGCTGCGCTACGACAAGCGCGGCATCGGACAGTCGACGCTCCGGCCACGCAATTCGCTGGCGGCCGAGGAAGCCTTCTTCGCCTGGGACAATTTCGTGGCCGATGTCGAGGCCGCCCATACCGAGCTTCTGCGCCACAACGAGATCAAGCCTTACGCAACGGCGCTGCTGGGACACAGCGAAGGCGGGTTGCTGGCGCTGGCTGCCGCCAGGTCATTGGGCAAAAAGGTGCATGCGCTGGTGCTGGCGGCAACGCCCGGCCGCAAGCTCGACGAGATCGTGCGCGCGCAGGTCGAGCGCAACGCACCCGCCATGCGTGGACCCGTGGACAGCACCATCGGCGCTATCCTGGCGAAGGGGCGCGTGCCTGCCGGGCTGCCGCGCGAGCTCGATCTTCTGTTTCCGCCCTACGCCGGACCGTTCCTGCAGAAGCTTCTTTCCTTCGATCCTGCCGCGGTGCTGGCGGCAATCCCGACGGCCTGCCTGCTCCTGCAAGGGGGAGCCGACCGGCAGGTCGTGCCCATGGGCGATGTCCAGCCGCTGATCGATGCGTTGCGCACGCGCGGCGCGCCTGGCGAGGCCATCGTCCTCCCGCGGGTCAGCCACAATCTCAAGCTCGTCACCACGCCCGACGATCCAGGCCTTGCGGGTCCGCTGGCCCCGGCCGTGGCCGACGCGCTCGTGAAGTGGCTGGTGCCGGCGCTGGGCGCTTGATCGGCTGCAACGGCCGGTCGATCATTACGGCAAAGATGGAGGATGTGGCATGAGCGTGACGGTGCGTCCGGTGACCTCGGCGGTCGGCGCGGAGATTCTCGGAGTCGATCTCCGGAAGCTCAGCGACCAGGATTTCAATGTCATCGAGAAGGCTTGGTACGCCCATTCGATGATCCTGATGCGCGGTCAACAGATCAGCGACGACGACCTGCTGGCCTTCAGCCGCCGCTTTGGCGACCTCGATCCGCCGCCCAACCAGGAGCGCGGCCGAATCAGCCCGCCCGGCTATCCCGACATCTACGTCGTCTCGAATGTGCTCGACAAGAAGGGCGAGCCGATTGGCGCCCTCGGCGCCGGCGAAGCGGTCTGGCACACCGACATGAGCTATCTCGACACGCCGCCCGACGCCTCGATGCTCTTCTCGCTCGAGATTCCGCCGAGCGGCGGCAACACCTGGTTCTGCGGCATGCAGGCAGCCTGCGACGCCCTGCCGGCCGATCTCAGGAAGAAGATCGAGGGTCGCCGCATCAAGCATGACGGCACCTACAATTCCGGCGGCTACCTGCGCAAAGGCGTGACGCCGACCGACGATCCGATGGCGGCGCCGGGTGCCTGGCATCCGGCGATCCTGCGCCATCCGGCCAACGGCCGCGCCACACTCTATCTCGGTCGCCGTCGCAATTCCTATGTCGAGGGTTATGACCGCGCGGAGTCGGACGCCGTCCTCGAAGCGCTATGGGCGCATGTCACACAGCCACAGTTCGTTTACGAGCATCACTGGAAGCTGGGCGACCTCGTGATGTGGGACAATCGTTCCACCATGCACCGCCGCGATCCCTTCGACGGCGAGGCACGGCGCGTCATGCACCGCACCCAGATCAAAGGGACGACGCGACCGATCGCTTTCGCAGCCTAGCCGAGAGATCTCGCAGACTCTGGTTGCTAGGCCGCCATCACGGAACGCGGCTGCGGCCGGCGGTAGCTCAGGGCTTCGGCGATGTGCAGGCGGCGCACGGCGTCGGAGCCGTCGAGGTCGGCCAGGGTGCGCGCGACCTTGAGAGTACGATGCCAGGCACGGGCAGAAAGGCCGAGGCGTTCGGCAGCGCGGGCCAGCAGCGCGCGGCCTTCGGCATCGGGCTCGGCGATGCTGGCCAGCAACGCGCCATCGGTATCGGCATTGCAGCGCGGCTTCGACCAGTTGCGCGCCCGCTCGCTGAACAGGCCGGCGGCAGGATCGGCTTCGACGGCGACCAGCCTGCCCTTGCGGTCCAGCTCGGCAAGACGCTCGCGCTGAATGGCCCGCGCGACGGCCACGCGGGCCGCGACATCGGCCGAGCTTTCGGCCGGCGGCGGCAAAGCGAGGTCGGAGGCCGCGACGGCCGGGACATCGATGGCGAGGTCGATGCGATCCAGCAGTGGCCCCGAAAGCTTGCCCTGGTAGTCGGCGCCGCAACGGGGCGACCGGCCGCAGGCCCGAGACGGCTCCATCAGATGGCCGCAGCGACAGGGGTTCATCGCCGCCACGAGCTGAAAGCGCGCCGGGTAGGTCACATGCGCGGCGGCACGCGCCACCGTTACACGGCCGGTTTCGAGCGGCTGCCGCAACGCCTCCAGGGCGGCGCGGCCGAACTCCGGCAGCTCGTCGAGGAACAGCACCCCATGATGCGCCAGCGAGACTTCGCCCGGTTTGGCGTGGCGGCCGCCGCCGACCAAGGCCTGCAAGGTTGCGGAATGGTGCGGATCGCGAAAGGCGCGGCGGCGGCTCAGCCGGCCCTCACCGAGCGCCCCGGCCAGCGACCGCACCATCGAGGATTCCAGCGCTTCTTCCGGTTCGAGCGGCGGTAGCAACCCCGGCAAGCGCGCGGCCAGCATCGACTTGCCCGAGCCGGGCGGACCGATCATCAGCAGATTGTGGCCGCCAGCGGCTGCTATTTCGAGCACGCGCTTGGCGCTCTCCTGGCCCTTGATCTCGGCAAGGTCGGGATAGAGGGCGCGATCCTCGGCCATCAGCGCTTCCGGTGGCGGCAATGCCTGCTTGCCCCGTAGATGGTTGATCAGCGCGAGCAGCGAAGGTGCGGCGATGATCGGCGGCCGGTCGGCATCGTCGGTGTCGGGGCCCTCCCTAAACCCGTCGCCGCCACCGCTCCACGCCGCCTCACCCCCACACACCGCGGGGCAGATCACGCCGCACCCCGCCGCCCGCGCAGCGATTGCCGCCGGCAGCACGCCTGGCACCCGGCTCAAACTTCCGTCGAGCGCCAGTTCACCCAGCACGACATAGTCGTCGAGGCTGCCCGCCTCGATCACGCCCATGGCGGCCAGCAAACCCAGCGCGATGGGCAGGTCGTAGTGGCTGCCTTCCTTGGCCAAATCAGCCGGCGAAAGATTGACCGTTACCCTCTGCGGCGGCAGCACGAGGCCCATCGCCCGCAAGGTGGCGCGCACCCGTTCGCGGCTCTCGCCCACGGTCTTGTCGGGCAGTCCCACCATCGCAAAGGCGATGGTGCCCGGTGCGATAAGCACCTGGACATCGACCGGAAGGACATCGACACCCTGAAAAGCGACCGTCCGCACCTTCGCCTGCATGCCCCTGCTCCCGACCCTTCGACGGGAACAATTAAAGAACGAATAGAAATTAAGTAAAGCACGCTTTAGTTGTATTCGGCATCGGGAGCCGCATCGCTCGTATCCCGGCTGCCGGATAGATGGCAGCCCCGCTGCGCCCGATGGCGGCTTCCGGAGTCCCGGCTTTCGTGGAAACGATCTAAACGCCGAGGCCCTTCTTCATGGCACCAAGATAGCCAGCCAGGGTGCGAGGCGTCGTTTCGCCGGGGCATGGATCAGGGTAACGCGGATTTTCCCCAGCACTGAGGATCTGGTCCATCACCCAGATGAAGCCACCGCCCAGGCAATCCCTGGAAAAACTAGAGAATTTCTGCGTCAGGGACGCCGGACAATTTCCATCCCAGCGATCGTTGTTCCAAAACTTGGCCCAGTCCCCTGCCACAATGTAGTCCCTGGCGGGCGGCTGCTTGAAAGCCTCTCCGATCGCGGCTGCCCACTGGTCCGGCTTGTTGTCTCCCCCACCATCGTAGCATTGCAGATTCCACCATTTCACGTGGCGCATCAGGTGACGCTTCTCGAGCGCAACCAGCGCATCCACCCAGAACGACTGCTCGTCCTGCCTGTACGGACAGAAGGTGAGGGCGAAACCAATATTGATCAGCATCTCGCAGAAGGCGACGAACGAGTCGTGGTCGTAGGTTTCCTCGCAGTCCAGATCGATGCCGTCGATCGCTGGAAAGGCTCTCTTGAAGGAAGAGAAGTTTCTTTCCAGCACACTGTTCTCGAACGTGTTCCCGTTCGCCTCGTAGATCGACCGTATGGTTTCGTAATCCCGGACGAGCGGCCTCCGATTTTCGTCCTCTCCGCCGCCGCCAACGGACGCAAACACCTGCGTCACGGACGAGGACTGCCCTTTCAGGGCCGCGATCCGGCCCGGCCACGCGAGGCAGTCCGCCTTGTGCTGCCCCGTGACGAGAGGGAAAGGCTGTTCGCGATCCCTTATCACGAGCGGTTCATCGCCGTTGAAGATGATGTCGCCCAACTGGGTGGTCGATTTGACCGCAGGGTTGCCGATGTGGAGCATACCAATGACGATCGTCGTGTAGCCACTTGCCTTCACGATCCCCAGGTGTTGGTCGATCAAGTAGGGCCCCAGCCGATTGAGCCCGTACAAGACGAAATTGGGTGTGTCCACAACGCCCTCCTTCACGGTGATCGGACGCCGAGCATGTCGATCTTCTGCCGCTCGGGCCAGCCCCTTTACCACCAATGAACGAACAATATAGTAGTGGTGCTCTTTATAATTGTATTCCGTATCGAGAGCTGTTCCGCAGTTCTGCATTCCTGCACGCCGAGCCTTCACAGCGCCGCGTGATAAAGTCTGCGCCGCATTGTGGGAGACTTTTCGTGACAGCAACCAAGATCAGCGACCTCAATTTTGCGCCGCCGGCCGCCGTGACCGATCTTGCCGCCAAGGTGAAGGCCTTCGTGAAGGAAAAGGTCGTGCCCTATGAGACGGACCCGCGCTGGGGCGCACATGGTCCGAGCGACGAACTGCGCATCGAACTGAACGACCTGGCGCGCGCCGCCGGCGTCTTCGCGCCGCATGTGCCCAAAGAGTATGGCGGTGTCGGCCTCGGCCAGGTCGGCCGCGCCTATGTCTTCGAGGCGGCGGGCTACTCGATCCTGGGACCGACGGCGATTCACTGCGCCTCCCCCGACGAAGGCAACATTCACCTGCTCGACGTCGTCGCCCGCCCCGACCAGCGCGAGCACTTCCTGAAGCCGCTGGCGACCGGCAAGCTGCGCTCCTGCTTCTGCATGACCGAACCGGGCGGCGGCGCCGGCTCCGACCCCAGCCTGATGAAGACCACGGCGCGGCTCGACGGCAACGAATGGGTGATCAACGGCCGCAAGTGGCTGATCACGGGTGCAGGCGGTGCCGGCTTCGCCATCGTCATGGCCAAGATCGAAGGCGGCGAACATGACGGCAAGGCGACCATGTTCCTGGTCGACATGCCCAACCCCGCCATCAAGCATGCGCGCACGCTCGACACGATGGATTCGAGCTTCACCGGCGGCCATGCGGTGATCGACTTCGACAATCTCCGTCTGCCGGCCGATGC
Source organism: Pseudomonadota bacterium (assembly GCA_020160995.1). Taxonomy (GTDB): domain Bacteria; phylum Pseudomonadota; class Alphaproteobacteria; order Reyranellales; family Reyranellaceae; genus Reyranella. The sequence continues at coordinate 7,446 of JAIUOY010000225.1, read as the reverse complement.
CGTGCTGGGCGAGATCGGCAAGGGTTTCCGCTACGCCCAGGTGCGGCTGGCGCCGGCGCGGCTCAGCCACTGCATGCGCTGGCTGGGCTCGGCGGGACGCGCCCAGGAGATCGCAACCGACTATGCCCGCCACCGCATGGCCTTCGGCAAGAGACTTGGCGAGCATCAGGGCGTGTCCTTCATGCTGGCCGACAACATGATGGACATCCACATGGCACGGCTCGCCATCTGGCACACCGCCTGGCTGCTCGATCAGGGCGAGCGCGCCTCCAACGAAAGCTCGCTCTCCAAGGTCGTCTGCTCGGAGGCGATCGCCCGCGTCGCCGACCGCTGCGTGCAGATCCTGGGCGGCATGGGCATCACGCGCGACACGGTGGTCGAACGCATCTTCCGCGACACCCGCGCCTTCCGCATCTACGACGGCCCGTCGGAAGTCCACCGCGCCGTGCTGGGCGAGCGGATCGTCAAGGGAGCGCTCTGATCCTCTCGATCACTGGTGTAGATGGCAGGCGACCGCGCGGCCGCCCTCCATCTCGCGCATCGGCGGATCGACGGTCTTGCAGACATCCATCGCCTGCGGGCAGCGCGTATGGAAACGGCAGCCCGGCGGCGGACGCATCGCCGACGGCACTTCGCCGGTGATGATCTGCTGCGGGCGGCCCGCCTCGACCTCCGGATCGGGAATCGGGATCGCCGCCAGCAGTGCCTGCGTATAGGGATGCAGCGGCCGGGCGTAGAGCTCGGCACGCGAGGCGATCTCGACGATACGGCCGAGATACATCACCGCGATGCGATGGCTGATATGGCGCACCACGGCGAGATCGTGGGCGATGAAGACATAGGTAAGGCCGAGCCGTTCCTGCAGCTCCTGGAACAGATTCACGACCTGCGCCTGGATCGACACGTCGAGCGCCGATACCGGCTCGTCGCAGAGGATCAACGACGGCTCCAGGGCCAGCGCGCGGGCGATGCCGATGCGCTGGCGCTGTCCGCCCGAGAATTCGTGCGGATAGCGGTCGGCCATGTCGGGCAGCAGCCCCACCATGTCGAGCAGCTTGGCGACCTTCTCGCGATAGGCGGCGCGACCGCCGGGAAGCCCATGGACCTCGAACGGCTCGCTCACGATGTCAGAGACCGTCATGCGCGGATTGAGCGATCCGAACGGATCCTGGTAGACCATCTGCATGCGCCGCCGGATCGGCCGCATGCGGGCCCGGTCGTGCGTGGTGATGTCCTCCCCTTCGAAGACGACCTGGCCCGAGGTGATGTCGAGCATCTTGAGGACAGCCAGGCCGGTCGTGCTCTTGCCGCAGCCGGACTCGCCCACCAGCCCCAGCGTCTCGCCGCGGCGCACCGTGAAGGAAACGCCGTCGACGGCCTTCACGCTGCCGACCTGCTTGCGCATCACGGCGCCGGCCATGACCGGGAAATGGACCTTGAGGTCGCGGACCTCGAGCACGGTCTCGGAGGAGGCGTCAGGCGCTGAGCTGGGCATGGAAATGACAGGCTGAAAGATGTTCGGGAGTCGTCTGGACGAGCGGCGGACGTTCGCGGCGGCAAATGTCGGCGGCGCGCTGGCAGCGCGGCGCGAAGGCGCAGCCGGGCGGCAGATTCGCCAGGTTGGGCGGCTGGCCCTCGATCGGCACCAGTCGCTGCCCCGCTTCCTGGTCGAGGCGCGGGATCGAGGCCATCAGGCCGATCGTGTAGGGGTGGCGCGGCCGGGCATAGATCTCGCGCGCCGGCCCGGCCTCGACGATGCGGCCGCCATACATGACGCAGACGCGATCGGCGTAGCGCGCCACCACGCCGAGATCGTGGGTGATCAGGATCAGCGCCGAGTTGGCCGCCCGCGTCACTTCCTTGAGCAGCGCCAGGATCTGCGCCTGCACCGTGACGTCGAGCGCCGTCGTCGGCTCGTCGGCGATGATGAGCTGCGGCTGGCAGGCCAGCGCCATGGCGATCATGGCGCGCTGGCGCATGCCGCCGGAGAACTGGTGCGGATAGGACTTCACGCGGCTCTTGGCATCGGGCAAGCGAACCCGGGCCAGCAGCTCGGCCGCCTTGTCCATCGCGGCCGCCCATGGCGTCTTGCGATGCAGGTTGATCGGCTCGGCGATCTGCAGGCCGACCGTGAGCGAGGGGTTCAATGAGCTCATCGGCTCCTGGAAGATCATGGCGATGCGATCGCCGCGAATCGCCCGGATCTCACTCTCGTTGACCTTCAGCAGGTCCCGGCCGTCGAACACGACTTCGCCCGACGTGATGCGACCCGGCGGCTGAGGGATCAGCCGCAGGATCGACATCGCCGTGATGCTCTTGCCGGATCCCGATTCGCCCACGATGGCCATGGTCTCGCCGGCCGCCAGGTCGAAGGAAACGTCGTCGACCGCCTTGACCGTTCCGCGCTCGGTGCGGAACTCGGTCGACAGGTTCTTGACGCTCAACAAAGGCGTCCCCATCAGGCACGCCCCCCTACGCGATTCGCCATACTCAATGACCCAACTTCTTCTTGAGTTCCTGGTCGATCCAGATGCGGGCGTAGATCGGGCCCGGCCGGAGCGAGCCCACGCTCATCTCGCCACCATAGTTCTTCACCCAGGGCCACCATGCTGCATAGACATACGGCGTAGGCAGCCAAAGGTAGGGCGCGGCATCCATGATCTCGACGGTCATCTCGCGCAGAAGCTGCTTGCGCTTGGTCTCGTCGCGGGTCTTGTAGACCTCGTCCATCTTGGCATCGAACTTGGGATCCGAATACATCGACGGATTCCAGGTCTGGCCGCTGACGAAGCTCTTGCGAATCGAGGTCGTCGGATTGGTGTGGCTGCTGTTCATCAGATAGCCCGCCTCGTGCTTGCGCGTCGTCATCGCCGACAGGAACGCGCCGTACTCGGTGGGCTTCAGTTCGACCTTGATGCCGACCTGTTCGAGATAGGCTGCGATCAGCGGCGCCAGCTCGGAATGATCGGCCGAGCAGGAGCAGAACTGCATCTTGAAGGTGAAGCCGTTGGGATAGCCCGCTTCCTTCAGCAGTTCCTTCGCCTTCTTCGGATTGTAGGTGTAGAGCTCCTTCACCGAGGCCGGCATCTTGTCGAGCGAATCGTAGTAGCCTTCCCAGTCGGGATACATCGGATAGGCATGCATCTCGGCCTCGCCCGTGTAGTGGGCCTCGATGATCTCCTTCTTGTTGACCGCCATGTTGATGGCACGTCGTACGCGAACGTCGTCGAACGGCTTGGTGTCGGTCCTGAAGGCCATGAAGGAGCCCAGGATCGACAGGCGCTTGGCGAACTGGAGCGGCGGCGCGCTCTTCTTCAGCTCGGGAATGTAGCGGGCGTTGATCGTCTCCAGCAGGTCGAGCTTGGCAGTGCGGATGGCGGCGAGCTGCGTCGCCTCGTCCTTGATGGTGCGATAGATCAGCTTGTCGACGAACGGCAGCTTGTACTCCTGCCCGCCGAGCTTCTCCTTGTCCCAGTAAATCGGGTTCTTGGTGTAGGTGTTTGAGTTGCCGGCGACGAAGTCGGTCAGCATGAACGGCCCGGTGCCGTTGACGTTCTTCCAGTTGTTCGGCCCGGCATCGACCACCTCCTTGGGCGTGATCGTGGTGTAGAAGCCCCAGGCGAGCCGGTAGTCCCACTCGGCGTTGTATTCCTTGAAGTTGAAGACGACGGTGTACTTGTCGCGCGCCACGACATCGCCGACGAAGTCGTAGTAGCCGCCGATATGCTTGGGGCTCGAGCGCAGCCGGTTGAAGGCGTAGGCCACGTCCTCGGCGGTAAGCTCGCGCGATGGCATCACGCCCGGCTTTTCCGGGAACATGATGCCCTTGCGCAGGGTGAAGACGACGGAGAGCGGGTTCTCGACCAGCTCCCATTTCTCGGCCAGCTCGCCGCGCTGGGCCTCGGTCGCGAGATAGGCGTCGGCGACGAAGGGATGCTTGCCGCCCTTGCGGACGCTCTTGTCGAGATCGCCGGCGACGAGCTGCTCGTAGAACTGGCCGGTGTCGTGGTTCAGCTTCCAGTTCCAGTCGTGCGGGTCCCAGGAGAGGGCCGAGAGGGTGACGAACATCGTGCCGACTTCGAGGGTGCCGCCGTACTGCGGCTTGGCCCCGTCCTGAGCCTGCACGCCGCCGACGCAGAGCAACGCTGCCGCCGCGCCGCCCAGCAGCGCCCGTCTGAAGGTCGTCATGCGAGTTCCTCCTCTCATGTCCGCCCGCCGTTGCGGCCGGTTGTTAGTAACCCATCTTCTTCTTGAGGTCCTGATCCAGCCACATGCGAGCATAGATCGGGCCGGGGCGAACGGCACCTACGCGCAGCTCACCGCCGTAGTTCTTCACCCACGGCCACCATGCCGTATAAATGTAGGGGATCGGCATCCAGACATAGGGAGCCGCTTCGAGAATCTCGACCGTCAGCTCGCGCAGCATCTTGATGCGCGCGGCCTCATCCTTCGTCCGGAAGACCTCTTCCATCTTCGCGTCGTATTTGGGGTTGCTGTAGCCTGCCGGATTCCACAGCTCTCCCGTTATGAAGCTCTTGTGGATGGTGCGCGTCGGATTGACGTGGCCGGAGTTCATGAAATAGGCCGGCGCGTGGGTACGCGAACTCATCGCGCTCAGGAACGCGCCGTATTCCATCGGCTGGATCTCGAGCTTGACGCCGACCTGCTCGAGATAGGCGGCAACCAGCGGCAGCAGGTCCATGTGGTCGGGGTTGCACGAGCAGACCTGGACCTTCGTGGTGAAGCCCTTCGGATAGCCCGCCTCGGCCAGCAGCTTCTTGGCTTTGGCCGGATCGTACTTGAACAGTTCCTGCACCGAGGCCGGCATCTCCTTCAGCGGCTGGAAGTACGGACCGTAGTCGGGATGCTGCGGATAGGCGAAGAGCTCGGCATTGCCGTTGTAGTAGGCCTTGACGATCTCGTCCTTGTTCACCGCCATGTTGAGGGCGCGGCGGACGCGCACGTCCTTGAAGGGGCCGTCGACGTCCATGCGCATCGCCATGAACGTGCCGCTCATGTTGAGCCAGCGGTTCCACTTGAGCTGCGGTGCGCTCTTCTTCAGAGAATCGACGTTCTGCCAGCGGATCGACTCGAGGATGTCGAGCTTGGCGGTGCGCAGCGCGGTGATGTACGTCGCCTCGTCCTTGATCGTGCGGTAGGTGATCTTGTCGACGAACGGCAGCTTGTAGTCCTGACCGCTGATCTTCTCGGTGCTCGACTAAATCGGATTATTAGTGTAGGTGCTGGAATTGCCCGAGACGTAGTCAGTGAGCTGGAAGGGCCCGGTCCCGACCGCATTCTTCCAGTTGGTCGCGCCGGCGTCGACCATCTCCTTGGCGTAGATCGGCGAGTAGTAGCCCCAGCCGAATCGGTAGTCCCATTCGGCGTGGAAGTGCTTCATGTAAAAAACGACCGTGTGCGGGTCGGGCGTCTCGACCTTCTCGACGTGATTGAAGTAGCCCTTCTGCTGCTTGGGGCTGCTGATCAGACGATTGAAGCTGTAGGCCACGTCCCCCGAAGTGAGTTCGCGGCTCTTCATCACGCCTGCCTTCTCGGGGAACATGACACCCTTGCGCAGCTTGATCTCGACGCGCAGCGGATTGTCCTTCCACTCCCAGCTTTCGGCCAGTTCGCCTCTGATCGCGTCCTGCGGCAGGTATCCGTCCGCCACGAAGGAATGCGGGCCGCCGCGGCTGCGGGCTTTCGACAGATCGCCCTGGAAGAGCTGCTCGAGGTACTGGCCGGTGTCGTGGTTCAGCTTCCAGTTCCAGTCGTTCGGATCGAACGACAGCGCCGACAGAGTCACGTAGACAGTGCCGATTTCAAGCGCTCCGCCATATTGCGGCTTCTGGCCGTTCTCGGCATGCGCCGCGCCACCTGCGACGGTCATTCCCGCCAGCACCATCGCGCCTGCCATAAGTGCGCCTTTCAGTGTCTTCATTCTCATTCTTCTTCCTCCCAGTCCCGGTCTCCGCTTCCGTTTTTCTTTCAGCGGCTGCCCCGCATGCGCGGATCCAGGAGATCGCGCAGCGCGTCGCCGAACACGTTGATGGCGTAGACTACGATGGTGATGCAGAGGCCAGGTGCCAGCGCGAGCCACGGCGCGAGATACATGAACGACCGGCCCGATCCCGACAGCATGCCGCCCCAGGTCGGTGCCGGTGGCGGCACGCCGAGACCGAGGAATGCGAGGCCCGATTCGGCCAGGATCACCGCGCCGACGCGTGTGGTGAAGAGCACGATCACCGGCGCCATGACGTTGGGCAGGATGTGCCGCCACAGGATGCGCGGCAACGACGCGCCGGTCGATTGCGCGGCATGGACATAGGCATTCTCGCGCACCGACAGCACGGCGCCGCGAATGATGCGGCTGCCGGCGATGCCGTAGAGCAGACCCAGAATGACGATGACCGGCCCCATGCCCGGTCCGACGACTGAGACGACGACGATCAGGATGATCAGATCGGGGAAGCTCATCCAGGCGTCGACGAAGCGCTGCATCACCATGTCGAACTTGCCGCCGAGGTAGCCCGAGACGATGCCGATGAAGACCGAGACCACGGTGGCCAGCGCCGCCGCCGACAGACCGATGATCACCGAGAGCTGCGCGCCGTAGAGGCAGCGCGAGAGCATGTCGCGGCCGAGATTGTCGGTACCCAGCCAGAACTTCTCGCTGGGCGGCTTCAGGCGATTGATCGGGCTGATCTGGTTGAAACCGTAGGGCGCCAGCACATCGGCGAAGATCCCGCAGAACAGGAAGATGACGCAGATGACGAAGCCGAAGGCGCCGAGCGGCTTGTCGCGGAACAGGCGGCCGATGAAGTGGAGCGTTCCGCCCGCTGGCTTGCGGCGCGGCGGCTGGGCGGTGGTTTCGGCGACGGCGACCATCAACGGTACCTCACCTTGGGATCGAGCAGCCCGTAGCTGAGGTCGACCAGCAGGTTGATGAAGACGACGGCGACGCCCACGATCAGGAAGACGCCGGTGATGATCGGATAGTCGCGCTGGCTGACCGCTTCGAGCAGCAGCAGGCCCATCCCGGGAATGACGAAGATCTGTTCCATGATGACCGCGCCGCCGAACAGCACCGGCGCCTGCAGCCCGACCAGGGTGACCACCGGGATCAGCGCGTTGCGCAACGCATGGCGGATGATGGTGGTGCGCGGCGCCAGCCCCTTGGCGAGTGCGGTGCGGATATAGTCCTGACGCATCACCTCCAGCATCATCGTGCGCGTGAGGCGCATGGTGACCGCCGAAAAGGCCTTGCCGAGGATCAGGGCCGGGATCGCCATCTGGGCGAGGTTCTTCAGCGGGTCCTGCCTGAACGGCGTGAAACTCACCTCGGGCGACCAGCCCCACCAGATCGAAGGGAACACCATCACCAGAGTGCCGATCCAGAAGCCGGGCAGAGCCAGCGCCAGGATCGCGAAGGAGCGCGTGACGTAG
>JAIUOY010000224.1:0-15633 GCA_020160995.1 Pseudomonadota bacterium | reverse complement strand
GAGCGCACCGAGATCATCGCCAACTCCAAGCAGAACCAGATCGTCCAGAACCGCATCCAGGCGGCGGTCATCAGCATCATCCAGGCGACGACCTTCGAGAAGATGATCCATGTCGTCACGCACGAGCTGCCGGAGCTGCTCGACGTCGACTTCATCACCATGGCGATCGAAGCCAATGCCGACGCGCCCAAGCGCGTTCCCGTACGCGGCGTCTACGTGCTGGCGCCGGGCGCCATCGACGCCGCGATCGGTCCGGACAAGCATGCCCGCCTGCGTTCCGACATCGTGGGCGAAGACGCCTTCTTCGGCGAGGTCTCGCGCTTCGTGAAGTCCGACGTGCTGATGCGCCTGCGCGTCTCCTCGGGCTCGCCCGACGGCGTCATGTGCTTTGGGGCGCGCGATCCGGAAGCCTTCGGCCCGGAGATGTCGACCGAACTCCTGTTCTTCCTGGCCAAGGTGCTGGAGAACACCATCCGCGCCTGGCTCGACCTGCCGGAGTAATCCACGGCATGAGCGTCGCCGAGGCGCAGGGCGCGTGGCGCGACTGGCTGCAAAGCGAACGCCGCTTCTCTGCCCACACGCTTACCGCCTACCAGCACGATGTCGCGACCTTTCTCGGCTTCATGACGAGCTATCTCGGCGCAGCGCCCACGCTCGACGCGCTCGGCAAGCTGAAGCCCGCCGAGTTCCGCGCTTGGCTCACGGAACTCAATAATCGCGGTCTGGCGCGCACCTCGACGGCACGGGCCTTCGCCTCGGTGCGGTCGTTCTTTCGCTTCCTCGACAAGAACGGGCTGGCCCACAACGCGAGCATCGCGTCGGTGCAGACGCCCAAGCTGCCGCGCTCCGTCCCCAAGGCGCTCAGCGAACGCGACATGGAAGATCTGCTCGACGCCGAATCCGACCGTGATCGGGCGCCGTGGCTCGACCTGCGCGACACGGCCGTATTGATCCTGCTCTATGGCGCCGGCCTGCGAATCGGCGAAGCGCTCGCTCTTACCAAGGCGCAAATCGACGAGCTGCTGAAGAGCGGCAACGATACACTCGCCATCACCGGCAAGGGCAACAAGACCCGCATGGTGCTGCTGCTGCCCCAGGCGCTGAAGGCGCTGAAGGCCTATCGCGATGCCTGCCCCTGGCTCGCCGCGGCCAAGCCCGGCGACAGGGTTTTCATGGGCGCGCGCGGCGGCGCGCTCGATCCCGCCATCGTGCAGAAGCGTGTCCGCGAGATCCGCCGCAACCTGGGCCTGTCCGAAAGCGTGACGCCGCATGCGCTGCGCCATTCCTTCGCGACCCACCTGCTGGGCGCCGGCGGCGACCTGCGCGCGATCCAGGAGCTGCTGGGTCACGCCTCGCTGTCGACAACGCAGCGCTATACCGACGTCGACGCCGCCCGCCTCGCCGCGGTCTATCGAAACGCTCATCCCCGCGCCAAGGGCTGAAAACCATGCCACAGCATATCGGAATCGTCGCCTGCTCGGCGGAAGGCGCCGCGCTTTGCTACAAGACGATCTGCGTCGAGGGTGCCCGCTTTCTCGGACCTCATGGCCACCCCGAAGTCTCGCTGCACACGCATTCGCTGGCCGACTATGTCGAGTGCCTCGACCGCGGTGATCGCAAGGGCGTGGCCGAGCTGATGCTCTCTTCGGCGCGCAAGCTCGCCAAAGCCGGCGCCGATTTCCTGATCTGCCCCGACAACACGATCCATCAGGCGATGCCGGATGTACTGCCGCACTCGCCCCTGCCGTGGCTGCACATCGCCGAAGTGGTCGCAGAGGAAGCCGTGGCGCGCGGCTTCAAGCGGCTGGGCATCACCGGCACGCGCTGGCTGATCGACAGCGAGGTCTATCCCGAGAAGCTCGCCGCACGCGGCCTCGGCTACCTGCGCCCGACCGATGCCGAGCGCGACGAGACCAACCGGATCATCATGGACGAGCTGGTGTGCAGCGTCTTCACACCGCGGGCCGTCGCCACCTATCAGCGCGTCATGGGCCGCATGAAGGCGGAAGGCTGCGATGCCGTCGTTCTCGGCTGCACGGAAATCCCGTTGATCATGAACGACGACAACTCGCCCCTGCCGACCCTCGATTCGACCCGCCTTCTGGCAAGGGCTGCCCTGAAGCGCGCGACACAGGCCTGAGAGTCAGAGCGGCTTCTGGAAGATGATCTCGCCGTTTTCCTGCCGGCCGATTTCTTTCCATCCGTTGGCGCGATAGAAGCGCTCCGCCCGCGTGCCGGCGTCCGTCGTCAGCTTCGCGACCGCAAAGCCTGCAACGCGCAGGTCGTCGCAGGCCCGTGGCAGCAGGGCGCGGGCAATGCCGCGGCCTTCGTAGTCGGGATGGATGAAGAGGCCGAAGATCGTGCCGTCGCGAGGGTCGGCGACGGAGAAGCCCTGTACGGCGCCATCCTCGTCCCAGACCCAGAAGGCCGCATTCGCGAAGATCCAGTCAGCCGTACGATCGACCTTGTCCTGGGAGGCAGCACTCAGCCGATTCTCTCGAACGGCAAGACGCACTTCGGTGATGCGGGGACGGTCCGCAACTGTCGCCTTGCGAATCATGGTGAAGTCCGACGGCGGCGCTGCATCAGCCACTCTATCCCGAAGCTGCCGGCGATGACGACCAGGGCCAGAGCGATGACGATCGGCTGGGTCTGCAGGAGGCTGACCGTGAAGGCGCCGAGCGTGAGCGCCATCAGCGCGGCACCGAGCAGGATCAGGCTGCGTCGTCCCCCGACCTCGGCATGCAGCCGCCAGTGCGCCAGGAAGATCGCGAGATAGGAGATCAGGAACGTGGCGCCGGCGACTTGTGCAATGGCACCGAGGTCGAAGAGACTCACCATGATCAGAATCGCACCTGCTCCCCAGACCAGGCCATGCGTCCCCTGCCCCCAGGCTGCGCGACCGACGGTCGCCGGCAACTGCCCCCTGGCGGCAAGACCACGAGAGACTTCGAGGGCGGAGAAGATGCAGGCATTGATGGCAGAGGCCGTCGCAAACAGCGCGCCGCCGGCGACGATGACGAACCCCGCCTGCCCCAGTACCGGGCGCGCCGCCTGGGCAACGGCCGTGTCGGCATAGCGCACAAGCTCGGCCGGCGAGATGCTGCCCAGAACGACGATCGCCAGGCCGATGTAGAGGACGATCACCAGGCCGATCGCAAGATAGATGGCCCGCGGGATCGTCACTTCGGGATTGGCGACATGCCCGGCGGCATTCGTCATCATGCCGTACCCCGCATAGGCAAAGAACGTCAGGCCGACACTGGCCAGCAGCGTTCCCACGCCAACGGTCGGACCGGCGATCAGCAAGGCAGGATCGATCGCCGGTACGCCCGCGATCATCAAGACCGCCAGAATGACGAGCTTGGCGATGACCAGCAGCTCTTCGAGACGGCCGACCGCCCCCGAGCCCACCATATTTGCCGCCACGAGCGCGATCACGATGGCCGAGGCGAAGGCGCTCTTCACCCAGGGCGACGAGGTATCGCCCAGGAACAACCGATCAGCATAGGCGCCGAAGGTCTTGGCGATCATCGCGATCGCGATGATCGAGGTGACGAGATAGAGGACCGACAATCCACCGGCGACAATCCGGGACGGATAGGCCCGATCGAAATAGTCCATGATGCCGGCCGAGCTGGGGAAGCGGGCGGCGAGACGGGCATAGGAGTAACCCGACAGCAGCGCGATGACGCCGCCGATGGCAAACGACAGGTAGACGTCGCTGCCGGCCATCAGGGCAGCCTGGCCGAGCAGAGCAAAGATACCGGCGCCGACCATCGAACCGATGCCAAGCGCCGCGACGCTCCACAGGCGCATGGCGCCGTGCCTGACAGGTGTCGCGATATCGGTCACCAGGCTTCCCTCGGCAGCCTGCAACGCTTCGACTTGTCCATCGTTTGTGCCCCCGGCGGGACCTTACACAATCACGACCGAGAACAACATGTTGGCTCGTTCACGCGCGTCGGTAGACGACATGCAGGGCACCGCCGCTGCGGCGTTCGCACGCCACCAGTTCGAGCTTGAGCTCGGGCGTGCCGGGCGGGATCAGCGGGATGCCGTCGCCCAATATGATTGGGAGGACCGCCATTTCGAGGACATCGAGTTTGCCTGCCGCGATCATGTCGCGGATCAACCGGCCGCCACCCTCGACCCAGACGAGGCCATAGCCGCGCGCTTCCAGTTCCGCCGCAACGACGCTCAAGTCACCCGACCGCGTTTCGACTCCGGGAGGCGCATCGTCCAATGGACGATTGGTCATGACGATCGTCGGTTTGCCGGGATGCGGCCATTCTCCGAAGCCGCGCACGACATCGTAGGTATCGCGTCCCATAAGAATGGCGTCGACCTTCTCCAGGAAGGCGTCGATACCGAATTCCTGCGGCGGATACGGTTCGAGCCAGTCGAACGACCCGTCGGCCCGTGCAATCTTGCCGTCGAGCGATATCGCGATATGGCACTGCCAGATCGTTGTTCCCATCAACCAAAACTCCGGATCAGGGCGCGAGGTGCTTTGCCAGGAAGCCCCGCACATCGGCCACGAATTGCTTCCACGCCGGCTCGTGTGCACCATAGTGCGCCCCGCAGCAGCCGCCGGGCTTGCTGCGATTGCCGACACCGCTCAGATAGCGCACCGGCAGACCGAGCGCATCGAAACTGTGATGCGCCCCCTCGTACACTTTCGTCTCGATCAGCTCCTTGCCGGACGCGATGCGGTCGATCACCGCCTGGCATTGGGGCACCGGCGTCCAGTCGTCGAGCGCGCCCATGGCGAAGAATGTCGGCTGGCGAACCGAGAGGCGCGCTCCCAGGGCGTCGGCCAGGGCGCAGTCGGGATAGACCAGAACGACAGCACGCGCCGCAGGTGTCGGTGCCGACGCACTCGACGCGTTCGACAGCGCACGCAGCATCGCGACCCCACCGCCATAGGAATAGCCCATGTAGCCCAGGCGCTTCGCATCGATGCCCGGTTGCTTCGCCATCCAGGCGAGCGTCGCGTCGATATCGGGTGCCCGCGCCTCCGCATCGGCCTGCGTCGGCCAGTTGCGGCCACAGACATCCTTCAGCCCGCGCGCCGAGAAACTATCGACCACGAGCGCGGCGTATCCCCACGAGGCGAGCAGCCCCGCCATGCGCGACGTGTTCTGCCCCGGGCCGCCACAGCCATGGAAGATCGCGACGGCCGGCGCCGGTGTCGCGCCGTGGGCCGGGCGGAAAAGTTGCGCGGCAAGCTGCACGGTCCGGCCGCTCTGCTCCACGGGAATGCGGACATTCTGCTGCGCTTCGGCCGCGACGGCGGCGAGCAAAAGGACTGCCGACAGGACGGCTCCAACGACGCGCATCAAGAGGCCAACTGAATCTCGAACAGACGCATGAGCTTCGACCGCTTGTTCAACAGGTCGGCCAGCGTATAGCGATCGAGGACCGCCATGAAGGCTGCAAGCGCTTCGTCCAGCGCACCCGTCAATCCGCAGGCGGGCGCAATGACGCAGGTGCCGCACTCCACCAGTTCGAAGCCCTCCTCCGTCCGGCGCACCACGTCGCCGACATTGATCTGGTCGGCGGGCTTCGCCAGCCGAACACCACCGGAACGGCCACGCACGCCTTCGACGTATCCGGCCTTTCCGAGATTGTGGGCAACCTTCATCAGGTGATTCTGCGAGATGCCATAGGCGCGCGCGATCTCGGAGATGGAGCAGACCTTTTCGGGCTGCGCGCCGAGATAGAGCAGCACCCGGATCGCATAGTCGGTATGGCGCGTCAGCCGCATACGAGTTCCGGGACCTTCTGTTCAGACTGGGAACGACAATACATGTATTCCGTTGACATGTTTAGCCCGGATGAATACATGTCAAACAGATACATGATTTGGAGCCGTCGCATGGACTGCAGCGAAGGTATCGACGAAGAAGGCCTCGCCCGGCTGGTCGGGCGCTTCTACGCCAAGGTTCGCGCCGACGAACTGATCGGCCCGATCTTCAACGACGCCATCGACGACTGGCCGGAGCATCTGGAGAAGCTCACGGCCTTCTGGTCTTCCCTGATGCTGACCACCGGCCGCTACAAAGGCACGCCGATGGCCGCGCACCTGAAGCATCGTGCCCGCCTGACGCCTGCCATGTTCGAGCGTTGGCTCGGCCTGTGGCGCGAGACCACGGCGGAGGAAATGCCGCCGCAGGCCGCCGCTGCCATGCAAGTCAAGGCCAACCGCATCGCCGAGAGTTTCAAGCTGGCGTTGATGCTGAAACTCGATCCGCCCCCCGTTCCTGCCGCTTGATCCAAAGGAGAGGCGCCATGTTACGCACCGCGCAGATTCCGGCCGTCGACCTCGACGTCCACCATAAGGCCGACGGCGCGTCCGACCGCATTGCTCTTGGCTTCACCAAGCTCCTGCGCTTCTGTGCCGACACGTTCTTCGCCAAGCGCTACGGCCATCGCGCGGTGGTGCTGGAGACGGTCGCGGCCGTGCCCGGCATGGTCGGCGCCACGCTCACTCACCTCAAGTGCCTGCGGCGCATGTCCGACGACAATGGCTGGATTCGCACGCTCATGGAGGAAGCTGAAAACGAGCGCATGCACCTCATGACGTTCATCCACGTGGCCAAACCGACCGTGTTCGAACGCTGCGTCATCCTCGGCGCCCAATGGGTATTCTATCTCGCCTTCTTCGGTCTCTATCTCGTGAGCCCGCGGACCGCGCACCGCGTCGTCGGCTACTTCGAAGAGGAGGCGGTGATCAGCTACACCTACTACCTCAAGGAACTCGACGAAGGCCGTTCTCCCAACGTACCGGCGCCCGCCATAGCCCGGCACTACTGGAAGCTGCCCGACGACGCGACCCTGCGCGACGTCGTGCTCGCCGTCCGCGCCGACGAAGCCCATCATCGCGACATCAATCATGGCTTTGCCAGCGAATTGGCAGGCCTGGACGTCGCGAGGCGCAAGGTCGCCCCCTATCCCGAACACGCCGACGACATCCGGCTCGCTGCCTGAAGGATACAGCGACGTGCCGACACCCTATCGTTCAAGCCCGGTGTTCGACGAAAACACGATCCCTGCCGCCTTGCGCAGGGAGCACCGCACGAAAGCTGGCGTCTGGGGCGTGATCGAAGTGATCGAGGGAAGAGTGAAGTTCATGCGGCCGGGCCACCCCGAGGCAACGATCCTCGCCCCCGGCCGGCCCGGTCTCGTCCTGCCCGAGCAACCGCACTTCGTGGAGCCGATCGGACCGATGCGCATGCAGGTCCACTTCCACGATCAGCCGCCCGATATCGCGGACAAATAAGAAAGGCTCGTCTCGACGACGGGCTTTTCGCTTATGGACCTTTTGCTTCCGTCTCAGCCCCCTGTGGAGGAGCGAGGTTCATTTCGCGGCGTTCCTCGGCAATCGCCGCAACGGCGGCACGAACGGCAGGATGGCGCGACATGAACTGGTTGAAGTCACGCCTGTCGAGAACAAGGAACTGGCAGAAATCCACGGCGACGATATCGGCGGTCCGGCGCTCGCCGCTCAGGAGAGCCATCTCGCCGAAATAGGCGCCCGCTTCCAGGCGGATCGTCCGGCCGTTGACCTGCACTTCCACCGCTCCGGACGAGATGAAGTACATGCCGTCCGCGCGGTCGCCGGTGCGGATAACGCGCTCGCCGGGTGCAGCCGACTTGGGCCTGAACATCAACAGCAGCGCCTCCTGGTCCTGCCGCTCGACGAGCGACAAAACCGGAAACTGCTCCAGCAGACCGTGCAGCTTGAGATCGTGCGCCTTCGTACGCTCCTCGCTGCGGGCCCGGATGCGATCGAGTTCGTGGCTCAGCGCTTCGTACTGCGGCTGACCGAAGAAGGCAGCGCCAGCCGGGCGGGTCGCACGCAAGCGATTCTGCAATTCGGACACGAGCGCAAAGACGAGCGGATTGAGCATGATCGAGAACAACGCGCCCGCCACGACCAAGTCCCGGCCTTCGCCGGGCACCAGGCCCGTCGAGATGCCGAGGGCGATCAGGATGAAAGAGAACTCTCCGATCTGCGCCAGGCTGGCCGACACCATCAACCCGGTGCCAAGCGGAAAGCGCAGCAGCATGATGATGCCGAAGGCAATCAGCGACTTTCCGACCACGATCAGCGCCAGGACGGCCAGCACAGCGTCAGGTTTGCGGAGGAGGATTGTCGGATCGAACAGCATGCCGACCGACACGAAGAACAGCACCGAGAAGGCATCCTGCAGCGGCAGCGAATCGGCCGCCGCCTTGTGGCTGAAGGACGATTCGCTCAGCACCACGCCGGCAAAGAACGCGCCCAGCGCGAAGGAAACACCGAAGATATGGGCCGAACCGTAGGCGATGCCGAGGGCGATCGCGAGGACCGAAAGCGTGAAGAGCTCGCGCGAGCCCGTCCTCGCGACGCGGGCCAGGATCCACGGCACCACCTTCGGGCCGAGCAAGATGGCAAGAGCGGCAAAGGCCGCCACCTTGGCCAGCGTGACGGCGATCTCCAGCGCCAGTGGCATTTGGGCGGCGCCGGCACCATGGCTTTCGACCGGCTTGCCGCCCAGGACTTCGGCGAAAGCCGGCAGCAGTACCAGAGCCAGCACCATCGCCAGATCCTCGACGATCAGCCATCCCACGGCGACACGACCGTTGGGCGTGTTGACGAGATTGCGTTCCTCCAGGGCCTTGAGCAGCACGACGGTGCTGGCCACGGAAAGACTCAACCCAACGACAAGGCCCGTTCCGAGGCTCCAGCCCCACAACCAGCACATGCCCATGCCCAGCAAGGTCGCCAGGACGATCTGACCTATCGCACCCGGTATGGCGATACCCTTCACCGCCAACAGATCCGAGGTGGAAAAATGCAGGCCGACGCCAAACATCAGCAGGATGACGCCGACCTCGGCGAGCTGAGCGGAAAGTCCGGTATCAGCAACGAAGCCCGGCGTGTAGGGGCCCATCAAGACGCCAGCGAAGAGGTAACCAACCAGCGGGGGCAGACGCATCCGATCTGCCAGGTAGCCAAACGTGAATGCGAGCACGAAGCCGATAGCAATCGTGGAAATGAGCGTAGCTTCGTGATGCACCTGCGATTCCCGTCCGAAATGAGAAGCGGCCCACGAGCAGGCCAGCAGCCAGATTTAGCGCGGCCCCAAGGCCGGTGTCACTACGTGTGCAATGGCGATTTCGGGCCATGCAATCGCGAGGCCATAAAAATTTCGTGTCCATCGGAATAGAACTGCCGCGGCAGCGTTTCTCTTGTGCAGCCCATGCCTGCACAGGAGACAATCTCACCATGAAGTCATTCCTCGCTACTGCCGCCATCCTCGCAGCATTCGTTGCGGGCAGCGCCCTCGCCGCCGAGCCTGCCACGGCGACCCCGCCAGCCATGAAGAACGGCATGTTCGTCACTGCGAAGGGCATGACCCTTTACACCTTCGACAAGGACACGGCCGGCAAGTCGGTGTGCAACGGTCCGTGCGCAACCAACTGGCCGCCGGCCTTGGTAGCCGATGGCGCCAAGGCAACGGGCGATTGGACGATCGTCACGCGCGACGACGGGACGAAGCAATGGGCCTACAAGGGCAAGCCGCTCTATGCCTTTACCAAGGATGCCAAGGCTGGCGACACGACGGGCGACGGCTTCCTCAATGGCGCCTGGCACGTCGCGAAATAGTCCCTGCGCGAAGTAGTCGTGTCGCCTTCCCTCTCCGCCCCGTATGACAGTGGAGGGGGTTTGTGATGGCGGACGCAGAGACGCTGCTCGAGCCGCTGATCCCGTCGTTGCGCCGCTACGCCTATGCGTTGGTACGCAACCACGACGCGGCTGACGACCTGGTGCAGGACACGCTGGAGCGTGCCCTGTCGCGCTGGAGCTTGCGCCGAACCGACGGCGATCTTCGCGCCTGGCTGTTCACCATCCTGCGCAACCTGCACATCTCCGCCGAACGCCAGCGGCAGCGTCGCGGGCCGCATCTCGACGTCGATGCGATATCGCCACCTGCCGCCGCCGCGACGCAGGAAGCGGGCCTCGAGATGCAGGACGTCCTGGCCGCCCTCGATCAGCTCCCGGAGGAACAGAAGTCGCTCCTGCTACTGGTCGGCGTCGAGGATCTTTCCTACGACGATGCCGCACGCGTGCTGGGCGTGCCATCGGGCACGGTGATGTCGCGGCTGTCGCGCGGCCGGCAGAGGTTGCGATCTATCCTGGAGACGGGGCGGGCGACGCTGCTTCGGAGAGTGAAATGACGGGCAACGAACTTCCTATCGGCGACGACGATCTGCAGGCTTTCGTCGACGACCGCCTCGACGCCCCCCGACGCAGAGCCGTGGAAGCACACCTGGCCGCTCGTCCCGAGCTCGCCGACAGAGTCGCCGCGGAGCGCCGCCATCGCACTCTCCTGCGCGGCCAACTCGACGCGAAGTTTGCCGAGCCGGTGCCGGCACGGCTGCGCATCTCCACTCTTCGCGCAGCACGGCGGGAACGCTGGACGAGTTCGGCCCGTTCCATCGCGGCCGCCCTGGCGATCTTCGTCGTCGGCAGCGGGGTCGGATGGTTTGCAAACAGCCTGACGCAGTCCCCGCGCGCGGCAGCGCCGACGGCCAGCGTCGCCCAGAGCGCGACGGCGGCGTTCCGGACCTTCGTGGTCGAAGTTGCTCACCCCGTCGAAGTCGGCGTGCAACAGGAAGCCCATCTGCTGCAATGGCTCTCCAAGCGCCTCGGGCGCAAGCTTGCCGCGCCCGACCTGCAACCCTTTGGTTACAAGCTGATGGGGGGACGGTTGCTGCCCGGCGGCAGCGGCGCGGCGGCGCAGCTCATGTACGACGATGCCAGCGGCCGACGCCTCACGATCTATGTACGTGCTGCGGACGGCACGGAGACGGCTTTCCGCTTCCAGAAGGACGGCGAGGCGGCGACCTTTGCCTGGATCGACCAGGGCTTCGGCTTTGCCGTGACCGCGGCAGCCACCCGCGAGGAACTGTTGCCGATCGCCGAGGCCGTCTATCGCGGTTTCGACGGCGCTACTTCGTCGGGTCCGTCAGGTCCTCGAACTCCTTGAGGTGGCTCGGCGCCCATTTGTGGGAGCGGGCCCGCACGATCCAGCGGTTGAGGAAAGGCCAGCGTCCACGGGCGCACCTGACCCAGCGGCGACCGATCTCGAACTCCGTGGCCAGCAGATAGAGCCCGATCACGAAGAAGATCCAGCCCTGCAGAATGGGCAGAAGCCCGCCGACCACCGACATCGTAAAGCAGCCGGCGATCGCGAGCGCCATCAGCGGCTTGCGCATGGCGCTGCGCCGCTCCGGCTAGAGATGAATGGGCTTGTCCCAGGCCGCGAGGGCAGCTTCCTTCATCGCCTCGTTGACCGTGGGATGGGCATGGCACACGCGGCCGATATCCTCGGCCGACGCCGAGAATTCCATCGCGAGCGCAGCTTCGGCAATCATGGTTCCCGCCTCGGCGCCGAAAATATGCACGCCCAGCACACGGTCCGTTGCCTTGTCGGCCAGCACTTTCACAAAGCCCTCCGTCGCTCCGTTCGCGCGGCTGCGCGGATCGGCGGTGAAAGGATACTTGCCGATCTTGTAGGCAACGCCGGCGGCCTTGAGCTGTTCCTCGGTCTTTCCGACCCACGCCACTTCGGGCTGGGTGTAGATGATCGAGGGCACGAGATCCCAGTTCACATGGCCCTTCTGGCCCGCGATGGTCTCGACGCAGGCGACGCCATCTTCGCTCGCCTTGTGCGCGAGCATCGGCCCGTCGATCACGTCGCCGATGGCATAGATCCCCGGCACGGAGGTCTGGAAATGACCGTCGACGGCAATGCGGCCGCGTTCGGTCATCTTCACGCCGGCCTTGTCGAGGCCGAGACCCTGCACATAGGGCCGGCGGCCGATCGAGACCAGCACGACATCGGCTTCGAGGGTTTCCGCCGCACCACCCTTGGCGGGCTCGACGGTGAGCGTCACGCCCGCCGCAGTCGCCTCCGCCTTCGTCACCTTGGAACCGAGCTTGAACTTCAGGCCCTGCTTGGCCAGCGAACGCTGGAAGAACTTGGTGATCTCGTCGTCGACGCCCGGCGTGATGCGGTCGAGGAACTCGACGACGGTGACATCGGCTCCGAGACGCCGCCACACCGAGCCCAGTTCCAGACCGATGATGCCGGCCCCCACGACGACCAGCCGCTTGGGCACTTCGGCGAGTTCCAGTGCGCCGGTCGAGGAGACGATCTTCTTCTCGTCGATGGTGACGCCCGGCAACGGCATCACTTCCGAGCCGGTCGCGATCAGGATGTTCTTGGCAGCAAGTGTGTCCTTGACTGCACCATCGTCGCCAAGAACGGCAACCGAGCCGGCTGCTTCGATACGGCCCGTGCCGGTGTAGGAAGCGATTTTGTTCTTCTTGAACAGGAAGGCGATGCCCTTGGTCGTCGCATCGACCACGTCGCCCTTGCGCTTCATGAGCTGGGCGAAGTCGAGCTTGGGCGGAGCGACCATCACGCCATGGGCGGCGAGATCGTGCCCCGCTTCCTCGAACAGGTGCGAGGACTGCAGCAGTGCCTTGGACGGGATGCAGCCGACATTGAGACAGGTGCCGCCCAGGGTCGCGCGCTTTTCGATCACCGCGACCTTGAGGCCGAGCTGGGCGGCGCGGATCGCCGCCACATAACCGCCGGGTCCGGCGCCGATGACAACGAGGTCGAATGTTTCGTTGGCCATGGGACTGCCCTCACGCGCCGATGAGGAGACGTTCGGGATCCTCGATGCACTCCTTGACCCGCACCAGGAACAGCACCGCCTCGCGACCGTCGATGATGCGATGATCGTATGACAGAGCGAGGTACATCATCGGCCGCGCCTTGATCTCGCCGCCGACCACCATGGGCCGCTGCTGGATCTTGTGCATGCCGAGGATGCCCGACTGCGGCGGGTTGAGGATCGGCGTCGACAGCAGCGAGCCGTAGACGCCGCCGTTGGAGATGGTGAAGGTGCCGCCCGTCAGGTCGGCGATCGTCAGCTTGCCGTCGCGCGCCTTGCGGCCGAGGTCACCGATACCCTTCTCGATGCCGGCGAAGTCGAGCGCATCGGCATCGCGCAGCACCGGCACGACCAGACCCTGCGGCGTGCCGACGGCGACGCCGATGTCGTAGTAGTTCTTGTAGACGAGCTCATCGCCCTCGATCTCGGCATTGACCGCGGGCAGTTCCTTGAGGCCGGCGATGCAGGCCTTGACGAAGAACGACATGAAGCCCAGCCGGGCGCCGTGCTTCTTCTCGAAATCGTCCTTCAGCCGGTCGCGCAGCGCCATGACGTTGGTCATGTCCACCTCGTTGAAGGTGGTGAGCATGGCCGCCGTGTTCTGCGCCTCCTTGAGGCGATTGGCGATGGTGCGGCGCAGCCTGGTCATGCGCACGCGTTCCTCGCGATCGGCGCGCTGGCGCGGCCCGGCGGGAACGGCAGGCTTGGCTGCTGCCGGAGCTGCCGGCGACGGGATCGACGAGAGCGCGGCCAGCACGTCTTCCTTGGTGGCGCGGCCGTCCTTGCCAGTGGGCTGGATGGCGGCCGCCGAGACACCCTTCTCTTCGGCAAGCTTGCGCGCGGCAGGCCCCGACGCGGCGAGGTTTGCTCCTGTCGGCGCTGCGGCCGGTGCGGGCGCAGGTGCGGCGGGCTTCGGCGCGGGAGCAGCGGCCGGCGCGGCCGCCGGCTTCGGCGCCGCGGCACCGGCAGCGCCTGCTTCGATGTGGCAGAGCACGCCGCCCACCTGGACCGACGCGCCTTCCTCGACGACGAGATCGGCGATCGTGCCGGCAACCGAGGCATTCACCTCGACCGTCACCTTGTCGGTCTCCAGCTCGCACAAGGGCTGGTCGATGGCGACCGCATCGCCCGCCTTCACCAGCCACTTGGCAACGGTCGCCTCGGTGACCGATTCACCCAGCGCCGGAACCTTGATCTCGACAGCCATGACTAAACCCCTTCTCTACCCATCGGCCATAGGCCGCGCCGCTCAGATGGTGAGCGCGCGGTCGACCAGATCGGCCTGTTCCTTGAGATGCGTGCGCGCCGAGCCGGTGGCCGGCGAAGCCGCTTCGGCGCGGCCGACGTAGATCGGCCGCTTGGCCTTGACGTCGATGCCGGCCAACGCGCGTTCGATGCGACGGTCGGCGAAGTGCCAGGCGCCCATGTTCTCGGGCTCCTCCTGACACCACACGATCTCGGCATTCGGATACTCCGCAAGCCGCACGCCAAGCCGCGTGAACGGGAACGGATAGAGCTGCTCGATGCGCAGGATCGCGATGTCGTCGATCTTGCGCTTGCGACGCTCGGCGACGAGATCGAAATAGACCTTGCCCGAGCAGAGCACGACGCGGCGCACCTTGGGACCGGACGCGATCTGGTCGGTCTCGGCGAGGATGCGACGGAACGAACTTCCGGGGCCGAAATCCGCCAGGGTCGACACGCAATCCTTGTGACGCAGCAACGACTTCGGCGTCATCACCACCAGCGGCTTGCGGAAGGTGCGGCGCATCTGCCGGCGCAGCGCGTGGAAGTAGTTGGCCGGCGTCGTCGGATTGACGACCTGCCAATTATCCTCGGCCGAAAGCTGCAGGTAGCGCTCCAGGCGCGCCGAACTGTGCTCGGGTCCCTGACCTTCGTAGCCGTGCGGCAGGAGCAGGACGAGGCCCGACATGCGCAGCCACTTGCTCTCGCCGGAGCAGATGAACTGGTCGATGATGACCTGCGCCCCGTTGGCGAAATCGCCGAACTGCGCCTCCCACAGGACCAGCGCGTTGGGCTCGGCCAGCGAATAGCCGTATTCGAAGCCCAGCACGGCCGCCTCGTTGAGCGGGCTGTCGATCACCTCGAAACGCGCCTGGCCATCGGCGACGTGGTTCAACGGAACGTACTTCTGCTCGTTGACCTGATCGACCAGCACCGAATGGCGCTGCGAGAAGGTGCCACGACCGGAGTCCTGTCCGCTGAGGCGAACCGGGGTGCCTTCCGACAGCAGCGTGCCGAAAGCCAGCGCTTCGCCGGTCGCCCAATCGATATCCGCGCCGGACTCGATCGTCTTGCGCTTGTCCTGGAGCTGACGCGTGATCTTGCGGTTGAGTTCGAAGTTCTTGGGCGGCTCGGAGATCGCGCGACCGATCATTCTCAGCTTGTCGAGATCGACCGCAGTGATGCCCTTGCGATCCTCCTCGCCCGGCGCAACGGTGAAGCCCGACCACTTGCCTTCCAGCCAGTCGGCCTTGTTCGGCTTGTAGTTGGTCGCCGCTTCCAGCGCTTTGTCGAGCTTTTCGCGCAACGCGGTATTCATGCCCGCGACGTCCTCGGCGCTCACCACGCCCTCGGACTCCAGCCGTGCGGCGTAGATTTCCATCACCGATTTGTGGCCGCCGATCTGCTTGTACATCAGCGGCTGGGTGAACATCGGCTCATCGCCCTCGTTGTGCCCGTGCCGACGGTAGCAGAACATGTCGATGACGATGTCGCGCTTGAAGTGCTGGCGGAATTCGGTGGCGATGCGCGCGACGTGCACCACGGCCTCCGGATCGTCGCCGTTCACGTGCAGGATCGGCGACGATCCGGAGGCCGTGGTGCACGTCGCGCGCATCGCCACCGAATTCCGCCAGCACTTCAAGCGCG
>JAIUOY010000223.1:0-40885 GCA_020160995.1 Pseudomonadota bacterium | reverse complement strand
TGCGCTCGACGTCTACTCGCCCAAGGCCGAGGACATCGCCCGCGCCCGCAAGCTCGAGAAGGCCTATGCCGAGGCCGAAGCGCAGGGCCTGGGTGCCATCAACGTCGATGGCATCATGGTCGACGTGGCCTCGATCCGCATCCTGCGCAACACCATCCTGAACAAGGCCGACCTCTTCGGGATGTAAGCCTGCTGCCATGAAGCGCGCGATCATCCCTGTGGCCACGATGTTGGCCATCCAGGTGATGGTCTCGCTCTCCGTGCTTTCGCTCAGCGTGATGATGCCGGCGGTGGCCAAGGATTTGGCCATCGACCCCAAGCTGGTCGGCATCTTCACCGCGATCATCTACGCGGTCGCCGCGACGATGGCGCTCGTGGCGGCGGGACCGATCCTCCGTTTCGGCTCGGTGCGCATCTGTCAGGCCGCCCTGCTGATGGCGGCGATCGGCCTCGCCCTCAATGCTCTGGCACTGGTCGCCGCGACGATACTGGCCGTGGTCTTCATTGGCGCGGCGCAGGGGCCGCTCAATCCGGCTTCCGCTCATGTGCTGGCCCAGCGCGTGCCCCGTGAATATTTCGGGATGGTCTTTTCGATCAAGCAGACCGGCGTGCCGGTCGGCTTCGCACTCGCCGGCCTGCTCTTTCCTCAGCTCCTGGAGTGGGTCGGCTGGCGTGGCGCCAGCTTGATTGCGGCCGGCGGCGCCATGCTGGCAGCCTTCGCGATCGAGCCGTTACGCCGCGATCTCGACGTCGTCGCCAGCGCCAGCAAGCCCGCCGGCAGCATCTCGAGGTCGATCCGCTTCGTGCTGAGTCACGACCAGCTTCGTGTGCTCGGCTGGTCGGCCTTCGTCTATGTGGTCGCCCAGCACACCTTCACCTTCTATCTCGTCACCTATCTCTATGAGCATTGCCGGCTCAGCATCGCCCAGGCGGGCTTCCTGCTGTCGCTGTCGCAGATCATCGGCACCGGCGTGCGGCTCGTGAGCGGCGGCATCGGCGATCGCCTGCCGCGTATGCAGCTTCTCGGCTGGACGGGCATCCTCATGACGGCCGGATGCATCGCCACGGGCCTGCTGGCGCCAGATTCTCCCTTCTGGCTCATCACCGTCGTGGTGGTCGCCTATGGCGGCGTGGTCATCAGTTGGAACGGCACGTCGCAGGCCGAGTTCGCTCACCTCGCCCCGCCCGGCGAAGCGGCGGCGGTTGCCTCGGTGCAGACGGCGCTCGCCTTCTCCGGAGCCGTCTTCGGCCCGCCGATCTTCGCCCTGATCGCCTCGGCCGCCAGCTACCGCATGGCGTTCTTTGCGGTAGCGGCCTGTGTCTTCGCCGCGGCCGTCTGGCAGATCGCCGCCGCGCGGAGGACTACGGCTCCTTCATCCCTGCAGTAGTCACGATCTCTCCCCACTTCTTCGTCTCCGCCGCTTGGAAGGCCGCGAGGTCCTCGGGCGAGCCGGTGAACGACGTCCCGTAGGTCGTCTTCACCAGGTTCCTGTAGGCCGTCGACTCGGTCGCTTTGCGGACAAGCGCATTCAACTTGTCGACGATCGGCTTCGGCGTTCCCGTTGGCGCGTAGAGCGCGGTCCAGGCGAAAATTTCGAAGCCCGGCACGCCGCCCTCCGCCACGGTCGGAAACTGTTCCAGCCCCGGGATCTTCTCCTTGCTGGTGACGGCGAGACCGCGGGCGCGCCCGTCGAGCACCGCAGGCAGGCCGGTCGTGAAGTCCGAGAAGATCACGTCGATCCGGCCCCCCAGCAAGTCAGCAACGGCCTGTGGCTGGGTCTTGTAGGGAACGCCCAGCAGGTCGATCTTGGCCATGATCTTGAAAAGCTCGGCACCGCCACGGCTCGAACCGTTGCCGCTGCCGAAATTCAGCTTGCCGGGCTGCGCCTTGGCGAGGGCGATCAGCTCGCCGATGGTCTTGGCCGGCAGGTCCTTGCGCACCATGACGATCTGCGGTCCCTGGGTAATACCGGCGATTGGCGTGAAGCTCTTCACCGGATCGTAGGCCAGCGCTTTGTAGACATGCGGATTGATCGCCTGCGTGGTCTGGGTAGTGAAGAACAGCGTGTAGCCATCTGGCACTGCTGCGGCGGCGGCCTGCGCCGCGATCTGCCCCTCCGCACCCGGCTTGTTCTCGATCACGACCGACTGACCGATCTGCGAAGCAATCTCCGCCTCGATCACACGCGCCGCAACGTCTGTTGCTGTTCCCGCGCCGAAGGCGGTGATGATCCGGATGGGCTTGTTCGGATAGTCTTGCGCGGCAGCCGGCAGCGCGATGATCAGCGCCACCAGGAAACTCAAGAGTCTCATCGTTCGCCCCCTGCCTAGCCGAGGTTTCGACGATAGAGCGCGATCAGGCGCTCCCAGTGTCGCTCTGCCGCTGGCTTGTCGTAGCACCAGCGTTGCGGGAAGGCGAAGCCGTGATGAACCGTCGGATGGACTTCGAGTTCGCCCCTGGCCCCCGATGTATCGAACAGCTTCTTCAGTTCCTTCACCATGTCTGGCGGCGCGAGGTCATCGTGCTCGGCGCAGGAGATGTAGAGCTCTCCCTTTGCCTTGCCCAAGGTGAGGTGCGGGCTTTCGACGGCATCGCTAACCAACCAGGTACCGTAAAAAGAAGCCGCGGCGGCGATGCGGTCCGGGTATCGAGCGGCGGCGGCCAAGGCATAAGGCCCGCTCATGCAATAGCCATGGGCTCCAACCGGCCCCTTCTTCGATTCCTTCTGCTGATCGGCATAGGCGATCAGGGAAGCGATATCGTCCATCACCGGCGGAATCGTCATCTTGGTCCGGACTGCCCGCATGCGCTGATGCTCGGCACTGCCATGGGTCAGAACATCGGCGCCGTACTTCGTATCCTTGCCTGCTCGATAGTAGAGGTTGGGCAACAGCACATAGTAGCCGACCGTCGCCAGCCGCCGGGCCATGTCGTACAGCTCCTCGCGGATGCCCGGTGCATCCATCAGGAACAGGACGGGCGGATAGGGTCCGCCGCGCTCCGGATGGCAAATGAACGTTTCCATGCCACCGCTCTGGGTCGGGATGTCCAGAATTTTCTCGATCATCTATCGGCGCTCCTCCTGCTTTCCGCGACGCGGCCACCTTGCTAGGCTTGGCCTAACAATAACGCTTCCTGGGGTGAAACGATGAGACGAGCTTTGATTGGCACGGCCGCATTCTGCCTTGCGGCCTGGTCGCTGCCGGCTGTTGCCCAGCTTTCGGACAATACAGTGAAGGTCGGCGTCGCCACGGATCTGTCGAGCCTCTATGCCGACATCAACGGCCCCGGCGCCGTGCTCGCCACCCAGATGGCGATCGAGGATTTCGGCGGCTCCGTGCTCGGCCAGAAGATCGAATTCGTGTCGGGCGACATCCAGAACAAGGCCGACGTTGCGGCCACCATGGCCGGGCGTTGGTACGACAACGAGAAGGTCGACATGATTCTGGGCGCGGGCGCCTCGTCCTCGTCGATCGCCTCGGCGCGCGTCGCAGGCGACAAGAAGCGCATCTTCATCGCCACCGATCCTGCTTCGTCCGACCTGACAGGCAAGCTCTGCAACCCCTACTCGATCCACTGGGTCTACGACACTGCTGCCCTGGCCAACGGCACCGGCTCGGCGGTCGTGAAGGCCGGCGGCAAGAGCTGGTTCTTCCTGACCGCAGACTATGCCTTCGGCTACGCGCTGGAACGCGACGTCTCCGCGGTCGTGAAGAAGGCAGGCGGCACCGTGATCGGTGGCGTCAAGCATCCGATCAACACCACCGACTTCTCGTCGTTCCTGCTGCAGGCGCAAAGCTCGAAGGCTCAGATCATCGGGCTGGCCAATGCAGGCGGCGACACGATCAACTCGATCAAGCAAGCTGCCGAGTTCGGTATCGTCAAGAGCGGCCAGAAGCTCGCGGGCCTGCTGGTCTTCATCTCCGACATTCACTCGCTCGGACTGGAGCGGGCACAGGGTCTGAACTTGACCGAAGCCTTCTATTGGGATCTCAACGATCGCACGCGCGACTTCTCCAAACGCTTCGCCGCGCGCTTCAACGGCAAAGTGCCGACCAGCGTGCAGGCAGGCTTCTATTCGGCCACGCTGGCCTATCTGAACGCCGTGAAGGCCACTGGGACGGACGATCCCGACAAGGTCATGGCCGCCATGAAGGCCGCCAAGTGGGACGATCCGATCTTCGGTCCGAGCTACATCCGTGCCGACGGCCGCAAGATGCACAACATGTACCTCTTCGAAGTAAAGAAGCCTTCCGAGTCCAAGGGCCCGTGGGACTACTACAAGCTTCTCGCCACGATTTCCGGCGAGGAAGCCTTCCGGCCCATGGAACAGGGCGAGTGTCCGATGGTCGCCAAGAAGAACTAGCCGAGGAGTATCTGCTCATGGTCGAGCAATCGAACCTCTTTGCCGGGGTTGCCGGCTACTTCGGAAACACCGAACAGAAGGGCCGCGTCGGAGTCTTCCGGCGCGCCACGGTCGGTGGCGATTGGCAACACGTCCTGGGCAGCGTCCAAGCCTTCACCGTCTTCGTGCACCCATCGAATCCCGAGATGGTCTTCGCGGGAACCAACGACGGCGTGTGGCGCAGCACGGACTGCGGCGCCACCTTCCGCCGGACCGCCTTTCCCGACGACAAGCGGGAAGTCTGGTCCTTCCTGGTGGATTCGCGCGATCCCAACCGTATCTTCGCCGGGGCCTCACCGATCGACGTCTATCGCAGCGACGACGGCGGCGCTTCGTGGTGGCGACTGCCGTCGCCAGGCGTCGATATCCATTGCAAAGGGCCTTTCGCTTCGCGCGTGATGCGGCTGGTACAGCATCCCAAGCGGCACGACGAAATCTATGCCGCTCTCGAGATCAACGGCGTCATGCGCAGCATCGATCTCGGCCAGACCTGGAGCGATTGCAGCGCCGGCCTCCTGAAGCTCGCCGAGCACGAGCACCTCAAGAGCAAGATCGTCAGCGACACCACGGCCGAGGGCATGCTCGACAGCCATGCCGTCACCATCAACCCGGCCGATCCCGACAGCGTGTGGCTCGCCGTCCGTATGGGGCTGTTCCGCAGTTCCGACCAGGGGCACACTTGGAAGGACATGGAAATCGGCCGTTTTTCGCCCACGACCTACGGCCGCGATATTCGGGTGTCGCCAGTCGAGCCCAACACGCTCTACTCCGCGCTTTCCGTTGCGGCGGCCAGCCACGACGGCGGGCTCTATCGCAGCGAAGATGGCGGCGAGAGCTGGAAGCGCTTTGACAAGGTCCAGGTCCACGGCACCATCATGTCGATCGGCCTGCATCCGACGGACGCAGCGCAGGTCTATCTCGGCGCCCGTTACGACGGTGAGATCTTCGGCACGCGCGATGCCGGCAAGAGCTGGCAGGCCATGCCCCTGCCCGGCGACGTCCAGCACATCTATTCGCTGGCCTGCGGCTGAAGTTCGACCGCTACTTCGACTGCGCCGTCACATCGTGCGGCGGCGACGGAGGGCTTTCCTTGCTGCCCGCCGGAACTCGCGTGATGCCTGTCAGGCTGCGCTGACGGCCCGTATCGATCGACACCGTGGCCGTCATGCCAGCCCGCAGCGGCGGCTCGCCGACATGCGGCAGGAGCCGCAATTTAACAGGCAGGCGCTGCACGACCTTGACCCAGTTCCCGCTGGCATTCTGCGGCGGCAGGATCGCGAACTCCGCGCCGGTTGCCGGGCTGACGCTCTCGACCAGCGCTTCCCAGGTCACATCGGGATAGGTGTCGAGCACCACGGTCGCCTTCTGGCCGACCCGCACATGGGTCAGCTCGGTTTCCTTGAAGTTCGCCTCGACCCACGGCCGGTTCAGCACCACCAGCGCGAACAGGGGCGTCGCTGCCTTGATCTGCTCGCCCTGCTGCAGGCGCATGTTCACCACCACGCCGTCGACCGGCGCGCGGACTGCGGTGCGTGCGAGATCGAGGGCCGCCCGCTCCCGTGCGGCCATCTTTTCGCGCACCATCGGATGCTGGTCGGCCGGCAGCTGCGGATCGCCATTCAGGGCCGTCAATACCCGCTGAAGCTTCTCCTTGGCGGTCCGCACGCGATCGGCCGCGCCACGCGCCTCGTTGAACGCCTCGTCGCGTTTGCTGGCCGAGGCCACGCCCTTGGACGCCAGCTCCTCCTGCCGCTGCCACTGCCTTTCCTGATACGCTGATCGAGATTCGGCTTCCGCAACCTCGGCAACGGCTTCTCGCCAGATGCCGCGAAGACTTTCGACATGGGCACGTGCCGCATCCAGTTCGGCATCGGCGCTGTCGAGCGCCAGACGGAACGGCCGGGATTCGATGGTGAGCAGTGTCTCGCCGGCAGCAACGGTCGCGTGATCCCGCGTCAGGACGCGGCGCACCTGCCCCGAGACCTCGGGCGATATCTGCACGATGTGGGCCTTCACATAGGCATTGTCGGTCGAGACATACCGACCGCCCGACAGCCACCACCAGCCGGCCCCGGTTATCGCCATCAAAGGCACCGCGAACAGCAGCGCCAGGCGCAGGACGGGAACCGGGCGCCGGCTCATGAACCGTTGCTCCCGGCGAGGTTCTGTAGCTGCCCCTTCACGCGGGCGGCCAGCCGTGTGAACTGATCGCGTTCGCGTTCCGAGAGCGGTGCCAGTGCATCATCGACGGTCGCCTCGGCGATCGCCCACATGGCCTTGTGAGCGCGACGAGCGTCATCGGTGAGGTAGAGGCGATTGATGCGCCGGTCTTCGCTGTCGGCATGGCGCTCGACCCAGCCGTTCTTCTCCATGCGGTCGAGCATGCGGCCTGCACTGGCACGATCGATTTCGAGCATGACGGCAAGCTCTGTCTGGCTGGCCCCCGGCCGTCGATAGAGCCGGGTAAGGACAAGCCAGTGGGCGCGGGTCAGGCCGATATCGCGGACGCGGCGGTCGAACACCGTCCGCATCAGACGCGCAACGTCCGACAGCACATAGCCGATATATTCGTCGTCGTCTGGCCCCAAGGCGCTGGTCTCGGCAAGATTTGTTGCCTAGGCTACAATAGTCTAGGCAATGAG
Source organism: Pseudomonadota bacterium (assembly GCA_020160995.1). Taxonomy (GTDB): domain Bacteria; phylum Pseudomonadota; class Alphaproteobacteria; order Reyranellales; family Reyranellaceae; genus Reyranella. The sequence goes on along the minus strand of JAIUOY010000223.1, from coordinate 33,837 downwards.
TTCAACAACCGCCGCCGACACCTTTCCGGAAGGCTCCGAGGAAACCTCGCTGGGCAAGCGAGTGTTGATTCTCATCATGGTGGTACTGGGCTCGACCCTCTACGCCACGACCCTTCTGATCGCCTCGACGCTTCTGCCTCAGATGCAGGGCACCATGTCGGCCACCCAGGACGAGATCGCCTGGGCGATGACCTTCAACATCCTGGCGACCGCCGTGGCCACGCCGATGACAGGCTGGCTGGCTGCACGGTTCGGCCGGCGCGAGACCATGGTCTGGTCGGTCTTCGCCTTCACGGTTACGACCCTGATGTGCGGTCTCGCCAATTCCCTGGAGACGCTGATCCTGTGGCGCGTCCTGCAAGGGGCACTGGGGGCCCCGGTGATCCCGTTGTCGCAGACCATCCTGCTCGACACCTTCCCCAAGCGACAGCAGGGGCTGGTGACGTCGATCTTCGGCATGGCCGTGGTCATCGGGCCGGTGATCGGCCCCACGGTGGGCGGCATGCTGTCGGAGATCTACAGCTGGCGCTGGGCCTTCTACATGATTGTGCCGGTGGGTCTGGTCTCCTTCGTGGGCCTGCGGCTCACCCTCCCCTACGACCGCCCCACCGGGCGCATCAGCCTCGACTGGACAGGCTTCCTCTCCCTATCGGTCTCCATTGCCTGCGTGCAACTGGTACTGTCGCGCGGCCAGCGGCTCGACTGGTTCGAGTCGACCGAGATCATGATCGAGGCCTTCGTTGCCGTCGTCGCGTTCTGGGTCTTCCTCGCCCACAGCCTCACGACCGACCGGCCGTTCCTCAACCTGCGTCTCCTGCTCGACCGCAACTATGCAATCGGCCTCGTGCTGGTGCTGATCTACGGCATGCTGAACTTCACGCCCATGGTGCTGCTGCCCCCGCTCCTGCAGCAGCATGCTGGCTTTCCGGATGCGTTGATCGGAGAAGTCATCGCGGCGCGCGGCGTCGGTGCCACCATCGGCTTCTTCCTGGCGATCTTCGTCGGCCGCATGGACCCACGCATCGGTTTGATCGGGGGCTTTGCCGTGCAGACGCTCTCGGGCGTCTGGTTGATGGCCATCGACCTCAATGTCGACATGGGCACCCTGATGTTGAACAGCTTTTTGCAGGGGATCGCCGTCGGCGTCATCTGGGTGCCTCTCACCCTGGTCACCTTCTCCAATGTCAGCGCCGCCAACCTGGCCGAAGGCACGGCGGTCTATCATCTGCTGCGTAACATCGGGTCGAGCTTCTTCATTTCGATCTGCGTCGCCGAGATCGTGCGTGCGACCAGCGCCAACTACAGCCGCATGGTGGAGCTGGTGAACCCCTTCAACAGGGCCCTGGCTCTGCCATGGGTCACGGGCGGCTGGGATTTCGACACGATGCAGGGGCTGGCTCGCCTCTCGAAAGAGATCGGCCGGCAATCGGCAATGATCGGCTACATCAATGCCTTCGGCCTCTATACTGCCTGCTCGGCGATGGCCATTCCGCTCATCCTGCTGATCGGCCGCCGCACCCGGCGATAATGGACAGCCACGGAGGGACCGCATGCCCATCAAGATTCTGGAGATCCACCACACCGGCTACCGCCTCGACGACAAGGGCGAGATGGTCGACACGGTGGCCAACTTCTATGCCGAGGTCCTCGGTCTCGAGCGCGACAAGGGCCGCCCGACGATCCCCGGCATCCCGGGACTCTGGATCAATGTCGGCGAGGTCGGCCAGATCCATCTCTTCGGCGGCCAGCAGCCCTCGCCCGTCGCCAAGGGCCCGGGCATGGACCCGACCCTGCCGCACATCGCCCTGGCCGTCGCCGACATCCAGGAAAGCCGGCGCGAGCTCGAACGCCTGGGCGTGAAGTATTGGGCGATCGAAGGGCTGACGAGCCCGGACTCGCTGCAGCTCTTCATGAACGATCCTTGCGGCAACATGGTCGAGCTGCACCAGATCGACAAATGCCGCTGCACGATGAGGAATCGCGCCTAACGGCGGCGCATCATCTCCTTGGCGACCAGCCGCGCCGCCGGGCCGCTCCGTGCGGCACTGTTCGGCTTCACGAGGTTGCCGATCTCGAAGCGCAAGCGATGCACCTCGGGGTGCTTCTCGGCTGCCCGACGTATCGCCTCCGAGCCCAGCACCATCTTGTCGAAGCCGACCGGCCTGTCGCCGGCGGTCAGCGGATATTCCAGGTCGGCCATCGCCGCGGTCGCCCAAGCCTGCTCGCTCACGGCCGCCGCGCGTGGCAGATAGGCGGCCACCACTCCGGCGAGATCGTCGGGACCGCCCCCCACCAGCGCCTCGCGCAGAGCCAGTGCGTGGCCTGCGGCAACGGACATGCCCTGACCGAAGGTTGGATTGAAGCTCGAGATGCAGTCGCCTATCGGGACTACGCCCGGCGGCAGGTTGTTCGCACGCTCGAAATGCCGCCAGGTCGCGCTGGCGATGCGATAGCTGCGCAGCGGTCCGAGGGGTACGGCATCGCGCAGGCGCTCGGCGATGTCGGGGATCGGCAGTGCCGCGGCATGGGCACGGAAGCCTTCGAGATCGGTCGGCACCTTGTTGTCGAACCGGCTGCAGAGCGTGATCAGCCATTCATCGTTCTCGACCGGGCAGACCAGCCCATAGCGATCGTCCGGCGGTTTGGGGATGCAGGCGATGAATCGGCGCTCGCCACGATAGCGTGCCGGCCTGGCGAAGCGTGCCGAAGTGTAGGTTACCTCGATGCCAAGCGTGGTCGTGGGCACGTCGAGCCCCGACAGAAGTTGGTCGCCGCGACCCGTCGCGATCACGGTCAGGGCGCTGCCCTCCGCAGGCAGAGCGTCGACTAGCGTGCGGTCCTTGATTGTGACGTTGCCCAGCGCCTGAACCTGCCGACGCAGCACCTGCTCGTAGGCAGGCCGGCTCATCATCAACTGGCTATGGCCGAGATCGCGGCGCGCATGCCAGGCATCGTGCTCCCAGATCGATACGTCCTCGGTCTGCCGGACCTCAACTGCGCCAGCCGCCAGCAAGGCGGTACGCGTGCCGGGCATCAGCGTATCGAGGGCCAGTTCGCCGCCTTTGAGGAGGATATGGACCTGCAGGTCCTGCGCCACACCCCTGCGCGGCAATGGCCTGTCCGGCAGCGTATCCTTGTCGAGGATCGTGACCCACTCAAAGAACGGTGCCACGGCTGCGGCCGCCGCGAGGCCTGCAATGCCTGCGCCGACGACTACGGCTTTACTCATACCTTGCCCTTTGCTGCCGTGCGTGCCGATCGATAGGCCGCCCGAGCTTCCTTGGCCGCTGCAAGTGCCTTGTCCCGTCGGGTCGCGGCCCGGGTGTCCAGATCGTACATCACCATCGCGATCACGATGAAAGCGCCGCCCAGAACGTAATAGTGCCAGTCGACGAGGTAGAGCCTGAAGAGGACGACAACCAGCGGTACGGGAATGAACGTTGCGGCGAACCGGATCCAGGAGGCTCGACCATAGGTGCGTACCGCCGCCCGCGCTTCGGCCTGGCTCTCGAAGGCACGCCGCCTCAACATCTCGACCTTGTTGTCGGGCATCGACAGATCAGGAGCCCGCCCGTCGCGTGCGCGCTCGTTGCCTGGCCGGCCCCGGCTTTTGTCCCGGCTTGGCGCGGATCCGTACCGTCCGCCCTTCCGTTTGATCGACCTCGAAAGCGCCAGTCTTGCGAACAAGGTCGCTCAGCTTGCGAAAGCCGAACGTGCGAGGATCGAAATCCGACGCGATATTGGCGAGCCGCTGACCGACGGCGCCCAATCGGACCCAGCCATCTTCGCTTTCCATCTGTTCAATCGCCCGGGTGAGGATCGGAACCGCGGCGCTGGGCGGCTGCAGGGCCTGACGCGGCCCATCATCCTGTTCCGGTGCAGCTACCATGGATTCCGGCAGAAGATTCTCGGTGTAGATGAAGCGGCGGCAGGCCTGCCGGAAGGCCTCAGGTGTCTTCTGTGCGCCGAAGCCATAGACGTCGGCTCCCTCCTCGCGCAGCCGTGAAGCCAACCGCGTGAAATCGCTGTCGGACGAAACCAGACAGAACCCGTCGAACCGGCCGCTGTGCAGGAGATCCATGGCGTCGATCACGAGGGCAATATCGGAGGCATTCTTGCCGGAGGTATAGGCAAACTGCTGGTAGGGATCGATTGCGTATTTCTGCAGGATATCGGCCCACGACTTCAGCCGCGGACTCGAAAAATCCCCATAGATGCGGCGCACACTGGCCTCGCCGAACTTGGCGATCTCCTCGAAAAGCCCGTCAACGATCTTGGGCGACGTATTGTCCGCGTCAATGAGCACGGCGAAGCGCCGCAAACGGGTTTCGTCAGCCATACCGCGGTCCCTCGAAGCCATGACCTGCCTTCCACAATGGAACGAACAGATATTGAGCACGTGACGCGCCGTGCGCCCAGTGATTTCCGGCCACGGCTACGTGGCTAGATGCATCGCCTGCCCGACAGCGGCCCGCTATCGCCAGCACACCGTCCGTTCATTGTGCCTGCTTCCCAACGCGGACGAGATACCAGCTCAGCCCGACGACGAGCAGTGCCACCACGATGCCGGCGCGAACAAACAAATCGCCGACGAAGTAGCCCAGCCCCCACAGAATGGCGGCCACGATCAACACGTGTGCGGACAACGCGGCCCAGGGCATCGGAACATGGCGCGGCCACAGAACCAGCAGATGGACAACCTGAAACAGGTTCCGGCGCCCGCCATGCTGAGACTTCTCGTCTGGCGCGGCATTCAATGCTTCGGCGACCTTGGCGGCACCGATGAAGAAGTATCCCAGAATCATCGCAATGGACCAAAACACCAGAATATCTCCCCAAGCTTCCGCCAATTGCGACAATCCGGCAGAGACGGCGACACGCCCCTCTCCAGGCGTCGCGATCTCCTGAAGCGTCACACAGCCTGTACCGGCCACGTGTTGCACATGGTGTCCACCTTGGAAACACCCGTGCAATCGACCGCCCTTGCAGCTTTGCCGTGGTCCTGGCGTTGACGCTGATTCCAGGGAGGAGAAGATGGCAACAGTAAAAGCACGCAAAGGCATGCCGAAGACCGAACTCGGCAAGGACGAGTTCGAACGCCGTCTGCGGCAGCGCTTCTACGATCCCGCCTTCAGCCCGGTCGACGCATCGGTCGAAGCCACCCTCCCGATCGCCTGGGAAGCCTACAAGGATGACCAAAAGGCGCCCCGGACGCGCCGCGCCGGCAGAGGCTTTGCCGACCCCCACTATGAAGTTTCCGTCGAATGGCTTGCGGCGCGAGCTGCCATTGCCAAGGCGGAACGTCAGCAGAAGTCGCGTCGATCCTTGTCGCGTATCTTGCTCATCAACGGTTCGCCGCGGAGCGACCAGACCTGCCCTGGCGAAATCTCGAAGACCTGGCGGCTGGTCAAGCTCGTAGAGCGGATCTTCAAGCGGCAGCCCGGCTTCGACGTCGAACTACTGGACCTCAGCCGCATCGTATCTGAACGCAGCCTGCACATTCATCCTTGCAAGGCCTGCGTTTCGACCGCCATGCCGCTCTGCCACTGGCCCTGCTCCTGCTACCCCAATCATGCCTATGCGCAGATCAACGACTGGATGAACGATATCTACCCGATGTGGGTGGCAGCGCACGGCATCATGATCGTGACGCCGGTGCATTGGTATCAGGCCCCTACCGTGTTGAAAGCCATGATGGACAGGCTGGTTTGCGCCGATGGCGGCAACCCCGATCCAACCTCGACAAGCGAGAAAGATCCCGACAAGGCCAAGGCGATCGAGTTGAAAGGCTGGGCCTTCCCACGTCATCTTGCAGGGCGTGCCTTCTCAGTTGTCGTCCATGGCGACGCCGCAGGTGCAGAGACTCTTCGTCGCTCGCTTTCAGACTGGCTGAACGACATGGGCCTGATTGGTGCCGGACACCATGCCGAGATCGACCGATACGTCGGCTATTACGAGAGCTACGCGACAAGCCATCAAGCCCTGGATGCCGACCATGCCTTCCAGGAAGAGACGCGCAATGCCGCTCGTACTCTCATCGACGCCGTGAAACGGTTGCGTCGCGGCGACCTCGTCGAGGCAGGCAGGAAAATCACCGAGCCGCGACCAAAATGACCCAACTCCTTGGAGACTACTCCCTAAGAACAATCGCTTCGCCTTATGCGAACACGGGCACACCGAAGGCATCCGCTATGTAGGTAATGGGCCTCCGCTTCTCGCAATCAGCAGCCCGGAGGTCACGTTTCCCGGCAGAGTTGAGTGTGATCATGGATGCGCATGCGGAAGGCCTACACCGGCAGAACCATCGTAGCGACGCCCGGCATCGAGACGACAGATCGCTGGAGTCCATTACACTATTGGGAACACAGGTCGCCTGCGCGACCTACGCCTCCGCGTTCGAACAGATCAAGGAACTCGCTCTCGAACCACGCCCGACGGCGGTCTGCCCTTCCAATACCCACATCATCGGCGAAGCTCGTCACAATCCTGAGTTCGCCCGAGTTCTCGACCGCTTCGATCTGGTGTTACCGGACGGCATGCCGGTCGTCTGGGCGCTCAACTTTCGCGGGGCTGGCCTGAAGGACCGCGTGTACGGCCCCTATTTCATGCGGCACGCGCTGCGAAACACACCCCGGCCATGGCGCCACTTCTTCTTCGGCGATTCCGAAGCGTGTCTCTCCGAGCTGCGGCGCGTCCTGCTTCAGTTGCAGCCGGACATTGAAATTGCCGGCATGTTGAGCCCCCCCTTCCGGCCCTTCACCGAAGCCGACGAGGTGTCGTTTGCCGATACCATCAATCGTGCCGACCCGGACTTCGTATGGGTCGCATTGCCCGGCGTGCGAATGGAGCAATGGATCATGGACAACCAGTGGCGATATCGGCGCGGGGTATTCCTTGCCGTGGGCGATGCGTTTTCGCTGCTGAGCGGTCGCCGGTCGTTTGCGCCGGCGTGGATGCAACGGACAGGGCTGACCTGGGCATATCGGCTGAGCAAAGAGCCGCTCCGACTGGGGCCGCGCTATCTGCAGTACAATCTGACGTTCGTTCTCTACTGGCTGTGGGACGTTCTACGATGGCGAGCCAAGGGAAAGGCCCGACCATCCACCCAAGGGTAGCTACGCCGCCCACGGAGAGCTGGGCCTCCAAGCTCGTCGTACCTTCAATGTCAGGCGGTTATTGATGTGTGCCCGCGAGTTGATCGGCGTTCGGTTGAATCGCGGGTGACGGCTGCGAGACGGGCCGGGGTGTCGTCGCCGTCAGGAAAGCGTCTACGGCCGCAGCCGTCGCCTTGGGATCCTCTTCCATCGGGTCGTGGCCAAGCTTCTCGAAGATCTCGACCTTCGAGCCCTTGATATCGCTCTCGAAGCGGAAGGCATCGGAGACAGGGACCCAGCGGTCCTTTGCTCCCCACAGGATCAGTGTGGGCACGACAAGCTTCTTGAGCGGCGTTGGATCGAGCGGCTCCTGCGTGCGCGCACGTTGCAGAGTGGCTTCGCGGTTGCCGGGAAAGCGCTGCAGCTCGGCGGTACGTTTCACGCGTTCGTCGGTCACCATTGCCGGATCGGCGTAAGCTTGGCCGAGTTTCCGCCGCACCCATATTTCAGGCTTGAAGTGGATTCCGATGTCGCCCACGACCGGCAGGCGGGCGGCTCTCGTCGGCAGGGCCGCTTCACGGTTCTCACCCGCCGCATCCACCAGGATGATCTGGGTTACCCGGTCCGGCCATCTCGCCGCGAAAGTCCATGCGACGGCGCCCCCCAGCGAATGCCCAGCCAGTGCTACGCGTTCGATCTTCAGCGTATCGAGCAGCGCTTCGATGAAGTCGGCATAAGCTTCCACGGTGTACGCGCCACGCGGCCAGGCTCCGGTGAGCCCATGGCCGGGCAAGTCGACCGAGATCAGCCGCCTCTTCGATCGGAGCTCGTAGGTCCAGCCCTCCCATACATGCAACGAGCCACCCGAGCCATGGATCAGCACCAGCGGAATGCCGTCGGGATTTCCCTGGTCGCGTACATGGGTCTGCGCGCCCCCTATATCGATGAACTTCGACTCTTCGTTGGCATACCGCGTCTTCAGCATCTCCGCCGGCAGCGAGGGCGTATAGGCCCACAGCGCCACACTCAGCAGCACGCCCAGCATGAGCCACAGGCAGAGCAGCCAGGGCCGCCCTCGGTCGGCGGCGCCATATTTGGCCTCTCTCAGCACGCACAGACTCTCAGATGGGCTGGCCGCAGGTCCGTCCGTGACCACCCGGAACCACCGAGATCGCCGGTGCTTGGAACATTCCTCAAATGCCGCATCGTAGTTCTTTGAATCGACAAAGCTCGCTGCCTCCTCTTGGAAGGGACGTCTCTTGCTATGTCTGTCAAAAGAGGCAGTGCCCGCGGGTTGAACGATGCGTCGACTTTGTGCGACGCAGCGGTCGGGATCAACAAGCGCCGGTGCGGTACCTCTTTGTTGATTGCTCCCGGCACAATCCGGCTCACACCGACTGTCAAAGAGGGATCAGGCGGCCGTTCCGCTCCTGACCCTTTCGCCGGAATCCGTCCCAGCCGGTGACGTCCTGTCCCCACACGAAGCGGCTTGCTCCACTCTGCCGTCCGACGCGGTAGGTATTGCCGTCAAACAGGTTGTTGCCGCTCGTGATGATCCCGAAATTCTCGCTGCCTGGCTTGGTATCGGAAGTCCCCCCCGCACAAGCCGCGCCTTCGAAGGTCATCTCATTGGCACGGACGGTATTGTTGCGCGTTTTGTAGAACTTGCCGCTGCTGTTCCGACGTCCCTGGTCGATCAGCATGATCCCGCATCTTCCAGGCGCGGTGGTCAGTGTATTGTCCGACACCACGACATCCTCGGATGCGGAAAGGAGAATGTCGGTACCCCAGAACCATCCCCTGTTGCCGAGGCCATTGCGCCGCAGCACGTTGTTGCGAATCACTGCCTTGAATGAAATCTCGTGGAAGATGCCGACATCCTGGTTGTTCTCGACGAGGTTCTCTTCATACAAGACATTGCGACAGTCGATATCGCACCACAGGCCGGGGCCGTCGTTGTCGTAGACATGATTGCCGCGGAACGTGACCCCGTCGCTCAGCGCAATCTTCACGCCGCCCGCCTCCCAGGTGGCATCGAAGCCATGGATGTTGTTCGACCAGATGCGGTTATTCTCTATTCGGATGCCGTTGCCGTTGCCTTCGATGCCGATCTGGCCATTGTGGTGGATATCGCAGTTCCGGACGTGACTGCCTGCTCCCACGCTGATCCCGGCTCCGCTGTTCAGGCGGGCCTCGCACTTTTCGATGGTCCATCCGGTGCCTTCGCGGGAGTGGATAGCCCCCTTCTGCGCAGCGCTTGCGAACTTCTCGACGGTGATATTGCTGATCAGCACGTCGGCTGCCGTGCTCTCGAATGCAAACGAAGCGACCGTGAGTTCGACGGTCCGATTGGTCGGATCGTCGCCCAGATAGATCTTGCCAGCGGCGTAATCGATGAAGAACTTGCCGCCCCCCAACCCGTTCTTGCCCGGCAATCGGATCAACGGTCGGTCATCGATGAACACGGCCTCCGGCTGATTGCAGATCGGAGCGCTCGGCAGGCATTCGCCGTGCTTCCGGCTGCGCTGGAGCGCGATGTTCAATACCCAGAAGCTCTCCTCTCGCCTGAATCCGGTGAGCACTCGGCTCCCGTTCAGGACGCTCTGGCCTTCTCCGTAAAATTTCTGCTTTGCCAAGGGTCTAACCGCCTGCGCCCTGTGAATGCCGTTCTTGAGGCACAACGAAGCGCCAGCGCCTGCGCGATCCGCGACGATCTGGATCAGGGTGCCTGGCTCGACGGCGATCGCATCGGAAGGACAGCGCGCGTCATCGACGCCTGCCCTGGCCGCTCCCCCCGCGATCAGGAAGCCGACAAGCGCCAGTGTGCCAAGCACACTTCTGCCTACCGCCCCCTCTGAAACCCGGCCCCTCATCGCACCCGGCCTACAGCTTCATCGGCGGCCTGCGCGCGGTACACCATCACCGACCCGACGCCGAAGCCAAACAGACACCAGAACCAGATGCCCTGCATCGGTCCTTCGAGCGTAACGTCGAACGTCGCGTTGATGACGATTGCCGCCACGTAGCAGAAGATCCACAGGAAGAGGTTTCTCCACTGCGTATGTCCGCGGAGATATGCGATCAGCATGGCGCGCACCATCATGCCACTCCAGGACAGGAGTACGAACGACCACAACACCACGCCGGGAACGCCAGCTCGCGCCAGGAGAGTCATGTGGGCGTTGTGTGGACTTCGCGTCGGGGGGCGGGACGCGTTGGCATCGCCAGTGCCGGCAAACCCGTCGGCATCGGCAAGATTCAAGCCAAATCCCCGGCCGGTCCAGAAATGCGGCCCATGGATCGTATCGCCGATGATGATATCCCACCAATCGAGACGCCATTTCTTCGTCCCTTCCGTCTGCGATCCGGACCGACCGATGACGCTCTTGATGTTCTCCAGAATCTGATGCGCACTGACGGGGCGGTCGATGGAATCCTTGGCTTCCTCATAGTCGAGGAACGTAGCCTCGGCCGTGAGCAGAACAGCGAAGAGCCCTACTCCTGCCGCAGCGGCCATCAGCATCATGCGAAGCCGCCCCAGCACGAGCATCGCCAGCATGATCGCCACAGCAGCGGCAAGCGTTGCACCCCGGTTGGACGCGCCGATCATCGCCAACGCCCCGAACCAGATCAGGGCCCAGAACCACGACACCTTCCGATAGCCAATCAAGACGAAGACCGCAGCGCCGGCCAGATGCGTGCCGAGCGCACTCGCTCCGATCTCCACGATCGGTATGTTCGGACCGTATAGCCTGGGGATATAGTCCCCCCAATATTTGGTCAGCCAGAACGCCAAGGGTATTATGGGAAAGGTCACGAGCGACGCGGCGTAGTAGCGAAGAACGGTATCGATCCTGCGAGCGTCTTCCAGCAGCAATCCTATGACGATGAAGGCAAAGGCGCCGTACAGTAGAATGACGCTGTCCCGCAGCGCGTCGAACCCGTAGACGGCAATGTACGGGACGGTACGCACCACGACCCACATCATTGTCGCGACCAGCAACAGGCTCGGAAGGGTCGTGACGGAGGCAACGAGCGCGCCTGATCTGACGAGGACGACGATCCCGGTGAGAAACGCGATCTCGCCGATGTAGAGCGGTGGAATGCCGATATAGGCAAAGCCTTTCCCCAGCAAGGCATAGCCCAACAATACGATCGCCAGGAACGTTAGATAGCGATCGCCCCAGAGAAGCGTGCGTCCGGATGCGTGTCTGACCGCGTCCGACATCGTCACTCTGCGGTACGAGGCTTCATGGCCGGCAACTCACTGCTTTGCAGGGGCGCCAAGGCCGGGCTGGTCGGCGCCATGCCGCCAGCCGAAGCGCCATGGGCCCGGTTCTTGGCTTTCTCACGGGTGATCAACCACGTGATCGCCGTCACCGCCCCTACGGCGCGCACCAGGTTGGCGATGAGCAAAGCCAGGCACGCACCGAAGACTCCCATCGGTCCGATGAGTACAAGGGCGAGCGCCAGCGCCACACCGACAGCGACGACGTTGACCAGAAAGGCCAGCTTGCCGGACTGAACGCCGAGCAAGGTCTTGCTGATCATTTCGGCGATGTAGTCGAAGACGCCTGCGACGACGAGAAGCTGCAGTCCGACCACGATACCGACATACGGTGACGAATCTCCGTAGACGGCTCTCAGGAGAATGTGCGGCACCACCAATCCGGCGGCGCAGATGACCAGGATCGGCCCCAACCCGAAGAGCACGTAGCGATAGGCTGCGCGCGATGCCCCCAATACACCACCCGTGTTGTATGCATGAGCGGCAACTTGAGGAATGGCATTCCCGATACCGAAAATAATCGGGTTCATTGTGTTGGCGAGATTCAATCCGGCCTGAAGCGATGCGGTTGCGGTAAGCCCTACAAAGGCCGCGAGCAGCCAGGGAAAGAGCTGTGCACGGATGAGCACGAGCTCGTAACTCACAAGCGACCACTTTCCTACCGAGATGTACTCGGCAGCCAACTGACGAAGCTGGGCAAAGTCCGGTCGGGCGAACTGCAGCTTCGACGCGTGTACAAGTGCGCCGAATACGAAGGTTGCCGACATCGAATAGAGAGCGGTTGCCAGAGTAACGGAGCCGGCCCACATCACGAAGGCAATTACGAGAACCTGCCCGACATAGGCGATGCCGTCTCCCGCTACCGCCGCCCGGTAGCGGAACTCGGCGAGCAGGAATCGGCGTGACGTTTCCTGAGCTTGCCAGCAGAGATAGCAGAGACAGGCCGGCAGCAGAATATTCTCTTCATCCAGTATTGTCGTCCCGATCGCCATGGCCACGACCAGGATCAGACTCAGAGCCACGGTGAGCAACACCGTGTTTCCCAGCAGGGTGGCGCGTTCTTCTTCCTTCGCAACACACAGCCGGACAGAGAGAGGATAGGAGATCAGCGAGTAGTCAATCGCTCGCAGGAGGAAGATACCGCCCAGAAAAAGGGCAAATTCTCCGTAATCCTGCTCACTGAGGACGCGCGCGAGCAGGACATTGAGCAGGAAGTTGCCGCCGCTCACCACGCATTGATCGACGAGCGTCCATGAGGCTCTCTCGAAGAACTGCTTCCCTTCCATGGAATGCCCTCAATCGTCTTGCGACTAGATGATGCGCTTGGACCTTCCGGCGGGACGGCGGCGCGGTTGCTCCTCCTGTCGGCGTCTCCTCTGCTCGATCAAGCTGCCACCATGACGGACCGGCGCGAATGCACGCTGAACCAGCGAAGAAAAGCCAGTACGAAGGCGCCGCCACTTGTCCGCGGTCCATCCAGTTCGAGAGCCTGAAATCTGAATGGATGTCGTTCCGCTTTTCGCGGTAGGGCCAATACTCCCGCCCCCAATCTGCTGGCCATAACGCCGTCCGGTCGCCAGGAGATCGAGAAGGAATTGCTGCGGCTCGAAACCAAACCGATCGCGCCAGACCGCCAGACCGATACCAATCAGCAAGCTCACGATGAACGACAGGCCCAGGATCACGAATCCCTTCGGGCTGGTCGGCGTCCTGTTTGGTATCGCCAGTTTGACTCCCTCGTCGGCTGCGAGGGCTTCCTGAGCGGCATCCTCGGCTGTCAGGATGGCCGTCAGCTCGGCCCGTGCAGTTTCGAGCCCGTCGACACTCTGAAGGACCTTCGGATGCCTTTCACCGTTGATTGCCAGTTGACGCTGCAGCTCGGCCTCCGCAAGCGCGACGGCGCTCTGGCTGCGAAGGATCTTCTTGTCGCGGATGTATTCGAGCGCGATGGCGTTGACCACAGCCGCCGCTTCGTCCGCGGAATGCGCGGTGAAGGAAATGGAAATGAGATACGAGCGCGTGTCTTTCGCTACATCCACACGGTTGCGCAGCAACGCTACCTGACGATCGAAGGGGGAGTGATTGCGGGTTTCAGGCAGGATCAGGGTTCGGATCCAGCTGGTAATTCCTGTTCCCCATGATCCCGCCCCCATGACTCCGGGCCTTACGTCCAGCTTGAGACGTGCCACGACCGCCTGCAGGATCGCATCGGAGACGATCAGCCGAGCCTCGCTGGTGACGAGCGACGACGCGTCGATGCTCCCTTTGGGGGTGAGCTTGGCCTGCTCGCCGGAGAACAGATTCGGGTAGACGAGCGCAGTCGCCGAGTACTGGCGCGGGATCAGCGGGATGACGAGGCACGCAAGCGTCATCGTCACCACAACGATGGATGCTATGAGGCGCCAGTCCCTCTTGATGGATGACAAGGCACGAGCCGCCACCATCTCGTAGTACGCTCGCAGATCGGTGCGCTGCAGCTCCAGCGTCGGCATCTGCTGGTTAAGACTCTCCGGCCCTAGCCGCTTGGGATTGTGTAGTGCCTTGCTGTTGGCGAGACCGCCCCCCCCTTGGGCGAGGCCGGTTCTCCCCTTGGAAAGGTCGGTCCCAGCGAGCGGCTTGTCGCTATTGAGTTCGAGCATACTCATGATCGAATCCATACCTGATCGGCCCGTGGAACGGGTGACCCTTTGGACGGCATGATTTCCTCAAACGGGCTAACCCTTAGGGAGCAGCACGATCTCTGCCATTGCTGTCGATTCGGCGGAAACGCACCAACGGGACTACTCTTGGCGCTTCGTTGACTCGTTGCCGTTGCGCGCACAGTTTCATCCGGTCGCGATTGGCGCACGTGTGAGCACAAGGCCAAGGCATTGTGACCTCAGGCGCCGACGCACAGAGCATACGATCCAAAGGCTGCTGCCATGAAAACAGTTCTGTTCTGCGGCGGTCTCGGCACGCGCATACGAGACGTGTCCGAGAGTATTCCCAAACCGATGATTCCGATCGGGGACAAGCCGATCCTGTGGCACCTGATGCACTACTACAGTCAGTTCGGCCACAAGGACTTCGTCCTGTGCCTTGGCTACAAGGCAAACGTCGTCAAGGAGTTCTTCCTGAACTACAGGCCGCAGACCTACGCAGACTGCGTCGTCTCGGGCTTCGGCGACAATGTCGAGATCCTCGGCGACCCGCAACAGGACTGGCGCATCGCCATGATCGATACCGGCATCTGGCGCAACGTCGGCCAACGACTGTGGTCCGTCCGCGAGCACGTCGCCGGGGAGGAGATGTTCCTGGCCAACTACAGCGACGGCCTTTGCGACGTGAACCTGGATGAGATGATCGAAGCCTTCCGCGCCAGCCGTAAGGTCGCCTGTTTCCTGGCTGTTCGGCCGTCATTCAGCATGCACCTCGTCGACATGCGGCCGAGCGGAAAGGTAAACCGCATCCGCGCCAGCCAGGACGCCAACCTCTGGATCAATGGCGGCTTTTTCATCTTCCGCAACGAGATCTTCGACTACATGAAGCCAGGCGATGAGCTGGTCGAAGCGCCTTTCCAGCGTCTGATCGACGCCGACCAGCTCATGGCGTTCAGGCACGAAGGCTTTTGGCGTCCGATGGATACGTTGAAGGACAAGCAGGTCCTTGAGGATCTCGTCGACAAGGGCACGATGCCCTGGCGCTTCGATGGAGCCGTCAGAGTGGCCCCGAGTGATCCGGCAAGGAAAGCCGGATGAAGCCTCTCGGCCTTGCGGGATCGGGCGATCGTCTTTCAGTGCTTTGTATCGGCGCCCACTCCGACGACATCGAGATCGGCGCCGGCGCTACAATCCTGGGCTGGATCGAGCGCGGCGTCTGCCTGAACGTGCACTGGGCGGTACTTGGTGCCGTCGGCCCCCGCGCCGACGAAGCGCGCGCGTCCGCTCAGGCATTTCTCGGCAATGCCGTCAGTGCTGTCATCGACCTGGCGACCTTCAAGGATGGGTTCTTTCCCCATCAGGGTGCCGAGATCAAGGTCTGGTTCGAGGCGCTGAAAAAGCGAATTTCACCCGATCTGATCCTCTCTCACTGGCGTCAAGATGCTCATCAGGACCACCGCGAAGTCTCCCAGCTGACGTGGAATACATTTCGTGATCACACGATTCTCGAATACGAGATTCCCAAATGGGATGGCGATACGGGTCAACCGAACGTCTACCTGCCGACCACCAGAGCGTTGATGGAACGTAAGACGAAGCTGCTCCACGATCATTTCGGCTCCCAGCGCGCCAAGGACTGGTTCGACGACGATATCTTCATGGGCCTTGCGCGCCTGCGCGGCATGGAATGCCGTGCCCCTGGCGGCTTCGCCGAAGCCTTTCACGCAAGAAAGCTCACGGTGCAGTGACGTCCGATATCTCAGCGTACGGCTGAGCTTTCCCTAATCTTGCGGTCTCGGCCGGCCGCTCAATGGACGGCCGCACTGATCTTCCTCGAAGCTCTGGAATGGCACACACCCTGCGAACCAGAAACAGCCTGGGCGACCTCCGCTTCGGGAACTCTCTCCAGCCATATTTCACGCCACCACAAGAATACGGCGCGAGGACAGAGTATCCGTCGTCCGCTGTAGAGCGACTGACAATGCACGCCGTCGAGTATGACAGCCGGCGTCTTCATATGCAGCATCTTGCCGGTCTTTTCGTCGATGAAGCGCTCTATCCGGGTACGCACCCTGAATACCTTGCCGCAATAGGGAACGAGTTCGGCATCGAAACTGAGGCCGCGGTTGGACGCCGACGTGCTCAGCGTCTCCAGTATCTGCTCGTACGATTTGACCCGCACGACTTCTCCCGGCTGCAGATCCAGATCGAGCCTGGGAGTCGGGCCCGCTGCGATCTTGCCGGCCTTTCTAGGAAATGGGATGCCTCCCCAGACCGCCTGGAAGCGGTCGTAGAACCAGCGAGACGCCACGCCCCAGCGCGGGGAACGCGCCATCGTGCCGTAGTAGTAGAGCACGTACACGATGGCCTTCAGAACAGTACCTAGAGAATTGTTGCCGGAACGATAAGCCTCGACGTACTGACGGGCATCCCACAGGCTGAGGGGGGTGCTGGCTTCCATCAGCTGAGTGGCTTGGCACGAGTACCGTGCGTCGCCTTCCGGTGTTCGATAGCTGGCTGCCGCACGAACCCGGTCTTCGGTGCAGCCGCTCGTGGCCCCGGCGATGGACGCTCGATCGACAGACGATCCGGATGCTGGATACCCCGGTCCATCGCCATCGGCGTGCTTGAGCCATGCCTCTTTCCAGAAGATGAGGCAGCCAGCCTGACATCCGCCGTATGCGCGACCATCGCAACGATGTTCGAGATGAACCGTGTCATGCAGCCGTCGGCTGACGTAAGTGACACCGGACGGCCCGTCTATCTCGCTGCAGGTCTTTCCTGCCCCCTTGAATACCTGGAAGCGCTGGCCGCAATACTGGGTCATTTGCGGCATGAAGGGCAGACCTTCAAGGCGCCCATGTTCGTCCAGCGTCGCAAGAATCTCTTCCTTGCTCCGCACTTCTACCCAGTCCCCTGCCCCGATCGTCATGACCAATACTCTTTCGGAGGTGAACTTTTCGCTGCCTAGACGAGAACCTTTTCCCGTTGCGCCGGCGCCATCGCGCCTCGCACGTCGGCCTTGTCCAGCAGATCCTGGAGCCAGGTCTCTCCTCGGAACTTCCGGTATTGCTCGGCTCTCAGCCGGTCCGCCAAGCGCCCGGCCGGCAGGACGACGTCGTCGTAAGTGATGACGGCATCCTTGGCGATATCCCGCAGCAGCTTGCAGCCTTCGACGAGACCCTGGGGTAGATATCGGCCACCGGACATCTCCTCGACATTGGCCGCCTCGCCGTACGTCATGTACATGCCGTAGTCGTCGAGCACTTCGCCCGCCTTGAGATCGCGCTTGGCGACCGCGCACACCTCCACCACCGGGCCGCCCAGCGACCTCGATACCGGGTCACGGAACAGGCACGTCCGCGCGATGGCAGTAGGCACCTCCAGATTGCAGAGGTGATACGGCACGAAGAACGAATAGAGCGGCCCCGGACCCATCTTGTACAGGTTGAGATAATGGGCCTGCTTGGGATCGGGATGTTCGGCCAGACAGTAGACCTTGGTCAGCGGCGTCCCGACCACATAGTCGATCGCCCCGCCGAGCCTGCGCAGCTCTTCGAGATCGTAGATTTCGCCGATCTTCAGCACATCGCCGTGATAGTCGAGACCGCGCGACATGCCGCGCGTCAACACCTTGAAGCCCGTGGCATTGGCGACAACGGCCTGCTCGAAGCTCACCTTCGATCCATCTGCGAAGCTCGTCACCATCGTGGGGTTCTGCCCCCACTTCTCGGCGAAGCCCTTCTGTGTCGTTGGATTGCGATAGCGATCCTGAAGGCCCTTCACGTTGCCCAGCAACCGGGGTGTCATGCCCAGCCCCTTGACCCAGCGGTAGAGGTTCATCTGGATGCCCGGCTCGTCGCCCTCGCAAGCCGTGAAGATGACGCCGTGCGCGTCGGCATAGGTTTGCAGGATAGGCCCGATCGTCGCGTCGAGCTCGGCGTTCATCAGCACGACGTCCTTGCCGTACTTAAAGGCTTCGAGCGCGACGCGGGCACCGAACTCCACCGAGCCGGTGACGTCGACCAGGACATCGATGAAGTCGCTACGCGCGATGAGCATCGCATCCTCGGTCGCCACGGGCGTCGAGCGCTCGACCGCAGCATCGAATCGCAATTGCGAATCGGCTACGACGACATCATTAAGGCCAGAGTAGTGAAAGACGTCGACAGCCCTTCCGACCCGACGGTTCGATATCGCCGCGACGCGCATTCCCGGCGTGCTGTGCGTGATCTGATTGGTCAGACCTTGGCACATGAACCCTGCACCGATGATGCCGACGCGAATGGGCTTGTTCGTATCTGCCCGCTCCTTGAGCGCAGAATCGACGATCCACATGACTCACTCCTTCCGAATTGCGCCAGTACCGAAACTCCAGCGCTATGACAGAATGCCAACGGCTTCCGGCCGAGCCGGAGACATTCGTGCAGCGAGCTTGCCTTCGAGTGTCTCCAGGAGATCGAAATTGCTGTCCTTGTCGGAAACAGCGGCGACGGGCAGCGGCCACGCAATGTTCAGCCGCGGGTCATCGTATCGCAGGCCACCTTCCGCGCCCGGCGCATAGAAGGTACTCGCCTGGTAGAGAATGGCGGTCTCGTCCTGCAATGTCTGATAGCCGTGCGCGAAGCGGCCCGGAATATAGAGCGCACGCTGGTTCTCGCCGCTGAGTTCGACGGCCACGTGCTCCAGGAAGGTCGAGCTTTCGGGCCGTAAATCCACGATCACGTCGAGGATTGCACCGTGCATGCATCGCACGAGCTTCGCTTCGACGGCCGGCGGATACTGGAAGTGCATGCCCCGGAGCGTTCCGCGCTTGACGCTCACGCCCACGTTCGTCTGGGCGACATCGGCTTCCAGTCCCAGGTCCTCGAACTCGTGCCGGCAAAAAGCGCGCCCGAAGAAACCGCGATCGTCCCGCCGGCATTCGACGTCGACAATGAAGGCACCTTGGAGCTTGGTCTCGGTGAAGATCACAGCCACCTCCGTCGAGGCCAACGGTTCGCACCGCCCCTCCCTTGCGGACCGCAGATCCCGCCCATCACGCGCCGATCCTTTCGGGACGTCGCCCCGGCGCCAGCAACATTGCTCCCGCGTGACCGCGATCGGAGGACACGACCTGGCGCCCGTCGAAGACAATTGGCGAGCGCATACGCGAGGTGATGTCGTCCCAGTCGAGCTGGCGATAGGCATCCCAGCCCGTGGCGATCACGATTGCATCGGCGCCGCTTGCCGCCGTAGCGACGTCGTGGGCCTGTGTGATGCTCGGCCCCAGCTGATCCCGCACCGTAGCGACATCGACCATCGGATCGTGCAGTACGACGTCTGCTCCCCTCTGCAACAGGAGCTTCGAAATTCGGACGCCGGGCGATTCACGGACGTCGTCGGTCTCCGGCTTGAAGGCCAGTCCCAGTACGGCAATGCGCTTGTCGCGCAGCGAACCGACTTGGCTGGTCAACAGGTCCACCACACGGCCGGCTCGTTCTTCGTTGACCTGGAGCACCGAATTCAGGATCGGTACGTCGGCACCTTCGCCATGCGCAAAGGCGCGGAGTGCTCGAAGATCCTTCGGGAAGCAACTCCCGCCAAAACCTATGCCGGCTCTGAGATAGCCGACGGCGCCGGCGAAGCGGGATTTGCCATCATTGCCCGGCGCCCCCCAGCACTTGTCCAGGTGAACGCCGCGCATCACGGTCGCCTCGTCCAGACCGGCGACGGACTCACAGATGCCGGCGATCTCGTTGGAGAAGGAAATCAGGGTCGCCTGCAGCGCATTCGCGGCATACTTGACCATCTCGGCATTGCGCGGCGTCGTCTGCAGAACCGGGCACTTGAAGGCCGCATACATTTCCGCCAGCACCGCACTCGCCCGCGCGGTATTGGCGCCGATGACGATGCGGTCGGGCTTGGTGAAGTCCTCGACAGCGCGCCCTTCGCTCAGGAATTCGGGATTCATGGCCAGGCCGAAATCGCGGCCGCTGACCATGCCGGACGCAGCCTCGAGCTCCGCCCGAACCACCGTATCCGTCGTTGTCGGAACGACCGTGCTCTTCACCACGACGACATGGTAGCCAGCGATCGTCGGCAGCTGCTTGCCGATCGCCTGCGCCGCCTGGCGAATATAGCTGAGGTCTATGCCGGTCTCATTGGAAGGCGTACCGACGGCAATGATCGACACATCGGCGTCGCGCAGGCTGTCTTCGAGGCTGGTCGATGCCTGCAGGCGGCCCGAGGTACGTTGCTCGACCAGCAGCTCGTCGAGTCCCGGCTCGTAGAAGGGCGCCTTGCCGGTGGCAATGGCAGTAATCTTTCGCTCGTCGTAGTCCACGCACGTTACGGCATGACCGATCGCAGCCAGACCGACGCCGGTCACGAGGCCGACATATCCTGTTCCAACGATGGTGATCTTCATGGATTGCATCCACGCGATCTCATGCCGCCACCGTTTCGAGACGGCGTTCATGGTAAAATTCGAAAGTCCGGGCAAGGCCGGTACGCAGATCCACGCTTGGTTCGTAGCCGACGTCGGCCTTGACCTTCGTCAGGTCTGGACAACGGCGACTGGGATTGTCGACAAGGTACTGGGCGTCGTCGCTCTTGCGAAACTGCACGTCGAGTGGCCGGCCTGGACGGCCGGCGATCTCGGCCATCATGCGGGCGACGTCGAGCATCGAGCGTTCTTCGGCGTTGCCGACATTGTAAGGCTCCGCCGGCTTGCCGAGAACGAGTACGCCGAGGCTTCCAGCAATGAAGTCACGAACGTAGCAGAACGAACGCGTCGGACTTCCGTCGCTCAGCAGCACGATCGGACCACCGTCGAGCGCGGCGGACATCATGTCGGGAACCATGCGTCCGTCATTCAGCCGCTGCCCCGGGCCGTAGACGTTGAACGGGCGCACGATCTTGGAGGGAACCTTCCGCTGTGCCCAGAAGCTGATGCAGAGCGTCTCGCCGAGGCGCTTCGATTCGTCGTAGCAGGCTCGCGGTCCCGTGCAGGACACATACCCGCGATAGTGTTCCGGTGTGGGAATGAACCGAGGATCGGGATCGCCGTAGATCTCGCTTGACGAGAAGAAAAGCATGCCCTTAGCGCCGTGCGCTTCCGCAAGATCCAGCATGCGCCACGTGCCGTTGACGTTTGCGTCGATCGTTTCGAGCGGCCGCGGCCGATAGTAGATGGGCGACGCCATGCTTGCGCAATGGATGATCCAGTCGAACTTCCGCCCCCAGTCCGTTTCGTCGACCACATTCGCCGTCCGGAGTTCGACGAAGGGATCGGCTTTCAGATGGGCAAGCCGATCGACGTTCGTGGCGATGAAGTTGTCGGAAGCGACGATGTGGGCGTTCAGGCTCGGCGATGCGTGATTGAGCACCGAAAGAACGTCCACGATGTAGCTGCCCAAGAAACCGGAGGCGCCGGTGACGAGGATGTTGCTGTTGGCCAGCCGGTCGAACACGCCGGGAATGGTCGCTCGCATCACCTTGGCGTCTTCGTGGATGATCCTGCTCGCTCTACTCATGTACCGTGCCTCTCATTCGAGGTGAGCGATTGCGAGGACGAGCGCTTCTGCAGAACCGCCCTGATGTCACCGATTTCCTCGCAATCTTCGACAACTACGACTGTTAGGTATCAAGGAAACGGGCCCCTGGAGCGAAGGCAAAAAGGGTGGCGCTTCCTAGCTCTGCAGGGTTACCACCGCAGACCCGCAGAACGGCTGCAATGACGACAATAAGCTGTCGCGAGCGCTCTCCTCACGACAGTCGCTGCCTCCGATGTCCCGTTGGTATCGCCTGCGACCTCGTTCATCGTTTCGGCATCGAAACGGGAACCGCGGCGCAGTCGCCAACTTCTCTGGCTGAATGGCTCGCCGCCTACAGTGCGGACTCCAGTACATGACCCTCTCCCCCCAGCATTCTCTCCCACGGCTTTCGATCGGTTTGCCCGTCTACAATGGCGAGCGGTATCTGGCGGAGATACTTGATTGCTTCCTGACGCAGACCTTTCAGGACTTCGAGATCATCGTCTGCGATAACGCCTCGACCGACCAGACCGCCGAAACATGCCGGTCCTTCATGGAGCGCGACTCGCGCGTTCGGTACCATCGTAATGAGAAGAATCTCGGCGCGATCCCTAATTTCAACAAGGTCTTCCAGCTCTCCCGAGCGCCCCTGTTCAAATGGATAGCCCACGACGATCTGTACCATCCCCGCTATCTGGAGAGCTGTGTTCGCATACTGGATGAAAATCCGGACGTCATCCTGGCTCACTCCAGTACCTCGTTCGTGGACGATCGCGGTGAGCCCTTCCCCGTCGATCCGGCGACAGGAAGCTATGTCGATCCGAGAACGGGCATTCTCCAGACAGCCGACAGCCCCATGGTCGCCGACAGCCCAACCGCCATCTTGCGCTTCTGGCAGGTTTTGTCGGGCGCCTGTTGGGGCACACACATGTTCGGTGTCATGCGTCGTGCGGCCTTGCAGAGGACGGGGCTCATCCCGAACTTTTCCGGCGGAGATCGCGCCATGCTGGCGGAGTTGGCGCTCCTCGGCCGGTTCCAATGCGCGAAGGAGGTACTTTTCTCCAAGCGCTTCCATGAGGATGCCTCCTGCCATCTTGACGAGAAGGAAATCGTGGGTTGGCTGAGCACGGACGGTCAGGCCTATTCCCGCAGGATGCGGCAGCTCAGGACTTACTTCTCGACGCCACTCGGAAAGCCTGTCGGACCGTTCACAAAGGCAGGCTGCATGGGACTCGTCGCCGTTCATTCCGCAAAAGTCGCGGCCCAGGCAATCGGCGGCAAGGATGCGCGCCGTGCGGTCCAGGGCTTGGCATGGCGGACCAGCAAGTCAGCCCGAGCGTAGGTCGGCTCGGGGTGCGAGGTCATAAGGCAGAGCCTTGGTGAAGGAGACGGCCGGAATGCAGCACCAGAGGGCTGAGGCTTTGGATGGCATCACCGACGATCGAGCCAGTCCCTGGACTGTGCACCGGGAAGAAGAGAGCTTTGCTTGCTCCTATTTCTCGGTTCGGAGCGACACTGTCGCCCATGGGGCCCGTCTCCCACGCGTCTACAACAGCATCAGGATGAGGACATTCGGCGTCAGCGTCGTCCCGATCGATGACGAGGGTTGCACAACGCTGGTCGGTCAGTATCGCTACGTCGTCGACCGATTCACCTGGGAAGCCCCTGGCGGGGGCTGCAAGCTGGATCAAGCGCCGGTGGACGCGGCTCAGATGGAGTTGAGCGAGGAGACGGGATATCGCGCCGAACACTGGCTTCAGTTGCTCGATGCCAGCCTGGCCCCCGGCACCATCGATGGACGTACGCAGTGCTTTGTTGCGTGGGGTTTGCAGGCCGGACTCCCCCATCCTGAGCCGGAAGAACGACTGCAGCAGCGCCGGGTGCCGTTCGGCCAGGCCGTTTCGATGGTGCTGTCGGGAGAAATCACGAGCTTCTCGAGTATTACGGCGCTGCTGGGCATTCAGGTCAGACTGGCGCGTGGAGAATTGCCGACAGACCTGATGAAGCTGCTGCTGCAGCATCCGCGATGAAGGGTGACGAGCCCCCGCTCTCGACTTCACCTGCAATTCGCCACAATTTCCCTGGAACAATGTCAATGCGCTGAGCATGGGCGGCTCCGCATAGTGGGTGTCTATGCGGAGCCTGACCATTCGCTCTCGTGGGATGGGGCCCGCGAATGGCTGCTCTCAGAGTAGCGCCGATCTTTGCCTTTCTGGTGGAGCATTGGGGCAGCTACTCCGAGAGTGTCCGTTCTTCGTCAACGGTGGTCTTGCGGGGATGGTTTTGACTCATCCAAGGAGTACTCCCTAAGCAACGGCCCGGCTTCCATGGGAGAAGTGCTTTCAAGCGCTTGATGGCCTAGTGTCGGTGGTGGTCATCGGGTGGGGTCGAGCGGACATGGGCAAGCGGATACTGGTCACCGGCGGCGCGGGGTTCCTCGGCTCGCATCTGTGCGAGCGGCTGCTGGAGGCCGGCCACGACGTGCTCTGCGTCGACAACTACTTCACCGGCTCCAAGGCCAACGTCGCGGCCTGCCTCGACCATCCGCGCTTCGAGCTGATGCGCCACGACGTGACCTTCGCGCTCTATGTCGAGGTCGACGAGATCTACAACCTCGCCTGCCCGGCCTCGCCGGTCCACTACCAGCACGACCCGGTGCAGACGACCAAGACCAGCGTCCACGGCGCCATCAACATGCTGGGCCTGGCCAAGCGGGTGCGCGCCAAGATCTTCCAGGCCTCGACCAGCGAGGTCTATGGCGATCCGACCGTGCATCCGCAGGTCGAGAGCTATCGCGGCAACGTCAATCCGCTGGGGCCGCGCGCCTGCTACGACGAGGGCAAGCGCTGCGCCGAGACGCTGTTCTTCGACTATCACCGCCAGCACAAGCTGCGCATCAAGGTGGCGCGCATCTTCAACACCTACGGCCCGCGCATGCACCCCAACGACGGCCGCGTGGTGTCGAACTTCATCGTCCAGGCGCTGAAGGGCCAGGACATCACGATCTACGGCGACGGCATGCAGACCCGCGCCTTCTGCTACGTCGACGACCTGCTCGACGGTTGGCAGCGCCTGATGGACCACACGCCCGACGACTTCACCGGGCCGGTCAATATCGGCAATCCCGTCGAGATGCCGATCCGCCACCTGGCGGAGAAGGTGCTGGCGATGGTGAACGGCAAGTCGAAGCTGGTCTTCCAGCCCTTGCCGGCTGACGATCCGATGCAGCGCTGCCCGGATATCTCGCTGGCGCGCGAGAAGCTCAACTGGGAGCCCAAGGTGGCCCTCGACCAGGGCCTGGCGAAGACCATCGCCTACTTCGACGGTCTCCTGAAGAGCAACAAGGCGATCAGCCGCGTCGGCCGCTGAGACCGGCGCGGCGTCCCGATCCCCTTACTGGGCCGCGAGGGCCTGCTTGGGCAGCGCATTGACGACCGAGGCCTTGCCCGAGGTCATCTCGTCGTAGATCCACTTGTAGGTCTTCTCCATCCCGTCCTCGAGACGGATCGACGGCGCCCAGTTCATCAGCTCCTTGATCAGCGTGTTGTCGCTGTTGCGGCCGCGCACGCCCTTCGGCGCGTCGAGCTTGTAGGAGCGCTTCAGCTTGATGCCAGCGATCTTCTCGACGATGTCGACCAGCCGGTTGATGCTGACCAGCTCGTCGCTGCCGATGTTCAGCGGCTCGATGATGTCGCTCTCGGCCAGCTTGATCGTGCCTTCGGTGCAGTCGTCGATGTACATGAACGACCGGGTCTGCTCGCCGTCGCCCCAGATCTCGATCTCGTGCTTGCCCGACAGCTTGGCCTCGATGACCTTGCGGCACATCGCGGCCGGCGCCTTCTCGCGGCCGCCGTCATAGGTGCCTTCCGGCCCGTAGACGTTGTGATAGCGGGCGACGCGGGTCGCCATGCCGTAATCCTCGCGATAGTGGCGGGCCATGCGCTCGCTGAACAGCTTCTCCCAGCCGTAGCCGTCTTCCGGCAAAGCGGGATAGGCGTCGGCTTCCTTCAGCGCCGTCACGTTGGCATCGGTCTGCTTGTCGCCGTTGTAGACGCAGGCCGACGACGAATAGAAGAAGCGCGGCACGCCGGCTTCCTTGGCGGCGACCAGCATGTGGGTACTGACCAGCACCGACAGCATGCACTCCGCCTTGTGGGTCTCGATGAAGCCCATGCCGCCCATGTCGGCGGCCAGGTTGTAGATCATCGCGGCGTCCTTGGCCGCCTTGCGGCAGGGCTCCAGCAGGGCCAGGTCGCCCACCTGGTTCTCGACACCCGGCGTCTTCTGGTACCACTCCGCCAGAGGCTTCACGTCCACCGCGCGGATCTTGGTATGACCGCGCTCCTGCAGCACACGCACCAGATGGCCACCGATGAAGCCACCAGCGCCGGTGACGACCACGAGATCATTCTTCGACATCAAAAGCACCCTATGGATCGAAGCGGGAGTTTAACGGACTCTCAAACACTTGCGTGAATTTGGCCACGCCTCAGTCGAGGACGCGAGACGGCCATGGGGGATGGCCGTACGGAGGGTTCGTTTGCTCGCCTCAATCTCCTCCGTCAAGCGGTCGCCGCGCCGCACGCGCTGTGCATGATTTGGTTCGCTACCGTCCAGTAAGACATGCCCAGCCTGTACTCCGGCTATCTTGCAAGGACGGTGAAAGTGATGGTTCAGCGTAAAAAATGATCTATACCAGCCACATAGCCGCTTTTTTCGACTGACCGGACGCCGTGCTGGCCGACATCACCCCTGTCATCCTGACCTACAACGAGGCGGCGAATATCGGCCGCTCGTTGGAACGCCTGACCTGGGCTCACGAAGTGGTCATCGTCGACAGCGGGTCGACGGACGAGACGCTGCCGATTGCCGCCCGGTTTCCCAACGCCCGCGTCGTTCAACGGCCTTTCGACAGCCACGCCCAGCAATGGCGCTTTGCTGTCGAGGAAACCGGCGTCACGACCGAGTGGGTCCTGCGGCTCGATGCAGACTACATGCTCGAACCGGCATTGCGCGACGAACTCGCCCCACTGAAGCCCGAAGCCGAGACCGCCGCCTACGAAATCGCTTTCACCTACTGCATCGAGGGCCGGCCGCTGCGGGGCTCGCTCTACCCGGCGCTGCCGGTCCTGTTCCGCCGTGGCCGCGCTTCCTTCGTCCAGGATGGTCATACCGAGAAGCTCCGGATCGACGGGCAGGTGAGGCGGCTGCACAACCGTCTCCTGCACGACGATCGCAAGAGCCTGGAGCGCTGGCTGCAGTCGCAGGCCCGTTATCAGGCCTATGAGGCGGAAAAGCTCTCGACCCGGCCATGGGCCGACCTCGGCTGGGCCGACCGGCTGCGCTGCACGCGCGTTCTTGGACCGCCGGCCGTCGCCCTGCATTGCCTGTTGGGCAAGGGACTGATCTTCGACGGCAAGGCGGGTCTCCTCTATACAGCCCAGCGCATCACCGCCGACCTGATCCTGTCCATGCACCTTTTACGCCGCGACCTCGACCGCCTCGTCCCCGGAAAGACCTCGCGATGACGTTCATCCTGGGCCTGAACGCCTATCACGCCGATGCCGCCGCCTGCCTCGTGAAGGACGGCGAGCTGGTCGCTGCCGTCGAGGAGGAGCGCTTCCGGAGGGTCAAGCACTGGGGCGGGTTCCCGAGCGAGTCGATCCGCTATTGCCTGGCCGAAGCGGGCATCTCGCTGGGCGACGTCGACCATGTCGCGATCAACAGCGACAATCGCGCCAATCGCTGGCGCAAGGTCGCGTTCGCGTTGAGATCGGGTATCAGCCCGAGTTACGTGCTCGATCGCTTGCGCAATCGTGGCGAACGCGCCGACATTGCCGGCAATCTCAAGAAACACCTGCCGGAGCAGGAGTTCCGCGGCACGACGCATGCCGTCGAGCACCATCTCTGCCATCTCGCCTCGGCCTTCCTGGTCTCGCCCTACGACAAGGCCGTGGCGGTATCGGTCGACGGGTTCGGCGACTTCTCTTCGGCGGCCTGGGGGCTGGGCGAAGGCGGCAGGCTTGAGGTCGATGGACGCGTCTACTTTCCCCATTCGCTGGGTGTCCTCTACGAGGCGATGACGCAGTTCATCGGCTTCCCGCACTATGGCGACGAGTACAAGGTGATGGGCCTCGCGCCCTACGGCCAGCCGACCTACGTCGAGCAGATGAAGGAGATCGTGCGCCTGCGGAACGACGGCACCTTCGCCCTCGACCTGCGCTTCTTCCGGCATGCTTCGGGGCGCGGCGCGAACTACCAAGTGAAGGACGGCATCCCGTCGGGCGGTCGTCTGTGGACCGACCGGCTGGCCGAGCTGCTGGGCCCGGCACGCGACCCCCAGGCGCCGCTGGAAGACCGCCATCGCGACATCGCGCGCTCCGCCCAGGTCACCTACGAAAACGCCTTCTTCAACCTGCTGAACGCCCTGCAGGCGCGCTACGGCAGCGATGCGGTCGTTCTGGCGGGCGGTTGCGCCTACAATTCCGTCGCCAACGGCAAGGTGCTGGAACGCACGCCGTTCAAGAAGCTCTATGTCCAGTCGGCCGGCGGCGACGCCGGCGGCGCCATCGGCGCGGCCTTCGCGACCTGGCACAAGACCGGCGGGGCGGACGCCAAGCGCCATTTCGTGATGGACCATGCCTATTGGGGTCCCTCGGCGACGCCGGAACAGATCGCGGCGGCCATCGCCCAGCGCCGCGCCGATTTCGACGCCGCTGGCTGCACCATCGAGCGCATCGCCGACGAAGCGACGCTCTGCCGCCACACGGCGCAGGCGATCTCGGACGGCAAGGTCATCGGCTGGTTCCAGGGCCGTCTGGAATGGGGCCCGCGGGCGCTGGGCAACCGCTCGATCCTGGGCGATCCGCGGCGCGCCGACATGAAGGATATCCTCAACCTCAAGATCAAGCGGCGCGAATCCTTCCGGCCCTTCGCTCCGTCGATCCTGCGCGAGGCGGTGCCGGACTGGTTCGAGACCGACGACGACGTGCCCTTCATGATGCAGGTCTTCCGCATCCGGAAGGAGAAGCGCAAGGAGATCCCGGCGGTCACCCACGTCGACGGCACCGGCCGCCTGCAGACCGTCACCTGGTCGGGCAATCCGCGCTATGCCCGCCTGATCTCGGCCTTCCGCGAGATCACCGGCGTGCCCATCGTGCTCAACACCAGCTTCAACGAGAACGAGCCGGTCGTGTGCAAGCCCGAGGAGGCGATCGACTGCTTCCTGCGGACGAAGATGGACGTTCTCGTGCTGGGTGATACCCTCATCCGGCGATGATCTCGCTCACCGTCAATGGTCAGGTTCACGAGATCGACGTCGAACCTGACAAACCGCTGCTCTGGGTCCTGCGCGAGGACCTGAACATCGTCGGCCCGAAATTCGGCTGCGGCGTTGCCGCGTGCGGTGTCTGCACGGTGCATGTCGAACGTACGGCCGTCCGGTCCTGTTCCTTTCCGGTGAGCGAGGCCGCCGGCAAGTCGGTGGTGACCGTCGAGGGCCTGTCGCAAGGCGGCCAACTCCACGCCGTGCAACGCGCCTGGATCGAAAACCAGGTGCCCCAGTGCGGCTACTGCCAGCCCGGCTTCATCATGGCGGCGGTGGCTCTGCTTCAGGAGAACCCCAAGCCGACTGACAGCGACATCGACGATGCGCTGAGCAACATCTGCCGCTGCGGCACCTACAGCGCCATCCGTCGCGCCGTGCATCGCGCGGCCGCGATCCTGGGCGGCGCGTCGTGAAGAAGCTCGGCCGGCGCCTGGCAATCGTCGGTGGGTTCGCGGGCGCCGGATTGCTGGGCGTCGGTTTCTGGTTCGCCCGCGAGCGCGACCGGCTTGGAGATCGCAAGCTCCTCCATGTGAAGTCGGACGAAGTGGGCCTCAACGGCTGGGTGAAGATCGGGCGCGACGACAGCGTCACGGTCGCCATCCCGCGCGCCGAGATGGGGCAGGGCGTGCAGACCGCGCTTGCCATGCTCGTCGCCGAGGAACTCGATGCACGCTGGGACCAGATCAAGGTCGAGGAACCGCCGGAAAGCGCGGTCTACCGCAACGTCGATATCCTGATCGACGGTCTGCCCTTCTCGCCGGAGGAGGCCGGCACCGTCGTCGACGCTGCGCACTGGGTGGCCGGCAAGCTGGGCGGCGTGCTGGGTGTGAACGCGACCGGCGGCTCCACGTCGGTGCGCGACGCCTGGCGGCCGATGCGAATGGCGGGCGCGGTGGCGCGCGACCTGCTGCTCCGCGCCGCCAGCCGCAAGGCCGGGTTGCCGGTGACCGACCTCACCGTCGTCGATGGCGAGGTCCGCAAGCTCGACGGCACGAAGGTCGCCACCTTCGGCGAGCTGGTCGATTCCGTGGGCGACTTTGCCGAGCGCCCGCCGCCGCCGCTCAAGAAGCCGGCGGATTTCAAGCTGATCGGCAAGCCCCTGCCGCGCGTCGATACGCTGGCCAAGGTTACGGGCACAGCCACCTTCGGCATCGACGTGCGCCTGCCCGGCCTGCTCTACGCCGCCGTTCGTAACGCACCGACCTTCGGTGGCGAGGCGCTTTCGTTCACGCTCAAGCACGAGAAGCTGCCCAAGGGCATCGAGAAGGTGGTGATCGTGCCGGGCGGGATTGCCGCCATCGGCACGAGCTGGTGGGCGGCCAACCGCTTCCTCGACGATGGCGTCGACGTGAAATGGCAGGCCGGCCCCGAGCCGACGCTGGAGTCGGCCGGCCTCTGGAAACGCTATGCGGAGCTGCTGGAAACCGGCAAGCCTGCCCTGACCCGGACCCTCGGCACCGAGACGAAGCCCGCGCAGATGCAGGTCCTGACCGCGACCTATCGCGCGCCCTACCTCGCCCATACGACGATGGAACCGATGAACTGCACGGCGAAGGCCGGTCCGCAGGGCGTCGAGGTCTGGATGCCCAACCAGTCGCCGACCCTGATGCGGCTGGCGGCGGCCAAGGTCGCGGGCCTGCCTCAGGACCAGGTGAGCGTGCATACGACTTTCCTGGGCGGCGGCTTCGGCCGGCGGGCCGAGGTCGACCTGGTGCGCCAGGCCGTGACCTGCGCGCTGGCGATGCCGGAGCGGCCGGTCCAGCTCCTGTGGTCGCGCGAGGAGGACGTCCGCCACGATTTCTACCGGCCGATGGCCCTGGCACGCTGGCGGGCCGATATCGAAACGACAGGCGGCGCGCGGAAACTGGCGGGCGTTGCCAAGCGGCAGGTGGCGCAATCCCCGACCGACCAGTTCCCGGCGCGCACGATCGGCCTGCCGATGCAGGGCCAGCCCGAAGGCAACGCGGTCGAGAACCCGCCTTATGGCTTTCCCTTCTACCGGCTCGACGCCATCGTGGCCGACGGGTCGGTGCCGGTCGGCTTCTGGCGGTCGGTCGGCCATTCGCACACCGCCTTCTTCGACGAGTGCTTCGTCGACGAGCTGGCGGCGGCCCTGAAGAAGGACCCGTTCGAGTTTCGCCGCGCTCTGCTGGCGGACAAGCCGCGTCACCTGAAGGTGCTGGAGACGGTGGCGCGGGAAGCGGGATGGGGCACACCTCTGCCCCCAGGCTCGGGCCGCGGCATCGCGCTCCGCGCGTCCTTCGGCTCGATCGTGGCGCAAGTCGCCGAGGTCTCCGTGCCGGACGGCAAGACCCTGCAGGTCAAGCGCGTCACCTGTGCAATCGATTGCGGACCCGTGGTCAATCCCGCGATCGTGCGCGCGCAGATGGAGAGCGGCATCGTCTACGGCCTGTCCGCCGCGCTCTATGGCGAGATCACCCTGGCCAATGGCGCGGTCGAGCAGGCGAATTTTTCCGACTACGACGCCGTCCGCCTGGCCGACGCGCCTGAGATGGCGGTGCATCTGGTCGACAGCGGCTCCCAGATCATCGGCGGCGTGGGCGAACCGGGAACTCCGCCAATCGCTCCCGCCGTCGCCAATGCGATCTTTGCCGTGACAGGTAAGCGGCTGCGCGATCTGCCGCTGAGGTTGGTCTAAATACGGCAATTGAAGGATTTTGCCATCGGCAAGATATTGCAGTGAGGCGACAATCCGCGATTTTTGAATTGTAGAACCGCGCGTGACTCACTTGACGGGAATGCCTCCGTAGCCATCGTTGTTTCGCGATCAGCCAAACTGTTCATAGGCATGCATTGAGCGTGGATCGGCTGGTCGCGGCGGCTCGAGAAACTCGACGGCTTTTCTAAAGGCGTCTCAAACGGCCTGTAACGACTGCAAGGGCGCGGTCGTGCGCAATGGTAGATCGACTTAGGACGAGGCTCCTCGTTCCAAATCTCATGGGGTGGCTGTGTGGCTAGCGAGTCGTCGAGGCGGTCGGCATATTGCGTCACCTTATGGGGGAAATACGTATGCCGGATGAAAGCTGGGTGTCTCTAACCTGCTTCGGCTGTAGTCACAGGAATCGCGTCTGATGGACGTTGATCCGACCCTTGAGGAATTTGCAAAGCACCTGACCTCTCAAGATGAGCTAGGTAGCGTAGTAAGGGCGCACCTCATCATCGAACATCACGTCGAGGAACTACTCCACAAGCTCCTGCCAAATCCGACAGGCCTTGCGGCCATGCGATTGGATTACAGCGGTAAAGTTCGGCTTCTTACGGTGATGGGCACGACGGCAAATCTCACGCAGCCGCTAATCGCGCTTGGTGGAATTCGGAACGAGTTCGCACACAAGCTCAATTTCAAGCTGACGCTCGAACGCATGAAAGCCTTCTACAAGACGTTCGATTCGGTCGGAAGGGCTGGGGTGCACAACGCCTACGAATCAACAAGGCTGAAGGCACCAGAGCTGAAGCATCCTAGGGACATGTGGCAGCTCGATCCCAAGGACTTGTTTTCGCTTCTGGCGGCGTCTCTTCGTGCGATGCTGCTAGTAGCGAGTATGCATGCTGATCGGGACTTGAGCCCGGACCGCTTCCAGGAATCCAAGTCCGTTGAACCACTTGGCACGCCTCCTACGACGACTGAGCTGTCAAATTCTGAAAAGGTCGACGCGCCTAAAGGTATACCTGATGACAAGCAGTTTCTGGACCGGCTAGCAAATGCGCTCGGATACATAGCAGTCAACTTCGGCCAGCTTGAGTTCACGCGGACAGCCGCTATTTCGATTATTTTTCACTTCATCGAA
The DNA here is from genome assembly GCA_020160995.1 of Pseudomonadota bacterium. Lineage (GTDB taxonomy): Bacteria > Pseudomonadota > Alphaproteobacteria > Reyranellales > Reyranellaceae > Reyranella. The sequence continues at coordinate 1,163 of JAIUOY010000223.1, read as the reverse complement.
GGGCGGGATCAGGTCCGAAAGAAACTTCCATACACATTCTCGGGTAGCACGGAGTTTCTATGTGCGTGTGCTGATGGACTCCCAGCCCTTGCGCCGTTCGCCGACGAGATTAGGTCGCTTATGGACGAATCGAAGCGGCTCGCGGAGAAGCGCAATCACGTCCTGCACGGCTTCGTCTCAGACTACCTCAAGGACACGGAAACGCTTGTCTTTCGGAAGGTTGATCCAATGAAGTCCGACAAGAACATGCACGCTGAAACGGTGCTTCGAATAACGTTCGCCGAGCTGGAGGAATTGGGCGAGCAGTCGCGCGAGTTGTCCGCACGTATGATCAGTTTTACCCAGCGATTGCTTGGGGCGTTTGCTCCCCGTGGCTGAAGAAATGGTGCCGGGTGAGGGGATCGAACCCCCGACCTTCGGTTTACAAAACCGCTGCACTACCGCTGTGCTAACCCGGCCCGCCTGGAGCGGCCGCACCATAGTCGAATGCGGCCGAAGGCGCATCAGACTGACTGTCGCTGCCGCGCCCATTCGTAAGCGGCGACCGCCGCGGCATTGGAGACGTTGAGCGCGGCCAGGGCGGCGCTGGTCGGAATGGTGATGAGGCGGTCGCACTTTTCGGCGGTCAGGCGGCGCAGCCCTTCGCCCTCGGCGCCGAGGACGATGCAGGTGCGACCGCGCAGGTCGAGGGTGCCGATTGCGGCCTCGCCGCGTTCGTCGAGGCCGTAGAGCCAGAAACCCGCCTCCTTGAGCTGGTCGAGCGCGCGGGCGAGGTTCACCGCCCGGACCAGCGGCACGACTTCGAGTGCGCCGGAGGCGGCTTTGGCCAGCACGCCGGTATCGGCAGGGGCGTGGCGGTCGGTCACGATCACGCCGGCGGCGCCGAAGGCGGCGGCCGAGCGCAGGATCGCGCCGACATTGTGCGGGTCGGTCACCTGGTCGAGCGCCAGGACGAGGGCATCGTCGCTGCAGCGCGCCAGCAGGTCTTCCAGCATCGGCTCTTCGAGCGGCGCCACGAGCGCCGCAATGCCCTGGTGGACGGCGCCGGCCGCCTCCAGCCGGGCGAGCGCGTTCGCGGTCGCGAGGATGCGCTTCACCGTGCGGGCCGGATTGGCGAGGGCCGCGAGCACGGGATGGAGCCCGTAGATGAACAGCGAATCCGG
>JAIUOY010000222.1:0-5131 GCA_020160995.1 Pseudomonadota bacterium | reverse complement strand
TGCGTCTTGGGATCGAGCGGATCGCCCGGCATCATCTTCTGGCCGATCGCCATGACCTTGGCGAGGAACTCGTCCTTGCTCTTGTCCTCGACGCTGAGGCGCGAGCCGGCGGTGCAGACCTCGCCCTGGTTGAACCAGATGCCGAAGGCGGTGCGGCGTGCGGCGATGTCGAGGTTGGGGGCATCGCCCAGCACGATGTTGGGCGACTTGCCGCCGCACTCGAGCCAGACCTGCTTCATGTTGGATTCGCCGGAGTACTTCAGGAAGTACTTGCCGACTTCGGTCGAGCCGGTGAAGGCCAGCACGTCGACATCCATGTGACGGCCCAGCGCCTGGCCCGCGGTCTCGCCGAAGCCCGGCAGCACGTTGAACACGCCTTCGGGAATGCCGGCCTCGGCCGCCAGCTCGGCGAGACGGATGGCGGTGAGCGGCGACTGTTCGGCGGGCTTCAGGATCACCGAGTTGCCGGCGGCCAGCGCCGGCGAAATCTTCCAGCAGGCCATCAGGAGCGGGAAGTTCCAGGGCACCACGCAGGCGACCACGCCCGACGCTTCGCGGGTGATCAGGGCCACCACGTTGCCCGGCGTGGGGGCGACTTCGTCGTAGATCTTGTCGATCGCTTCGGCGAACCACTGCACGGTGTTGGCCGAGCCCGGAATGTCGACCGTGGTCGAGAAGGCGATCGGCTTGCCCATGTCGAGCGTCTCGAGCAGGGCCAGCTCCTCGCGGTTCTTCATCATCAGCTCGGCGAGCTTCAGCATGATGCGCTTGCGCTGGGCCGGCGCCATGTTGGCCCAGGTGCCCTTCTCGAAGGCGGCGCGCGCGGCCTTCACGGCGGCGTCGACATCGGCCTGTTCGCAGGCCGCGACCTTGGTCAGCACCTGGCCGGTCGCCGGGTTGATGCAGTCGAAGGTCTTGCCGGTGAGGGAGGGGGCGAACTTGCCACCGATGAAGGCCTGGTTGCGGTAGCTGAGACCGCCGACACGGCCCTTCCAATCGTCGCGCGAAAGCTGGGCGCTCATTTCTGTCTTCCTCCTAGTTGGATTGCGGCGGAGCCTAAAGCATATCCCGTTCGGCTGGAAGCAGCCGGACGGGATATGCCAAAGGCACGAGGCATCTCGATCAATGCGTTTCCAATCATCAGGAACCGCTTGCGGTTCCGGATAATTGGAGCCCGCAGGAGCCCACGAAAAAGCCGCCCGAAAGGGCGGCTGTTCCGTCAGGCACGCTAGGCGGCCGAATTATTTGATCTTCGATTCCTTGAAGACGACATGCTTGCGCGCGACCGGGTCGTACTTCTTGAGTTCGAGCTTCTCGGTCTTGGTGCGCGGGTTCTTCTTCGTCACGTAGAAGAAGCCGGTGTCGGCGCTGGAGATCATCTTGATGAGGATCGAGGTGGGCTTAGCCATAACAATTGTCCTTATGCCCTGGAGGGCGAATTCGCAGGAGGGCGCAAAGTAATCGGCAGGACGCCCATGTCAAGCCTTGCCGTGTCGGGCACGGCCGGCGCGGACGGTGAAGGTCAGCGGGCGGCGGCCTGCTGGCTGCCGGCCTGCACGGCGTGGGCATAAAGCGCCCGGTCGTGCAGCAGGCGGCTTGCGATCTCGACATCGGCCTCGGGCGAGGTCTCGCCCGGCGGGCAGATCTTGCGCAGGTCCGAAACCTCCTGGCCGGTCGGGTTGCGCAGCGCATGCCAGCGCATGAGCTGGCTCTGGTTCGAGTCGACCGCGGCGGCCACGAGCTTGGCGGCCTCGCCGGTCTTGGCCGTGCAGATATTGGGCAGGACGCCCAGCTCGTTCCAGGTGTAGCCGGACGGCGCCTGCAGGCGCGACCAGGTGAGGATCAGTTCGCCCTCGTTGGCCAGCCGCACGACGGTTTGCACCGTGCCCTTGCCGTAGCTCGTGGTGCCGACGACGACGGCGCGGCCGCGATCCTGCAGGGCGGCGGCGACGATCTCGGCCGCCGAGGCCGAGCCGCCGTTCATCAGCACGACGATCGGCAGCTCCGTGGTCTTGCTGCGGCCGGTCGAGCTCTTGTAGGTGCGGCGGCTGTCGGGGTGGCGGCCGGCGGTGGAGAAGATGGTGCCGTCGCCGATGAACACTTCCGAGACCGTCTGCGCCTGGTCGAGCAGGCCGCCGCGGTTGGAGCGCATGTCGATGATCAGGCCGGCGAGGTCCTTGCCGATCTCGGCCTTGGCCTTGTCGATGGCGGCGCGCAGGTTCTCGGTGGTGGCGGAGTTGAAACCCATAAGGTGGATCAGCGCCACGTCGTCGCGACGTTCGTAGACCACGGTGGTGGGGATGATGCGGGCGCGCTTCATCGCCAGCGTCATCTCCGCGCCTTGCGAGGCGCGCAGCACCGTCATGTTGACCGGCGCACCGACGGAGCCGCGCAGCTTGTGCACCACGTCGGACAGCGGCCGGCCGATCATCGACTCGCCGTCGATGGCCAGGATCTGGTCGTCGATCCGGACGCCGGCCTTGGCGGAGGGCGAACCCTCCTGCACGGCGCGGATCATGATCTTCTTGTCGTCCGTGCGCTCGACGGTGATGCCGATGCCGCCGCCGCCGTCGCGCTGGAAGCGGTTGTCGCGCGCCTCGTCGGGGTCGGCGTAGCGGCTGTTGCGGTCGAGCTGTTTGGTGGTCGAGGTGATCGCCTGGCGGATCAACACCTGGCGATCGACCGCCTGCAAGGCGGGCGAGGCCTCGATGGACCCGGTCATCAGTTCGGCCAGCATGCCGCCCCAGGCCCGCCCGTCTGCCGTGTCGCTGGGCGTCGTCCGGGTGAGTATTTCCTTGCCGTCGCGCTTGACCGTGAAGGCGCCGGCTCCGGCATCGAGCGACAGGGTGGGGTCGCTGCTGGCGAAGCTGCGGTAGGCCTCGCTCGACAGATTGTGGAAGTTGGGCTCGTAAAGATGGCGGTCGCCGATGGCCCTATAGGCCTGCAGGACCACCCGTTCCATGTTGGCGTCGGCGGAAAGGGCCGGCGCACGGGTGGGAAGCGAGGCTTGCGGGGCGTCGCCCGAGGTTGCACAGGAGACGACTAAACAGGCAGCAAGGAGCGACGCGGCACGCGCCAGCGTCGTACGAAGAAAAGGGAGTTGTGGCACTTCCATACCCGGCAGACCGAGACAATAGCACAAGCCGTCGGCGGGCGGCCACGTCGTTTCAGACCGAGGAGTCGAGGCCCCCGGCAGAAGGCTTGGGAGCTGAAGGTTTGGGAGAGGCTATTCGCTGCGACCACAGGGCCGCAATGACGGCGCCTTTTATGTGCGGCAGCAGGTAAAGCGCAAGCACAACGGAGAGTGGCAACCACAAAAGTGCGTGAACCCAGAGCGGCGGCTCGTTGCCCCAGCGTTCGACAAGAAGAACGAGCGGCACGATGATGTGGCCGACGACGAAGATGGTGAAGTAGGCGGGGGCGTCGTCGGCGCGATAGGGCTCCAGCGCCAGTTCGCAGCTGGTGCAGCGGCTCTTCATCTTCAGGAACGAGCCGAACAGGGCGCCTTCGCCGCAACGCGGGCAACGGCCGCTCCATCCGCGTAGAATCGATGTCCAGAAATCGACCGGGGCCGGTGCGCTGTTCATGGCGAACACCATGAGCCCAGCTTTTACTTTCGTCGGCGTGACCGTTTGTCCCGTGGGGGCCCGCCGTGCGCGACGGGACGCCGCGGCGCGCCGCGACGTGCGTCACGCGGCGAACGCGAACCGCGCGGCAAGGCGTGGCGTTCGACCCGTTCGAGCACCTCGACGATCTCGAACAACAATCCGCCGGTTGCCGTATCGGCTTCGACAAGCTTGAGGCGCAGCCGGTCGCCCAACCCGAACGTCTCGCCGGTGCGTTCGCCGATCAGCAGCTGCCGGCCTTCGTCGTGACGGAAGAATTCCTGACCGAGCGAGCGAACGGGGATCAGTCCGTCCGCGCCCGTACCATCGAGCGCAGCAAAAAGGCCGAAGCGGGTGACGCTGGTCACGCGGCCGGAAAAAGCGGCGCCGACATGGGCGGCCATGTAGGCCGCGACATAGCGATCCATCGCGCCGCGCTCGGCCGCCACGGCACGGCGTTCGCACATGGAAAGATGCTCGCCGAATTCGGCGAAGCGTCCTTTGTCGGCTTCGGCGAGACCGCCTTCGCCCAGGCCGAAGGCCGCGATCAGGGCGCGATGCACGATCAAGTCGGGGAAGCGGCGGATCGGCGAGGTGAAGTGCGCGTAACGGGCGAGGGCGAGGCCGAAATGGCCGAGATTGTCGGGGCTGTAGACGGCCTGGCTCTGGCTGCGCAGGACCGTCTCGTTGACCAGGCGATTGATCGGCTTTTCCGCCACGCGTTGCAGCACGCCGTTGAGATCGCCCGGCCGCAGCCGCGGGCCGGCCGGCAGCGAGACGCCCAGGGTGCCCAGGAATTCGCGCAATGCTTCGAGCTTGGCGAGGTCGGGCTGGTCGTGGACGCGATAGAGGCAGGGCATGTGGCGCTGCTCCAGCGCCTGCGCCGCTGCGACATTGGCCAGCACCATGAACTCCTCGATCAGCTTGTGGCTGTCGAGGCGGGCGCGCACGCCGATCTCGGCGATGCGGCCGTCCTTGCCCAGGGTGACCTGCCGCTCCGGCAGGTCGAGGTCCAGCGCGCCGCGCCTCTCGCGCGCCGCCAGCAGGGTATGGAAGGCGCCGTAGAGCGGACGCACGACCTCGTCCATCAGCGGTGCGATCTCGTCGTCGGGCGCGCCGTCCATGGCGGTCTGCACGCGGTTGTAGGTGAGGCGGGCGACCGAGCGCATCATGGCGCGGTGGAACTTGTGGCGCTTGAGATGGCCCTCGGCGTCGATCCACATCTCGGCCACCAGGACCGGCCGGTCCTGGCGCGGCACCAGCGAGCACCAGTGGTTGCTGAGCGCCTCCGGCAGCATCGGCACGACCCGGTCGGGGAAGTAGACCGACGTGCCGCGGCGGTAGGCGGCGCGGTCGAGCGGCCGGTCGTGGCGGACGTACCAGGCGACGTCGGCGATGGCGACGAGCAGGCGCCAGCCGCCGGGATGGTCGGGATCGGGTTCGGCGAAGACGGCGTCGTCGAAGTCGCGCGCATCCTCGCCGTCGATCGTGACCAGCGGCACGCCGCGCAGGTCGAGGCGGTCGCC
>JAIUOY010000221.1:0-4551 GCA_020160995.1 Pseudomonadota bacterium | reverse complement strand
TGCATTGCCGCGTGCCGATCTCGATGGTGCAGGCCACGCTCGGCGGCAGCATCGAAGTACCGACGCTCGACGGCAAGATGGCCCGCATCAACATCCCGGCCGGCGCCCAGGGCGGACACCAGTTCCGCATGCGCGGCAAGGGCATGCCGATCGTGCGTTCCAGCCAGTTCGGCGACATGTACATCGAGATCAACGTCGAGACGCCGACCAACCTGACGTCCAGGCAGAAAGAACTGCTCAAGGAGTTCGAGAAGGCCGGCAAGACCAGCCCCGAATCCGAGGGCTTCTTCAGCAAGGTCAAGGAAATGTTCGGCGGCTGACGGTGAGCCTCGCCGCGTCGATCTCGGATGTCGTCGTCTCGGCCTTGCTGCCGGTCGCTTCCGCTTCCCTGATCTTTCTCGCCGAGGCGAAGGGGCCGCTTTCCGGTCCGATCCGAAAGACCCGCGGCATTGTCGCGCCCTACTTCGGGTCGGTCGCGATCCTGTTCGGTCTGTTTGCCGCCTTGCTGGCAAGCGACGTGTGGCAGAAGACCAACGAAGCCAAGCGCGCCGTACTGGCGGAAGCGCATGCCGTCGAGACGCTGGGTTATTTTGCGCGCGCCAACGACCTCGAAGAGCTGCTCTTTCCCCGCCTGAAGGCCTACGCCAAGGCGGCCAGCGCGGAGGACCCCTATTCGTCGGCGATCGGCCCCGCCCGCAACGAGACCGACAAGGCCGCCCTCGACATCCTCACCACGATCTCGCAGGCCGATGACCTCGACGGCGCCACCCGGGCAGCCATGCTGACAACGACCCGGGAGCTTCTACGGGCGCACGACAATCGACTGAGCCTGGCGAACGACGTGACGGCGCCCATCAAGTGGGTCGCCATCGTGGTCCTGGGCGCACTGACGCAGATCGCCCTGCTTCTGGTTCACGTCGACAATCAACGCGCCATGCGGGCGGCCGTCGGTCTGTTCACCGTCGCGTTCGCCTTCTGTCTGGTGGTCGTCACGATCTTCGACGCCCCCTTCGACACCATCCTGAGAAACGAACCCGCGGCCAGCCTCAACTTCACCCTGGGCAGTCTCTAGGCTGCCGGCACGCCGAGCCGACAGCCGATCCCGCCCCTAGCAGCCGAGCTTCTTGGCGACCTCGACGATCGAGTTGCCGACGACGTCCCAATCGCCTTCGACCTTGAGGTCGCGCGTCTGCCTGGGACCATGTTCGGTCGGGCGGTGTACGAAGCCGGTCGACAGGCCGCACTTCTGCGCCGCCGCCAGGTCGTTGTTGTGAGCGGCGACCAGCATCACCTGGTGCGGCTTCAGGTACATGGTGTCGACCACGCCGAGATAGGCTTCCGGGTCCGGCTTGTAGTGCTTGAAGGTTTCGCCGGAGAAGCAGTGATCCCAGGGAATGCCGCTGTTCTTGGCCATGTTGATCAGCAACGCCACGTTGCCGTTGCTGAGCGTGGCGACGACGAACTTCTTCTTCAGCAGGCCGATGCCTTCGACCGAATCGGGCCACGGCCGGAGCTTGTGCCAGAGATGCGTGAATTCCCACGATCCCTCTTCGCCGGGATGCTTCAGGCCACGCTTCTGGAGCAGCATCTCGAAGGCTTCCTTGTGCAGCTCGTCGATGCGGGTCCAGGGCAGCTCGCCCTTGCGGACGCGACCCATCTGCGGCTGGTAGAGGCCGCGCCAGTCGTCCGCGAAGCTCGTCCAGTCGGTCTCCAGCCCGTACTTCTTGCCGAGCTTGGGCAAGTCCTCGATCAGGCTGCCGCGCCAATCCACCACCGTGCCGAACACATCGAAGATGCAGACCTTGAGGTCCGCGAGATCCTTGGCCATGAACACTCCTCCGTTGGCCCGAGTGTGGCGTCGAGCGGCGCGCTTGGGTAGGGTCCGCGCATGGTCTGGAAGCACGACACGGTGATTGGCACCGACGGCAAGCCGCGATGCGGTTGGGCCTCGGCCGATCCCCTCTACGAGAAATATCACGACACCGAATGGGGCCGGCCGCTGCGCGACGATCGCGCGCTGTTCGAGCTGCTGACGCTCGAAGGCTGCCAGGCAGGCCTCTCCTGGATCACGGTGCTGCGCAAGCGCGAGCACTATCGCAAGGTCTACGACGACTTCGATCCGCAGAAGATCGCCCGTTACACGCCGGCCAAGCTCGCCAAGCTGCTGGCCGATCCCGGCATCATCCGCCATCGCGGCAAGATCGACGCCAGCGTCGGCAATGCCCGCGCCTATCTGGAGATCGTGGAGCGCGAGGGCTCGTTCTCCAAGTTCCTGTGGAGCGTGGTCGACGGCAAGCCGCGCAGGAACCGGCCGAAGACGCTGAAGGGCGTGCCGGCCAAGACGCCCGAGAGCGACGCCCTTTCCAAGAAGCTGGCGAAGGCCGGGTTCAAGTTCGTCGGCTCCACCATCTGTTACGCCTTCATGCAAGCTTCGGGCATGGTCGACGACCATGTCGCGGGCTGCCATCGCTGCAAGGAGTGAGTTTTGAGCAAGCGTGTGTTCATCGGTGCCCTCGGCACCGAGACCAATCAGTTCGTCCCCTTTCCGACGGGCCGCCGCGGCTATGAAGAGCATGGCATCTGGCACGGCGACGCCACCAGGCACGAGCCGACCAACTTCACCGCGCCGATGCATGTCTGGCGCAAGGAGACCGAGAAGCGCGGCTGGACGGTGATCGAAGGGCTGGCGACCTTTGCCGCCCCGTCGGGCACCACCGTCCGCAAGGTCTACGAGGAATTCCGCGACGAGATGCTGGCCAACATCAAGGCCGCCCTGCCGCTCGATGCCGTGCTGATCAACGTGCATGGCGCCATGGTGGCCGATGGCTACGACGACTGCGAAGGCGATCTGCTCTCGAAGGTTCGCGCCATCGTCGGCCCCAAGGTCGCCATCGGCGCGGAGTTCGACCTGCACTGTCACCTGAGCGCGCTGATGCTGGACAGCGCCGACGTGCTGGTCGGCTACAAGGAATACCCGCACACCGACACGATGGAGCGCGCCGCGGAGCTGTTCGCGATCATCGCCGACACCGTCGACGGCAAGGTGAAGCCGGTCATGGCGCGCCATGACTGCCGCATGATCGCGCAGTACCGCACCTCGGTGCCGCCGATCAGCGAATTCGTCGTCCGCATGAAGTCGCTCGAAGGCAAGGACGGCATCCTCTCGGTGTCTTTGAGCCACGGCTTTTCGTTCGCCGATGTCGAGGATGTCGGCACGCGCACCCTGGTCGTGGCCGATGGCGACAAGGCCAAGGCCGAGAAACTCGCCAAGCAACTTGGCGAGGAGCTGTGGGCCAACCGCGAGCGCTACGCCACCAAATACCTCACCATCGCCGAGGCGATGGATCGCGCCGCCTCGCACAATCAAGGCCCGCTGGTGTTGGCCGACCGCGCCGACAATCCCGGCTCAGGTGCGCCCGGCGATTCGACCTTCGTGCTGAAGGAGCTGGTCGCCCGCGAGATCGGGCCGGCGTTGTTCGGCGTGATGTGGGACCCGATGGCCTTCCAGATCGCCGAGGAGGCGGGCGAGGGCGCGCGCATCCGCATGCGGCTCGGCGGCAAGTCGGGGGCGGTGAGTGGCGATCCGGTCGATCTCGACGTCACGGTGAAGAAGATCGCGCGCAACGTCTTCCAGCCCTACGGGCCGGTGATGTCGCCGCTCGGCGACATGGCGCTGCTGTCGTCGGAGCATGTCGATATCGCGATCTGCACGCGCCGCAACCAGACCTTCCACGCCGATGCCTTTCGTGCCGTCGGCGCCGAGCCCGCCGACTACCGCGTGGTGATCGTGAAGTCGGCGCAGCACTTCTATAACGGCTTCGTGGGCCTCGCGAAGGAGATCCTCTACGTCGCCTCGCCGGGTGCTGCCGACCCCGACGTCACGCGCTGGCCTTACACCAAGCGCAAGACGCCGTTCTGGCCGAAGGTGGCGGATCCCTGGAAATAGCCGCCCGGCTCACGACTGCGGCGGATAGCGGTCGAACGCCGGCAGTTCATGGACGTTCTTCATCCATCCGATCCGATCGGCGACCTGGATGTGGACCTGCGCCGGCACCGCGTCCGGATCGTCGTAGGTGGCGCTCTGGATATCTATGAGCCCCGGCAACGTCTTCGCATTGTCGTAGAAGAGCCCGGTGCCGCAGTCGGGGCAGAAATGCCGCCTTCCATGCTCCGACGAGGCGTAGACTCTGGGCGTGCCCTTGGTCACCTTGACCGCATCGTGCGGGTACATCGTCCAGCCTACCATCGGAGCTCCGGAGTGCCGCCGGCAGTCCGTGCAATGGCACAGCGCGTGGTGGAGGGCGTCGCCCTCGGCCTGATAGCGAATCGCGCCGCAATGGCAGCCACCTGTAATCATCGTGTGCTCTCCTTCGTTGGGATGTCGGTCTACAGCAGCGGTTCGAGGGCCTCGCGTGTCGTCTTGCCTTCGACGACGGGCACGACCTCAAACTCGACGACCTCCTGCCAGTCGGCGATCCAGCGCTGGAAGGTCGTGATGTCGTCGGTTTCCATGAGCTGGAAGCAGCGGCCGAGATCGGCCGTCACGTAGCT
>JAIUOY010000220.1:0-2820 GCA_020160995.1 Pseudomonadota bacterium | reverse complement strand
ATGGCAGCGGGAATGATCTACCTCGTGTTCCGCACCATTGCGGGCTGGGTTGTCCCACCCCACGCGATGGCAAGGTGGGATGCAGGAGTCAGGATTGCTGTCGACCTGTTCGGCAGATTGGTCGTCCTGGCGGTCGCGGCGTTGATTTGCGTCGTCATCTACTTCATGTTGCGCGGCTAGCCGCGGCGCCCCTATTCCGCGTCCGGCGAGGATGTGCCGTTCGAGCCCGGCCCGTTGGCGGTGAAGCGCAGCCCGCGAATGTCGCTTTTGACGATGGCCTGCGCCTTGTTGATGATCTCCAGCATGGCGGAGGACGGCTCGACCTTGATCGTGCCGAAGGTGACGGCGGCAGACCCGGTGATTTCCGCCTTGATCTGGTCGGGCTTCACCACGGCCTCGAGTTGCGAATCGCCGATGCGCGAGAACGCCCGCCCGCGCGCCGCTTCGGGATCGCGGTTGCGCTCCTGCTGCGCGCGGCGGGAGCGTTCAAGCAGCCAGTCCTTATCCTTGTCCCACGAGACATCCGCGCTCGGCCCGACATAGCGATTCTTGTCTGCTTCCTTCGCGTAATCATAGGCGATGCGAAACAATTCGACTGCCGTTCCTATGACTGCGACGTCGTGGGCAACGTTCAGCAGCCGACTGGACAAAGACGGCTTTCCGCCCGGTTTCTTTTCTGGAGCGCCAGGAACATCCAATCCTTTCGCGCCAAGTGCGACCGCAGCGCGCGTTAATGCTGCGGCCGAACCATCGAGAGCGGTGGCTGACCCGGTGAGAGCTGCAGCAGCGCCGCCTCCCTTTAGGCCGCCGACGAGATCAGAAACCCAACTGGAGCCCTTCATGACAGCATATAGCCCGACCAATCCGCCGGTCAGCGCAACAATGTTGCGTGTTGCGGGACCGGAATCTTCGAGAGCATGTGTCAGCGACGAAATTCCCGATGACAGGTTTGTCAGCAGAGGCCCCGCGGCCAACACAGCAGGCTCCGCGAGGGCCGCACCAAAGTTCTTCACCTGATCCTGCAGGGCACGAAGATTAGCGAAGGGGTCTTCGGCAGTAAGGACGCTTGCGCTTTCAAGCCCCTGCGCACTGTTGATCATGCCGCGATCTTTTTGCAACCGCTGGTGCTGCCGCAGCAGAATGCCGACGAGCTGCGCCGCTGTGCGATCGCGAAAGAGCGTCGAAACCGTCGCGAGCTGATCCTCCTCTTTCGTGATCCCAGCTTTTTCCAATGCCGGCAGCAACGTCTCATTTACCCACACGTCCGGGTCGCTGGCGGCAATTTGCCAGTTTTTGATGCCGCCCATTTTGATGCCTTTCACCGAACCCGTCTTGGTCCGAGTGATCTTGCCGGGCGCGACCAGGCCAAGGCGATCAAACTCATCAGCAGCAACGTTTTTCATTTTACCGCCGACGACGGTGCCGTGAAACGTCGAGAGCGCATTGCCCGCGCTCGATGCCGACAACTCTTGGCCGAGACTTGGGGCAAGCGTCGTCAGAAATTTCTTCGAAAATCCAAGGCCCGCCTGCCGCGAATATTTTGCCAGCTGGAAGAAGTCGCTGGGCCGAAATAGCGACCCGAAGGTGTTCATCCCCTTGGCTGCAAAGTCGAGATACTCGCGGAACTCCTTCGGATCTTGCGTCTTGCCGAGAATCTCGAGCCCTTTGATGAGCTGCACAAACTCCTTCGGATCGGTTGGCCCCTCGCCACGATGGGAATCGGAAATGACCTTTAGCTTCGCCACCTCTGGCAGCACGTGCATCGCTTCATCGAGCGAGCCGGTGACTACGCGCATCTCACGAATAAGGCCAAGCCCTTCTGCCTTTGAAATGCCGCGCACCTGTTCGGATGTATGCGCGGCCTCGGCCTCCGCCTTCTTGACCTCCTCCGGCTTCATTCCGGCGACTTTTGCAAGCGCGCGCTCATGCAGCACATCAGCGGCGTAGTGCGTAAATTTCTGGCCGGTTTTGACCGCCGCATACGCCGCTGCAGGCGCTACGACGTTGCCGAAGGCATCACGGATGGCGCCACGTTGCTGATCGTTCAATAGCGGCCGGCGAGCCGTCGCCTGCGTGGCTTTCATTTCACGGTTGGCGCGCTTGGCCGCCTCGCCCGTCTCACGATAGGCGCGCGCCAGAGCCGAAACTTTCTGCTGCGCCAGATCGTAGGCATTGGCGAGCTGGCGCGACGGGTTCGCCGCCTGGCGCATTTCCCGGCCGAGCCGCTGCACATCGCGCTCGGCCTCGCGGAAGGCCGTGCGCGCCGAGGCCCATTGCCGCCGCGCCTTGTCGAACGCATCGACGCGCGCCAGCCGCTCCATCTCGGCGCTCGCGCCCGCCCCGGCCTTTTCCATGGCCTTCATGGCCTTGGACATTTGGCCGACCTTGGCGGCGGCGGTGGCGAAGGCCTTGCCCGTCTTGTCCTGCGCCTCGATCAGGGCCAGGGCGCGCATCACACGATCTGCCATGCCCTGCCCTATTTCAAAAGGCCGCGCTGCACGGCGCGGTCAATCCAGTAGTCGAGATCAGCGAACGTGAGGCCCTGCACCTCGACGATGCTGCAGAGCTTCAGGTCGAAGACGAGGAGGTCGCAGGCTCGGGAGATGCGTCCCTGCCCGCGCCCGTAAAAAAACCGATCACGGCGGCAGCAATTTCCACGCCGTCCCGCATCGGCAGAGACGCGACGAGCGGCCATCCACCGGGATGCACCATCAAAGTCTTGATGTAGTCGCGCACCTTGTCGTGATCGGGAACGAATTGTTCCTCGCCCCACGAGGTGCGGACGATGGAATAGGGCTCGCCGCCGCAGGCGAAATAATT
>JAIUOY010000219.1:0-8236 GCA_020160995.1 Pseudomonadota bacterium | reverse complement strand
CGCGATGCCCTCGTCGATATGGGCGACGAAGAACTGCCGGCAGCCTTCGGCGGCCAGACGCGGCCCCACGATGGTGGCGCCCGTGCCATAGGCGTCGGCCTTGAGCACGGCCGCACAGTCGACCGGCCGGCCGGCCGCGCGTCCGGCATCGCGCAGGCCACGCCAGTTGGCGGCGATGGCGCCGAGATCGATCGTGAGGAGGGCGCCGGCGCGGCGCGCGCTCTCGTCGGCTGGAAAGGACATCCTGCTGTCCCTAGAAGGCCGGCGCGTCGGGCAGGTCCGCATAGCCCGGCAGATTGCCGAACTTGGTGAACTGTCCCTCGAAGGAGAGCTGGACGATGCCGGTGGGGCCGTGGCGCTGCTTGGCCACGATCACCTCGGCCTTGCCGTAGGTCTGCTCGCAGCGCTGCTTCCAGGCATCGTGACGCTCGTTGAACTTCTGATCGCTTTCCTCGCCGCGTCGGCTCGGCTCCGACCGGGTGAGATAGTATTCCTCGCGGTAGACGAACATCACCACGTCGGCGTCCTGCTCGATCGAGCCGGATTCACGCAGGTCGGCGAGCTGCGGGCGCTTGTCTTCGCGCTGTTCGACCGCACGGCTGAGCTGGCTCAGCGCGATCACCGGCACGTTCAGTTCCTTGGCCAGCGTCTTGAGGCCTCGCGTGATCTCCGAGACTTCCTGCACGCGGTTCTCCTGCCGGCTCTTGCCCGACGGATTGAGGAGCTGCAGGTAGTCGACGATGATGAGCCCGAGACCATGCGTGCGCTTCAGGCGCCGCGCGCGCGTTCGCAGCGCGGCGATCGAGAGCGCCGGTGTGTCGTCGATGAAGAAGTTGAGATGCTCCAGCTCGTGGCTGATCGACAGGACCTTGTCGAAGTCGCTGCTGATCAACTCGCCCTTGCGAATCTTCTCGGAGGAAACCTCCGCCTGTTCGGCGAGCATGCGGGTCGCCAGCTGCTCGGACGACATTTCGAGCGAGAAGAATCCGACGACCGCGCCGTCCACGGCGTTCGGCTTTCCGTCGACGATCTCTTCCCGGTAGGCCTTGGCGGCATTGAAGGCGATGTTGGTCGCCAGCGCTGTCTTGCCCATCGATGGACGCCCGGCGAGGATGATCAGATCGGATTTGTGCAGGCCACCCAGGAGCTGGTCGAGCTGGAAGAGGCCCGAAGCCACGCCGGTGAGCTGGCCGACGCGGTGATAGGCCGCCTCGGCCGCGACCGTGGCCTCGGTCAGCGCCATCCTGAAGGGCTTGAAGCCGCCTTCCGTCTGGCCGCTCGTCGCGAGGTCGTAGAGCTTCTTCTCGGCGACTTCGACCTGCTGCAGGGCGGTTTCCTCGACGTCGCCGGAGTAGGCGCCGTTCACCACGCTTTCGCCGAGGTCGATGAGCTGCCGCCGCAGATAGAGATCGTGCACGGTACGGCCGAAGGCGCCGGCGTCGATCACATGCACCGACGCAGCGGCGAGACGGGCCAGGTAGGCCGCGCCGCCGGCTTCCCTCATCGCGTCGTCCTGCTCGACATAGGTCTTCAGCGTGATCGCGCTCACGACCTGGCCGCGCTCGATCAGACGCGACAGCGAATCGAACAGCTTGCCGTGCAGCGGATCGGCGAAGTGCTCGGGCTTCAGGAACTCCGCGACGCGCTGATAGGCGGCGTTGTTCACCAGAATCGCCCCGAGCAAAGCCTGCTCGGCTTCGAAATTGTGCGGCGGCTCGCGCAGGCGGATATCTTCCGCTCCGGGCAAGCGCGTAACGTTCGAGGTGTCTTTCAGGGGCTCCATGGAGAGCCTTTGTTAGTCACGTGAGGGGGCAGCGACCACCACTAATGCGGTGGCCTTGTCAGGATAACCTGAAAGCTGGGGACAACCCTAATGTAACCTCATTCTGCCGCGATGGAGCGCGTGTTCCTTTCCGTGCGCTCCGTGTCGACCATGTAGTCGCGCGTGAGCGGCGTCGCGTCCTGGCGGCGCGCAATCTGCATCTGGAATACCATCTGGTTCATGTACCGGAAGGCAACTTCGCAGCCGGCCAGATAGAACTCCCACATGCGACAGAAACGGTCGTCGTAACCTGCGAGCTTCTTGATCTCTTCGCGGTTGGCGAGGAAGCGCTTGCGCCAGTGTCGCAGGGTCTCTGCATAGTGTAGCCGCAGCACCTCGATGTCGGTGACCCAAAGGCCGGCCTTTTCGATCGCGGCGAGAACTTCCGACAGGGCAGGCGTGTATCCACCGGGAAAGATGTACTTCTTCAGCCAGGTATTGGTGCCGCCCGGTGGTTCCATGCGTCCGATCGCATGCAGCACCATGACGCCATCGTCGGCCAGCAACTCCTTCACCTTGCTGAAGTATTCGAGATAGTGGGCAGCGCCGACATGTTCGAACATGCCGACGGAAACGATGCGGTCGTATCGGCCAGGTTCCTGACGATAGTCGAGCAGCTTGAAACGCACCTTGTCGGCGATGCCGTCTTCGAGCGCGCGCCGGCTCGAAACAGTGTGTTGTTCCGTCGACAGCGTGACGCCGGTGACGTCGACATCGAATTCACGAGCAAGGTAGAGGCCCATGCCGCCCCAGCCGGAACCGATATCGAGAACGCGCTGGCCGGGCTCCAGCAGCATCTTTGCCGCGATATGCCGCTTCTTGTCCTCCTGCGCTGTCTCCAGCGATTCGTTGCCGGTCTTGAAGTAGGCGCAGGAATATTGCCGGTCGGAATCGAGGAAGAAGTCGTAGAGCTGGTCCTTGAGGTCGTAGTGATGCGCGACGTTCTTCTGCGCCTTGCCGATCGGATTGTACTGTTCGATGGCGCGGAACCAGCCCTGCAGGATGTAGGACCAGCGCACCATCGGCGTTGCTTCCAGGGCGGCGACGTTGCGGCCGAGCAGGTCGAGAAGATCGTAGAGATCGCCCTGTTCGAGCGTAAGCCTGCCGTCCATGTAGGCTTCGCCGAGGGCGAGCCGGGGACGCAGGGCAATGCGCACACCCGTCCACCAGTCGCGAATGCGCATGGTGACTGCGGGTCCGGGGTTTTTCCCCGTGAGGCGATGGGGCCGACCGGCCTCATCGATGATGGTCAACTGGCCTTCACCCACTACACGGGCAAGGACCTTTGCTAGCAGCATCGTCATTCCCCCCGGCAACGAGCTGTGGGGCGACCGCAAGCTCGTCCCGTAACTCCACGTCGTTGTTAAGTGAAATGTTAATCCGAACGGCTTTTTCAAGGCAAAGGGGACGAGTGCAAAAATACCTCGGGGCAGCCAGAGATTGAGTTGCAATTGATTTGCAGTCCTGCTGGGCCAATGTTATCGAACTGATACTCACTCGCAGGGGAGGGCAACGTGAAGCGACGCGCATTGGTAACGACGGGGTTGGCCTTTGGCGCCGGAGTATTCATTGCCCGGCGCTCCTATGCGCAGGGCGGGACACTGAACCTCTACTCGGCACGCCACTACAACACGGACGAAGCCCTCTACGGCAATTTTGCAGATCTGACCGGCATCAAGATCAACCGTGTCGATGCGGAGCCCGATCCGCTCGTCCAGCGCCTGAAGGCGGAAGGCGACAAGAGCCCCTGCGACGTCCTCATCACCACGGACGCCGGCCGCATCGAGCGCGCCCGCGAGATGGGCCTGCTGCAGTCGGTGAATTCGGCAGTGCTGGCCAAGGCGGTGCCCGCGCATCTGCGCGACCCGGACAATAGCTGGTTCGGCTTCTCCAAGCGTGCCCGCGTCATCTTCTACAACAAGGAGAAGGTGACGGCGGCCGATGCTCCCAAGACCTACGAGGACCTGGCCGACGCCAAGTGGAAGGGCAAGATCCTGATCCGGCCGTCGGGTCATATCTATAACCAGTCGCTCGTCGGCTCGATCCTGGCTGCGGACGGCCTGGAGAAGACCGAGGCCTGGGCCAAGGCGGTTGCCGGCAACCTCGCGCGGCCCCCGCGCGGCGGCGACACCGACCAGATCAAGGGCGTCGCGGCCGGGCAGGCGGAGATCGCCGTGGCCAACACCTATTACTACGTGAACCTCCTGCGCTCGAAGAAGCCGGAGGATCGCGAGGTCGCGGCGAAGGTCGGGGTCGTGTTCCCCAACCAGGCGAACCGCGGCACGCATGTGAACATCAGCGGCGGCGCGGTGGCCAAGCATGCGCCGAACAAGGAAGCCGCGGTCAAGTTCCTGGAATACCTGGTGTCGCCGCAGGCGCAGCGTTACTTCGCCGAGGGCAATTCGGAGTTCCCGGTCGTTGCCGGCGTCGAGCTGTCGCCGGAGCTGAAGTCGCTTGGCACCTTCAAGGAGGATCAGCTCAACGCCCGCGTCTTCGCGCAGAACAACGCCGAAGCGTTGAAGATCATGGACCGCGCGGGCTGGAAGTAATTCTCGCCGTCGCCGCGACGGCGCGGCTGAGCAGGATCACCGGGACGAGCGACACGGTGACGATGAGGATTGCGCCGACGGCCGCCTGAGCCAGGCGTTCGTCGGAGGCGAAGCGGAAGACGCCGACCGCCAGCGTGTCGAAGTTGAACGGCCGGATCAGCAAGGTTGCCGGCAGTTCCTTCAGGACTTCGACGAAGGCAATGATCGCGGCCGTGAGCAGGGGGCCGCGCAGCATCGGCATGTGGATGAAGCGCAGGACCTGGCACGGCCGGGCGCCGAGCACGCGCGCACTGGCGTCCATCGCCGGATCGATGGCGGCCAGTCCGGGCGCGACATTGGCCAAGCCGACCGCCAGGAAACGTACCGTGTAGGCGGTCAGCAGAGCGAACGCGGTGCCGCTCAGCAGGAGGCCGACCGGCAGGCCGAAGAGACCCTGCGCCAGCCGGTCGATACCGTGATCGGCCGCCGCCAGCGGCAGCAGCACGCCGACGGCGATGACGGCACCGGGAATCGCATAGCCCAGAGAGGCGAACTCGATGGTGCGGTTGAGCGCACGACGGCGCACCAGGCGGCCAGCATAGCTCAGGAATACCGCCATCGCGACGATGATGATGGCGGCGAGCGTGGCGAGCACCAGGCTGTTGATGGCATCGCCCACGAAGCGTTCGTCGGCGATCGTCGCGCCCGAAGTCAGGGCGAGGCGGGCAAGGTGCAGCGTCGGCAACACGAAGCCCAGCAGGACCGGGAGGACGCAGGCGGCCGCGGCCAGCAGGCCGGCGCCGGCCGACAGCACCGCCGGTTCGGAATGATGGCGCAGGTTGGACGCGATGGTGAATCGCGCGCGGCCGCGCGAATGGCGCTCCAGCAGGATGAGAACGGCTGCGATCGCGATCAGCGCCAGCGAGATCTGCGCGGCGCCTTCGCGATTTCCCATGCCGTACCAGGTCCGATAGATCGCCGTCGTGAAGGTATGAACGCCGTAGTACTGGACGGTTCCGAAATCGGCGAGTGCTTCGAGCAGGGCGAGGGCCGCGCCCGCGGCGACAGCGGGGCGGGCGAGCGGCAGGCCGATGCGCAGGAAAGTGCGCCATGGCCCGTGCCCCAGGATGCGGCTCGCCTCCAGCAGTGCCGGCGACTGCGACAGGAACGCCGCGCGCGCCGCGAGATAGACATAGGGATAGAGAACCAGCGTGAAGAGGAAGGCCACACCGCTCGCCGACCCGAGATCGGGGAACCAATAGTCGGCATGGCCCCAGCCCATTGCATCGCGCAGCGCCGTCTGGATCGGGCCGGCATAGGCCAGCAGATCGGCATAGGCGTAACCGATGATGTAGGTCGGCAGGACCAGCGGCAGCAGTAGCGCCCATTGCAGGATGCGGCTGCCGGGGAAGCGGCACATGGTGACCAGCCAGGCGGTGCCGGTGCCAATGACAACGGTGCCGGCGCCGACGCCCAGCAACAGGACAATCGTGTTGGCGACGATATCGGAAAGCTGGGTCTCGGCGAGGTGGCGCCAGAGCTCGCCCTGCCACGTGAAGAGGCTGGAAACGATGCCGAGCAGCGGCATCGCCACAAGGGCTGCCACGCAGAAAGCGCCCAGTCGCCAGATCACGGCAGAAGTCCGTCCGATCGCCACAAAAGAAAACGCATGCCACCGGGGTACGATGGCATGCGTTCGCAGACTTGCACGGTGCCCGGGGGCACGCGAGCTACTTCTTTTCGGCCGGTGCTTCTTCGCCCTCTGCCGGAGCCTCGGCAGCTTCGCTCTCGGCAGCAGCCTTGGCTTCGAACAGCGCGGCGGCCTGCTCGGCAGCACGCTGAGCGGCTTCCGCGGCTTCCATCGCTGCGCGTTCGGTCTCGGCAACCAGCGTGCCGCCCTTGGCGAGGAACTCGGCCTCGTCGGGCGAACGGGCGACGATCGCGGTGATCTCGACCGTGACTTCCGGATGGAGGTGCACCTTGATCTTGTGCGCGCCCAGCGTCTTGATCGGCTTGTCGAGCTCGATCTGGCTGCGCTGGAGCTTGACGCCTTCCGCAACAGCGCCGTCGGCGATGTCGCGCGAGGTGACCGAACCGTAGAGCTGCAGGGCTTCCGACGCCTGGCGGATCAGAGTGACCTTGATGTCGCTCATCTTCGCGCCGACAGCTTCGGCTTCCGAGCGGCGCTCGAGGTTCTGGGCCTCGAGAGTCTTACGCTGCGACTCGAAGTAGGTGATGTTGTCCTTGGTGGCGCGCAGGGCCTTCTTCTGCGGCAGGAGGAAGTTGCGGGCGAAGCCGGGCTTCACCTTCACAACATCGCCCATCTGACCGAGCTTCGGCACGCGCTCCAGCAGGATGACGTTCATCGGCATGATCGCGTCTCCTGGTTAGGCGATTACGTAGGGCAGGAGCGCCAGGAAGCGGGCGCGCTTGATCGCCTGGGCGAGCTCACGCTGCTTCTTGGACGAGACCGCCGAAATGCGGCTCGGAACGATCTTGCCGCGTTCGGAGACGAAGCGCTGCAGAAGGCGCACGTCCTTGTAGTCGATCTTCGGCGCATTGGCGCCCGAGAACGGGCAGCTCTTGCGGCGACGGGTGAAGGGGCGGCGTTGCGCGCTCATTCTTCTTCTCCTGCTGGGCTGGCGGCGGGGGCGGCGCCTTCGTCACCGAAGCGCGGGCGCTCGCGGCGCGGCGGACGGTCGCCCCAGCGATCGCCACGATCGCCGCCCGGGCGGTCCGACTTCTCGGCGCTGCGCTGCATGACGGCCGAGGGGCCTTCCTCGAGTTCGTCGACGCGAACCGTGATGAAGCGGATGATGTCTTCGTTGATCGACATCGTACGCTCCAGCTCCTTCACCGCCGCCGACGGGGCGTCGATGTTGAGCAGGGTGTAGTGGCCCTTGCGGTTCTTCTTGATGCGATAGGTCAGCGAGCGCAGGCCCCAGTACTCCTTCTTGGAGACGGTGCCGCCCAGGCCGGTGACCAGCTCGGCGAACTGGTTGGTCAGTGCCTCCACCTGCGTCGTCGGGACATCCTGACGCGCAATGAAGACGTTCTCGTAGAGTGCCATGTCGTTTTGGCTCCTTATGGCTGTTAGCGACCCGGAGTTCAGCGAACCGGCCGGATCTAGCCGGCTCCCTGCACCTGCCCCAAACGGGTGGATGCTCGAACCGGCAAGGAGATCGGGGCCGATTTAGGCCCCGAAGAGCGGCGGTTATACAGGCCCACCGCCCGAAATCAAGCAATCCCGGTGCGGCTTGACTGCGTCGGGCGCGCCGGTATGACTGCCCGCAATTCGCGTCGAACAAAGGGGGAAAACGCGCATGAGTCGGGCTTTCGTCTTCCCGGGCCAGGGATCTCAGGCCGTCGGCATGGGCGCCGACCTTGCAGGAGCCTTCACGACCGCCCGCGACGTGTTCGGCGAAGTCGACGAGGCGTTGGGCCAGAACCTGTCGAAGCTGATGCGGGAAGGGCCCGAAAGCGACCTGACCCTGACCGAGAATGCCCAGCCCGCCCTGATGGCCGTGAGCGTCGCGGTCGTGCGCATCCTTGAAAAGGATGGCGGTAAGCCGCTACCGTCGCTGGCGGACTATGTGGCCGGCCATTCGCTCGGCGAATATTCCGCGCTTGCGGCAGCCGGCGCGCTACAACTCGCAGATGCCGCGCGACTCCTGAAGCTGCGCGGCCAGTCCATGCAGAAGGCCGTGCCCCCCGGCGCCGGCTCCATGGCCGCCCTGCTCGGCGCCGAGATGCCGCTGGCGCTGGAAATCTGCGCCGAGGCCGCGGCCAACCCCGCCGGCGGCACCGAGGTGATCGAGCCCGGCAACGACAATGGCGGCGGCCAGGTCGTCGTCTCCGGCGCCACCGCCGCGGTGGAACGCGCCAT
>JAIUOY010000218.1:0-34177 GCA_020160995.1 Pseudomonadota bacterium | reverse complement strand
ACGACCTGCACCTTGACCTGCTGGCCGATGGTGAGGGCTTCCGACGGATGATTGATGCGCTTCCAGGCGATGTCGGTGACGTGCAGCAGGCCGTCGACGCCACCCAGATCCACGAATGCACCGTAATCGGTGATGTTCTTGATGACGCCGTCCAGCACCTGGCCTTCGGACAGCGCGCCCATCAGGCGCGTGCGGTCCTCGGCGCGGGTCTCTTCCATGACGGCGCGGCGCGACACGACGATGTTGCCGCGGCGGCGGTCCATCTTGAGGATGGCGAACTGCTGGGCCTGGCCCATCAGCGGGCCGACGTCACGCACCGGGCGGACATCGACCTGGCTGCCCGGCAGGAAGGCCACGGCGCCCGACAGGTCGACCGTGAAGCCGCCCTTCACGCGGCCGAAGATCGTGCCCATGACACGGTCCTGATCGGTGAACGCCTTCTCGAGGATCGTCCAGGCTTCCTCGCGGCGAGCCTTGTCGCGCGAGAGAACGGCTTCGCCGTCCTTGTTCTCCATGCGATCGACGAAGATGTCGACCGTGTCGCCTTCCTTGACTTCGGGGGCGGCGCCACCGTTGGAGAACTCACGCAGTGCAACGCGGCCTTCGGACTTGAGGCCGACATCCACCACGACGAAATCATTGGCAATACGAATGACGCGGCCTTTGACGACCGTTCCTTCGAAGCTCGGAGAACCGCCCAGCGATTCTTCGAGAAGTGCTGCGAACTCCGCGCTGGCGGTGTCGTTCGCGGGTCTACGCAGGGCGCTGCCCTTGGCCATTCAACTCTCCTTCATCGATCCCGGGCGAAACGCTGCCGCCCGTCGGCCAGCCGGTTAAGTCCGGCGGATCCACTGCCTTTGAAACACCGACGCGGAGACGACTCGTCCCGCGCAATCGCCGCTGGAAGTCTTCGATCCGCCGGCGGCGATTTACGGCCCGGAAGATCGAAAGCCCTTGCGCGCTATGAACGCCAAAGCCGCGGCAAAGGCCGCATCGGCATCCATGTCACTGGTATCGAGAAGGAAAGCATCGGGTGCGGCCATCAAAGGTGCTGCCGCCCGTTCGCTGTCGCGACGGTCCCGCTCCGCCATCTCGGCAAGAACGCGCGGTCTTATAGTGTCGACCCCTCGACCGCGCAACTCCTGGTACCGCCGATCTGCCCGGGCTTCGGCGCTGGCCGTGACGAATAATTTCACGGGTGCACCGGGGCAAATGACGGTCCCGACATCGCGCCCATCGAGCACGGCGCCGGAGTCCTGAGATGCGAATTTTTTCTGGAAATTCAAGAGGTTGTCCCTGACCTGCGTCAGGACCGCCACTTTCGAGGCCAACTGCCCGGCTACGTCGGTCCGCAAGTCCGGCGCCAGGAGGTCCGCAGGCTGCAATCCGGCCGCTACCTCTTCCGGTGGCAGGCCGAGGCGGTCCGCCTTCACGCCCACCGCCCTATAGAGGAGCCCGGTATCAAGGTGTGGCAGGCAGAAATATGCGGCGAGCCGCCGGGCCAGGGTGCCTTTGCCCGCGGCCGACGGTCCGTCGATGGTGATGACGAGGCGTCCGCTCACGCCGCCTCTATCCGGCCGCCGAGTTCGTTCATCAGCCGGGAAAAACCCGGAAAACTGGTGTCGATCGGCGAACCGTCGTCGACCGCCACGGGTTCACGACTGGCCAGCCCCAGGACCAGGAACGACATGGCGATGCGGTGGTCGAGGTGCGTGACCACCAGTCCGCCGCCCTGCGGCGGCGCCCCTGTGCCATGCACGACCAGATTGTCGCTGCCCATCTCGTGGCGAACGCCGTTGGCCGCGAGGCCCGCCGCGACACTGGACAGCCGGTCGCTTTCCTTGGCGCGCAGCTCGGCGAGGCCCAGCATGCGGGTGGTGCCCTTGGCGCAGGCCGCCGCAACCGCCAGGATCGGATATTCGTCGATCATCGACGGCGCCCGCTCCGGCGGAACCTCGACGCCCTTCAACTCGCCGCCGCGAACGCGCAGATCGGCCACCGGCTCGCCGCCGATCTCGCGCTGGTTCTGAAGCTCGATGTCGGCGCCCATGTCCTTCAGGGTCTCATAAAGACCAGCCCGCAGCGGGTTGAGCCCGACATTTTCGACCGTCACGTCGCTGCCCGGCCGGATCGCCGCCGCCACGACGGCAAAGGCCGCCGACGACGGATCGCCCGGCACGACGATGTCGCGCGCCTTGAGTTCGGGCCAGCCCACGACGGTGATGCGCTTGCCGCCACCCTCGGCCGACACCACGCGCACCTCCGCCCCGAAGTGGCGCAGCATGCGTTCGGTATGGTCGCGCGTCGCCTCAGGCTCGATCACGGTGGTTTCGCCTGCAGTGTTGAGGCCCGCCAGCAATATGGCGCTCTTCACCTGCGCCGAGGCGACCGGCAGGCGGTATTCGATGGGCACCATCTCGTCGGTGCCGATGATGGCCAGCGGCATGCGGCCGCCTTCGCGGGCCTCGAAGCGCGCGCCCATGCGCGACAGGGGCTCGATGACACGCTGCATCGGCCGGCGCCGCAGCGAGCCATCGCCGGTCATGAAACTGGTGAAGCGATGGCTCGCCAGGATGCCCGAGAGCAGCCGCGCCGACGTGCCGGAATTGCCGAGGTCGAGAACATTGTCGGGCTCGCGGCCGCCCCCCACGCCAAAACCGCGGACCCGCCAGGCGCCGGCACCTTCATGCTCGACCTGTGCGCCCATCGCCCGCAGGGCGGCGGCCGTGGCAAGGACATCCTCGCCTTCGAGCAGGCCGGTGATCCTGGTTTCGCCCAGCGCGAGCGCGCCGAACATCAAGGAACGGTGCGAAACCGACTTGTCGCCGGGCGCCCGGACACGGCCCTGCAGCCGCGAGACGGGGTGGGCGATCAGCTTGGCGGGAGAAGCATGGGCGGACAGGGCGGACTCCCGGGCAACGTGACGACAGGGGCGGATGGCACAATGCGGCGCGGCGCCCTCGTAGCATGGAGGAATTTGGTTTTGACAGGGTGAAAGACGCATGACATACGCCCTCCCTCGCGGTCATTCGGCCGAATCCGAGCGCATTTTCAGGAGATTTCGCGTGGTCAAAGCGAGCTGGGGCACGAAACGCACCTGCCAGAGCTGTGCAGCGCGCTTCTACGACCTGAACAAGAGTCCGATCAAATGCCCGAAGTGCGGTCGTGAGCACGATCGCGAAGACTTCGTGAAGGTCCGCCGCGGCCGTGGTTCTGCCGCCGCGACCGCAGCAGCCGCTGCCGCCAGCGCTGCCGCCGCAGCCGCCGCAGCCAAGGCTGCCGCCAAGAAGAAGGGCGACGATCTGGACGGTGACGATTTGCCCGACGTCGACGGCGACGAGGCATTGGAGGCGGACGATCTGGACGACGAGACCGACGACATCGAAGTCGACGTTGAAGTCGAGGACGACAAGGGCGAGGGCGACCGCTAACAAACGGTCGCTGGAGGCAGTTGCCAGCCAGCGAGGCAGCAATTATACCTCGCGCCCGCCAGCACGATTTTCGGGGCCATAGCTCAGCTGGGAGAGCGCTACAATGGCATTGTAGAGGTCGACGGTTCGATCCCGTCTGGCTCCACCAAATAGACAAGGGGTTAGCTCGAAAGGGCTGACCCCTTGTTCGTTTCGGGGCGCACCGGAACACCGGCCACAGTCCCTGGAGCGCTCCGCCTGAATGCGCCGCGCAGCAAGCCGCCCCGCGAACCACGATGGTGGGCGGCTTCAAAGACCAGCTTGGGATTGTAACCGCCCTCGGACCGATCCATCCTCGCGGTTCCAACGTGCAGCCCGGAGTTGGCGATTCTTCCCCGTGTGATCGTTTGCGCCGTCTTGTTGCTGCCTGCGTCGGTCGAAGCGCAGTCCGGCGGCAGGGCGGCTTATCTCGAGAGCAGGCTTAACGAGCTTCAGCGCACGGCCGCAGGTCTTTCGGCGCAGCTCGAGCAGCTCAGGGCTCAGGATCAGCAGCTTCAACAGCAGATGGAGAAGATGCAGACCAGCCTCGGCCAGCGCCTCGAACGCCTGGAGAAGGGAGGTGCGGCCAAACCAGTCCGTCGTTCCAGCCCGTCGAAGCGCTGATCCCCGACGGGAGAAGACGATATTGCGGCCCGCCTTACGCGCGCTGCGGAAGACCGCCATTCGACGCCCGGATCTCTGCGACGGCACGATCCCACCCCGCAATGCGTTCAGGCCCCGCGGGATGGGTATCGAGCATTCCCGTCTCCTTGCGACCTGACGCCCTGGCCATAGTCACCAAGAAGCCCCGTGCTTTGTCGAGGTCGATGTTGGAACGGTACAGAATGACCGCCGCCAGATAGTCCGCCTCGCGCTCCTGCTCCTTCGAGAAGGATATTCGTCCAATCGCTCCGCCAACGTTGGCGCCCGCGTCCACTGCCGAGCGCGTTATCTGGGTGCTGTTGGGGCTACGATAGGAGGCGGCCGCGCCGGCCGCACCGAGAAGGATGGCCCCCACCAGGGCGCCTACAGCCTGGTTTCGCTGACCAGTTGCGATGTGGTTGGCCGCCTGATGGCCGATCTCGTGGGCAATGACCAGCGCGACTTCTTCTTCATTGGCTGCATATTCGACGATGCCTCGATTGACCATGATCAATCCGTTGGGGGCCGCGCTGGCATTCAAGGACCGATCCTTCATCGCGCGAAATTTCCATTCGCACACACCGACATTCATTTCCCGGCAGACTTGATAGGCCGGAGGGCGAATCCGACTGAGCGCAGACTGCAGGACCTCCACAACTTCTTCATCGCTGACGACTCGCCGAGTCGGCGGCCCTCCAGCGCCCGATACCTCCGTTTGCGCCAAACTCAGATTGCCATCGCTGAGCTGCGGCATGCGGTGCACGGCGCCCGCGCAGCCGCAGATAAAGCACGCGCCCGAAAGCGCCATGAGCGATCGACGTCGCATTTCGCCCACCCCCTAAAGTTGTACCCCACGATCAAACGCTACCAATGAACGAACCGGATAGTCAACGCAGTCGAAATGCATTCAAACCCGGACTTCAAACCAGCGGCCTCATACGGTATGAAGAACGACGCCCGACGCGACGAAGTCTGCCACCCGTTATCGAGCTTCCGACGGAATTCCCGGCCTTCGTCGACGACCGTCTGGCCGGTCGTGACCTCTCCCCGCAGGCCGCGACGCCGACTTCGATCGTCCCTCTCTTCGCCTCCGAAAGGACCTCGTTGGATGCAGCGCTCCTTCCGCCTCCCAGCAGTCGCTCTCTCCACCTTCCTTGCGCTCGTCGCCCTGATCGCCCTGGCCTCGCCCAGCATGGCGCAGCGCATGGTGAGCATCGCCAGCACGAAGGAAGTGAACATGCGCTCGGGCCCGGGAACGCGCTATGGAGCGGACTGGACGCTCGGACACGGCTATCCGCTCAAGGTCATCGGACGCCAGGGCAAGTGGCTCAAAGTGAGCGACTTCGAGAACGACCGCGGTTGGGTCTACGGACCGCTGACCAGCAGCACGCCCATGCACATCGTCAAGGTCAAGGTCGCGAACATGCGCAGCCAGCCCTCGGTCGGCAGCCGCATCGTCGGCAAGGTGGCCTACGGCAACGTGCTGAAGACGCTTGAGCGCCGCCAGAACTGGGTCAAGGTCCAGCGCGAGGGTGGCCTGCGCGGCTGGATCGCCAAGCGCCTGCTCTGGGGCTGGTGAGGGACCGCGCGCCGCGCCTATTTGGCCGGCTGGTCGGAAACCTGGAAGGGGATGTCGCCCGAAACGGTTTTCTCTCCCTGCAGGGTAATCACCGCCCAGTGCAGCGTGTAGTCACCCGGCGGCAGGGTCGGCGCCTCCGCGAACAGGACTTCGGGCGCCGATTCGAGGCGCGGGTGCAGCCGCTCGATCACCTTGTCGCCCTGCTTGATGGTCAGAGTCGACTTGCGATGGTCGACCGGCCGGTCGAAGCGCACGAAGAAGGCACTGCTGCGCCGGCCGATACGGGCATGTGCCTTCGGCGCCGATTCCACGACGCGTACATCGGCGGTCTGCGCACGCGGGGACGAGAATCCACCGGCGGCGGCCAGCACGGCGACGATAGCTGCGCGACGATGCATCACTTTGCAGTCCTCCGCCGGGATGGAAGGCCCGACGGACCCGTCCAGCGCGGAAAGGTCTTGGTGTCGAGGCCGAACAGATCGAGGGCACGGGCGACCGAATGGGTGACGATGTCGTCGACGGTGCGCGGCCGCGCATAGAAGGCCGGAGCCGGCACGGCGACGATGGCCCCCATCTCCGTAACCGCCAGCATGCTCTTGATGTGCCCGGCATGCAGCGGCGTCTCGCGAAACATCAGGACGATACGGCGGCGCTCCTTCAGGCAGACATCGGCCGCACGGGCGACCAGGCTGGACGTCACGCCGGTCGCGATCTCGCTCAAGGTCCGTACCGAACAGGGCGCCACGATCATCCCCATCGTATGGAACGAGCCGCTCGCAATGGCGGCGGCTATGTCGTCCGGCGCGTAGACCTTGTCAGCGAGGGCTCGCAGCCCGGCCGCCGTCAGATCGGTCTCGAGCGACCGCGTCCGGTCGCCGGCCTTGGAGACCACGAGATGACTCTCGATCTTCATGGCGCGCAACGCCTCGAGCACGCGGATGCCGTAGACCGTTCCCGAGGCACCGGTGATGCCGACGACCATGCGCCGGACAGGCGGGCTCGCTGTCATGAGGACGCTCAACCGCCGGTCTTTATGTGACGCGGATCCAAATGGTGCAGCGGCCGCAGGGCCGCCTCCCGCGAAAATGGCATACCGGAGAGCGCGTCGCGGCGCCATGGCGCATCGCACTTCGGGAATCGCCTTCCCGATGGGGCCGGTCCAAATGCACGACCTTCAGACGCGGCCGTGAGATCGACCGCACGCGACAGAGCGCGACCAGACAAGAGCCATCTCCCACGTTCGCTCAAGCGCTGCTCGCGACGACGGCAACAGCGCCCGTAAATGTAAGCGTCGTCACGATAACATGCCGAGGCACGACCTCAAGCGCCGGCTGCACGGACGATACAACTCGCGCATAGCTTGCACCGCGCGGATCTCACGCCTCGGTCGCATTCATACGAGCTTGCGCCCAGCACGGGCGAGCACACCATCGTGCTTTTCGAGTTCGTCCATGATCGAGAAATGATTGAGGCCGGCGAGCGGCAGCAGCTCGCTCGGCAAACCAGCCGCGCGACGGGCGTCGTGATAGGCAACGGACTGGCGCTGCAGCTCCGGCAGCTCGCCGGTGCCGTAAGCCAGCACGACCGGCGCACTCTTCTTCGGCAGATGCAGGAGCGGACTGGTCTTCGCCGCCTCCTCGGCCGTCAAGTTCAGCTTGTCGTTGAGATAGTTCAAGCGGCAGGGCTCGACATCGTAGATGCCGCTGATCGCCAGTCCCGCATCGACCTCGTCCATTGCAAGCGTCGTCGCCGTGAGATGGCCGCCCGCCGACCAGCCGGAAACGACAAGTCTGCCCTCACCCGCCCCGTGGCGCGGTCCTTCGCGTCGCAGCCAGCGCACGGCGGCTGCAATCTCGTCGACGATCTCCGACAGCGTGGCCTCGGGGCAGAGCGTGTAGCCGACGAAGGCGACATCCATGCCGTTGGCCAGCGGTCCCGCGGCCATGCAGGCGAACGTCTCCTTGGCGTTGCGCTGCCAGTAGCCGCCATGGATGAAGGCGAACAGCGGCGCCCTGGCCGCCCCGCAGCGGAAGAGGTCGAGCTTGTTGCGCGGCCGCGGCCCGTAGGCGAGGTCGAGACCGTCGGCGTGGCGCTCGCGGAAGGCATCGCTGCGCGCGATCCACGCCTCGCGGCGCTCGCCCGAGTCGACCACGGCGTTGGTGTTGTCGTAAGCGGCGTCGAGTTCGGCCCGGGTCATGTTGTTCCAGACGATGGTTCGGGCCTCTGCGCTCATGCTCGCACTCCTTCGGGACGTTCTTGGTCTCTACCATGAAGGCGCGGCCCTTCCAGAACCCGCCATTCGATGCGAACGTTGCCGCGATGTCTTCGTCCGCCCGACCGATCGCCCTCCGCGGCCCTGCCCTGACCTATACCGGCGATCCGTTCCGCGACGGGCTTGCGCGCACGATGGTGCACGAGCCGGATGCCATTGTCGTCGTGCAGGATGGCCACATTGCACAGTTCGGCCCGGCCACCGAGATCGCACCGTCGCTGCCGGCGGACGTCGAGGTCCGCGACTATGGCCACAACGCGCTGATCTCCGCGGGCTTCGTCGACACGCATGTCCATTTCCCGCAGACGCCAATGATCGGCAGCCACGGCAATCAGCTTCTGGACTGGCTCGACCGCTACACCTTCCCGACCGAACTCAAGTTCGCCGACCGCGCCTTCACACGCGAGGTCGCACGCACCTTCCTGCGCGAGAACCTGCGCAACGGCATCACCACGAGCTGCGTCTACTGCACCGTGCACAGCCATTCCGCCGACATCCTGTTCGAGGAAGCCGAGGCGCTCGGCCTCCGGCTGGCGGCCGGCAAGGTGCTGATGGATTGCCGCGCGCCCGAAGGCCTCCTGGATACGGTGCAGAGCGGCTACGACGACTCGCAGGCCCTGATCGCCAAGTGGCACGGCCGCGGCCGATTGCTCTATGCCATCACGCCGCGCTTCGCCGGGACGAGTTCGCCGGCGCAACTGTCGGCAGCCGGCGCCTTATGGCGGGAACGCCCCGATTGCCTGATGCAGACCCATATCGCGGAGAACAAGGCCGAGGTCGCCTGGATCCGGGAGCTGTTTCCGGACCGCCGCCACTATCTCGACGTCTACGACCATCACGGGCTTTGCGGGAAGCGTGCGGTATTCGGACACGGCATCTGGCTGGAGGACGGCGAGCTGCAGCGCCTGCACGAGACGGGCGCCGCGATCGCGCATTGCCCGACCTCCAACTTCTTCCTGGGCAGCGGCGCCTTCGATCTCTCGCGCGCACTGGATCCGAAGCGCCCGGTGAGGGTCGGGCTCGGCACCGACATCGGCGCGGGAACCTCGTTCTCGATCCTCGCCACGCTGAACGAGGCCTACAAGGCGTCGCAGCTCACCGGGCAAGCCCTGCCGGCCGAGCACGCCTACTACCTCGCGACGCGCGGATCGGCGGCGGCGATGCACCTCGAAGACAGGATCGGCAGCATCGCCGTCGGCATGGAAGCCGACCTCGTCGTCCTCGACATGCGCTCCACGCCCCTGATCGACTTCCGGATGAACCAGGCGGAGAGCTTCGCCGAACAGCTCTTCGTGCAAATGATCCTGGGCGACGATCGGGCGGTCCAGGCGACCTACGTGGCCGGCCGCCTCGCCTACATCCGTACGTGAAAGTACGCTTTCCATAGCGTGAATGTTCAGTGGCACACCATAAATCTGGTGGCTGAAGGCGGGGATTGGGGGTACGCTTTCACAGGTAGCTGAAGGAGGTGTTTATCCGTCCGAGGAGCTTAGCCCCCGACGGAGTCGGGACCACCGGCGGAATTCCCGCCGCGTGCCCTGTCAGCCTCACCTTCAGCCTGACCACCGATCGTCAACGCCTCCGCTCGCGGGGGCGTTTTTGTTTTCTGACGACCGGCCCCACTCCTCTGACCATGACACCGGAGTATGGATATGGCCAAACGCGCCGCACGCCGCACCAAGCTGCACGCCATCGATAGCGCCCGTATTCACAGCCTCGTCTTCGACCACACTCCGGCCAACGACCGAGACCAGAGCTACATCCGGAAAGTCCGCCCGCGCAGCGACAATCAACGCGTGCTGATGGAGGCCATCGAAACCAAGCCTCTGACCGTCGCCCTGGGTCCGGCCGGCACCGGCAAGACCTATCTCGCCATCTCGGCCGCCGTCGAGGCGCTGGAATCCGGCACCGTCGCGCGCATCGTGCTGTCGCGGCCGGCCGTCGAGGCCGGAGAGAATCTGGGCTTCCTGCCGGGCGACATGCGCGAGAAGCTCGACCCTTACCTGCGCCCGCTATGGGATGCGCTGAACGACCGGCTCGGCGCCAAGCAACTGCGCCAGCACCTCGACGATGGCACCATCGAGATCGCGCCCGTCGCCTTCATGCGCGGCCGCACCCTGAACAATGCCTTCGTGCTGATCGACGAGGCGCAGAACTGCACCTACGGACAGCTCAAGATGCTGCTGACCCGGCTGGGCTGGCACTCGACCATGGTCATGACCGGCGATCCCGACCAGACCGACCTGCTGCCCGAACTGTCGGGCCTGGCCGCCATCGGGACCCGGCTGGAGGGCATGGAGGACGTGGCCGTGGTGCGTCTCACCCAGAGCGACGTCGTGCGTCATCCGCTGGTTGGCCGCATGTTGTCGGTGCTCTAAAGCCACCCAAGTTATCCACAATTGGAAGCGCGATAGACAATTGGACCAAAGAGGGAACATCAAGCAACGCCAGTTCTTTATGATGCTCCAAGAAAAGACGGAAAAGTCCTATAGAACAAAATGTTAGAAGGGCGGTGGCGGGCGACTGCCACCGCCCCTACATTGAGTCAACACGGTGACGCTGGTGTAACGCCGGGCGGACAACGCGCTTTTTCACAGACTTCCCCACATGGCTGTTTCCACAGCCGTTCTGGGGCCTGTTCCGGGAACGTCGCGCTTTGCTGTCGAGCGCCGCCGGCCTACTCACTGCTCGCCTCCATTCTGTCTCTGCGACCCGCCTCGTGACCGACGAAACCGATCTCGACCAGAAACCCAGCGAAGGCTCGCTTGCCGACGGCATGCGCATCATCGCCGACTTCGTGCACACCCTGCCGCGCAAGCCGGGCGTCTATCGCATGATCGCGGCAGATGGCGAGGTTCTCTACGTCGGCAAGGCACGTTCGCTCCGCAGCCGGGTCGCCGCCTATACCCAGCCGACCCGTCTGGCGACGCGCCTGATGCGCATGGTCTCGGCGACGGCGACCATGGAATTCGCCGTTACCGACAGCGAAGCCGAGGCGCTGCTCCTCGAGAACAACCTGATCAAGCGCTTCCGCCCGCGCTTCAACGTGCTGCTGCGCGACGACAAGTCGTTCCCCTACATCGTGATCCGCCGCGACACGGACTGGCCGCAGCTCGCCAAGCACCGCGGCACGCGCGAACCGGGCAACGAATATTTCGGACCCTTCGCCTCAGCCACCGCCGTGAACCGCACGCTCTACGCGCTGCAGCGGGCCTTTCCCCTGCGCTCCTGCTCCGACGGCGTCTTCTCGACCCGCACCCGTCCCTGCCTGCAGTACCAGATCAAGCGCTGCACGGCGCCGTGCGTCGGCCGCATCGACAAGCCCGAGTACGACGCCATCGTCGACGACGTGCGCGGCTTCCTGGGCGGCCGTAACCGCGAGATCCAGCAGGCGCTGTCGCAGCGCATGGAGCAGACCTCGGCCAGGCTCGAATTCGAGGGTGCGGCGGTGCTGCGCGATCGCATCCGTGCGCTGGCGCACATCCAGTCGCACCAGTCGATCAGTCTGCCGTCGATCGACGAGGCCGATATCTTCGCCGCCCACTCGGAGGGCGGGCAGATCTGCGTGCAGGTCTTCTTCCTGCGGGCCGGCCAGAATCTCGGCAACCGCGCCTATTTCCCCAGCCACGGCCGGGAGCTCGACGAGGCCCA
This sequence comes from Pseudomonadota bacterium, assembly GCA_020160995.1. Classification (GTDB taxonomy): domain Bacteria; phylum Pseudomonadota; class Alphaproteobacteria; order Reyranellales; family Reyranellaceae; genus Reyranella. Next base: position 22,584 of record JAIUOY010000218.1, on the reverse strand, counting down.
GGTGCTCGAGTCCTTCATCGGCCAGTTCTACGAGGCGCGGCAGGCGCCCAGCCTGATCCTGACCAGCCACGATGTCGCCGAACGCGAGCTTCTGGAAAGCGCCCTGGCGCTATCTGCGGGGCACAGGGTCGAGATTCGCCAGCCCAAGCGTGGCGACCAGAAGGATGCGCTGGACCAGGCCGTGAACAATGCGCGCGAGGCGCTGGCGCGGCGCATGGCCGAACGCGGCACGCAGCGCCAGCTGCTCGACGGCGTGGCGCGCGTGTTTGGCCTCGACGCACCGCCCGAACGCATCGAGGTCTACGACAACAGCCACATCCAGGGCACCGCCCCCATCGGCGCGATGATCGTTGCCGGCCCCGACGGCTTCAACAAGAACGCCTACCGCAAGTTCAACATCAAGAGCGAAGGCGCGGCCGGCGACGACTTCGCCATGATGCGCGAGGTGATGAGCCGGCGCTTCGGCCGTGCGCTCAAGGAAAACCCCGATCGCGACGACGAGCATTGGCCCGACCTGGTGCTGATCGACGGCGGCCAGGGCCAACTCGAAGCGGCGCGCCAGGTGATGACCGAACTCGGCCTCGAAGACATCGCCATGGTCGGCATCGCCAAGGGCCCCGATCGCGACGCCGGCCGGGAGCGCTTCTTCCTGCACGGCAAGGCGCCCTTCTCGCTCGAACCGCGCGATCCGGTCCTCTACTTCCTGCAACGGCTTCGCGACGAAGCGCATCGCTTCGCGATCGGCACACATCGCACGCGGCGCGCCGCCGACATGACCCGCTCGGCACTCGACGAGGTGCCGGGCATCGGTGCGGGCCGCAAGCGCGCGCTGCTCAATCATTTCGGCAGTGCCCGTGCGGTTGCCGTCGCCACGCTCGACGATATCAAGACTGTGCCCGGCATCTCCAATGCGCTTGCCCAGAAAATCCATGACCACTTCCGGGGTGGCCGCTAAGGTCGGCATCGAGATGTTGTTCAATCTTCCCAACATGCTGACCCTGTCGCGGATCGTGGCAATTCCGCTGGTCGTCGCCTGCTTCTGGCTCGACCGCGGCTGGGCGCAGTGGCTGTCGATGATCCTGTTCGTGACCGCAGCCGTCACCGATTGGTTCGATGGCTATTTCGCGCGGCGCTATCACCAGATTTCGCGCTTCGGCCGCTTCCTCGATCCCATCGCCGACAAGCTGCTCGTGGCGGCAGCGCTGGTGATGCTGGTCGATACCGGCGTCTTGAGCGGCCTGAACGTGCTGGCGGCGCTGATCATCCTGGCCCGCGAGATCCTGGTTTCAGGGCTGCGCGAATTCCTGGCCGAACTGCGTGTCGGCCTGCCGGTGAGCGCGCTCGCGAAATGGAAAACCGCGGTCCAGATGGTGGCGATCGCCGCCCTGCTGGTGGGCGACGCCGCAGCGACCTGGGTAACGCAGATCGGCATCGTCCTGATCTGGATCGCTGCCGCCCTCACCCTGATCACCGGCTACGACTATCTCCGGACAGGCCTGCGCCACATGGCGGAAGATGCGCCGGGTGGTCAGAAATGAAAATCCGCTACTTCGCCTGGATGAAACGCACCGTCGGCCTTCCCGAGGAGGAAGTGACGCCGCCTGCGGACGTCGCGACGGTCGGCGATCTCATCGTATGGCTCAGGGCACGCAGCCCGGGCCATGCCGAGGCACTAGCGGAAGGCGCGGCCTTCGGCGCCGCCGTCGATCAACGCACGGCAACCTTCGACGTAAAGCTCGCCGGTGCGCGCGAGGTTGCCTTCTTTCCGCCCTTCACCGGCGGTTGACGCCATGACCGTGCGTGTCCAGGAAGCCGACTTCGATGTCGGCGCCGAGCTGGCCCGCCTCACCGACGGCAACAAGCGGATCGGCGGCCTTGCCGTGTTCGTCGGGCTAGTGCGCGAGATGCATGTCCGCGAGGGCTATCACCGCGACAAGGTCGATGCGCTGACGCTGGAACACTATCCCGGCATGACCGAGGCGGCGCTGGAAGAGATCGAGGCAGAAGCCAACCGGCGATGGCCGCTCGAAGCAACTCTCATCGTCCACCGCTACGGCCGCATGGAAGCAGGCGAGCGCATCGTGCTGGTGGCCGTGGGCTCGCCGCATCGCGAAGCCGCCTTCGAGGCTTGCGCGTTCCTCGTCGACTGGCTCAAGACCAAGGCGCCCTTCTGGAAACTCGAAGAGACCCCGGTCGGCGAGAAATGGGTCGGCGCGCACGAAGGCGACGACGCGGCCGCGGCGCGTTGGGAAAAGAAGCCCTGAGCTGACGCCGTCGGCCCGTTACCCGAGCGCCACCAGCGCCAGGTTGGTGATGCCCCGGGCACGCAACTTGTCGGCCGCCATCAGAGAACGTTGTCCACTGCGGCAGGCCAGTACGACGCGGCCCTGCGGATCTTCCAGTTGCTCGATCGTGTCGACGACAAGGCGTCGCGCACCGGCAAACGGCGACACCGGAGCCTCGTCGAGCCCACGCAGGTCGACGACGATATCGTCGGCGCGCACGGCTTCGGGCGCGATGAAAGGAACGGACGCCTCCGGCTCCGGGCTGCCGTCGAAGCCGAAACCACCGAAGGTCAGTCGCTTGGCGTCGAAGGTGACGACGCGGCCGAGCACCGACGGCTCGAAGCCCAGGAGCAGATGCAGCGCCAGATGGGCCTGCAGGCTACCCATCATGGCGACGGCGCTGCCCAGCACGCCGACGGTGTCGCAGGTTCCGCCATCGATCGACACGTCGGGGAAGACCGCGCGATAGCTCGGCCCGCCGCCGCAGAAGGCGCCGGCATAGCCGGTGAGACCGATCACCGAGGCGCTGACCAGCGGCTTGGCCGCGGCGAAGCAGGCATCGCTCAACATGTAGGTGACGGCAAAGCTGTCGGCAGCGTCGACGACGAGATCGGCCGCAGCCACCAAGCCCGCGGTATTCTGTGGCGTCAGACGTTCGGCCCGCGCCTCGACGCGCACCTCCGGATTGAAGCCTTGAAGCGCGTCGCGTGCCGCCTCGACCTTGAGACGGCCGATGTCGGACATGCGATAGAGTGGCTGACGATGGAGGTTGGTTACCTCGACCGTATCGTGATCGACGATGGTGACACGACCCACTCCTGCGCCCACGAGATAGTGCAGCACCGGGCAGCCAAGACCGCCCGCGCCCACGACCAGCACCGACGCGGCCGCAAGGCGCGCCTGACCTTCGGGCCCAATCTCACCCAGTACTGTCTGGCGCGCGTAGCGGTTGCTCATGACGGCCTCGTCGCGGCAATCCATGTCCTGGCCTGCCCGATCGGATCGGCATGGTTCACGATGTCGCCCACGACCGAAGCGATGTCGGCCCCGGACTTCAGGCAGAGCAAGGCGCGTTCCAGGGTGAGACCACCGATGGCGACCAGCGGCCGGTCGCCGATCAGCTTCTTCCACTCGGCGAGCCGCGTCGTGCCCTGCGGCGCCCACGGCATCTGTTTCAACTTGGTCGGCCAGATTGGTCCCAGCGCCACATAGTCAGGGTCGACCGCAAGGCCCTTTTCCAGCTCGGCATGATCGTGCGTGCTGACGCCGATGCGGATGCCGGCGCGGCGCAACGCCTTCACGTCGGCATCGACGAGATCCTCCTGGCCGAGATGGACATAGTCGCAACCCTCGTCGATGGCGATCTGCCAATAGTCGTTGACGATGAGCTGTGCGCCACGCGCCGCGCAGGCCGCTTTGGCTTCGCGCACCTGTCGACGCAGTTCTGCATCCGGCTGGTCCTTAATGCGCAGCTGAACGAGCTTGGTGCCGGCGGGCAGCAGCTTCGCCACCCAACCGGAATCGGGCACCACGGGATAGAAGGGATCGAGCTTCATTGATCTGCTTTCTCAATCGCCAAGAGCGGCTTTGCCGATAACGGGGGTGGACGGCACCGCCATGTCACGCGGTTCCATCGGCCGCGCCAGATAAGCCGCGCGCCCGGCTTCGGTGGCCAGTGCGAAGGCGCGCGCCATCTCGACCGGATCGCCCGCCTCGGCGACGGCGGTGTTGAGCAGCACGGCGTCGTAGCCCAGCTCCATGGCCGCCGCGGCATGCGACGGCACACCGAGGCCCGCATCGACCACCAATGGAATGTCGGGGAAATGTGCCCGCAGCGAACGCAGCCCGTAGACGTTGTTCAGCCCGCGCGCCGAGCCGATCGGCGCACCCCAGGGCATCAACACCTTGCAGCCGGCTTCGACCAGGCGATCCGCCACCACGAGGTCTTCGGTCGTGTAGGGAAACACCTCGAAGCCCTCCTCGCAGAGGATGCGTGCCGCCTCGACCAGACCGAAGACATCGGGCTGCAGAGTGTCCGCCTCGCCGATCACTTCGAGCTTGATCCAGTTCGTGTCGAACAGCTCGCGTGCCATGTGGGCCGTGGTCACGGCTTCCTTGACCGAATGGCAGCCCGCCGTGTTGGGCAGCACCTTCAGGCCAAGCGCCTGGATGAACGACCAGAAGCTCTGACCGGCGCGGCCGGCGCCACTCTCGCGGCGCAGCGAGACCGTGACGACTTCCGCACCCGACGCCTTGATGGCGCGCTCCAGCACGGTCGGCGACGGATAGCGTGCCGTCCCCAGCAGCAGGCGCGACTTCAGGTCGATGCCATAGAAGGACGCCATGGCTAACCTCCCTGCATCGGGGCCACGACCTCGATGCGGTCGCCGTCGGCCAGGGCCGTGCTCGGCCGCGTCGCCGCGGCAACGAAGCGACCGTTCACCGCCGTGGCGATCTTGCGGCCGCCATAGCCCAGCGTATCGAGTGCTGCGGCCAGCGTGCCTGGGCTGACTTCATGCACGTCGTCGTTCAGGAAGATCTTCATCTTTCGTCTCCAGCAAGTCGGCGACCTGACCGGCGAGCCAGGGCGCCAGCAGGAAGCCGTGTCGAAAGAGGCCGTTGGCGTGCAGGACGCCGTCGACTTGCCGCACCTGCGGCAGGTTATCGGGAAAGGCCGGTCGCAGGTCGGTGCCAAGCTCGACGATCTCGGCTTCACCAAAAGCGGGGTGCAGCGTGTAGGCCGCATTCATCAGCTCGACGGCAGAACGCAGGCTGACCGCCCGTCGCTCCTCACTTTCGATCATCGTGGCACCGATCATGAAGAGACCGTCGCCGCGCGGCACGATGTAGAGCGGGATGCGCGGATGCAGGAGCCGCACCGGCCGCGACAGGGAGACCTCGCGCGTACGCACGACGATCATCTCGCCACGCACGCCCCGCAGATCCGGCAGACGGTCGCGCGCGGCGAGGCCGCGGCAGTCGACGACGAAATCCGGATCGCGGTGAGGCAGGTCGGTTACGCCGAAACGGATCGGCACGTTCCGCGCCGCCAGAGTCTCCGCCAATCCCGCCAATGCCTTACGTGGATCGAGATGGGCCTCATCGGGAAAGAAGAGCCCACGGCGGAAGCGACCTGCGAGATCGGGCTCGAGATTGCCGAGACCATCGCCGTCGATCCATTCGAAGCGCTCCGTACGCTGGGCGAAGCGCGTCAGGTCGGCCGCGTCGCGCGGCGGCGCCACGACGAGGCTGCCCTTCTGAACGGTGCCGGGAAAGTTCCGAAACCACCATGTAATCGACGGCGCGCCGAGGAGCGCCACAGCCTCGTCGGTTGTCGCACGTTCGCACCACGGCGCCAGCATGCCGCCTGCCATCCACGAGCAGGCCCCCTCGCCCAGGGCCGATGCGCGCTCGACGATATCGACATCAAAGCCGCGCGCGCTCAGCTCCACGGCGCATGAGAGGCCTGCGACGCCGGCTCCAATAACTGAAATTGCTGATCGATTCACGACTGACTCCCGTTCCTTCGCCGGCATGATCCGGATCAGGTTCAAAGGGTTCAGCCGCTGCGGCTGTCTCAGCCCGGTTCCACGCTGGAAACCGGACACCCCTCGGACGTCATCGAGAAAAGGGGATTGCGGCCCCCAATGTCAAGGTTGTGTCAGACTGTCTGCATCACGCGGCGAGAGGGGGCGCCGGCGTCATAAGATGCGTGGCTTCGCCGAAGCCTTCGCTGTCGGGCTCGCGCACCAGCTTCTGGAAATCGGCCATCAGGGTCCGGGCAACCGGGCCGGCCTGGTAGTGATGCTGGTCGATGGAACCCACCGGCACGATCTCGGCCGCCGAGCCGCAGAGAAAAACTTCACTGGCCTTGGCGAGCTCTTCCGGCATGACGTGGCGCTCCTCGACAACCCAGCCGCGCTTCCTGGCCATGCCCATGACGGCGCGGCGTGTGATGCCATCCAGGAAGTTCTCCGGCTTGGGCGTCACCAGCGTGCCGTCGATCACCAGGAAGATGTTGGCGCCGGTCGATTCGGCGACGCGGCCCTGCCAGTCGAGCATCAGCGCATCGTCGAAGCCGGCCTTCAGCGCGCGATCCTTTTCGATGCCGCAGATGATGTAGAGGCCCGCCACCTTGGCATGACCCGGTGCGGTCTCCGGCGACGGCCGGCGATACTTGGCCATGGTCACGTTGATGCCGGAATCGCGCGCCTGCACGGAAAGCCTGCCTTCCTGGGCCCAGGGCGCGATGGCGAGATGGACGGTCGTGCCGATTGCCGACACGCCCAGAACCTCCGAGCCGCGCCAGGCGATGGGGCGCACATAGCCGGTCGTGAGGTTGTTGGCCTTCACGACGGCGCGGGTCGCCTCGTCGATCTCCTCGCGCGACCACGGCAGTTCGTAATCGAGCAGTCGCGCCGACCGGATCAGGCGGGCGCTGTGGGCGGCAAGGCGGAAGATCCGGCCGTCATAGATGCGCTCGCCTTCGAAAACGGCCGAGCCGTAATGCAGGGCGTGGGTGAGGACATGCATGCGGCTGTCGCGCCACGGCACCAGCTTGCCGTCCAGCCAGATCACGCCGTCGCGGTCATCCATGGTTAAGGACATTGCAGTATTCCCTTCCCGATAATTCCAAATAGGTCTCTGAGAGACACGTAATCACAACTTAATGTCTAAGTAGGTCAGTATTACTGACCTTGTCAACAAAGCTGACGACGTGACTCATCAGGGCCTGGTCAGCCCGAGCCAAGTCTCGCCGGATCGGTCGGATCAGGTCAGGAGGGGAGCCATGTCGGGATCGCCCTTGTGCATGGCCCGTCGATAAGCGGGCCGCCCGCCGATGCGCTGCAGGTAGGCAAGGATCGCCGGATAAGGCGCGAGATCGAACGGCAGGAAGAGGCGCATGGTCGTCAGGGTGAAGACCACCATGATGTCGGCCGTCGTGAACTCGCTGCCGGCGAGAAACGCCGACCTGGCAAGGCGCGCTTCGACGAGCCCCAGGGCGAGGTCGAGCCGGCCCTTCATGGCACGCAGGATTGGATTGTCTTCCGGCAGCTTCAGGCGGGACAGGATCATGTTGCGCCCCGTTGCGGGCTGCAGCGTGCCGTTGGCGAAATGGAACCAGAAGAGGAACTGCGCGAAGTCCGGATGATCGGGTGCCAATGTCAGACGCCCCTTTCCGTGCCTGGCGACGATGTACTCGATGATGGCCCCCGACTCGGCCAGCACGAGGTCGCCATCGGTGATCACCGGCGCAGCGCCCATGGGATGGAGTGCCTTGTATTCGGGGGGCGCGAGCCGGGTGACGGGATCGCGATCGTAGACCCTGAGGTCGTAGGGAATGCCCAGCTCTTCGCAAAGCCAGACGATCCGCTCGGACTGCGACTTCCCGAGATGATGGACGATCATCGTGCCCCCGCGAACCAGAGAAAGAAAATGTCCGAAACAGGAGCCGCGGCGTAACACCGCCGTCGACGGGGTGTCAACGTAACGCGCCCGCTCTATAAAGGCGGCGTGGAATCCAGACCTCCCGCCAATCCTCTCTTCCTGCGCGACGAAGAGCTGCGGCAGGGCATCGAGCTGATGTTCTATGCCTATCGCGACTTCACGTTCGAATCCGACCAGCAGCTCAAGCGCTACCAGCTCGGCCGCGCCCATCACCGCGCGCTCTATTTCATCGGCCGCCACCCCGGCCAGACGGTCGGCCATCTGCTGTCGATCCTGAAAGTGACCAAGCAGTCGATCAGCCGCGTCCTCAAGGACCTGATCGGACAAGGCTATGTCGAGCAGAAGAGCGGCGCGCGCGACCGCCGCGAGCGGCTGCTGTGGCTCACCGAGCGCGGCCAGAAGCTCGAACGCGACCTGACCGACCGGCAAAGCCAGCGCTTCGCCCGCGCCTATCGCGAGACGGGCGCCGAAGCGGTTGAAGGTTTCCGCAAGGTCTTGCTGGGGCTGCTCGATCCGGCGGAGCGCGTCGTGGTCGACAAGCGAGTACGCGGCGGCGGACGCTGACCGCGATGGATCCTTCGGCCGACAAGCCGCATATCCTGGTCGTCGACGACGATACGCGCCTGCGCGAGCTGTTGAAGTCGTTCCTGTCGCGCAACGACTTTCGCGTCTCGACCGCGGCCAGCGCCGCCGAGGCCCGCCAGCGGCTGGGCTCGCTCGACTTCGACCTGATCGTGCTCGACGTGATGATGCCGGGCGAGACCGGCCTCGCCTTTGCTGCCGAGCTGCGCCGCACCGACGAAGTGCCGATCCTGATGCTGACGGCCATGGTCGACACCAAGGACCGCATCGCCGGCCTCGAAGTCGGGGTCGACGACTATCTCGGCAAGCCGTTCGAGCCGCGCGAGCTGCTGTTGCGCATCCAGAGCGTGCTGCGTCGCGGCCGGCCGGCGGCCGCCACCGCACCGACGCCAGAGCAACGGCAAGTCACCTTCGGCCCCTTCGAGTTCGATCTCGAACTGGGCGAACTCTCGCAGAAGGGCAAGCGCGTGCCGCTGACCGACGCCGAGATCGCCTTGATGCGCGCCTTTACGGGCCGGATCGGCGAAGTGCTGAGCCGCGAGATGCTGTGCAAGATCGTCGGCAGCGACATCAACGAGCGCGCGATCGACGTGCAGGTGACGCGGCTCAGACGCAAGATCGAGCCCGACTCCTCCTTCCCACGCTATCTGCGCACCGTGCGCGGCCAAGGCTATCGGCTGGTCGATGCATGATCCTTCGCGCCGCCCGCGATCTCTTCGAGCGCATCGCACAATGGGCTGACCGGCGTTCGCCGCAGACCCTGTTCGCGCGCGCGCTGATCATCATCGTGGTGCCGATGCTGCTCCTGCAGGCGCTGTCGGCCTGGTGGTTCTACAGCCAGCGCGGCGACAACGTGACCAACCGGCTGGCGATCCTGCTGGTGCGCGACATCCGTCTGCTGATCTCGCTGCGCTCGGACTTTCCCGACGATACGCACCGCGACTGGATCCTGCGCCGGTCGGCCCAGGACCTTCTGCTGTTCGTATCCTTCCGCAAGGGCATCGTGCGGCCCTTCAAGCAGCCGGAATATTTCGACATCGTCGCGCGCGAAGTACAGGGCGCTCTCGAAGCCGACATCAAGCGGCCGTTCTTCCTCGACAACAATATCGGCGGCGGCCAGCTCCTGATCGAGATCCAGCTCTCCGACGGCGACGTGATGGACATTCTGGTGCCGCATGTCCGTCTCACCTTCGGTTCCAGCTTCGCTTACGTCGTCGCCCAGCTCGGTCTCGCCCTGGTCCTGTTCGGCCTCGCCATCTGGTTCATGCGCCGGGAACTGGTGCCGATCGAACATCTCGGCGTGGCGGCCGATGCGCTGGGCAAGGGCCGCGACGTGCCCGACTTCGCCTTCTCCGGCGGCACGCGCGAGGTGCGCAACGCCGCGACTGCCTTCCACACGATGCGCATCCGCCTGCGCCGCTCGATCCAGCAGCGCACCGAAATGCTGGCCGGCGTCAGCCACGACCTGCGCACGCCGCTCACCCGCATGAAGCTCTCACTCGCCCTGCTGCCCGAATCGCCGGAGACCAAGGAGCTGAACGACGACGTCCGCGACATGGAACGCATGATCGAGGGCTATCTCGCCTTTGCGCGCGGCGAGGGCGACGAGGATCCGGTCATGACCGACCTCTCGGAGATCCTGGAGGACGTGACGGCCGGGGCTCGCCGCGACAATGCGAACATCGAGCTTTCCTGGCAGGGCGACATGAACGTCGAGCTGCGGCCGCTCGCCATGAAGCGCTGCCTGACCAACCTGATCTCCAACGCGATGCGTTATTCACGCAACGTGAAACTGGAGGCTGTGCGTGGCCGTACCTCGGTCGAGATCATGATCGACGACGACGGGCCCGGCATCCCGCCCGACAAGTACGAGGACGTCTTCCGCCCCTTCTTCCGCCTGGACGCGTCGCGCAATGTCGATACCGGCGGGGTGGGGCTCGGCCTCACCATCGCGCGCGACGTGGCCCGCAGCCATGGCGGCGACGTGACGCTGGCCACCTCGCCGCTAGGGGGCCTTCGCGTCATCGTGCGAATTCCGCTATGAGCGGGCCGCGGAGCTTGCTGCAGACGTGCCGCCCGGCCGCCTATGATACAAAGAACTGAATATCCGAGAGAACAATGTCCAAGACACAGTCGCTTCAATTCGTCCGCCATCCGCACCCGGCTCCCCTTGCCGCCGACAAGCGCGCCGAGCTGCTGAAGAATCCGGGTTTCGGCCGGGTCTTCTCCGACCATATGGCGACCGTTCGCTACAGCGATTCGCAGGGCTGGCACGATGCGCGGATCGAGCCGCGCGCGCCGATCCCGATGGACCCGGCGGCAGCCGTCCTGCACTACGCCCAGGAGATCTTCGAGGGGCTGAAGGCCTATCGAACCGAAGACGGTGGCGCGACGCTGTTCCGGCCTGAGGAGAACGCCCGCCGCTTCCAGCAGTCGGCCGAGCGGCTGGCCATGCCGATCCTGCCGGAGAAGGTGTTCCTCGATGCCGTCGACCAGCTCGTCGACATCGATCGCGCATGGATCCCGGACGGCGACGGCAGCCTCTACATCCGCCCCTTCATGTTCGCCAACGAGATCTTCCTCGGGGTGAAGCCCTCGTCGGACTATCTGTTCATCGTCATCGCCTCGTCGGTCGGCGCCTATTTCAAGACCAGCGCGCCCGCAGTCTCCGTCTGGGTGTCGCAGGACTACACGCGCGCCGCGCCGGGCGGTACGGGCGCCGCCAAGTGCGGCGGCAATTATGCTGCCAGCCTGCTCGCCCAGGCCGAAGCGACCCGCCACGGCTGCGACCAGGTCGTATTCCTCGACGCCGTCGAGAAGCGCTGGGTGGAAGAGCTTGGCGGCATGAACGTCTTCTTCGTGTTCGACGACGGCTCGATGGTGACGCCACCGCTCGGCGGCACGATCCTGCCCGGCATCACGCGCTCCTCGCTCATCACACTGGCCAAGGACAAGGGCATTCCCGTGCGCGAAGAGCCCTACTCCATTCAGCAATGGAAGGCAGATGCCGCCAGTGGCCGTCTGCGCGAAGCCTTTGCCTGCGGCACCGCCGCGGTTGTCACCCCGATCGGCACGGTGCGTTCGCCCGACGGCGAATTCACCATCGGCAACGGCGGCTCGGGCGCCCGCACCGAAGAACTGAAAGCAACCCTGGTCGGCATTCAGCGCGGCCGTGTCGCCGACAAGTACGGGTGGATCCACAAGGTTTTCTGAGGATCGCGCCTCTCACTGTTTTCTCGCTCGCCGGGTAAAGCCCGGCACTGGCCTTCCCGCCGGTGCCATCCCATGATCGCGGCACAGGGAATTCGCTCCATGCGTCGTTCGGACAAGGGTCGCGGGCCGCCCCCGGCATCCAGATCGCTGCGAGGCTGGGCAACCAGGGATCTGCGCAAACTATCGATGCTGCCGAAGCGCAAGCCGCTTCAGGCTGCCCAACTTCAGGGCGATCAAGCTGTTGAAGCCATCTGCGCCGTAATCCGCCGCATCCCTGTGGGCTGGGTTGCGACCTATGGCCAGGTCGCGGCGATGGCGGGCATGCCGAGGCGCGCCCGCCTTGTCGGCCGCGTGCTTCAGCGTCTTGACCCAGGCACCAAGATCCCATGGCACCGCGTCGTCAACGCCAAGGGCGAGGTGTCCTTCAGCCTGTCCCGCAATGGAGGCGACATCCTCCAGCGACACCTGCTGGAGAAGGAAGGCATCAAATTCGACGCCAGAAACCGTCTGGACTTGGAACGATGCCGCTGGCGCGACTAGAGCATCGAGCCTTCGACTGTAGTCAGCTGAAGGCTAGAATAGCTTCCCACCATTAGGCACGACCTGGTCCGGCGCGAACAGCACGACGCTGCCGTCGCCCGCCGGGAAACCCAGGGTCAGCACTTCCGACATGAACTTGCCGATCTGTCGTGGCGGGAAATTGACCACGGCCGCGACCTGGCGGCCGATCAGGCATTCCGGCGTGTAGTGCACCGTAATCTGAGCCGAGGATTTCTTGGTGCCGATCTCGGGGCCGAAGTCGATCAGCAGGCGGAAGGCGGGTTTGCGGGCACCCTCGAGAGGGCCTGCTTCGAGGATCGTGCCGACGCGGATGTCGACCTTCTCGAAGTCTTCGTAAGCGATCTGTTCCATCGTCCGGCACCCTAATCGGGTGCGGACAAAAGAAAAGGGCCGCTCGCGCGGCCCTTCCCCTCGATCGGCCTGAGGCCGACGAAGCTTACTTCTTGGCGATCGCAGCCTTGACCTCTTCGGTCACCTCGGCGACCCGCGCGCTGAGCGCGGTCAGCGCGTCGGTGTGACCCTTGCTGTAGAGGTCGGCCAGCTCCTTGGAGTTGGTGACGGCCGTCTCGTAGCTCTTCTTCACGAAGTCGATCTGCTTGGCGGCCTTCTCCTCGATGGTCGCGGCGGCGAGCACTTCGCTGCCGTGCTTGGAGAGGTCTTCCATCGCAGCGCGGACCATGTCGCCCTGGCGCTGCGCGATCGTCTTGAACGACTCGACGGCCGACGTGTTGACCGAAGTCATCGTGGCGAAGTTCTTGCGGGCGGTCTCGACGATGGTCTCGACGTTCACGACCGGCAGCTTGAACTCGCTGGAGAACTTGCTGAAGTCGAAGTCGGCGAACGGGTTCTTGAAAGCACCATTGGCGTACATGGAATGTCTCCTGACTGGGCAAAAACGATGGAAAGCTCGGGTGCCCCGCCTGAAATGCTGCGGTGCACAATGGACGCTAATTTAGGGAGGCAGCCCGGCGAGTCAAGAGACGATTTTGTGCAGCGCACAAAATCTTCATGCAGCAGGTGAAACGGCGGGCTCCGCCGACGCCCCTTGTTTGTTATTTTTTGTATATTTATCAAAGAGTTGAGACCATTTTTCAGCCGCTTTCAGGCGACCGTCCAGCGACGCCATGGTCTTGGAAAGATCCTCCGTCTCGTCCCGATCGAAGACACGGGACACGGCGTGATGGATCGCCAGCAGCCCATTCTGCCGCAACGCACCACCCAGACCATCGCTGGGAATCGAGGCCGCTTCGAGCATCGCCGCCATCGACCGACGCAGCGACGACCCGGTCGCCAGACCCAGCAGCGGATCGCGCAAGGCGGCGCGGCGCAGCGCGCGCATGGCCTCCCGATGCGGCTTCAGCGAGTCGTAGCGGCGCATCATCACGTCGAACAGGCGATCGCGCGCCGTCTCCTCAGGATCGACGACGGAGGGCGTGCCGGCCAGGACCTCGGCGTCGACACGCGCCATGAAGGCCGCGACCAGCGACACCTTGTCGGAATGGAGGCGATAGAGGTCGGCAAAACCCAGACCGGCTTCCTGGGCCACGTCGCGCAGCGCCACGGCCGCGAAGCCCTTCTCGGCGACCAGCCGGAGAAAGGCGTCGAGCGCACGATCGGCGGGCGTGGCGCCGGTGGTGACGTCGGGCGTGGTGCCGGCCTCGCTCATCCCGCGAGTTCCCTGGAACGACGCGAAGCCGCCGCGAGCGCCTTGTCGAAAACCGGCTGAATACCGTCGTCTGCCATCAGGACCTTCAAGGCTTCGGCGGTAGTACCGCCCGGGCTGGTGACATTAACGCGCAACTGCGCCGCCGGTTCACTCGACTGCTTCAGCAGTTCGCCGCTGCCGGCCACCGTGGCGCGGGCCAGCTGCATGGCCATTTCCGACGTCAGGCCGAGCTTGGCGCCCGCCGCCGCCATCGCCTCGACCAGCAGGAAGACATAGGCAGGACCGCTGCCCGAAAGCGCCGTGACGGGATCCATCAGCGCCTCGTCGTCGACCCAGAGCACGCCGCCCACTGCTTCGAGCAGTTCATGGCAGCGCTTCTTCTCCGCCGCCGAAACACCAGCCGCCGCCGTGGCGACGGTGATGCCCTGGCGAACGGCCGCCGGGGTGTTCGGCATGGAACGCACGACCTTGGCCGCCGTGCCGAGATGGTTCGCGAAATAGCCCAGCGTCTTGCCGGCCGCGATCGACAGGAACACGGAGCCCTGTTCGGCAAAGCGCTTCAGGTCGGCAAGCGTCGCATCCATCGCCTGCGGCTTCACCGCCAGCACCACGATCTCCGGCGCTTCGGAAACCTCGCTCGACGAGGCGACGAGGCGCAGGCCGGCCTGTTTCGGCCGGATGGCCTCGACCGGCTCGGCGACCACGACATCCGATGCCTTGAGGCCGCGCGCCAGCCAGCCGTCCAGCATGGCGCCCCCCATCTTGCCGCATCCGACCAGCAGCAGCTTGCCCCCTGTCGTCATCGATTACCGTCCTTTGAACTTGGGTTCCCGCTTCTCACGGAACGCCGCAGCACCTTCCTTGCGATCCTCGGAATTGGCGATCTGTTCGAGCTTGTAACGTTCCGGCACGAAGATCTCGGCTGGTCCGCGCGGCAGGGTCTGGTTGGCGAAGTCGCGCAAGGTGCGGATGACCAGCGGCGCCGAATCGGCAATTACCTTGGCCATGCGCCGCGCTTCCTTGCGCTCCTCGCCCAGCGGCACCACGCGATTGACGAAGCCGACATCGTAGGCGCGCTGCACCGAAACCTCTTCGCCCAGCAGCAGCAGTTCCATGGCGAGCTTGTGCGGCATGCGCGAGACGATGCCCGGCATCAGGCCGCCGAACACGCCGACCTTGGCTTCCGGGTACATGAACTTGGTGGTGTCGGCCGATACCATGAGATCGCAGGTCATCACCATGCAGATCGCGCCGCCGATCACCCAGCCCTGGGTCGCCGCGATCACCGGCTTGGTGAGGCGATGGCTGACATGCGGCACGGCCTTCCACATGGCCGCAGGCGGCTCTTTGAGGTCAGCGCCGACGCAGAAGGCCGGCCCTTCGGCCTGCAGGATCGCCACATGGTCGCTGCCCGCCTCGAAGGCGCGATAGGCGTCGTAGAGTTGATCACACAACGCCTGCGACAAGGCATTGCGCTTCTCCGCCCGCGTCATCGTGATCGTGGTGATACCTTCGCTCGACTCGACTTTTACCAAACTCACGGCGTCCTCCGGTCCTTGTTGCGCGGGATGCTACCAGCCGCCCATACTTGACGCATCAGGAGTCAGGCTCCAGAGGAACAGCTAAGGAGCGAGACCATGCAAACCCGCAATCCCTTCATCGACGACCTCACCAAGGTAGCCAACGGCGCCATGGGCGCGCTGACCGGCATGAAGGACGAGGTCGAGGCGCGCGTGCGCGACCAGATCGCCAAGATCCTGGACGGCATGGATATTCCGCGGCGCGATGAGTTCGATGCCGTGAAGGCGATGGCCGCCAAGGCCCGCGAAGAGAACGAAGAGCTCAAGAAGCAGATCGCCGAGCTGCAGACGAAGCTGGAAGGTCGCTGACGTCCGGCAACGGACGTAATCGAAGGATCGCGCATCTGGCCCAGACTCCAAAACCGCCCTAGCATCGCGCAGGGAGGCCGCAAGAATGAGAGTCGGAGTCGAGGTCGGAGGCACGTTCACGGATCTGGTTGCCGTCGAAGGCGGCAGGGTCGTCGTCACCAAGGTACCGAGTACACCGAAGTCGCCCGACATCGGCGCCTTTGCTGCCCTCACCGCATCGGGCATCGATCTCTCCGGCATCGAGGATCTCGGCCATGGCTCGACCGTCGCCACCAATGCCGTGCTGGAGCGCAAGGGCGCGTCGGTCGCTTTCATTGCGACGGCAGGCTTTCGCGATCTCCTGTTCATGCAGCGCCACGACCGGCGCAACATCTACGACCTCTTCTATGCCAAGCCCGCACCGCCGGTACGCCGCAAGGATTGCTTCGAGGCACCGGAGCGTCTGCGCGCCGACGGCACCGTCGAGACGCCGCTCGATGAAGCGAAGGTCTCGGCCGACCTGATTCCGGCTCTGAAGGACGGCGGCTATCGCGCCGTCGCGATCTGCCTCCTCAACGCCTACGCCAACCCCGACCACGAGAAGCAGCTTGCCGCGATGATCGGGGCGGCGCTGCCCGGCGTGCTGGTGACGTGCAGCCATCAAGTGGCGCGCGAGTTCCGCGAGTTCGAGCGCGCCTCGACCACCTTGCTTTCCGCCTATGTCCAGCCGGTAATCGACGGGTACCTCCACCGCTTCGAGAGCAAGCTGTCGGAGTCGGGCTTCCGGGGCCGCTTCACCGTGATGCAATCCAACGGTGGTCGCCTGCCCGCCGACGCGATGCGCCAGAGCGCCATCACCGCGCTCTACTCCGGCCCGGCCGCCGGCGTCGTCGGCGCCACGCGGCAGGCCGCGCGCTCCGGTTTCAAGGACCTGATCACCTTCGACATGGGCGGCACCTCGACCGATGTCTGCCTGGTGCAGGACGGCCGCCCCTCGCTCGCGTCGGAGACCGAGATCGACGGACTGCCGATCCGCACGCCGGTGCTCGACATCGTGTCGGTCGGCGCAGGCGGCGGCTCGATCGCCTGGGTCGACGACGGCGGCATGTTGCGCGTAGGTCCGCAAAGTGCCGGCGCCGATCCCGGCCCGGCCTGCTACGGCCGCGGCGGCACCGAGCCTGCCACGACAGATGCCCACATCGTGATCGGCACCATCCGGCCCGCCGCTTTCCTGGGCGGACGCATGACGCTCGACAGCGATGCCGCCCATCGCGCCTTCGAGCCTGTCGCCCAACGCTTCGGGCTCAGCGTCGAACAGGCGGCGTCCTCCGCATTGCAACTCGCGGACGCCAACATCGTGCGCGCGATCCAGCTCGTCTCGACCGAACGCGGCCGCGATCCGCGCGACTATGCGCTGGTGCCGTTCGGCGGCGCCGGCCCGCTGCACGCCGCCCGCATTGCCGAGGAACTCGGCATTTCGACCATCGTCGTACCGCCCAATGCCGGCGTGATCTCGGCCTACGGGCTGGTTGCTTCCGACTACACCAAGTTCGACGCCGTCACGCGCAAGATGAAGCTCGACGATACGGCGGCAAAGGAAGCCGGCCGCATCTTCGACGAGATGCGCCAGAGGCTTGCCGCGCAGTTCGTCGACATGAAGCTGCCGGGCGAGCTCGACTACACGCACACGCTCGACATGCGCTTCGTCGGTCAGGCCTTCGAGGTCGGCGTCGAGATTCCGGCCGACCGTCTTGGGTCGCTCGACGCGGCCTATCTCGCCGAACTGTTCGCCGACGCTCACCACCGCACCTTCATGCACGGCGCCACGCTCGACCGGCCGGTCGAGATCGTGACCTTGCGCGTTGGCGCGACCCTGCCGATCGGCGGCGCGCCCAAGCTCGACCGCGAGAAGCTGGCGGCGCGGGCACCCGAGCAGGCGAAGATCTTTTATGGCGAGAGCTGGCTCGATTGCGCGCGCCACACCGCCGAGGCGCTGACGACAGACCAGAAGATCGTCGGGCCGGCGGTCATCGAAGGTCACACCGCGACGAGCTGGGTGCCACCGGGCTGGAGCGCCGAGCTAGACAGCCACGACAATCTCATCCTGCGCAAATCCTGAAGGCGGAGAGCGACATGAGCCAGTTGGGTCCCATCGACTATGCCGTCATCAGCCAGGCGTTGATCGCCGGTGCCCGCGAGATGGGCGTGAAGCTGATCCGCTCCGCCTACTCGACCATCCTGCGCGAAGCCCGCGACGGGTCGGCGGGTCTGATGGATCGCTACGGCAACACCGTCGCCCAGGCCGAACTGATCCCCATGCAGTTGGGACCGATCGGCGAGACCCTGCGCGCCTGCCTGAAACGCCACCCGGTCGAGACGCTCCAGGAAGGCGACTTCCTGATCAACAACGATCCCTTCGAGGGCGGCCAGCATATTCCTGACGTCTTCATCTTCACGCCGATCTTCGTCGGCGGCCAGGTCGTGGGCTTCGGCGCTTCGGTAGCGCACCACCTCGATCTCGGCGGCGGTGCGCCCGGCCTCAACATCCACGCCTCCGATGTCTACCAGGAGGGGCTGCGCTTCCCGCCTTCGAAGTACAGCTTCGAGCGCGACTGGAATGGTGGATCCTTCGAACGTCTCGTGACCGCCAATGTGCGCGTGCCGGACCTCACGATCGGCGACTTCAATGCGCAGTTCGCCGCCAACGCCATCGGCGTGTTGCGGGTGAAGCAGCTCTGCGAACGCTACGGCACCGACAAGGTCGAAGCGGCGATGAAGGAGATGCAGGACTATTCCGAGCGTCGCGTGCGTGCGGCCATCGCCCAGGCCCCCAAGGGCACCTTCTATGGCGAGGATGCCATCGACGACGACGGCCTCAGCGACGATCCGCTGGTGGTAAAGGCCAAGGTCACGATCGCCGAGGACTCGGTCGAGATCGACTTCGAGGGCACCTGCGCGCAGGTGAAGCGCAATCTCAACTGCCCCTATTCGAGCACGCTTTCGGCCGCGCTCTCCTGCGTGAAGTCGGTGCTGACCAGCCCGGACATTCCCTACAACGAAGGCATGGCGCGGCCGATCAGGATCAAGGTGCCCTACGGCTCGCTGCTGAATCCGCGGCCGCCGGCGCCAGTGCGGGCGCGCATGATCCCGGCCTATCGCGTGTTCAACGCCGTGATGAAGGCGATGGCGCAGGCGTTGCCCGACAAGGTGATCGCCACCGGCTTCGACTGTACGACGGCCTTCTGCCTCAGCCATCTCGGCGAGAAGGGTTATAGCGTCTATCTCGAAATCTTCGGCGGCGGCTACGGCGCTTCCAGGGACACCGACGGCTGCGATGCCGTCGATTCGCCGCTCAGCAACTGCTCCAACGCGCCGGTCGAATCGCTCGACATCGACTACGATTTCTTCCGCATCGTCGGCTACGAGCTGGCGCCGGACTCGTTCGGCCTGGGCGCACGGCGCGGTGGCGCCGGCTTTACGCGTCGCTGCGAGATCCTGCGCGACGACGTGCAGCTCGCCATCTACTCGGACCGCTTCCGCCTCGCCCCCGAGGGCCTGCAGGGTGGCGAACCCGGCCAGCGCGGCTACTGCCGCATCTTCCGCGCCAACGGCACCACCGAAGAATTGCGCAGCAAGGCGGCAGTCGATCTCGGCAAAGGCGACATCATCGAGATGTTCGTGGGCGGCGGGGGCGGTTTCGGCCGCATCGCCGAACGCCCCGACGCCCTGATCGAGCGCGACCTCGCCGACGGCCTGCTCACGCGCGACCCGAGGGTCGCGCGGAAGCTGGCGGCCGAGTGAGACCTGATCAGTAGCTCTTGTAGCCCAGGAACTTGCCGGACATAGCGATCTTCACGCGATCACCTTTCTGATCAGGCTGGCGTTCCATCGTCATGTCGAAGTCGATGGCGCTCATGATGCCGTCGCCGAACTCCTCCTGGATCAGTTCCTTCCAGGTCGTGCCGTAGACCTGCACCAGCTCGTAGAAGCGGTAGATCAACGGATCGGTCGGCGGGATCTGTGGCAGCGAGCCGCGATAAGGCACTTCCTGCAACAGCAGCACTTCTTCCTTGCCCAGGCCGAACAGCTTGCCGGCCTTGGTTGCCTGTTCCTTGGTCATCTTCATCTGGCCCATGCAGGCCGCGGTGACGACGATCTTCGAGGCGCCACCGATCTTCTTGGCGATCTCTTCCCAGGTGAGTTCCTTCAGCCGCTTGGCCGAAAGGATCTTCTCGGTGACTTCTGCCCGCTTCATTGTCTTCTCCCGTGTCAATTAACCATCAGAGGGTGTGCCGAAGAGGCACGACTTCGGCCGGCGGATTGACCGCCGACAGGCCAGGCTTCACCAGCTTCAGTCGCCGCGGATCGTAGCCAACGTCGGCGATCTCCTTGTCGAACGCGCGGCTGCGGTTCACCAGGAACTCAACGAGATGATTGCGGATCGCGTAGTACTGCGGATGCCGGTGAAGGTCGTTCCGGTGCCGCTCGTGGCGCGGCATGGTGTTGACCACGATCTCGGCGATCTTGGCGCCGGGACCGTTGGTCATCAGCACGATCTTGTCGGCGAGCAGGATCGCTTCGTCGACATCGTGCGTGATCATGAACACGGTCTGCTTCGTATCTGCGCAGATTCGCAGCACTTCGTCCTGCAGCATGCCGCGCGTCAGCGCGTCGAGCGCGCTGAACGGTTCGTCCATCAGCAGCATCTTGGGCTGGATGGAGAGCGCACGGGCAATGCCGACACGCTGCTTCATGCCGCCCGAGAGCTGCGACGGTTGCTTGTTCTCGGCGCCCTTGAGCCCCACCAGCTCGATGAAGCGACGCGCATGGTCCTGCACCTTGGCGCGGTCCCATGCGGGCCAGCGCGAGGAGACGGCGAAGGCGATGTTGCCCATCACCGACAGCCAGGGCAGCAACGCATGGCCCTGGAAGATCACGGCGCGATCGAGGCTCGGCCCGTCGATCTCGCAGTTGTCGACGATGACGGCGCCCTCGCTCGCACTGTCGAGGCCGGCCAGCACGTTCAGGATCGTGGTCTTGCCGCAGCCGGAATGGCCGATCAGGCAGCAGAACTCGCCCTTGTCGATGCCGAACCAGATGTTCTCGAACACGGCGGGCTGGCCGGAGTCGCCGAAGCGGCGCGCCAGGCCTTCGACGCTGATGAGAGGTCGATTGTCCATGACGGCCTACTCCGGATAGGTGACGAGCTTGGTGATGCGCGCCAGGCCCTGGTCGAGAGCCAGGCCGACCAGGCCGATCAACAGGATCGCGGTCACGATGTTGGCGATCGAGAGGTTGTTCCACTCGTTCCACACGAAGTAGCCGATGCCGGTGCCGCCCACGAGCATCTCGGCGGCCACGATGACCAGCCAGGCGATGCCGATGGAGATGCGCATGCCGGTCATGATGGTCGGCGCCGCCGCCGGCAGGATCACCTTGAAGGCCGTGCGGAACGGCCCGACTTCGAGCGTACGCGCCACGTTCAGCCATTCCTTGCGCACGCCCGCCACGCCGAAGGCGGTGTTGATCAGCATCGGCCAGACCGAGCAGATGAAGATCACGAAGATCGAGGAGATCGTCGAGTCCTTGATGGTGTAAAGGGCAAGCGGCATCCAGGCGAGCGGCGACACCGGCTTCAGGATCTGGATGAAGGGATCGAGCGCGCGATAGACCAGCGGCGACATGCCGATCAGGAAGCCGAGCGGCACCGCGATGATCGCCGCCAGCCCGAAGCCCAGGAGCACGCGGCCCAGCGAATAGGCGAGCTGGATGCCGATGCCCTTGTCGTTGCTGCCACGCACGTAGAAGGGATCCGTGAGATGTCCCCAGATCGTGACGGCAATGTCGGCCGGCGTCGGGATGGCGGATTTCGCGCCTGTCGCCGCGGCGTTGCCCACCAGCTTGGCATATTCGGGATCGACCGCCGGGCCGCTGGCCGCGGTCGGCATGGTGGCGATATGCCAAAGTCCGATGATCGCGGCGAAGATCAGCAGCGACAGCAGGCTCGCCCGCAAGCCGAGCGAGTTCTTCAAGGTCGCCATGGCTCAGCTCCGACGGATGGCGAAGCTCGCGACATAGTCGTCGGGCTTGGCGGCATCGAACGGCTTGCCCATGACCACGATCGTCTTGTTCGACGGATCGGGCGGGGTGAGGCCCATCTCCTTCATCATCGCCGCCGTATCGGTCGCCAGATAGACCTCTGACGCGACCTTGGCATAGTCGACATCCGCCTTGAGCTGCCCCCAGCGCTTCATCTGGGTCATGATCCAGACCGCGAACTGGTTCCAGGGAAAGGGATCGAAGCCGACTCGGCTGGGGTCCTTCTTCACGCCGCCCAGCCCGTCGGCGTAGGTGCCGGTCAGGATCTGCTCCAGCACCGTCTCCGGCTGGTTCAGATAGTTCGCCGGCGCAATCGCCTTGGCGATCTCCTTGCGGTTCTCGGCTTTGTCCGCATAGGCCGTCGCGTCGATGATCGACTTCAGCAGCGCGCGATAGGTGTTGGGATTCTGGGTCGCGAATTCCCTGCTCACCGTGAAGGCGCAGCAGGGATGGCCGTCCCACAGTTCCTTGGTCAGGAGATGGATGAAGCCGATGCCGTCATAGACGGCGCGCTGGTTGAACGGATCGGGGCCGAGATAGCCGTCGATATTGTCGGCGCGCAGGTTGGCCACCATCTCGGGCGGCGGCACCGAGCGGATCGAAATGTCCCTGTCGGGATCGAGCCCATGCTCGGCCACGTAGTAGCGCAGCAGGTAGTTGTGCATCGAGTAGTCGAACGGAACGGCGAAGCGAAAGCCCTTCCAATCCTTCGGGTTGCGCTTGTCCTTGTGCTTCATGGCCAGGGTGATCGCCTGGCCGTTGATGTTCTCGACCGCCGGCATGGTCCACGGCACCGGGTTCGAGCCGACGCCCAGCGAAATGGCGAGCGGCATCGGCGAGAGCATGTGCGAGGCGTCGTATT
>JAIUOY010000217.1:0-2824 GCA_020160995.1 Pseudomonadota bacterium | reverse complement strand
TGCGACATACATCAGCGAGCCTCCTCAACCTGTGTCGAGCGCGGCAGGCCGATCAGGCGCTCGCCATGCGCCAGCAGGACATCGACGCCGAGCGGGTAGAGCGCGCCGTTTTCGCGCAGTTCGTCGGTGAAGCCGGAGCGCAGGCCCTGCGGGGCAGTCGTTCGGGTGCCGGGAATTCCGGGGCCGGCGAGGGCGAGGGTAGTGCCGCCCTCCAAGCCAGTGACCTGCACGATTACGGTGGTCGAGCGATCCGGGAACTGGTCGGTGCCGAGGTTGAAGGCCGAGAGCTTCGGCTCGGAGGCAGTACCGTCGATGATCGCGAAGGCGGCCTGAGCGGGATCGTCGACGAGTGCGGCGGCGCAATGGAAACGCAGCCAGGCGCCGGCCGGGCCGTTGCGCAGGGCTTCCGGCAGCCAGACCGGGGTCTCGTAATCGGCCAGCGTCAGCAGGGCGGTTGCGGTTGCTGTCGCCAGACCTTCCGGCGGCGCGATCTCGCTCGCGACCTGCTGCAGCGTGCCGGGCTCGGAGAGAGCGGCGAGCAGTGCACGAAAGGCGGCCTGCGACTGGAAGACCGGATCGGAGAAGCCGGGGGTGATCATGGTTTCAGCCAGCATCACGAACCCCGGACCAGCGTGAAGAAGTCGACCTTGGTCGCCGCCGCCTTGCGCGAGGCAAGGTCGCGGGCCGCTGCCTGCTGGGTGGCGAGCGTGGCGACGCCCTGATGCAACCCGCTGCCTTCGGCCTCCTCCTGGAGGCGGGCGTCGAGCAGCGCGGCGAGCCGGGCCTTCCGGCCGTCGCGGCCGAGCGCATAGGAAAAGCCCATCCGCCCGTTGGACAGGCGTACGACGCAGCGTGTCACTGTGGCTTCGCCAAGATTGAAGCGACGGCCGGCGCCGCCGGCGCGACCCTCGACCATCACGGTGCCGGTCTCCGGTGCCTTGAGCAGGTCGTGGTCCGGCGGATCGCCGAGCAGGGTTTCGATCTCGCTGCGGGAGGCGCGCGCTAGCGTCGCCATCCAGCTTTGCCTCGGGGTTTTTTGCATCATCGGCGCGGGCTCGCTGGTCAGTTCTGAATGTCTAGACTATGCTAGGAGAGTTGATGGCAAAGGTCTATACTTTTCGGATGAAACTTTGATGACGGATGCGGCACTGGCGGAGCGCGACGGCGGAACGGCCTGGCGGCGCATCGCCGACGAACTGGCGAATGCGATCGGGCGCGGCGAGTACAAGCTCGGCGATACGCTGCCGGCCTCGGTCGCGTTGGCCGAGCGCTACGGCGTGCACCGCCATACGGTGCGGCAGGCGTTTCGGCATCTTGCCGATCAGGGACTCGTGACGGTCTCACGTGGACGCGGCACCCAGGTGACGGCACCGCGTTTGCCCTATCCGATCGGACGGCGCGTCAGCATGCGCACCAATATGGGCAAGCTCGGCATCACCGGCACGAGCCGGATGCTCTCGGCGGAGGTGGTTGTCGGCGAGGCGGCTGCTTGTACCGCGCTCAAGCTGAAGACCGGGACGCCGCTCTGGTGCGTGCGAGGCGTCAGCCTCGCCGATGGCGTGCCGATGGGCGCCGGCACGCATTGGCTCTCGGTCGAGCGCTTCCCGGATTTCGACAAGGCCTATCGCGAGGCGGCCGGCTCGATCACGGCGGCCTTCAAGGTCTATGGCATCGCAGATTACGTGCGCTTGTCGACGCGCCTGACGGCGCGACTGGCCGACGAGGGCGAGGCGGAGTTGCTGGAGATCGCGCCTGAGGCTGCCGTGATGATCTCGACAGCCGTCGATGCGCTGCCGGACCTGACGCCGGTGCATCTGGTCTCAAGCGTCTTCGCAGCCGAACGCATGGAGATGGTGATCGAGCCGTTCGGGGACTCCCCTTCTCCCCTTGGGGGAGAAGGTGGCAGCGCGGAGCGCTGACGGATGAGGGAAGGCTTGGCGAGCCGATGATCGGTGTGGCCGGTCGCGCGGCCCTCATCCGTCTGCTTCGCAGACACCTTCTCCCCTGAGGGGAGAAGGAAAAGGTCAGCTCGCCCGCTTGCCGATGATCGCGAAGCGCAGCTTGCCCGACAGGAAGTCGATGGCCGAGACCGCGGCGAGGACGAGCAGGATCAGGAAGGAGACCTGCTGCCATTCCAGCGTGCGGATCGTCTCGGCGAGATAGAGGCCGATGCCGCCGGCGCCGACGATGCCGATGATGGTCGAGGATCGCGTGTTCGACTCGATGAAATAGAGTACCTGGCTCGCGATCACGGGCAGGACCTGCGGCAGGAGGCCGAAGCGGATCTCATGCGCCTTGCCGCCGCCGACCGAGGAGACACCCTCGACCGGCTTGCGGTCGGCCGCCTCGATCGCTTCCGAATAGAGCTTGCCGAAGGCGCCGAGATCGCTGGTCATGATCGCGAGCATGCCGGCGAAGGGGCCGAGACCCACGACATTCACCCAGATCAGCGCCCAGATCAGCGCATCGACGCCGCGCACGGTGTCGAGCGAACGGCGGGCGAGGAAATGCACGATGCGGTTGGCGACGACGTTGC
This sequence comes from Pseudomonadota bacterium, assembly GCA_020160995.1. Lineage (GTDB taxonomy): Bacteria > Pseudomonadota > Alphaproteobacteria > Reyranellales > Reyranellaceae > Reyranella. Next base: position 288 of record JAIUOY010000217.1, on the reverse strand, counting down.
GCGCCGCGATGAAGCCGAGCGGCAAGGCAAGGATGGCCGCGAGCACCGTGCCGAGGAAGGCGATGGCGATGGTCTCGAACAGCGCCTTCACGAAGATGACGGCGCGGGCGAAGGAGCCGGGATCGGGCGGCAGCATCAACATCACGAAGGTGCCGAGATTGCCGAAGCCGGCGATGATCTTCCAGAGGGAGGTTTCGAGCGTCGTCAGCCCGTAGACGAAGAAGCCGGCCAGCGCGACGATGGTGCCGATCGTGGCGAGCTTCGTCTTGAGCGAGCCGCGGATCGCGG
>JAIUOY010000216.1:0-8019 GCA_020160995.1 Pseudomonadota bacterium | reverse complement strand
CGGGCCCGACCGTCTCCAGGCCATCAGGCACGCCGCCCTCGGCCCAGACCTGCGCAGCCCTGGTCCAGCGATCGAGACCTGCCTCGGAATAGCCCTTCGGCTCGGCCTCCTTGGTCCCCATGATCCGCGCATAGACGAAGGGCGCGGTCACATCGGCGATCTGCGTGTAATCCGCGTCCGCCGAGGTGATCGCGGCAACGCCATACTGACGCAGCAGCGTGATGAAATCCGGCGAGCGGAAGCTGTCATGCCGGACTTCGACGGCATGGCGCAGCGTGATCCCGTCCAGTTCTTTCGGCAGCAACTTGAGGAAGGCCTCGAAATCGACGGGATCGAACTGCTTCGTCGGCATGAACTGCCAATTGATCGGCCCCAGCTTGTGCCTGAGCTCGGTGAGCCCGCTGGTCAGGAACTTCTCGACCGAAGGCCCGGCCTCCGCCAGCACGCTTCGGTTCGTACAGAACCGCGAGCCCTTCAGCGCGAAGACGAAATCGTCCGGTGTCTCCTCGCGCCATTTGGCGAAGCTCTCCGGCTTCTGCGAGCCGTAATAAGTGCCGTTGACTTCGATCGAGGTGAGCTTGCTCGCAGCATATTCGAGCTCCCGCTTCTGCGGCAGCCCGTCCGGATAGAACACCCCGCGCCAGGGCTCGAATACCCAGCCGCCGATACCGATATGGATCTTTCCAGCCGCGGCCATCGTTGAGTTCCTCGATCTTCTACTCGTCCGGTTGGGCTATGCGCGGAACCAAACCGTAGGTGAGCCAGCGCCAAACCAAGCCAGTTGGTACCGACGAACCCTGTCAGCAGTGTTCGCTCACGACAAGGTTTGCTACGCCAGTATCGCCCGCCAACCCATTCTGTGCCCGGCAGCCGCGCAGGTCGCCCTCGCCGAACCCGTCCGTCTGTAGATTGACATAGGCCTCGCCCGCGAGGAGTTCGAGCGCGATCCGCGTCCGGGCGAAGCAGTAGCCGGCCTCACCGCAGGCCTGCGCGGTGCCGGCGTTGTGGTCGCCGGTCAGTCTATCGCCGATAGCCGGCGAAGGCGACGGTACGCCGCGTCGAGACATCGTGCCAAGTATAGCTCGCGCGGCGCGCGCCCAAGCCGATGATGCTCCAATGCCCGATGGTATTGCCGCCCGATACGATGAGGCGCAGGTCAAACCGGTTGTTGGCGCAGCCAATCGAGCAGCAGAACATAGCTGACGGCCAACAGCACCGGCCCCACGAATATGCCCAGCAGCCCGTCTACGATCATGCCGCCGAGAACGCCGATCAGAATGATCGGCATCGGGACTTCGAGCCCTCTGCCAAGCATCAGCGGCCTGAGAATATTGTCGCTCAGCCCGACGACGATGTTCCAGATGAGGAAGATAACGGCCGGCTGCGTCGCTTCGGAATAGAAGACATAAGCGACGACAGGCAGCGTCAGCAAAATCAACGGTACCTGCATGATACCCAGCAACAGGGCAACGAGTGTCAAGGGACCCGCTGTTTGAAGTCCGATGGCAAAGAAGCCGAAACTCAGGAGCAATGACTGGACGACCGCGACGCCAACCACGCCTAGCCCCACGCCGCGGATCGTAGCTACCGTCAGCGCGACCAACTGCGTTGCACGCGCTTCGCTTCCCGTGACCCGTTCGAGCGCACGATGGGCGAATACGGTGGCATTCTGGCCATAAACGACGAGCACCGCTGCAATCGCGAACGAGACGACGAATGACAGCTCCCCAATCGCGAGGCCACCGGCGAACGCAGCGATCCACGCCAGCGGCCCGCTGACCAAGTGGCCATATTTCGCCAGTGCAGCAGGTATGTTGGAAGCGACGAGAGACCAGATCTCGGTCAGCTTCTTGCCAATCAAAGGGGTACCATCGAGCCAAAGCGGGGGCTGTGGCATCGTGATGCCCTGGCTCTGAACGTTTGAGATGAGAGAATACAGGGACGTCGCCAGCGAGGTCACCAGGATCACCATCGGCCCCAGCATCAGCGCGACACCGATCAGCCCGATCAGCAGCGCCGATCCGCGATGTCCTAGCCTCGGCACTAACCGCAGATGCAGCGGATTGAGCATCACAGCCAGGATCGCCGACCAGGTCAGAAGGAAAGCGAAGGGAAGTATGATCCGGGCGCAGGCGAATACCAGCACACCGACCAGCCCGACTCGAATCGCGGCGTCGATCATCGTTGACGGCGAATCCGCGTCGCGGGGCTTCGGCGCATTCCTGTCCATCGGTCAGGTCCATGCTCAACGCGTTGCGCAAGCCTTCGGCCATCATCGGCTTGACTCACCTCGGGCCGGTTTTGCCGAGGCAAGGAAGGTATTCGTAGGTCCACAGCTGCCGAACGACGAGAAGTACCCTGCGCAAAGCGCCCGGCTGCTCACAGGTCAAGGTGCCTGTTTCGCGGGTGCTGCCGGACGGAGGCGCGGCAAGGTACTTAGCGCCTGCCCGCCCGATTGACCGGACCTCCGCGGTTCATCGGTGTGCCAGGCCGGACCCCTACGCCCGGGGCTCCGACACCAGGGGTGACAGCGGCCCGCGCGACCGGCCGGGGCCGCAGCACGACCCCGGGTCTTACGATGCAGCCGACGGGGTAATTGACGTACTGGCAGTAGACTGCCGCACGGGCGTCTCCGCTGTCCGTCGCGACGAATGCGGCGACGAGAGCCGCGAATGCGATCGGGAGCTTCATGTTGTCCTCCATCAGCCATTCCTTGGGGCCTATGAAAACGGTGCGACCTGGGGTGCATCAGGGTGTCGAGGCCAACCGTTGACTGGCACGGCATCAGCCGCATGCCCGATCAAATGGTCATCAGCGCGATCAGGACAGGCCCCCACGCGGTCAGCAGAATGTTCCCGATCGCATAGGGGACCGTGTATCCGAGAGCCGGAATGCTGCTCTGCGCTTCATCCTGAACCGCTCTCAAAGCCGCCGTGATCGTGCCGGCTCCGGCGCAGGCTCCCAGTACGATCAGAGGGTCCATCTTCAGGACGTAACGGCCGAAGAGAATGCCGACCATGTGCGGCAGCAGCGCCGACACCAGGCCCACGGCGGCGAGGCTGATTCCTGTCGCTTTCAAGCCCGCGACGAAACTTGGTCCAGCGCTGAGACCCACAATGCCGATGAACATGCACAGTCCGACCGTGTCGAAGATCCAGATCGCGGGCTCGGGGATTCGACCGAAGAAGGGATATGCCGAGCGAAGCCATCCGAAGAGAAGCCCCATGAACAGGGCGCCGCCGCTGGCGGTCAGCGTCAGCGGTATCCCCCAGACGGTCAGCGAGAGCAGGCCGAAGAGCCCGCCGAGGAAGATGCCCAATCCGACGAAGACCATATCAGTCGCCGATGTTCGCCTGTCGGGATAGCCGATTGCCGTCGAGACGCGTTCCACCTCCGCCATGGGCCCCATCAGGGACATGACATCTCCCCGGTTGAGGCGTGTCGTGGGGATCACCGGCATAGCGATGCCCGAACGGGTCAGCTTGGCGAGAAAGACCCCGCGCGCGAATTGGTCTTCGGCGAGCTCCGCCAGGGATTTGCCGTCGATCTCGCGGCTCACCACAACCACGTCGAGCGCTTCGAGCGGGATGTCCAACAGTTCCGGGTCGCTCACCTCGGGGCCAATGACGTCGCCGCGTGCGGCGTGAACTTCGAAGCGCGCCATCACGGCGATGATGTCGCCGGCCTGGATGCGATGATCCGAGGCCTGATCGAACAGACCATCGGCGCTGCGGCCACGCAGGGCGAAGACACGCGTCCTCTTCGGCAAAGCCTCCAGCTCCGCAATCGTCTTGCCGAAGAGTTGTTCGTTCTTGACCCGATAGGCGCGGACATCGAACAAGCGAGCGGCCGATATAACGCCATCGGCTTCGCTGGCCGATCCGCCCCTGTCTGAATGCTGCGCTGCCGTCGCTTCGCGAGCGGCCTCGCGCAGGTCAATTCCCATCAGCTTGGGGCCGACTTTTGGCAAGAACCAGACGAGCGCGGTCGTTCCCACCAAATAGGTGACGGCGTAGGCCACCGGAATATTGTTCACGAGCGCCCGACGTTCGGCCTCCGGCAAGTCGAGCCGCTGAATGGCTTCTCCTGCCGTTCCGATGACTGTGGATTCAGAAAATGCGCCGGCAAGCAGGCCGGCCGCGGTGCCCATGTCGTAGCCAAGCAGCTTCGCGAAGACCAGCGCCACCAACAGGCATGTCACGCACAGGACGACCGTGAGCGCCATTTGCGGAAGCGCGTCGCGCTTCAAGGCACGGAAGAATTGCGGCCCGACCTTGTAGCCGGTGGTGAACAGGAAAAGGTCGAAGAAGACCGATTTGACGATCGCGGGAACCTTGATGTCGAGCTGGCCGACCAGCACTCCCGCCAGCAGGCAGCCGACGACGACGCCGAGGCTGAAGCCGCCGAATGTCAGCCTGCCGATCAGAAATCCGAGCGCAATCGTCAGGAAGATGGCGAGCTCGGGGTTGTTCTGCAGGGCTTCGACCACGAAACGCATGCCGGACCTCTCTGGAAGGACCCGACATTCGACCGCGCGAATGGCCGATCGAATGTCTGGCTACGTTGCCGCTGAAGGCACAGCTTCAGCTCACGTTTCTTTGGCCACCACCATGCCGCCCGCTATTTCGATTTGGAGAGGGCGAGCTTGTAGGCGTCGAAGGCTTGGCGGTAGCCGCGGGCGACCGCTCGCGTGGCACGCCCGATCTGGCTGTAGACCTCGTCGTCGAGATTGGCGAACGATACCCGGACCGACCAGTCGGGTGCATGGAAGCCGCCACCGTTCAGCAGCACGATGCCGTGGTCTTCGGCGAGACGGAACACGATGTCGAGCGGATGAACGTGTTCCTTCATGTAGGCCACAACCTCCGGGCCGACATATTTGTTGGCCCAGAACTCGAAGTCGACGAGACCGTAATAGCGATCGTGCAGCACGTTCTCGGGCACCTCGATGCCGAGCCCCTCGATCATCCGCTCGGCTCGTGCCCTGACGATCCCCATGCAGGTTTTCTGGTAGAGCTTGGCCTCGTCCATCAACTCGGACAGCGAGAACATCGACATCATCACCTGCTGCGGTAACGACAGTCCGGCGGTGTGATTGAGCGCGATGTCGCGGCTGTCGGCGACGATGCGGTCGATCAGCTTCATCTCGCGCGGCTTCAGGGTCAGCGGACCGTAGCGCTTGTCGAGCAGCGCAAGAGTCTTCTCCGGATGGTTGGCGATCGCCTTGTCGAAGATGTTCTCGCGATGAATGGCGATGACGCCGAGCCGCCAGCCGGTACAGCCGAAATACTTCGAATAGGAATAGACGCCGATAGTATTGCGAGGTAGGGCGCCGAGAAGGCCGCGGAACCCTTTGACGAAGGTTCCATAGACGTCGTCGGTCAGGAGCATGAGATCGGGGCGCTTCGTTTCGACCAGCTTGACGATCTTGGCGATGGTCTCCTCGCTCAGGGCGACCGCATAGGGATTGCCCGGATTCACAACGAAGAAGGCTTTGATCTTCGGATCCTCGAGCTTCTTCAGTTCGTCGTCGGTGAACTGGAAGCGGTTCTCCTGTGGAGCCGCAATCGAGACCACGTTGAGGCCGTAATCCTCGAGATGGGGCATTTCGAGATAGGGCGTGAAGATCGGCGTCGCGAGCGCGATCGTGTCGCCGGGGTTCAGCAGGCGGTTGGCCTTCAGCGACTTGAAGATGTAGCACATCGCCGCCGTCCCGCCCTCGACGGCGTAGAGGTCGAACTGGCCGGACGGGCGCGGCTCGCCGCACATCGCCCACATCAGGTACTCGTGCACGATGCGCTCGTTATGGACGAGCATGCGGTCCGGCACCGGATAGTTGTCGCCGATGATCGAGTCGACGAGTTCATGGACGAAGGCATCGGGCTTGAAGTCGAACCTCTTGACCGCGAAGGCGACCATGTCCTTGAGGAAGCCGGCGCCGGGGGCGTCCTTATGCGCGGCCAGCCAATCCTCCAGCCGCGCTGCGATGCCGTCGGCCTTGGGCATGCCGCCGATCCCCGCCGGCTTGTTCATCACGCGCCGGCTTTCCGTGATCGCGAACTGGCCGAGCAGGAAGAAGCCTTCGCGCGGCGTCATCGCCACCCAGTTCGGATTGCCGCGCCCCGCGTTGAGCATCGATATCGAGGACGTCTGCGCCGTCAGCTTGGCGAGACGGATGAGTTCGTCCTTGATCTCGAAGGGGCTGAGCTTTTCGAAGGTTCGCAGAGTAACAGGATCCATGACGCTCTCCCAACCAGAGTGAAAACGAAGGAACTCGCTGTCGCGCGCTAGGTCAGCAGGATGATGATCACCATGCCCCAGATGGTGAGGAGCGTGTTCCCGACCGCGTAGGTCACGGTGTAGCCAAGCGCCGGAACCTGGCTACCTGCGGTTTCGCAGATCATGCCCAGCGCAGCCGTCGTGGTACGGGCGCCCGCGCAGGCGCCGAGCAGGATGGCCGGGTCGAAGCGGAAAATGTACTTGCCGGCGAACATGGCCAGGATCAGCGGAAGCGTTGTCGCCAGAGCGCCCCAAAGGAACAGTCCGACGCCCTGGGTCTGCAGTCCCTTGACGAAGCCCGGGCCTGCCGAGATTCCGACCACGGCAATGAAGATATTCAGGCCGACCGAGTTCATGAACCAGACGGTCGAGCTCGGAATGCGCCCGAAAACGGGGCGCACGGAACGAAGCCAGCCGAAAACCAGGCCGGAAATCAGCGCGCCGCCTGCAGTGGAGAGCGTCAGCGGAACACCCCCGACCTTGAAGACCAGCGCGCCGATCAACGCGCCGAGCGTGATGGCCGCACCAATGAAGGCGACATCGGCGACGTCGCTCGGGCGGTCGGCGTGGCCGACGACCTTGGCGACCGCGGCAATGTCCTGTGTCCGGCCGACGATGGTCAGGATATCGCCGCGATGGATCACCGTGTCGCGCAGGATGGGAACGCTGACGGCGGTGGCACCGCGAACGATCTTCCGAAGGAAGACGCCGCGTGCCGCGGGCATCTGGGAGAGCTCGGCGAGCGTTTTGCCGTCGGCGTTCTTGCTGGTGACGTAGACATCGACGCCTTCGGCCTTCACGTCGAGAAGTTCCGGGTCCTCGACCTCGTCGGCGTTCTGGCCGATCAGGTTGACGAGCACCTCGCGCGGCCCCGCGATGGCGACAATGTCGCCTTCCTGCAGGATCGTGTCGGTGGTAGCGTCCTCGATGATGCCATTGCGCCGCACGCGCTCGACGAAGACGCGCGCATCCGGAACGAGCGCTTCGGCCTCCGCTGCGCGCATGCCAACGACCTTGGCGCCGCTTCGCACCCGAAAGGCACGCAACTCGAAGCGCCGCCACACGGAGCCGGGGCCGCCGATCTCCTTGCCGCCGCCAAGCCTTGCTTCGTAGTCCTTGCAGGCCTGGACGAGATCGATGCCAAGGAGCTTCGGTCCCAACAGCGCCAGGACAATGGCGGAGCCGACGGTGCCGAAGATATAGGTCACCGCATAGGCGACTGGCATCGCGTCGAGATATTCCTTGGTCTGGTCGGGAGGGAGCCCCAGGCGGTTGATCGCGTCGGTCGCCAGCCCCATCGAGGCCGAGATCGTCTGCGTGCCGGCATAGAGGCCGGCGGCATAGCCGGGATGGTATCCGGCAAATTTCGCGATGATGACGGGGACAGCGAGGCAGAACACCGTCACGAGGACCGCAAAGATTGCCTGAGGCGCGCCGTCCTTGGCGATGCCGCGGACGAACTGGGGCCCGACTCCGTAGCCGACCGCGAACAGGAACATCAGAAAAAACGTCGACTTCACATTGGGCGAGACCGTGATGCCGAGCTGCCCGATCACGACCGCAGCGATGAGCGTCGAGGTCACCGCGCCGAGGCTGAAGCCCTTAGAGCCCGTCCCGAAAGGGTTGAGCGACTGGGGCACTCGTGATTCCAAGGGGTTGTTCAGGCCATCTTGGAGCGAGCGATGTGGACCCCAGCCACTCGCCGGCAGCATAGTCGCGCGGGACTTCGATATGAAACGG
>JAIUOY010000020.1:0-3770 GCA_020160995.1 Pseudomonadota bacterium | reverse complement strand
CGCCATGTTCCTCGGCCAGTACACGCCCGCGCTCAAGGCCGCGCAGGAGCTGATCGACACCATGCCCGAAGAGGTGCTGCACATGCCCTCGCCGCCGATGGCCGACTTCGTTGAGAGCTATCTCTCGGTGAAGCAGCATGTGCTGGTGCGCTTCGGCAAGTGGCACGAGATCATCGCGCAAGAGCTGCCGAAGGATCCGGACCTCTACTGCTCGACCACAGCGATGATGCTCTACGCCAAAGGGGTGGCGCATTCGGTGCTGGGCGAGATCGATGCGGCCGAACGGGCCCGCGCTGCCTTCCGTGCCGCGCGGGCGCGCGTGCCGGAGTCGCGGCGGCTTAACAACAACACGATGATCGACCTGCTGGCGATCGCCGACGAGATGCTGTCCGGCGAACTCGAATACCGCCGCGGCAACTTCGATCTCGCCTTTGCTCACCTGCGCCGCGCTGTCGTGCTCGACGATTCGCTGCCTTACGACGAGCCGTGGGGGTGGATGCAGCCGACACGTCACGCGCTCGGGGCGCTGCTGCTGGAGCAAGGCCACCTCGCCGAGGCGGAGGCGGTCTATCGCGCCGATCTCGGCTTCGACGGCAAGACCAACCGCGCCTGTTGGCATCCCGAGAATGTCTGGAGCCTGCACGGATTGCACGAATGTCTGACCCGGCGCGGCGAAACTGTGGAAGCGCTACTCATCAAGTCTCGTCTCGACCTGGCGCTCGCCCGCGCCGAAGTGCCCGTACGGGCCTCGTGTCTTTGCAGAAGGGTGGCGGCATAACTGCCATCTGGCGGAACGCGCGGAGACGCCGGAGTTTCGCAATTGCCTCGATGCGCCACGCTGCCGCTTGCTTGTGTCAGACGCTCTGAACTAGGGTCCCGCCGGATTTTGGGGCCCCACAAGGTCTCGCGGACAAAAGGAGACAATATTGAATCCGACGCGGCGCCGCATCATCGCGGCCGGCGCGGGCGTCCTTGCGACACCCGCCTTGTTCACCACTTCATCGGCGCAGGGGACTTTCCCGTCGAAGCAGATCCGCATTGTCGTGCCCTATCCGGCCGGCGGTCAGACTGACGGTATCGCGCGCTCCTTTGGCGAATATCTTTCGCGCAAGCTCGGCCAGACGGTCATCGTCGACAACAAGGGCGGCGCCAGCGGCGCCATCGGTGCGGCAGAGGTCAAGCGCGCGGCGCCCGACGGTCACACGATCCTCTGCACGATCTCCTCGTCGCTGATCCAGAACCGCGTCACCATGAAGGACCTGCCTTACGACCCGGAGAAGGACTTCACCTACCTGACGATGACGACCAGCCTCGGCGGGCCGGTGGTGGCGGCCGAGAAGACCGGCGCGACCAACCTCAAGCAGTTCGTCGAATATGCAAAGAAGGTCGACAAGCTGAACTGGGGCTCCTATGGCCCCGGCTCGACCCCGCATGTGCTGATCGAGACGATGGCCCGGCAGTTCGGGCTGAAGTTCGAGGTGGTGCAGTATCGCGGCGAAGCGGCGATGTGGGCCGATGTGGCCTCCCAGGCGCTCGATGGCGCGTCGGGAAGCCCCGCCGCGGCGGCGCCGGTGATCACGTCCGGGAAGGGCAAGATGATCGCCGTCGTGGGCGACCGCCTGCCGGCCTATCCCGATGTGCCGAGCATGATCGAGCAGGGCGCCGTCGGTAAGTCCTACGAGACGCGCGCATTTGCCGCCTTCGCCGTCCCGTCGGCGACGCCGAAGGACATCGTCAAGAAGCTCTCCGACACGCTGATCGAGGCGGGCACCGACGAGAAGGTGAAGCAGCTTCTCGCCAACTACATGATCGTCGGGCCGCTCAGCTTCGAGGCCACTAACGCGCGTTTCAAGCGCGATACCGAGATCATGTTGGCGGTGCTGAAGGAAATCGGCCTCAAACCCGAATAGCCGGACGCGATTGCTCTGATGCACGGTTCCCGGGGGCGGCATGGACCGCCCTGGGAATTCGTGCAGGATCAAACACAGAAATTCCGAGCAGTCGGCAGGAAAATTCCGCCAGCAGGCGGAAGCAGCATTTCTAGTCCTGCAGGGATCATTGTGCGTTTCCGGGCGTTGGGTGAGAATGAACTCGCCCGTCCTCCAGCCGGGCTGCACGGTATGGCGGATAGAGCATGCCCGGAGGGCTGCCGTTCTGGTCGATGGCGCCGCCTTCTTTGCGGCCGTGCGCGGGGCCTTCCTCAAGGCCCGCCGCAGCATCCTGATCGTCGGGTGGGATATCGACAGCCGGACCGAGCTGCAGGGAGACGCGCCGCCGTCCGACGGTCATCCCGTCAATCTGGCGGCCTTTTTGACCGATCTGGTGACGGAGCGGCCGGAGTTGCGGGTGCATCTGCTGCTCTGGGATTATTCTCTGCTCTACGCCCACGAGCGCGAGCTGCTGCCGCGGCTTTCCCTGCAATGGCAGATGCCGCCGCAAGTCACTTTCTGCCTGGACTCAACCGTTCCCTTCGGCTCATCGCAGCACCAGAAGCTCGTCATCGTCGACGATGCGCTCGCTTTCTCGGGCGGGCTCGATCTCACCATCCGGCGTTGGGATACGCAGGATCACGACCTCAACAATACTCTGCGGGCCGATCCCGCCGGCGAGCCCTATCGGCCGTTCCACGATGTCCAGATGATGGTGGATGGCGAGGCGGCGCGCGCACTGGCGTTGCTGGCCTGGCAGCGCTGGTGTCATGCCAAAGGAGGCGATGCGGCTATCGAACCGATGGGAGATCCTTGGCCGGATGGCTTTCCACCGGAGTTCACCGACGTTCAGGTCGGCATCGCCCGCACTCAGCCGCGCTATAATGGCGAGGCGGGCGTGCACGAGATCGAGGCATTGTTCCTCGACTCGATCGGCCAGGCCAAGCGTTCGATCTACATCGAGAACCAGTTCACGACGTCGCCCCGTATTGCGCTCCACATCGCGCGGCAGGTCGAGCGCCATCCGCAGCTTGAGGTCGTGATCGTGGCGCCTCGCAGTCACGATTCAATCGTCGAACGGCGCACCATGCGCAATGGCCGCATACGGTTTTGGCGCATTGTGAAGCGGGCGGGCGGTGACCGCGTGCGCCTCGTCTATCCGTCGGTCGAGTGCGATGGCCGCACCACCCACACCATGATCCACTCCAAGATCATGGTGATCGACGACGTCTTCCTGCGCGTCGGGTCGGCCAACATGAACAACCGATCGATGGGGGCCGACACCGAGTGCGATCTTGCGATCGAAGCAGAGACGGCGGCGCAGCGCGCTGCCATTACGCATGTCCGAGACCGTCTGCTGGGCGAGCATTGTGGCGTGTCCGCCGAACAGGTCGCCGCGGCCCTGACCGAGCATGGCTCACTCGTGCGTGCGGTCGATACGTTGTCCGCCGGCGGCCATCGCCTCCGGCCGATCGACGATGGCGTGCCGGACCGCAGCCCGCTGGCTGTACTTGCCGAGCGTGTCGCCGATCCCCCTCGGCCATTGCGACTGGGACGTCTCGTCGGTCGCTTCCTGCCGCGTCTTCTGCTGCATGGTGGTGGTGGCCGGTTCGTTCCCCGCGGTCCGGCCTTGCCATTGATCCTCGTCATGGTGCTTGTCGTTGCCTTGACGCTGGCCTGGCAGGTCAGTGGCCTGTCTGGATTGGCGGACCCGGAAGAGGTGGGTGCGCTTCTTGAGGCAGGTGGCGATGCGCCATGGGCGTTCCTCTTCGTCGTCGCCGCCTTTGTCTTGGGCGGTGCCGTGGCCTTTCCCGTCTCTGTCTTGATATTGGCGACCGCCGG
>JAIUOY010000215.1:0-33044 GCA_020160995.1 Pseudomonadota bacterium | reverse complement strand
CGATCGCCACGCCGGCCTTGCCGACGTCGCCCACGACGCGCGGATGGTCCGAATCGTAGCCGCGGTGGGTGGCGAGATCGAAGGCCACCGACAGGCCCATCTGACCCGCCGCCAGGTTGGCGCGGTAGAACTTGTTGCTCTCCTCGGCGGTCGAGAAGCCGGCATACTGGCGGACCGTCCACGGACGACCGGCATACATCGTCGCCTTGGGCCCGCGGGTGAACGGCGGGAAGCCCGGCAGCGAGCCCAGCGTCTCGAGCTGCTCCAGGTCGGCGGCCGTGTAGAGGGGTTTCACCGCGATGCCCTCGGGGGTCATCCACGTCAGATCGTCAAGCGGGCGCTCGCGCAGCTCCTTGGCGGCGAGCTTTTCCCAGTCGGCGGAGGTCTTCTTCGGGAAGTCGGTCATGTCCCTAATGTACTGCGGATTTCCGGCCAGAAAAGGCCACTATTCGTTGCCCAGAATTGCGTTCCGCGCCGGGATCGATCTGCCCGCCCAACCTCCTGTGCCCGCGCCCGGTAAAAGCATTGCGCGAGCAATAAGGGCAGGCGCAGACTTCGCCCAGCGAAGGCGGAGGAAACAATGACCATCACCCGCCGCGGCATTGTCGCGGGGTTTGCGGCGTTTCCGGCACTGGGGGCGACCGCACAACAGCCCTTTCCCAGCAAACCGCTGACCCTCATCGTGCCCTTTCCGGCCGGCGGACCTGCCGACACGTTCGGCCGGCCTCTGGCGCAGGGCATGAGCCAGCGGCTGGGCCAGTCGGTCGTGGTCGAGAACAAGAGCGGCGCGGCCGGCGTCACCGGCATCGATTTCGTGGCCAAGGCCGCCACCGACCCGCACGTCCTGGGTCTGATGAGCGCCAGCGCCGGCGCGATCATGCAGAGCCTGATGCCCAAGATGCCCTACGACCCGGCGAAGGACATCGCGCCGATCACGCTGGTGGTCCGCGTGCAGGAAGTGCTGGTGGTCGGCGCCAAGCTCGGCATCGCCGACTTCAAGGGCTTCATGGCCCGCGCCAAGGCCAATCCCGGCAAGCTGACCTACGGGTCCGCCGGCACCGGCGGCATCACCCATCTCGCCACCGAGCTTCTGAAACGCGAGGCCGGCATCGATCTGTTGCATGTCCCCTATCGCGGCGCGGCACCCGCCACCAACGACCTGATCGCCGGCACCGTCGACTGCGCCCTGCTCGACGTGCCGGTGCTGCTGCCGCATATCCGCTCCGGCGCAGTGAAGGCCCTGGCCGTCAGCTCCGACACGCGCGCCGCCCTGCTGCCCGACGTGCCGACCATGGGCGAGTGTGGCTTGCCGAGGGTCAACTCCGACAACTGGTACGCCCTGGTCGCGCCCGGGGAATCGAGCCTGGCCGCGCGGCAGAAGATCCATGACGCCGCGGTCGCGACCTTGCGCAGCAAGGAAGTGGCCGACGCCTATGCCAGGGTCGGCGGCGTCGTTGTCGGCGGTACGTCGGCCGAGCTGGCCGCCTATCTCAGGGCCGAGACGGCCAAATGGGCCGAAGTCATCAAGCTCGCCAACGTGAAACTCGAATAACGCACGACCCCCTTTCGATGACACTGCCGATAGAACGCGGCCTGGCGAAGACCTTCGCCGGCCACATCCACTGGCGGGCCTGCGGCAGCGGCCCCGCCGTCATGGTGAGCCACATCAACCAGCAAAGCTCGGCACTGATGATCGAGCTGTTGCAGGCGCTGGGCCCGCACTTCCGCGCCATCGCCATCGACTATCCCAGCCACGGCCATTCCGACCATATCGACTGGCAGCCGCGCATCGAGGACTATGCGCGGGCCGTCGTCGAAACGATGGACGCGCTCGGCATCGACCGCGCCTTTGCCCTGGGCGAGGCCGTGGGCGCTGCCGTCTCGATTGCGCTCGGCGCCGGCTGGCCGCAGCGCATCGACAAGGTCGCGCTGGTGAACACGCCCTACTTCACCGACGCCGACACCGCGACCCGGGACATCGCCGACATCGCCAAGGTCCGGCCCTCCGACGCGACCGGCTTCCCGGCGCCGCGCAGCATCGAGTTCCTGCTGCGGAACGATCCCGAGCATGCGCCGATGCAGCCCTCGCAATCCTGGATGGATCGCATCAATGTCGCCCAGTTCGAGATCGGGCGCGACCGCTGGCAGGCGATGCAGGCTTTGGCGACGTTCGACACGCTCGAAGGCATGGCGGCTCTCCGCTGTCCGACCTTGATGCTCTACGGCGAGCATTTCATCTATGGCCGCCATCGCGCGCTCCTGCAGGCGAAATGCCCGCAGGCGCAGGTCGAGATCGTTTCCGGCGGCCGCTTCTGCATGAGCTGGGAGCGCGCTAAAGAGGTCGCCGGACACGCGCATGCTTTCTTCCGTTGAACGTCCGGCTCATGGGCCGGCCGGCTTGACCTCGCTGATCCAGGCTGGCCGCCGGACAGCGGAGCAGAATATCGTGTTCGTCCATACCGACGGCGCGCCTGCCTTGTTCGCCTACCGTCATCTGTTCGACTGACTTCGGAGACTCAAATGCTCGATCAAGAAGCCCGCGCCCTGCTCGACCTGATGGACCAGGCCAACAAGGCTGGCCGGCCCAAGCTGGAGAGCATGCCGCATGCCGAGGGCCGCGCGGCCGTCGACAAGATGTCCGAGGACAGCGAGGCCGATCCGCCGGACGTCGCCGCCGTCATCGACGGCACGCTGCCGGGCCCCGGCGGCGCGATCCGCTTCCGCCGCTATCGGCCGCTCGACGCCTCGGCCGGGCTGCTGCCGACGCTGATCTACTATCACGGCGGCGGCTTCGTGATCGGCAACATCGAGACGCACGACTCGACCTGCCGGCGGCTGGCCAACAAGAGCCGGTGCCAGGTGATCTCCATCGACTACCGCCTGTCGCCGGAGCATCCCTTTCCGGCGCCTCTGGACGACGGCATCGCGGCCTTCCGCCATATCCGGGACAAGGCCGCTACCTTCGAGGTCGATCCCGAACGTATCGCCGTGGGCGGCGATTCGGCCGGCGGCGCCCTCGCGGCCGTGATCTGCCAGACATGTCGCGATGCCGGCGAACAAATGCCCGCCTTCCAGATGCTGATCTACCCGGCGACCGACTCCAGCAAGCAGAGCGCGTCGCGTATGGCCTTCGCCGAAGGCTACTTCCTGTCCGGTTCGCTGATGGAATGGTTCTGGAAGGCCTATGTGCCGGCCGGCACCGATCTTTCCGATCTGCGCCTTTCGCCCCTGCTCGCCAAGGATTTCAAGGGACTGCCGCCGGCCTTCGTGCTGACCGCAGGCTTCGATCCGTTGCGCGACGAGGGTCGCGCCTATGCCGATCGGTTGGTCGATGCGGGCGTGAAGACGACCTACGTCAACTACCCCGGCACCATCCACGGCTTCTTCTCGCTGACCCGCTTCCTGAAGCAGGGCCTGAGGGCCAACGACGAGGCGGCCGCCGTGATGGCGGCGCATTTCGGGATGTGAGCTAGGAAGAGTTCAGTCGCAGGAATCCGACGGGGAGGTCGAAGCCCTTGAGCTTCACCTCTTCCCATTGCTTTGGCACGTCGGCTAGCACGGCCTGCACGGCCGGATCGTCGGCGACGGCGCGGCTGAGAACGATGTCGCCGCCGCGACTCTGGCCCTGCAGGCGCGCGGCCATGTTCACAGTCGAGCCGAAGTAGTCCAGCCGGTCGTTCAAGGTCACCACGACGCTCGGACCGGCATGGACGCCGACCTTGAGGGTGAACGCCGGGTCGGCCGAAAGCTTCGCCTGCATGGCGAGCGCCGCCTTCACCGCATCGGCGGGATCGCCGAACGAGGCCATGACCGCATCGCCGATGGTCTTCACCACCGCCCCGTCGTGATCGCGCACGACGGCGGCCAGCAGTGCGAAATGCTCGCGCACCATGTTGTAGGCCGTCGCATCGCCTACCCTTTCGTAGAGCGCGGTCGAGCCCTGCAGATCGGTAAAGAGCAGCGCCACCTGGCTGACGCCGGCCTCGTCGCCGGGCCGCAGCGTTGCGGCAGCGAAGAGATCGCGGAAGGCCTGCAGCGAGATCACTTCGGGCGCCGTCAATGCCTCGCGAGTCCAGGTGCGATCCTCGATCAACGCCGCCAGCTCGAAGCCGGCCTCGTTCACGAACTCGATCCTGCCGGGATCGGACGAGGGGCTGGCCTCTACGCCCGATACCGTGATGCACAGACCGGGGAAGGCCGCGCCTTCTTCGTGGTCGATGTCGACAACACTGCCGGGATGGAGCGTGCGCAAGCGATAGCGGCCGGATCGCAGCGTCGCTTCGACGGTGCGTCGCTCGCCCGGCGCCAGCAGGACCTGCGCCACGACATGCGGCGTCGCCATGGGGCCGCTCAGGCAGAAATCGCCCACCATCAGCGGCCGCACCGCCGCGGCCGGCGCGAAGGAAAGCTCGACGTTCTTCTCGAAGTCGCGGTCATAGTCGATGTTGCACGAAGGACAGTGCGCGCCCCGCGGCAGCTCGGCGAGCGCCGACGCGCTGAGCTTGGGACCGCGGCAATTCGTGCAAAGCAGATCCCACTTCATCGTCAGCAGTCCGCTGCGCACGGCAGCGAGGCAGGCCTCGATGGCGACGCGCGGCGAGACACCGAGCTGGCGCGCCAGCCGCTTGGGCTTGAGATGCGAAAGATCGGTCGCCATGCCGCCCAGCACCGTGGCCGCCAGCACGCGGCCGAGATTGTTGCCGTAGGGGTTGCGATCGATCTCGGCGGCCAGCGCTTCGGCCCGTTCCTGCGCCCCCTGCGGCAGCGACGGCGGCGGCAACTCGAAGGGCGTCAGCCGCTCGCCGCGCAGGAACGCGGCAGCCTCGACAATGCGTCTGCCCACGGCACCGCCGGCCTGCTCGGCCAGACGCGCCCCGAACAGGCGGCCGGTGAGGCTGAGCGGTTCCCATTCGAGAGAGTAGCTCACCGTGCTGCCGCCCTTGCCGTCCGGCTCGAGGTCGAACACCGGCCCGAAGCGGCGGAACGGTCCTTTGGAAAAGATGCGCAACTGACGGAAATGCCGGTCGGCGATCCATTCGTAAGGCTTCTCTTCCCATTCCAGGGCGAAGCCCGCTGCCTTGCCGCGACCGCGGCGCAGGACCGTGCCGTTGGGTTGCGGCGTCTCCTCCAGCGTGTAAGCGGGCAGACCCATGGCCTCGTTAAACCGGCTGGTGTCGGCCAGCACCGGCCACAACTCATGAGGCGGCACGTCGAAGCTCCAGGTCCAGGTACGGCGCGAGAGGGACGGCATGGGGTTGATACTGTAGCATCCGTCGCGATGGATGCCTCTCTGCGGCATCACAAGCGGGTGATTTGCAGGGCCAGCATGCGCAAGGCTGGCTTCCTTTGGTGGTTCCGCTCCGCATTTGACGCAGTACAATCGCGTCCAAGGAACCACCACGATGGCAGCCATGTCGGACAAACACGAAGCACACGACGATCATCACCATGATCACCATGATCACCATGGTCATGACCATCAGGGTCACGGCTCGGAGCTTTCCGAGATGCAGTTGCGCGTGCGGGCGCTGGAGACGGTGCTGACCGAGAAGGGATATGTCGACCCCGCGGCGCTCGACCGGATCATCGAAGCCTACGAGACGCGGATCGGCCCGCATATCGGCGCCCGGGTCGTGGCGCGTGCCTGGGTCGACCCGGCCTTCAAGCAGGCGCTGCTCGCCGATGCGAGCCAGGCCATCGAGACGCTGGGGCTGGAGCAGAAGGTCGGCGACCATCTGATCGCCGTGGAGAACACCCCCTCGACGCACAACATGATCGTCTGCACGCTCTGCTCCTGCTACCCGTGGGATGTGCTGGGGCTGCCGCCGGCCTGGTACAAGTCGACGCCCTACCGCGCCCGCACCGTGAAGGAGCCGCGCGCCGTGCTCGCCGATTTCGGCGTAACCCTGCCCGCCGACAAGACGATCCGCGTCTGGGATTCGACGGCGGAGACCCGTTTCATCGTGCTGCCGATGCGCCCGGAAGGCACCGAGGGCTGGAGCGAGGAACGCCTTGCCTCGCTCGTCACACGGGATTCGATGATCGGCACCGGCCTGGCGAAGGCAGCGAACGAGGTGGGCGCATGAACGGTATCCACGACCTGGGTGGCATGGACGGCTTCGGCAAGGTTGACGCCCCGCCCAGCGAGCCGCCGTTTCACGACGCCTGGGAAGGCCGCGTGCTGGCCATGAACCGCATCATGGGCGCGACCGGCGAGTGGAACATCGATGTCGGCCGCTACTGGATCGAAACCCTGCCGCCTGCGGTCTACCTCTCCTCTTCCTACTACAGGAAATGGATGCTGCGGCTGGAGCGGCTGTGCCTCGCGCGCGGTTTGGTCACGGAGACCGAACTCGGATCGGGCCACGCGTCGGGCCCGGGACGGCCGCTCAAGAAGAAGAGCGTTACGCCGGCCGAGGCCGACAGGCTCCTCGTACGCCAAAGCTACAGCCGCCCGGCAACGGCCGCCGCACGCTTCCAGGTCGGCGACCGCGTGCGGGCGAAGAACATCCATCCGGTCTCGCACACGCGCCTGCCGCGCTTCGCGCGTGGCCGCACAGGCACGATCGAACGTATCCAGGGCTGCCACGTTTTCCCCGACGCCACCGTCGCCGAGGGTGTGGAACGGCCCGAATGGCTCTACACGGTGACGTTCGAGGCGACGGAACTGTGGGGTCCCGATGCCGATCCGACGGTGCACACCTCGATCGAGGCCTTCGAGCCCTATCTGGAGGCCGCGTGATGGAGAACGCAGAAGCCGGCGTCGTCCGCGCGGCATTGGATGTCGTTCCGGGGATACCCTGCGAGGGCGAGGCGCCGGTGTTCGGCGAGCCGTGGCAGGCGCAGGCCTTCGCGATGGCGCTCGCCCTCCATCAACGCGGCGTCTTCACCTGGAGCGACTGGGCCACTTTGCTGGGCGAGGAGATCCAGAAGGCGCGGGCCGACGGCGATCCGGACGATGGCAGCACCTACTACCGGCACTGGCTCGCCACCCTGGAGCGCGTGGTTGCGCTCAAGGGCATCGCGTCTTCCGATACGCTCGACCGATACGTCCATGCCTGGGACCATGCCGCCGATCGCACGCCGCACGGACAGGCGATCGAACTCAGGCCCGAGGACTTCCGCTAGGACGGTCTCGTCCTAGAGACCCTGCCCGCCTGCAACGGCGATCGTCTGGCCCGTCACCCACGAGGCGTGCGGCGAGGCGAGGAACAGCGCGACGTTCGCCACTTCCTCCGGCGTGCCGAAGCGGCCGAAGGGAATCGACGCCAGGGTGCCGTTGTAGAGCTTCGGATTGTCCGTCTTGCGGCGATCCCACACGCCGCCGGGGAAGTCGATCGAGCCGGGGGCAATGCAGTTCACGCGGACACGGTCGGCGGCATACATCGCAGCTTGTGTGACCGTGTAGTGCATGACCGCCGCCTTGATGGCGCCGTAGGGCGGCTGGCGTCCCGAGGGGTGCAAGGCGGCGATGGACGAGATGTTCAGCACGCTCCCCTGCACCTTCTTGAGAGACGGCAGCGCTTCCTGGGTCGCATGGACGACCGATAGCATGTCGACGGCCAGACTGCTCGTCCAGCCCTTGTCGTCGTCCGACGACCCGAAGGCCGATGCGTTGTTGACCAGGAAGTCGACGCCGCCGAGGGCTGCAACGGCGTCGCGGACATAGCCGCGGACCGCATCGCCCTTGGAGAGGTCGGCGCTCGCGGCATGGGCCTTGTGTCCGTGCTTGGCGATCTCCGCGCGGGTCTCGTCCAGCGCCTTGGGATCGCGCGCGCAGATGGAAACGTCGCCACCGCAGGCGGCGAAGCCCAGGGCAATCGCCCGGCCGATGCCTCGGCTGCCACCACAGATAATGGCCTTCTTGCCCGTCAAATCGATCTTCATCGCTCTCTTCCTTCAGATGGTGCCTCGTTTCGCCAGCTAACCCGAACTCGCGGCGAGACTCACGCCGTCTGTTGACCATCGCATCGCCTGGCGGTGGCCGCTTCGGCGACAAGGGAGGACGCTCGAACAGCCGTCGCCTATTCTTCGCTCCCTTCTCTGCGAGAGCAGGAACGTTCGTGTTGGAGTGATGCGTCATGGAAAAGGAACTGGGCTTGCCGGACGGCGCCTGCGATTGCCACGTCCACGTCTATGGTCCGTTCGACCGCTTTCCACCGATACGCGAAGGCAAGTTCGCACCGGCGCGGGAAACGCCTGTCGAATCGCTGCTGGCGCTATGGGACTCGATGGGCATTGCCAAGGGTGTGATTGTCCATGCCCTGGCGGCGGGCGCCGACAACGACGTGACGCTCGATGCCCTGAAGCGTCATCCGGATCGGCTGCGCGGCGTGGCTCTGCTGAAGCCCGACGTGACCGACCGGCGGCTCGACGAGCTGACCGATGCCGGATTTCGCGGCGTGCGGATCAATCTCCTGCGGCAGGACGGCAAGGCGGTGTCGTCGGGCGGCATGAGCCTGGACGACCTGCGACCGCTGGCGCCGCGACTGGCCGAGCGCGGCTGGCATGTGCAGCTCTGGATCGAGACCGGCGATCTGCAGGCGCTGGCGCCGGACCTGGAGAAGCTGCCCTTCGACTTCGTGATCGACCACATGGGCCGCACGATGGCCGACAAGGGCGTCGACTATGCGGGCTTCCGCGACTTCTGCGAAAAGCTGAAGACGGGGCGCTACTGGTGCAAGCTCTCGGGCGCCGACCGCAACACGCGCCGGGGCTCGGGCAAGGGCGCGTCGTTCGACGATACGGCGGCCTTCATGCAGGCCCTGGTGGCGGCCAACCCCGACCGGCTGGTCTGGGGCAGCGACTGGCCTCATGTCGGCCATGCGCCGGCGGACGTGCCGCAGGAGGACGATTTGCTGCGGCTGTTCTTCCGATGCGTGCCGGACGACGCGGTGCGCCGCAAGATTCTGGTCGACAATCCGGCGCGGCTGTACGGCTTCTGACGCAGCGCAACCACTCGCGCGCGCCTGTCGTTGCTTCGGCATGCGCGCCGCTTCGTCCGCCACTGCCCGCCTTCTGCTCGCGAGCCTCGCGCTGCTCGTCCTGTGGCCCGACGCGGCCGCCGCAGAGAGCTGCCTCGATCAGGTCCGCCAGATGGCGGAGCGCCATGGCGTTGCGACCGATCCCCCCGTCGCGGCGCCCGATCGTACGACGCCGGGCCGGCCTCCGGGGACGAGCGCAGAGGAGCTGGGGCGTTCGGGCGGCGTCATCGCGCCGCCGCAGACGGAAGATCGGTCGGTGATTGCGCCGCCCCCGAGCGCGGCCAATCGCATGCCGACGATGCCCGACGTCACGCCTTCGAGGCGCGGGGCGCCTTCCGGCGGCAGCGGCGGCGACAAGGAGGTCGCGTCGGACCGGACGACCTTGCAGGCCTTGCTGGTGGCAGCCCGCGCCGAAGCCGAGCGCGGCCGCGAAGATGGCTGCCTCGACCGGCTGGCCAAGGCGCGGGAGCTGGAACAGCGCACGAAGTAGGCAAGTTCTGGATGCTTGAATCGCCGCGGCCGGCCGCCAATCATCCGGCATGCGCGTGTCGACCTGCCTGGGAATTGCGATCGTTCTGTTCGGCCCGGCCGCTGCGGCGCAGGTCCAGACGCAGGACCTGTCGCCGCCCGCGCAGCAGCGTTCTCCGCCAGCTCCCGCACCGGCTCCTCCTCCGCCGCCACAGGGCGCCTGGATCGCCGATACCGCGACGCGCTGCCGGGTCTGGAATCCCACGCCCGAGGGCAAGGAAGCGATCCGCTGGGAAGGCGCCTGCCCGGGCGGCACCGCGCAGGGAGCGGGCGTGCTGCAATGGTTCAAGGACGGCCAGCCGACGGACCGCTACGAGGGCGACGTGAAGAACGGCCGACCGGAGGGGCCCGGCGTCTGGCTCTCGGCCAACGGCGATCGCTACGACGGGGCCTTTCGCAATGGCCAGGCCGACGGCCAGGGCACCTGGCGCTACGCCAATGGCGACGCCTACAGCGGCGAGATGAAGAACGGCGACTATAACGGGCGCGGCGTCGCGACCTACGCCAACGGCGACCGCTACGAGGGCATGTTCAAGGACGGCGACTACGAGGGCCCCGGCGTCGCCACTTACAACGATGGCCAGCTGCGCGTCGACGGAGTCTATCGCAAGGGCGAACTCATCGCGCTCACCGTCGCCACGCTCGGCGATGGCAGCCGCTACCAGGGCCAGTTCCCGTTCGGTCGCGGCGTGCTCGTCCGTCCCGACGGCACGCGCTTCGAAGGTTGGTTCAACGACCTCAAGCTGAACCGAAAGGGCGTGGCGACTTACGCCAACGGCGAGCGCTACGAAGGCGACTTCCGCGACGGCGAGGAACATGGCCATGGCACCTTGAAGCTGCCGAACGGCGCGATCTACGAAGGCGACTTCTATCGCGGCAAGCCCGAGGGCATGGGCACGTTGAGAGAGGCCGACGGCAAGAGCCTCACAGGCGCATGGCGCGACGGCTGCTGGAGCGACGGCACGACATGGCGCGTCGTGCGTACGAGCGCCGAGGCATGTGGGTTCAAGTGATCGCCGACTTATCGCGGGCGGCGATCCGATCAAGTTCTTCTTTCGACCACCTAGCTCTGGGGCCTTGTATTCACAATGGGAGCTACAGTCGCCCCATTTGCGATGGCGACAAAGCGGTCATCGGCCAGCAGCCCTCTCACTGCCCTTGCGAAGGCCTCTCGCCACAATTCACCAACTGGGTTAGCCATACTACTGCTGATAATGGCATAGCCTTTCTGTACGCTGGTATAGACCACGCTCTTTGTTGCGTTCGAATAGACTTGCCACTCGACCGTCAGGCTCGCCTCTCCCTTGCCAGTGGTAAAGTTGCCGAACCCCGCCATAGGAAAACAGACGTTCATCTTAAGTTTGGTCACGACGCCGGCGATACGGAAGTCGGCAGCAATGTCTTTCTTGTCGGTGAAGAGGTCACCGCTCCCTACCGTCTTCGCAATTCGGTAGCCGGCTCGCGCAAATTCCTCCTGAAAGGCATTTTCAAAAGCCTGGTTCGTCGCGGCATACTGTTCCGATTGGGCGAGGCCCTGAGCATGCGGCACGCATGCGAGGCCTCCCTGCACCGTTACCACTCCCTCACCACGTTCGCCGCGAACGACGGCTCTCTCATACACGAACGACTTCGTTTGTGCGAAAGCTTCGGCCATCTTCGGGTCTACTTCAGGAACCCTTTCGATCTGCTGCATTGGCGCGCAGGCGCCCATCAGCATTAGCGATGCCGCAACGACCAGAATTTTCATTAGATCTCCCCCCCACTTGGTTGAAGATCACCCCTTTCAAGCAACTACGTCAAGCCCTTGTGCGAAATCACGAGGGTTTGCCCCGGAGAACCCATCACCCGTAAATTGCCTCCCTATCAACTGGCAGCGCATACCCCTTTGGAGGAAGCGAGATCATGAGTACGTCCGACATCGCCTACACACCGATCCTGCCGGAAGGCTGGCCACGGCCGCGCGGCTTCTCGCATGCTGTCGTGGCGACCGGGACGAAAAGCGTCCGCATCGCGGGACAGATCGGCAAGGAGCCGGGACAGACGAATATCCCGCAAGGAACGGATGCCGGCGCACAGTGGCGGCTGGCGCTTGGCAATGTCGTCAGCGTGCTGAAGGCCGCAGGCGGCGAACCATCGCATCTCGTCGCGTTGCGTGCCTATGTCACGGATATTGCGGAATTCAATGCCGCCGGCAGGGCCATCGGCGAGGCCTGGGGCGCAACGCTCGGCAAGCATTTTCCCGCAATGACGCTGGTCCAGGTATCGGCGCTGATCGATCCCAATGCCAAGGTCGAAATCGAGGCCGATGCGATCCTGCCGTAGGACAGGCCGCGTCAGCGCAAGGCCGCGCGGACGGCCTTGCGCAACGGCGGCAGCACCTCCGCCTCGAACCAGGGATTGCGCTTCATCCAGATGCCGCTGCGCCATGACGGATGCGGCAGCGGAAAGAACGACGGAGCGTACGACCTGAAATCCCTCACCGCATCGGTGAGGTTCTTTTTGGCTCCGGCCCCGGCAAGATAACGTGACTGGGCGTAACTGCCGACCAGCAGGACCAGCCGCTTCTCGACCAGCAGATCAAAGACGCGATCATGCCATTGCGGCGCGCATTCGGGACGCGGCGGGAGATCGCCGTTCCTGCCCTTGCCGGGATAGCAAAAACCCATGGGCACAATTGCGACTCGCTTCGGATCGTAGAATTCCCCGGGGCTGAGCCCTGTCCAATCCCGCAATCGGTCGCCGCTCGCATCCTGCCACGGCACGCCGCTTTCATGGACCTTCGTCCCGGGGGCCTGACCGACAATGATCAGGCGAGAGCTTTTGGCGAACTGAACGACGGGATTCGGCCCGTTCTCCAAGGTCGATGCGCAGATCGTGCAGGCACGAATATTGCGCAACAAGGAGGTAACTGTGTCGGCCACGTCAGTCGTGCTTAATTTTGCTGCCACCTGCATCGGGATAGAGACTTGCAGCGTATTGTAATGGTGCGCCCCCATGCTCCGGCGCACCAGCGCCTTTTCGTCACGTCGGCCGGAGAGCGAGAGCTAGCGGCCCTCGCGCCAACCTGTCCTGGTTGCGCGCCGGCGATTAAAACGCAAAATACTAATGTGGGGCGTAAAAGCCTTGGTGTAGGGCGAGGCAAGTCGCCTTTTCCAGGGTGTTCGAGGGTTTGAGGTTGCCGCGCAGACCGCGCGGTACCAAATAGGGATCAGCCGGCCGGGTGACAGCGTTACCTTTCCGAGCAGGAGGAAAGACTATGAACACAGTGTCGGAACGGGTCAGCCGCGTTATGGCGGCGAAATTCCAAATCGACGCCGACAAGATCACCGAAACCGCACGGATGGACGAGCTGGGTGTCACCAGCATCGACGTCGTCGAGACGATCATGTCGCTGGAAGATGAGTTTGACGTCGAAATTCCCGATGCGGCCGCGGAGAAGTTCGAGACCGTCGGCGATGTCGTCGCTTTTCTCGCGACTCACGATCGAGGCGGCAAGCCTAGCGGCTTGCAAGAATAACGGCTCTGACGGCGTCGTCGGGGCCTTCGATCTCGCCTTGGCGCAACACGACGTTCGATTGCACTTTAGGCGACGACCGCCACGCATAGGCAATTGTCGCTTCGGGATGTCCATGGAGATCGAATACGTGGACGGTCCGCTCCTCGACGATCTCACCCTTCAGAAGTTCCCAGACGACAACTGACTCGACGAACCGAGCCGTGCATTTCTGTCGGACCTCGACGGCGTGCCGCAGGTAATTGATCGTCAATGCATCGGCGACGAAAGCGGGATCGGGCAGTGTGCCGTGCGGGACATCCGGAGGCATGGGTACTCTCCTAGCTTCGCAGATCCACGACGAAAGACGATGCATCGTCGCCCGACAGGAGAAGCCACGATCGGACAACCGGAACGATGATCGAGTCGGTTTCGATATCCTGCATCGCCAGACTCAACGCTACTCGAACCTCATTCAATCAATCCTAGGACAGGGCATCGCGCAGATAAAGGCGACGGCTCCCTTCACGAATGCAGACCTGCCGGCCGCCGACAATCACGAAAGCCTCGCTTGTGGCCAGGCGGCCTCCACGCGACATCCCCCAAATGGGTGACCGGGCACAAAGGCGCGCATCACGGCGATTGCGCCGGGCCGCTCACTCCATCCTCTAGATGATCTTCCGGGCCCGCAGGTCGGCAAGTTCAGCCGGGCTGTAGCCCAGCTCACCCAGCACCGCATCGTTATGCTCTCCCAGTTCCGGCGCGACGCCGGGCTTGGCCGGCGTCTCGGAAAACTGCCACGGCGTGCCGTGCACCTTGAGGCGACCGTGCTTGGGGTGCTCAACATGAGTGACATAGCCGTTGGCCACCACATCGGGATCGTTCGAGGCTTCGAGCAAAGTGTTGATCGGCGCCGAGACGATGTCGGCGCCGCGCAGCCTCGCCACCCAATCTTCGCGGGTGCCGGTGGCGAAGAGTTCGTCGAGCAACGCCAATAGATCGGCACGCCGGCCGACATCCTCGATGATGACGCCCAGCTTCTCGAAGCCCGCCGCCTTCAGCCGGTCGTAAAAGCCAAGCGACGTCATCGCGTCCTGCCAGTCTTCGGGACCGACGAGCTGGAAGACCAGCGGCTTGCCGTCGCGATCGTTGAAGCTGGCGCTGATGCCCGGCCGCTCGACCGTGCCGGTGATGCGCGCCTGGCCGGTGATGGGATTCTGGTTGCGCCACATCGCGGTGGTGAGCGTCCACCCCATCAGCCGGACCTGGCCGCCCAGCAGCGACAGGTCGATCTTCTGGCCGATGCCGGTGGTGCGCGCATAGGTCAACGCCGCCAGTGCGCCGCCAAAGGCCAGGAAGGCGCAGGTTTCGTCGGCTACTGAAACGATGCCGGTGCGCATCTTCTGGCCGGGCATCGAGTAAGCCTCGGCAATGCCGCCCAGCGCCTGCGCCATCGAATCGGTCCCCGGCAGATGAGCGTGCGGTCCCTTGGGGCCATACCCCGAGATCGAAACATAGACGAGCTTCGGGTTGATCTTGTGCAGCTCTTCCCAGCCGAAGCCGTTCTTTTCGGCAGCGCCCGGACGAAAGTTCTGACCGAAGATGTCGGCCCGGGCGGCAAGCTTGTGCAGGATCGCGCGACCTTCGGCGGACTTCAGGTTCAGAGTCACGCTCTTCACGCCGCGATTGTTGGTCTCGAAAAAGGTGCTGCCCATTCCCGGCAGCACCGTCATGCGGCGCGAGGAATCGCCGCCGTCCGGCGTCTCGATCTTGATCACGTCGGCGCCGAGATCGGCCATCAGCATCCACGGCACGGTGCCCGCCTGCGCCGTCGAACAGGAGACGACCTTGACGCCCTGCAGCGGGCCGTGCGGCGACTGAGACATGACAGAACTCCCTTGCTCTCTTCTCTCCCTATGACGGACGCCGCGAACGAACCACTGGAATTTTCCATGGGGAGAGATTGCGGGGAACGCCGCTCCCTCGCCCGTGCCGCAATTCGATTGAACGTTTCATTTAACGCAGCGGGCAGCGCTGCCACCTTCGGATGAGCCCTCAACCGACAGGTTTTCCATGTCTGCCTCCGCCTTTACCCGCCGCCGCCTTGCCACTCTTCTCTCCGGCGCGGCAGCGATGTCGCCTTTTGTTTCGCGCGCTCAAGATGCGTCGCGGCCACTCCGTATCATCGTGCCCTGGCCAGCGGGCGGCGGCGTCGATACGTTTGCCCGCGTGATCCAGGCTCCGCTCGCCAGACAGCTCGGCCAGACGATCCTGATCGACAATATCGGCGGAGGCTCGGGCCGGGTCGGGACGCAGACGGCGGCGCGCGCCCAGCCGGACGGGTACACGGTGCTCCTGGCGAACGACACGTTCGCCGCCACCGAGGCTCTGCCGCTTCCCGGTACCGTGTCCATACGCGTGTCCTTCGCCCCGGTGACGCTGGCGGCGTCCGCGCCGCAAGGCGTGTTCACCCATCCCCGCTCCGGTCTCAAGACCCTGGCCGACTACGTGGAGGCAGCAAAGGCAAAACCTGGCGCGCTCAATGTCGGCATACCGGGGATCGCAAGCTCGCAGCATCTCACCAGCGAACTGCTGTTGCGCGCCGCAGGGAATGCCGTGGTGGCGCATGTGCCCTATCGCGGCGGCGGACCGCTCATCCAGGACCTCGTCGCCGGCAACATCGACGCGGGGGTTGTCACCTTCGCCGCGGCCGCTCAACAGGCAGCTGCCGGCCAATTGATCGCGCTTGGCGTCACAAGCGCCGAGCGAGCCGTCGCCTTTCCAACCGTGCCGACAGCCACGGCAACGGTCGCGCCCGGTTTCGTGCAAACGACGTGGATGGGAATATTCGCGCCTAGGGGAACACCGGAGCCGGCGCGTGGACGCCTGCACACGGCCTTGCTGGCCGTGCTGAAGGACCCGGCCGTAATTGAACGTCTTCAGACATTGGGATTCGACGCCGTCGGCCTCGACGGCGCAGGCTTCGCGAAACTCTTCGAGCGGACCATCGCGACATTCGCTGGCATTGCCGCCGAACGCGGAATTAACGCGGAGAGCTGACCCTTCAGCTCTCCGCGCGTCTCCCGTCGGTTAGTAGCCTCTGTAAAAGTAGTCGTTACGCGGGGTCGTCGCGGCGCCGATCGCGGCACCGCCCAGACCGCCGACGACAGCGCCAGCAACCGGCGCGCCCATCGTCGAGCCCACCACTGCGCCGGTACCGGCGCCAATGGCGCCACCCGTCAGGGCCCGATCTGTCGGGTTGTTGCCGCACGCAGCCAGCGTCGTCGCAAAGGCAGCAAGAACAGCGAATTTTGCAACATGCACCATTGAAGCCTCCATTCGTCCCTAACAAACGGCCGACGGCGCGTTGGGTTGCCGGTCAGCCGAACCGGATCGTGACCATATGGAGGCGCTTTACAGCACGGCCAGGTCGAGTTCCCTCAGTCGCCGCGGTGCGGCGATGGCTTCGATCTCCACGATAAGGCCATCGACGACCCTGGTGCGCAGCACCAACAGGAGCCTGCCGTTCGGAGCCACGACGACGCCAGGCGCGCCATCGACCAGAGCTACCTGGGCATGGCGGGCGCGGCCCTTGAAAGCACGGGCAACGACCTCGGCGCCGCGCATCTCCGGCGCGGAGCCAAGCTTTACGGCCGCGCCGTCGGCACGCGCCACAACGCCAGGATCGAGCACAGCCAGGAGGCCCTCGAAATCGCCGCCGCGCGATGCCGCGAGGAAAGCGTCGACGACGCTGCGCCGACGATCGAGATCATCCTCGAGCACGGCGGGCTGGCCCTGCACGCGGCGACGAGCACGGCTTGCGAGCTGGCGCGTCGCGACCGGCGTCCGGCCGACCACCGAGGCGATCTCGTCGAAGGAAAGGTCGAACATGTCGTGCAGCACGAAGGCGACACGCTCCGCCGGCGCGAGCGTCTGAAGCACGACAAGCAGCGCGAGGCCGACCGAATCGGCCAGCAGCGCCTCCTGCTCGGGGTCGATAGTTCCCGGGACGACGGATGCCGCAGCGGGCTTTTCTTCCCCGCCCTTTTCGTTGGGGGCTTCCAGCGGCTCTTCGCGCCGCGTCTTGCGGGCCCGCAGCATGTCGAGGCAGATGCGCGCCACCACCGTGGTCAGCCAGCCCGAGAGGTTATCGACGTCATCGGCGCCGGCACGGCTCAACCGCAGCCACGCTTCCTGTACCGCGTCCTCGGCCTCACCCGGCGAGCCCAGCATGCGATAGGCAACGCGATAGAGATGCTTGCGGTTGGCCTCGAAACGATCGCCGAGAATTTTCTGCTCGTCCATGGTCACACTTTCCTCTGCCGGTCCGTCAAAGCCCTGACGAACGAAGCCCGGCCGATGTGACATGCGATGTCACGACGGCCGAGCGACGGAAACGTTGTGACCGCATCAGGAGATTCATCATGCAAGCACGAATGAAGCACCCCGCCATGGTCGTTCCCGGCGCCATGCAGGCGCTGATGGCGCTGAACGAAAGCTCGATCAAGGCCGGCCTGCCCAAGCACGTCATCGATCTGGTCCACCTGCGTGCCAGCCAGATCAACGGCTGCAGCCTGTGCGTGGCCATGCATGCCGGCGACCTGAAGGAGGGCGGCGAGACAGACGCGCGGCTGTTCACAGTAGCGGCCTGGCGCGAGGCGCCGTGGTTCAGCGGGGCCGAACGCGCGGCCCTGGCGTTGACCGAAGCCGTGACGCGGCTCAGCGACCAGGCCGACCCGGTGCCAGACGATGTGTGGGCCGTCGCAGCACGGCACTATGACGAGCGGGCCTTGTCCGCCTTGCTGCTCACCATTTCCACAATCAACGTGTGGAATCGGCTGAATGCCGCGACCCGGCAGGTGGCGGGATCGATCAAAGCCTAATCCAACCTCTTCCCCCCCCCCCGATTTCGCACGGCGGGTGGAAATTGCCCTCTTGCTTGGCACGGTTTCTGCTGTCTTAACTTGTATAGACAGGCAAGAGGGGGATGCATGAGCGGGGAGCGAGCATTTTCTGAGCAGGATGGCGCGGCGGCAGCCTACCAGGCCGATGGCGCCATTGTACTGCGCGGGGTCTTCAAGGATTGGGTCGAGCCCCTTCGGGCAGGTATCGACGCCCTAATGGCCGATCCCAGCCCGCTGGAGCGGACGGTCCGACCGGCCGACGGTTCGGCCCCCTTCTTCCAGGACCTGTGCAACTGGCAGCGCATCCCCGAGTTCGAGGCCTTCGTGATGAAATCCCCGGCGGCGGAAATCGCCGCCGGCCTGATGGGCTCCAAGACCGCCCGCTTCTTCCATGACCATGTGCTGGTCAAGCAGCCAGGCGGCAGCACCGTGACGCCATGGCACCAGGACCAGCCCTACTACTGCGTCGAAGGCCAGCAGAGCGTCAGCTTCTGGATCCCGCTCGATCCCGTGTCGCGCGACGTGGTGATGGAATGCGTGCGCGGCTCGCACCTCTGGGGCAAAGGCTTCCGCCCGATGCGCTTCGACGGCACCCGCCTCTACGCCAACGACGATTTCGAGGTCATGCCGGATATCGAGGCCAAGCGCGGTGAACTCGACATCGTCGGTTGGGAGATGGAGCCGGGTGATGCCATCGCCTTCAGCTTCCGCACGGTGCACGGCGCGCCGGCCAATCATTCGCCGCGGATGCGCCGTGTCTTCTCGGCGCGCTGGGTCGGCGACGACGCCGTCTATGCCCAGCGCGCAGGCAAGGGTTCGCCTCCGTTCACCGGCCTCACCATGAAAGACGGCGATCCCTTCGATGCGCCGATCTTCCCCGTCGTCTATCGTTCGTAAACGCTCAGCCCCACTCATCAATAAAGGGAGCCTTCCATGTCGAGATCGTTCAAGACCTTCTTCGCCACACTCGCGGTCCTCGCCGGCAGCACCGCGCTTGCACAAGCGCAGGAAACCAAGGTTGCCATCGGCATTTCCGGCTGGACCGGCTTTGCCCCGCTGACGCTGGCCAAGGAGGCCGGCATCTTCAAGGCCAACGGACTCGACGTCTCGATCAAGAAGATCCCGCAGAAGGACCGCCACCTCGCCATCGCCTCGGGCGACATCCAGTGCGCGGCCACGACGGTCGAGACCTGGATCGTGTGGAATGCCAACGGCATCGCCACCACCCAGCTCTTCAAGATGGACCAGGGCATGGGCTCGGACGGCATCGTCGCGCGCAACACCATCTCCAAGGTCGCCGACCTCAAGGGCAAGACGGTGGCCGCCTCCGCCCCCGGCACCAACCCGCACTTCACCCTGGCCTGGATCCTGAAGAAGAATGGCCTGACCTTGAAGGACGTGAACCTCGTCACGCTCGAGCCCGCGCCTGCGGCCAATGCCTTCGTGGCCGGCACCGGCAGCCTCGATGCCGCCGTGACCTATGAGCCCTATCTCAGCCTGGTCCGCGACAAGCCCGAGTCGGGCAAGCTGATCGCCGACTCGCTGCAGTACCCGATGGTGTTCGACACGTTCGGCTGCACGCCGAAGTTCATCAAGGAGAACCCCAAGGCTGCCAAGGCGCTGACGGAGAGCTACTTCCAGGCCCTCGAGATGATCAACAAGGATCCCAAGAAGGCCTTCACGATCATGGGCGCCGACGTCAAGCAGACGGCGGAGCAGTTCGAGAAGTCGCAGTCCAAGATCAAGTGGGCCGACCGCGAAGCCAACAAGAAGTTCTTCAACGGCGAGATCCAGGCCTTCAACAAGGAAGCCGCGGAACTGCTCCTCGAGATCGGTGTCATCAAGGCCAAGCCCGCCAATCTCGACACGCTGTTCGACACGACGTTCCTGAACTAACGCCTTCACCGGGAGCGTGCCTCCGAAAGGCACGCTCCCGGCCTCAAGCCAAGAAAAGCGACCTATGAAACTGCTTGTTCCTGTCAGCCGGGAGAAAAGAACTCTCCTCGGCGTGGCCTTCTTCGTGGGCTTCGTGGGCCTGTGGGCGCTCATCACCTGGAGCGGCGCGGTCCCGAAGCACTTCCTCGCTTCGCCTTGGCAGACGCTGCTGTCCGGCTGGGACCTCTTCGCGACGCAGGGATTCAGCTTCGACGTCGGCATGACGATCTGGCGCGTGGTCGGCGGCTTCCTGTTCGCCGCCGTCATTGCCGTGCCGCTGGGCATCGCCATGGGCACCTACAAGCCGATCGAGGCCTTCTTCGAGCCCTTCGTTTCCTTCGCACGCTACCTGCCGGCCTCGGCCTTCATTCCGCTCCTGATCCTGTGGGTCGGCATCGGCGAGGCGCAGAAGCTCACCGTCATCTTCATCGGCTGCTTCTTCCAGCTCACCCTGATGATCACCATGATCGTGAGCGCCACGCGCCGCGACCTGATCGAGGCGGCCTACACGCTGGGCTGCAAGGACACCGCCGCCATCCGTCGCGTCGTGCTGCCGGGCGCGGCCCCCGAGATCGCCGAAGCGCTGCGCCAGGTGCTGGGCCTCGGCTGGACCTACATCATCGTCGCCGAGCTGATCGGCGCCTCTTCCGGCATCGGCCACATGATCACCGACAGCCAGGCCCTGATGGCGACTGACCACATCATCGCCGGCATTGTCGTCATCGGCCTCGTGGGCCTGGTCTCCGACCTGATGTTCAAGTGGGTCAACCAACGCCTCTTCGCCTGGAGCTTCCAGCGATGAGCCGCCTGTCGATCCGCGGCGTCGGCAAGACCTTCGCCAGCAACCGTCGTGGCGTGCCGCCGACCCAGGCACTGCAACCCGTGTCGCTCGAAGTCGGCGACAACGACTTCATCACCGTGCTGGGCCCCTCGGGCTGCGGCAAGTCCACCCTGCTCCGCCTCGTGGCCGGGCTGGAGACGCCCTCGACCGGCGAGATCCTGCTCGACGGCGTGCCGATCTCCGGACCCGGCGCCGACCGCGGGGTGGTGTTCCAGAGCTACACGCTGTTTCCCTGGCTGACAGTGCAGGAAAACATCTGCTTCGGCCTGCGCGAGAAGAACATGCCGGCGGCGGAGCAGCGCGACATCAGCGAGCGCTTCATCGCGCAGGTCGGCCTTCGCGGCTTCGAGAAGCACTATCCCAAGCAGCTCTCCGGCGGCATGCAGCAGCGCGTGGCGATCGCCCGGGCGCTGGCCAATGACCCCAAGATCCTGCTGCTCGACGAGCCGTTCGGCGCGCTCGACAACCAGACGCGCGTGCTGATGCAGGAGCTGCTGCTCGGCATCTGGGAACAGGCGCAGAAGACGGTGATGTTCGTCACCCACGACATCGACGAGGCGATCTTCATGGCGAGCCGCGTCGTGGTGATGAGTGCGCGCCCCGGCCGCATCAAGGCCGAGGTCGAAGCCGACTTCCCGCATCCGCGGCACTACACGATCAAGACCTCCTCCGAGTTCATGGCGCTGAAGGCGCGGCTCACCGAGGAGATCCGCGTCGAAGCCATGGCGGCCGACCACTAGAGGAGTGCATGGAACCAACGGCGCGCTACCAGCAGGTCGAGGACTATATCGTCCGGCGTATCCAGGACGGCTCCTGGCCGCCCGGCCACCGGCTGCCGTCGGAGCACGAGCTGGTCCAGCAGTTCGGCATGTCGCGTATGACCGTCAACCGGGCGCTGCGCGATCTCATGCAGAAGGGCCGCATCGTGCGCGTCGCCGGCGTCGGCAGTTTCGTCGCCCAGGACAAGCCGCAACTGACGCTGCTGCAGATCGCCAGCATCGGCCGCGAAGTGCGCCAGCGCGGCCATGACTATCGCTGCGCCCCGCTCGCCGCCGGCCGGGTCGCCGCCCCGCCCGACGTCGCCGCCTGGCTCGGCCTCAGAGCTGGTGCCTCGGTCTTCCATGCGGTGTGCCTTCACCTCGAGAACGAGGTGCCGGTCCAACTCGAAGATCGCTACGTCAATCCGAACGTCGTGCCGAACTTTCTGGATCAGGATTTCAGCACCATGCCGCCGGGCGACTATCTGGTGCAGAACGTGCCGTTCGACGAGATCGAGCATGTCGTCGATGCCGTCCTGCCCACCGACGAGCAGGCCGCGCATCTGCAGATCACGGCGCCAGAGCCCTGCCTTCTGCTGACGCGCCGCACCTGGACGCGCGCGACGCCGGTTACGATGGTGCGTTGCCTGCACCCTTCCTCCCGCTATCGCCTCGGCAGCCGCTTCGATGCGGTCGGAAACCAGCGTTTCGGCTAGCTCGCTGTCTCAAAAGCTGCGCCGGAGCGTTTGCGGCGGGTGCCCCAGATTCCTGAGAAAGGCCCGCCGCATACGGCCCGCATCCCCGAAGCCGGTCTCCTCGGCGATCCGGTCGAACGGCGCATGGCCCGCCTCGACGGCAGCCCGCGCCACGTCGATACGCAGCCGTTCCACGGCCTTGGCCGGTGTGGTGCCGGTTTCCGCGACGAAAGTTCGGGCGAAATTACGGGGGCTCATCGCCACTCGGTCGGCGAGGTGCTCGACGGTCAACGGCTCGGCCAGATGCTCGCGCACCCAGTCGATCAAGCCGGCGAAGCGGCCCGTGCGGCCACCCAGCTCCACCAGCGCCGAGAACTGCGACTGGCCACCGGGCCGACGTTGGTGAACCACAAGCTGCTGCGCGGTGCGGCGAGCGACATCGGCGCCAAGATCGTCCTCGATCAGCGCCAAGGCCAGGTCGATACCCGCCGAAACGCCGGCGGAGGTCCAGATATCGCCGTCACGGATGAAGATGCGGTCTGTATCCAGCCTGACGTTCGGATAGCGATTGGCGAAGTCCCCTGAGCTTGCCCAGTGCGTGGTAGCGCGTCGCCCCTCGAGCAGCCCCGCCTCTGCGAGGAAATAGGCGCCCGAACAAACGCTGGCGATGCGTCGCGCGATCACGGACCTGAGCCAGCCGAGAATTTCCTGTGCAGCCTCTTCGGACTGGATGATCTCTCCGCCGGCGATCACGACGGTATCGAACGGGCCGGCAGCCAACGGTCGAGCCGAAAGCCTCACGCCGGAAGAACTCTCCACCGCACCTTCGCCTGGCGCCATCAAATGCAGGTCGTAGCTGTTCGGCTGAAGACGCCCGGCGATCTCGAAAGCCGCCGTGGGGCCGGCAGCGTCGAGGATTTGAAATCCAGGGTGAATGACGAGAGCGATCGTTCGGGACATGGCAGCATTTGCTCGATTCATGTCATTTCAGCCAAAAAATAGGAACGCTAGCCTCAGGTTCAACGTCGCGGGGACGTCCCAAAGAAGTCGAGCCGGAGTGTCATGCGTCGTCGGTTGGTTCTTTGGAGTGGCTTGAGCGTTGCGATCCTTCTGGCTATCGGGGCCGGCTGGATGGTTTCCCTGCCGTCGGCTCCTACTGCCACAAGGACCCAGCCAGTTCCACAGGCCGAAGTCGATGCCACCCTGGCGGCGCTGAAGCCGCCGAAGCGCGCGCGTCCGGTCGTGGCGATTATCGGCATCAACGACGGCACCGAGACTACCGATTATCTGATGCCTTACGGCATTCTTCGCCGCGCCGACGT
The DNA here is from genome assembly GCA_020160995.1 of Pseudomonadota bacterium. Lineage (GTDB taxonomy): Bacteria > Pseudomonadota > Alphaproteobacteria > Reyranellales > Reyranellaceae > Reyranella. The sequence continues at coordinate 9,584 of JAIUOY010000215.1, read as the reverse complement.
TGCCGATGTGACTGCACTCGCGACCTCGCCCGGTCCGGTAGCACTCTATCCGGCGTTGAAGGTCGAGCCCGACGGCACCATTGCCGATTTCGACGCCCGTCACCCTGACGGCGCCGACTACGTGATCGTGCCGGCGATGCATCGCGACGATGATCCGGCAGCATTGCAGTGGATCCAGCAGCAGGCGGCGAAAGGCGCAATCATCGTCGGCATCTGTGCCGGCGCCAAGGTCGTCGGCGCCGCCGGACTGCTCGATGGTCGGCAGGCCACAACGCACTGGTACTATCGCGATCAGTTGCTGAAGCGACACCCGTCGATTCGTTTCGTTCCCGACCGGCGGTTCGTGGTCGACCGCGGCGTCGCCACGACGACTGGAGTCAGCGCGTCGATGCCGATGTCGCTTACGCTGATCGAGGCGATCGCGGGACGCGACAAGGCCGAACAGATGGCGCGCGAACTGGGAGTCGCAAGCTGGGATGCGCAGCACGACAGCAGCATCTTCGTCTTCACGCGGCCTTTTGCCTTGACTGCGATCGGCAATACCCTCGCCTTCTGGAAGCGCGAAACCCTCGGCATTTCGCTCGGGTCCGGCGTCGACGAAGTATCGCTGGCTCTGGTCGCCGATGCCTGGTCCCGAACCTATCGGTCGCACGTCGTCACCGTCGCCGACCAGGCACGGCCCCTTCGGAGCCGCAGCGGTCTTGGCATTCTGCCCGAGCTGGTCGCGACGTCCCGGCCGACGGATGGGATGCTCGACTCCGCGGTCGCGCGCCGTCCTGTTTCAGCCTTGAACGAAACGCTGCAGGCAATCGCCGGTCGCTATCGGGTGGACACCGCCAACCTCGTCGCCATGCAGCTCGAATACTCGAGACAGGCTGCGTCAGGGGAGCCTCGGGAATGAAAGTCCTGATCGCAGGCGGCGGCATCGGCGGGTTGACGACAGCCCTTTACCTGCAACGCGCCGGCATCGATGTCGAGATCTTCGAGCGCGCCGACGCCGTTCGCGAACTCGGCGTCGGCATCAACACGCTGCCGCATGCCGTCAAGGAACTGGCCGAGCTCGGATTGATGGGCGAGTTGGATGCCGCCGGCATCCGGACGCGCGAGCTGATCTACACAAACCGATTCGGTCAGGTCGTATGGCAGGAACTGAGGGGGCTCGATGCCGGCTACAATGTCCCGCAGTTCAGCATCCATCGCGGCCGGCTTCTTGGCCTGATCCATAGAGCGGCCCTCGCGCGGCTCGGCGACAATGCCATACACACTGGCTGGAATGTCGCAGGCTTCACCGAGACCGAGAGCGGCGTCACGGTCCGCCTCGTGCGGCCGGACGGCTCGGTCGCTACGCGGCAGGGCGATCTGCTTGTCGGCGCCGACGGCGTCCATTCGAGCGTCCGCGCCGCGCTCTACCCCGACGAAGGGCCGCCGATCTGGAGCGGGATCATGCTGTGGCGTGGCGCGACCCGCTGGCCGATCTGGCGCGACGGCCGCACGATGGCGATCGCCGGCGGCAACGTCGCGAAGTTCGTCTACTACCCGATCGCCGTCGATCCTCAGTCTCCCGATATGCGTCTGACGAACTGGGCCGTGATGGCGCGGACGGGCGAAGCGGGCATGGGGCCTCCGCGACGCGAGGACTGGAGCCGCATCGGCGTCATGGAGGAGGTCCTGCCGTTCGTGCGCAACCGCTTCCGCCTGGACTTCGTCGATCCGGCCACGATCATCGAGGCGACCGGAAGCTTCTACGAATATCCGAACTGCGATCGCGATCCCCTGCCGCGCTGGTCCTTCGGGCGCATAACGCTGCTCGGCGATGCCGCCCATCCCATGTATCCCGTCGGCTCCAACGGCGCGAGCCAGGCAATTCTCGACGCCAGATGCCTCGCCACCTGTCTGGAATCCGGAGACACGATCGAAGCGGCTCTCGCCCGCTATGACAACGAGCGGCGACCGGCCACGGCCGAAATCGTGCTGGCCAATCGCCGTGGTGGACCGGAGGGCGTTATCGACATGATCGAAGCCAGAGCACCCGATGGCTTCGACGCCATCGACGAGGTCGCCTCCTACGAGGAGCGCAAGGCGATGGTGCGCAACTACGCCTCGCTTGCCGGATTTGCCCGGCCAGAAGACAGCAAAGCGGGAGACGAAGGAAGGCCCTGACGGCGGCCCGCCGCCGGCCGTCGTCGTGCCGATGGCACATGCCAGCTTCCCGATCGTTCGCCGCTCCGATAACGTTCCACCCTAGCCATTGGAGGGGGAACGCGTGGTCACCATCAAGTCCCGGCTCAGGAGCAGCTGCCTCGTCCTTGTCGCGACACTGGGGATGGCGGCTTCGGCGGGCGCGGCCGATATCGCCGGCCAGCGTGCCGCGATCACCCGCAGCCTCGACGCCCAGTATTCCCGCCTCGATGCTCTCTACAAGGACATCCACACTCATCCCGAACTCGGCTTCCAGGAGACCCGGACGGCCGCCAAGCTCGCTGCCGAGATGCGGGCGCTGGGCTACGACGTGACGGAAAAAGTCGGCAGGACCGGCATCGTCGCGATCTACAAGAGCGGACCTGGCCCCACGATCATGGTCCGTACCGACCTCGATGCCCTGCCGATGCCGGAAAAGACCGGCCTCCCCTATGCGAGCACGGCCACGCAGATCTGGCGTGGCAAGGAAACGCCGGTGATGCATGCCTGCGGCCACGACATCCACATGGCCGTGTGGGTGGCCGTCGCCAAGATCATGCTCGACATGAAGGACCAGTGGAGCGGCACCCTAGTCTTCGTCGGGCAGCCGGCCGAGGAAGGCGGCGGCGGCGCCAAGGCGATGGTGGCCGATGGGTTGTTCACCCGCTTTCCCAAGCCGGATTACGGCTTTGCGCTGCACGTCGGCCCAGGCCCCTACGGTTATGTGAGCTACAAGCCGGGTGTCTGGAACTCGACTTCCGATGGCCTGGAAATCAACTTCATCGGCAAGGGCGGTCACGGCTCCCGGCCACATGTGACCATCGATCCAATCATGATGGCCGGCCGTTTCATCGTCGACGTGCAGAGCGTGATCAGTCGCGAGAAGGATGCCGCGCGCTTCGGCGTGGTGACGATCGGCGCCGTGCAAGCGGGCAGCGCCGGCAACATCATTCCCGATACCGCACTGCTGCGTGGCACGATCCGCTCGCATGATGACGCCACGCGCGCCCGGATGATCGACGGTGTCGAGCGGACCGCCAAGGCGGTGGCCATGATGGCCGGCGCACCGCCGCCGGAGATCAAGATCACGGCCGGCGCGAAGGCCGTATTCAACGACGAGAAGCTCGCGGGACGCAGCGGCGCGGTGCTGAAGGCGGCGTATGGCGACAAGGCACGGCTCATGCGGGAGCCAGGCTCGGCGAGCGAGGACTATTCCGAGTTCGTCATTGCAGGCGTCCCCTCCTTCTACTTCGGCATCGGGGGCCTCGATCCCAAGGATCTCGCCCAGGCGGCGAAGGACAAGAAGCCGGTGCCCGGCAACCATTCGCCGGAATTTGCGCCGGTGCCCGAACCGACCATCCGCACCGGCGCCGAGGCGATGAGCCTGGTGCTGCTGGACGTACTGCAGAAGAAGTAGCGGCAGCTCCGGTCGTGCCGAAGCCGCGACTGACCACGGCCCTGCTGGCCGCGACGCTTGCATTTTTCATGTCTCAGACGGGGTTCGGGCAGGACGCCAGGGTGGTCGTCGACGGTCAAGCCTACCATCTCGACATTTCGGGCAGTTCCGGCCCCAGCATCGTCTTCGAAGCGGGGCTCGGCAACGACTCGACCACCTGGAGATCGATTGCCGGTCCGGTCGGCGCCTTTGCCCGCATCGTGCTCTATGATCGTGCAGGACTGGGGCAGAGCGCAGCGGTCGCACCGTCGAACATCCCGATCACCGCCGCGGAAGCCGCGAGGAACCTGCATGCGCTGCTGTCGGCCGCCGGCATCCGGCCACCTTACCTCCTGGTCGGTCATTCGCTGGGAGGCCTCTACATGCAGATGTTCGCCCGTACCTATCCGGCGGAGGTTTCCGGTGTCGTGCTGGTGGACTCCGCCGCGGCCAATGCGCCGGCCGAACTGAAGACACTCGCCCGCCTGGAACCGGGCACGGTCGCCTACCGCGAAGAACTGGGTATCGCCGAAAGCAATCGGCAGATCGCAGCCGCCGGGCCTTTTCCGGCGGTTCCTCTTACGGTGATCGCGGCCACCGATCACGGGCCGCACTTCAGGAAGTGGGAGCCGACCTTGATGCAGCTGCAACAGCAGCTCGCGACCCTGTCGCCTCGTGGCCGCCTCGTCGTAGCGCAGGACTGCGGCCACGACGTTCAGGCCGACTGTCCGCAAGTCGTGATCGAGGCGATCCGGCAGATGGTGAAGGAGACGACCACCCGGTGAGGACGGCGCCCGCTCTTCAGGTCTTCCCGGCGGCCATGCCCGGCGGCGGCACCGCCCGCTCGGGATCGACGGCGCGCACGACATAGGCGTCCGCTTCCGGCCGGTAAGCCGTCCACAGGCGCGCGAGTTCGGCAATCGGCGTGGCATGGTCGTCGACCCGCAGATCGACATAGGGAAACGACTCGCGGTCGACGACGATCAGCGCCGCCGATGTCACGGGCACCCGTTCGCCACCGGCCGCTTCGCCGGCTGCCAGCGCATCGACGAGACGTTGCGCCAGCGGCAGATCCGGCGACTGCTCGAACTTCTCGACCATGGCGCGAGGGACCGCCTCGGACCGGACGATGTTGGCGATGGCGGCGCAATCCCGGCCCTGGGCCTCACCACGCTCGCCGCGAACATGGGCGCCGGAATAGACGGCAGTGCGACCGGCGGCGTCGATCACGGCGAGCTGACGCCAGTCGCGATGGGGCGTTGCCGCGACGATGGCCTTCATGGCTTCGTCGGCGGTGAAACCACGCGCCAGCAGATCGAGCGCAAGCGGCCCCAGCCGTGGATCGGTGCGGTGCTGGGTCAAGGCGGCACCGACTCCCGCTCGCGCATGCTGGCACCGCGAGCCGACCGCGATCGAGGAGGTTGGCCGAGCCTTCCGGTTCGGGCGCAACGTCCCACGAGGGAAAAGGTCATGGCGATCCTAGATGTGAAGCGCCTCGCCGAGCGCCCTCAGGCTGGCCTCGTGGAAAGCCTCGCCCAGGGTCGGGTGCGCATGGATGGTGCCGCCGATATCTTCCAGGCGTGCACCCATTTCGAGTGCGAGGGCAAAGGCGCCGGCGAGTTCCGAGACCCCGGCGCCGACCGCTGCGATGCCCAGAACCAGGTGATTGTCGGCCCGCGCAGTCACCCGCACGAAGCCATCTTCGGCCCCCAGGGTCAGGGCGCGGCCGTTGGCCTGGAACGGAAAGTTCGCGACGCGCACCTCGCGGCCGGCCTGACGTGCGGCCTCCGGCGAGAGGCCGACGGTGACGATTTCGGGGTCGGTGAAGCAGACAGCCGGAATCACGGCACCGTCGAAAACGCGGCGATGGCCGGCGATCACTTCGGCCACCACGGCGCCCTGCGCCATGGCGCGATGCGCCAGCATCGGCTCGCCGGTAATGTCGCCCACCGCCCAGACGTTGCGCATCGACGTGGCGCAGCGCTCGTCGACGGCCACGAAAGGACCGTTCATCGTGAGGTCGAGCCGCTCCAGGCCGAAGCCCTCCAGCCGGGCACGGCGGCCGGTGGCGACGAGGACGCGGTTCGCCGGCAGGCTGCGCTTCGATCCATTTGCGTCTTCGATCAGCACCGAGTCGCCGCCCTCGGCGAGACCCGACGCGCGGGCGCGCAGCAGGATGTCGACACCCAGCGCCTGGAGGCGCTTGGCCACAGGCCTCACCAGTTCGGCATCGTAGGCCGGCAGGATGCGATCCTCGGCCTCGACGATCGTCACCTTGGCGTCGAGCTTGGCGAAGGCCGTCCCGAGTTCGAGTCCGATGTAGCCGGCCCCGACCACGACGAGGCGCTCGGGAATGGCCTGCAGCGACAATGCTTCGGTCGAAGAGATCACCTTGTCGCCGAACGGCAGCGACGGCAGCGACGCTGCGACCGAGCCTGTCGCCAGGATCACATGCTCGGCACGGATCGTCTGCGGTCCCGTATCGGTTTCGACCTTGCAGGTCTTGCCGTCCACCAGTTCGGCAGGACCCTCCACGATCTTGACCTTGTGGCGCTTCAGCAGGGCGCCGACGCCGCCGGTCAAGCGACCGACAATGCCATCCTTCCAGTCGACCGTCCGAGCGAAGTCAATCGCCGGGTGTTCGACACGCAGGCCGAAGGGCGTGACGGCCGCCTGTTCGACGGCGCGGCGGTAGGCGTCGGCAGCATGAATGACGGCCTTGGAGGGGATGCAGCCGACATTCAGGCAGGTGCCGCCCAGCCCGCCTTCGGCGCCGCCCCGCTCGACCAGCACGGTGTCGAGGCCGAGCTGGCCTGCGCGAATGGCGGCGACGTAGCCTCCGGGCCCGCCACCGACGACCAGTACCTTGGCTGTTATTTCGGCCATCTCACGCCTCTAGAAAAAGCGTCGCCGGCGTTTCGAGCAGGCTCTTGATGCGCTGGACGAAACGAGCGGCGACATAGCCGTCGATGACGCGGTGATCGAACGACGACGACAGGTTCATCATGGTCCGCGGCACGAACTGCGCGCCTTGCCACACCGGCCGCACGACCTGCCGGTTGACGCCGATGATCGCCACCTCGGGCCGGTTGACCACCGGAGTCGTGACGATCCCCCCCAGAGCGCCGAGACTGGTGATGGTGGTGGTGGAGCCCGCCAGCTCGGTCCGGGTCGCGCGGCCTTCGCGAGCAGCCTCGGCGAGTCGCTGCACTTCGGCCGCGCACTCCCAGAGGTCGAGCGACTCGCAGTGGCGGACCACAGGCACCATCAAGCCGGACGGCGTTTGCGTGGCAATACCGATATGCACACCGCCATGCCGCTCGATGGTTTCCGCCTCGTCGTCGTACAGCGCGTTCATCTCGGGGAAATCGGCGACGGCTTTGACCAGCGCCTGCATGAGGAACGGCATCAGGGTCAGGCGCGGACGGTCCCTTCGGTATTCGGTATTCAACGACGCGCGCAACTCTTCGAGCGCCGTGACATCGATTTCCTCGACATAGGAAAAGTGCGCGACCCGGCGTTTGGCCTCCGCCATCTTCTGCGCGATGCGCCGGCGCAGGCCGACGACCTTGACGGTCGTGACGTCGGTGTTTGCCGAACGCACCGCCCTTGCCGACGTAGAACCGACGCGGAGATAGGCGTCGAGATCGTCATGACCGATACGGCCCGCCGGACCCGTGCCGCGGACCTGACGCAGATCGACCCCGGCATCGCGCGCGCGGCGGCGTATTGCCGGCGACGCGATCGGCTTCTCGCCCGGCGGCCGGGGCGGTCCCATCGGCGCCCGGCTCGTCGGCAGGGACGCCACGGCCGATTCGGCGGCCGGCGATGGGGGCGGCGATGCAGGAGGCGGTACCGGCAGCTTCGGCGCCGGCGCTGCCGCAAGCGGCTGCGCCGGCGGCGGCGCGGCGGCGGCTTCACGGGGCGCGGCGGCTACTTCGGCATTGCCCTCGCCGGCCACTTCGAGCCGAACCAATTCGGCCCCGACGGCCAGCACGCCGCCAACCTCGGCACCCAGCGCCACCACCGTGCCGGCAACCGGCGACGGGATCTCGACGGTTGCCTTGTCGGTCATGACAGCGGCGAGGATCTGGTCCTCCAGCACCGACTGGCCAACCGCGACGTGCCATTCGACCACTTCTGCCTCGGCCACGCCCTCGCCGACATCCGGAAGCTTGACGATGCGGATTCCCATCTCAGGCCTCCATCACGGCCTTGAGGGCGCGCCCGACCCGCGCCGGTCCCGGGAAGTAGTCCCACTCCTGCGCATGCGGGTAGGGCGTATCCCACCCGGCAACGCGCGTGACGGGCGCTTCGAGGTGGTAGAAGCAATTTTCCTGCACCAGTGCGCTCAGTTCGGCGCCGAAGCCGGACGTCAATGTCGCCTCGTGCACGATCACGCAGCGTCCGGTCTTGTTCACCGAGGCGACGATCGTTTCGAGGTCGTACGGCGCCAGCGTGCGCAGGTCGATGACTTCGGCATCGATGCCGGCTTCGGTCGCCGCCGCTTCCGCGACAAAAACCATGGTGCCGTAGGCCAGCACCGTCACCGCGCTTCCTTCACGACGGATCGCGGCCTTGCCCAGGGGCACGGTGTAGTGGCCGTCGGGGACTTCGCCCTGAGGATGGCGCGCCCACGGCGTCACGGGCCTATCGTGATGGCCGTCGAACGGGCCGTTATAGAGCCGCTTGGGTTCCAGGAAGATCACCGGGTCGTTGTCCTCGATGGCGGCGATAAGCAGCCCCTTCGCATCATAGGGATTGGACGGCACGACGGTCTTGAGCCCGGCGACATGGGTGAACAGCGCCTCCGGGCTCTGGCTGTGGGTCTGACCGCCGAAGATGCCGCCGCCCGTCGGCATGCGCACGACCAAAGGCGCCGTGAACTGGCCGTTGGAGCGATAGCGCAGCCGCGCCGCCTCCGAGACGATCTGGTCGTAGGCTGGATACATGTAATCGGCGAACTGGATCTCGACGCAGGGCCGCAGCCCGTAGGCGGCCATCCCGACGGCGGCACCGACGATGCCGGACTCGCTGATCGGGGCGTCGAAGCAGCGACTGGAGCCGAACTTCTGCTGCAGGCCCTGCGTGCAACGGAAGACGCCGCCGAAATAGCCGACATCCTCGCCGAACACGACGACATTGTCGTCGCGCTGCATGGCGACATCCATTGCGTCGCGGATCGCCTCAACCATGGTCTTGCGCGGCATGGTCTAGACTCCGCCCTGCTGGCGCTGCCGGCGCAGGTGCGGCGGCATCTGTTCGTAGACGCCCTCGAACATGTCGCGGGCCGACGGGTGCGGGCCGGTGTGCAGGGTGCCGTGCGCTTCCGCTTCCTTCTGGGCGGCGATGACGGCCGCCATGATTTCGGCTTCGGCCTGCTTGTGGCGATCCTCCGACCAGGCGCCGCGGTGGATCAGGTGGTTCTTCAATCGCAGCACGGGATCGCCGAGCGGCCAGGCATCGGACTCGGTCTTGGGCCGGTAGGCCGAGGGATCGTCCGAACTCGAATGCGCGCCGACGCGATAGGTTACATATTCGATGACGGTCGGGCCGAGATTGCGGCGCGCCCGCTCGACGGCCCACTTGGCCACAGCATGCACCGCCGGATAGTCGTTGCCGTCGACCCGCAACGCCGGAATGCCGAAGCCCAGGCCGCGCGCAGCGAAGGTGCCGGCGCCGCCGCGGGCGATGCCCTGAAAGGTCGAAATCGCCCATTGATTGTTGACGATGTTGAGCACGACCGGCGCCTTGTAGGTCGAGGCGAAGACCAGCGCGGCATGGAAGTCGGATTCGGCGGTCGAGCCGTCGCCGATCCAGCCGGCGGCGATCCGCGTGTCGCGCTTCATCGCCGAGGCCATCGCCCAGCCGACGGCCTGGCTGAACTGCGTCGCGAGGTTGCCGGAGATGGAGAAGAAGCCGTGCTCGCGCGAGGAGTACATGATCGGCAGCTGCCGGCCCTTCAGCGGGT
>JAIUOY010000214.1:0-19833 GCA_020160995.1 Pseudomonadota bacterium | reverse complement strand
GATGTTCTTCAGCGGATCGCGGGCGCAGTCCCTGGGCTGGCGCACGACGACGCGGCCGCCCGACAGGCCCTTGCCGACATAGTCGTTGCCGTCACCCGACAGTTCCAGCGACACGCCACGCGCCAGGAAGGCGCCGAAGCTCTGGCCTGCCGTGCCGGAGAGCTTCACGGTGATCGTATCCTCGGTGAGGCCGGCATGCCCCGCCCGCTTGGCGACCTCGCCCGAGAGCATGGCGCCGACGGTGCGATTGACGTTGGTTATCGGCAGCTCGATCAGAACCGGCTCAGCCTTTTCCAACGCCGGCCGAGCGGCCTCGATCAGCTTGTGATCCAGCGCCTTTTCGAGCCCGTGATCCTGCCGCTCGACATTCCAGATCGCCACGCCTTCGCGCGCCGGCGCCTGATAGAGAAGCTTGGAGAGATCGACGCCACCCGCCTTCCAGTGATCGAGCGCGCGACGCATGTCGAGCCTGTCGACCCGGCCGATCATCTCGTTCAGCGTTCGGAAACCCAGCTGCGCCATGATCTCGCGCAGTTCCTCGGCCACGAAGAAGAAGTAGTTGATCACATGCTCGGGCTGCCCGGTGAAGCGCTTGCGCAGCACCGGGTCCTGCGTCGCCACGCCTACCGGACAGGTATTGAGGTGGCACTTGCGCATCATGATGCAGCCGGCGGCGATCAGCGGCGCCGTTGCAAAGCCGAACTCGTCAGCGCCGAGCAGCGCGCCGATGGCAACGTCGCGGCCGGTGCGCAATCCGCCATCGACCTGGACAGCGATACGGCCGCGCAGGCCGTTCAGCACCAGGGTCTGCTGGGTCTCGGCAAGGCCGATCTCCCAGGGCGAGCCGGCATGCGTCAGCGACGTGAGCGGCGACGCCCCCGTGCCGCCCTCGAAGCCCGAGATCGTCACATGATCGGCACGCGCCTTGCTGACGCCCGCCGCCACCGTGCCGACGCCCACTTCGGAGACCAGCTTGACGGAGACTCGGGCAGCCGGATTGACGTTCTTCAGGTCATGGATGAGCTGCGCCAGATCCTCGATCGAATAGATGTCGTGATGCGGCGGCGGCGAGATCAGGCCGACGCCCGGCGTCGAACGCCGGACGCGCGCGATATTCTCGTCCACCTTGTGGCCCGGAAGCTGGCCGCCTTCGCCGGGCTTGGCGCCCTGGGCCATCTTGATCTGCAGATCGTCGGCATTGACCAGATACTCGGCCGTCACGCCGAAACGGCCCGAGGCGATCTGCTTGATGGCCGAGCGCATCGAATCGCCGTTGGGCAGCGGCTTGAAGCGATCCGCCTCCTCGCCGCCCTCGCCGGTGTTCGACTTGCCGCCGATGCGGTTCATGGCGATGGCGAGTGTGGTATGGGCCTCGCGGCTGATCGAGCCGAAGCTCATCGCGCCCGTCGCGAACCGCTTCACGATGGCGGCCGCAGGCTCAACCTCCTCGACGGGAATCGGCGTCTCGGCCCACTTGAACTGCATGAGGCCGCGGATCGTCAGCAACCGTTCGCTCTGCTCGTTGATCGACGTCGCAAAGGCCTTGTATTCGCTGGAGGAGTTGCCGCGCACCGCATGCTGCAGCTTGGCGACACTCTCCGGCGTCCAGGCGTGATCCTCGCCGCGCAGGCGGAAGGCATAGTCGCCGCCCGGATCGAGCATGTTGCGGTAGATCGGATTGTCGCCATAGGCGTCGCGATGGCGGCGTACCGTCTCCTCGGCAATCTCGTGCCAGCCCGCGCCCTCGATCGTTGTCGCCGTGCCGGTGAAGTACTTCTCGACGAAGCCTGAATGCAGACCGACGGCGTCGAAGATCTGCGCGCCGCAATAGGACTGGTAGGTCGAGATGCCCATCTTGGACATGACCTTGAGCAGTCCCTTGCCGACCGCCTTGATGAAGTGCTTCTGCACTTCATAGGGCTTGAGCGGCAGCGCGTTCTGGATGCGAAGCTGTTCCAGGGTCTCGAAGGCGAGATACGGGTTCACCGCCTCGGCGCCATAGCCCGCGAGGCAGCAGAAATGATGGACCTCGCGCGCCTCGCCGGTCTCGACCACGAGGCCGGTCTGTGTGCGCAGGCCGCGGCGGATCAGGTGATGATGCACGGCCGCCGTCGCGAGCAGCGCCGGAATCGGCACGCGCTCGGCCGAAACGGCGCGATCCGACAGGATCAGGATGTTGCGATCGGCCAGCACGCAGTCCGTCGCCTCGGCGCAGACGCGGTCCAACGCCTTTTCGAGGCCGGCCGCGCCTTCCGACGCCAGCCAGGTCGTGTCGATGGTAGCGGTCCGGAAGGCGCCGTCGAGCAGCTCCTCGATCGAACGGATCTTCTCCAGCTCGGCATTGGTCAGCACGGGCTGCGAGACTTCCAGCCGCTTGTGCATCCCGGCGTGACGGCCGAGCAGGTTCGGCCGCGGGCCGATCATCGACACCAGCGACATCACCAGCTCCTCGCGGATCGGATCGATCGGCGGGTTGGTGACCTGGGCGAAGTTCTGCTTGAAGTAGTTGTAGAGCAGCTTGGGCTTCTTCGAGAGCACGGCAATGGGCGTGTCGGTGCCCATCGAGCCGATGGGATCGTCCGGCTCCTTGCTCATCGGTTCGAGGAAGAACTGGATGTCTTCCTGCGTGTAGCCGAAGGCCTGCTGGCGATCGAGCAACGTGCTGGGATCGTTCGACGGCGCCGGCGCCGGCGCGTCGGGAATCTCGGAGATCTCTTCGAGCTTGTGCTGCGTCTCCTTCAGCCATTCCTCGTAGGGCTCGGCTTCGGCCAGCGTACGCTTCAGCTCCTCGTCCTCGACGATGCGGCCCTGTTCGAGGTCGATCAGCAGCATCTTGCCGGGTTGCAGGCGCCACTTGCGCACGATCTGCTCGTCGGGAATCGGCAGCACGCCCGCCTCCGACGCCATGACGACCTTGTCGTCCTCGGTCACGAGGAAGCGCGCGGGCCGCAGTCCGTTACGGTCGAGCGTCGCGCCGATCTGGCGGCCGTCGGTGAAGGCGATGCAGGCCGGACCGTCCCACGGCTCCATCAGGGCGGCATGATACTCGTAGAAGGCCTTGCGCTTGGCATCCATCAGCGGATTGCCGGCCCACGCCTCCGGAATCAGCATCATCATGGCGTGGCTGAGCGAATAGCCGCCGGCCACCAGCAGTTCGAGCGCGTTGTCGACACAGGCCGTGTCCGACTGGCCATGCGGGATGATCGGCCACATCTTGTCGAGATCGGCGCCGATCAGGTCGGATTCCATCATCCGCCGGCGGGCATACATCCAGTTGACGTTGCCGCGGACGGTGTTGATCTCGCCGTTGTGCGCAATGAAGCGATAGGGATGCGCCAGCCGCCAGGACGGGAAGGTGTTGGTCGAAAAGCGCTGATGGACGAGGCAGAGCGCCGACTCGCAGAGCGGGTTGCGCAGATCTTCGTAGAAGCTCTCGACCTGGTGAGCCAGCAGCAGGCCCTTGTAGACCACGGTGCGCGTCGAGAAAGACGGCATGTAGAGCTGCGACAGGCCGGGCAGCTTGTGCTTCTTCTCGAGGTCGATCAGCGGGTTCTGGGTCTGCTTGCGGATCGCCAGCACCTTGCGCTCGAAGGCGTCCTGGTCGGCGACCTTGGTGCCACGGCCGACAATCGCCATGCGGATGACCGGCATGGAGGCGATCACTGCCTTGCCCAGGCCCGTGAGGTCGGTCGGCACGTCGCGCCAGCCGACCAGCTTCTGCTTCTCGACCTTCACGAAATGCTCGAAGCGCTTCACCGCGAAGGCACGCGCCTTCTCGTCCTGCGGCAGGAAGCACATGGCGACGGCGTAATGGCCGGGCTCCGGCAGATCGACGCCTTCCTTGCGCGCCCAGTCGCGCAGCAGGGCGTCGGGGATCTGGATCATCGCGCCCGCGCCGTCGCCCATCAGCGGGTCGGCGCCGACCGCGCCGCGATGGTCGAGATTGACCAGGATGCGCAAGCCCTGGCTGACGATGTCGTGGGTTTTTCGGCCCTTGATATCGGCCACAAAGCCCACGCCGCAGGCGTCGTGTTCGTTCCGCGGGTCGTACAGTCCCTGCTTTTCAGGCAATCCCATGCGTCGATCCTGCTGGTGCGCTAGTTGGCCCAGCATCCCCCCTGGATGCTTTCGTGAATGTGGCATTATTAGCGCGGTCGCCGGGCCAGGCGAAAGCAATTGTTGCGCCGCAAAAGCCCCTGTACCTTGATGCCCAACAAGCCCCTGGGGGGAGAGGCCGGGAAATGTCACTGAGGTCGTTCTATCGCCTGTCGGTCTGCGCAATGGCTCTGTCGCTGGCCACGAGCCTCGGCGGATGCAGCGGACCGGGGGCAGCCGAGGCCTATACTGGGCCGGGCTGGTATCTTGAAAAGCCCTACATGCTTGTCCTAGGCGGCCCCAAGGTGTTCGGTGGGCCCTTCACCTATGACAAGTGCGAGGAAGAGCGCTTGAAGCTGGGCCCCGAGACCTCGCCGGACATGCTCTGCGTCAACCATCCGGGCAAGCCGAAGAAGTACGGCCTGTACTAGCCGACCCTCTTCCGCCTCCCTTCCGCATGATATCTGCATAAAAATCGGGCGCTCTACCCGATGGCCATCAGGCTGGCATTGCCGCCGGCTGCGGCTGTGTTGTCGCTGAGCGAGACCTCGTCGACCAGGAACTCGCGCGGATAGGGTTCGACGTAGACGGGCACGATTGGCCCGTCCCTCCCCGCCATCGTCGCCAGCAAAGCCTCGAGGTCGCCCGCGCTGCCGGCAAACAAGGCTGCCCGGATGGTGGGGTCGGTCGCATCGGTCGTCGGCCGGTTCCCGGTTACCTTTACGAGGTCGGTCTGCGCCTGCAGGCGTGCAGCATCGTAGGCAACGCAGAGAATGGTCCCCTTGGGCCGCAGGGAATAGGTGTTGCGCTCACCGACCGGCCCCTTGAGTTGACCTGTGAGCACGTCGACGCTTGGCCGCCTGGACAGGAGGCGATGCACATAGAGCGGCCCTCCGGCCTTGGGCCCAGTGCCGGAGAGGCCATGGCCGCCGAAGGGCTGCACACCGACCACGGCGCCGATCATGTTGCGGTTCACATATTGATTGCCCGCCGAACTCGCCGCCACAGCCCGCTCGATCGTCTCGTCGATGCGGCTGTGCACGCCAAAGGTCAGGCCAAAGCCGGTCGCGTTCACAGCCTTGATGGTGTCCGTCATGCGTTCCCGCTTGTAGCGCAGCACATGGAGCACCGGCCCGAACACCTCGCCCGGCAGGTCCGACACGGCGCCGATCTCGATCAGCGTTGGCGGCACGAAAGTACCGTGCTGGGCTTCCGCCGGTAGCGCCACCTGGTGCACGCGATGGCCAGCGGCCCGCATGCCCGCGATGTGATCGAGCAGACGCTTCCGTGCCTCCGGCGAAATCACCGGCCCGACATCGACCGACAGCCGGTCCGGGTTGCCGACACGGAGTTCGGCCATCGCCCCTTCGAGCAAGGGCATGACCCGGTCCGCGATATCCTCCTGCAGACAGAGGACCCGCAGCGCCGAGCAGCGCTGGCCGGCTGAATCGAACGCCGATGTCAGCGTGTCGAGCACGAGTTGTTCCGGCAGCGCCGACGAATCGGCGATCAGAGCATTCTGACCGCCGGTCTCGGCAATCAGCGGCAGCGGCTTGCCCTCGCGCCCGAGACGGCGCGCCAGGCTTCGGTTGATGGACTGTGCCGCCTCGGTCGAGCCGGTGAAGACCACGCCGGCAATGGCTTCGTTGGCCACGAGGCGCTTGCCGGTTTCGCCGTCGCCCGGCAGAAACTGCAAGGCCTCGCGCGGCACGCCTGCGTCGTGCAGCACGGCAATGCCAAGGGCTGCGATCAGCGGCGTTTCCTCGGCCGGCTTGGCGATCACGGCATTGCCGGCCGCCAGCGCGCCCGCGATTTGGCCCGTGAAGATCGACAGCGGAAAGTTCCACGGGCTGATGCAGGCCACGACGCCAATCGGCCGGTGCGTCTCGTTGTCGAAGCCCTCGATGCAGCCCGCGTAGTAGCGCAGGAAGTCGACGGCTTCCCTCACCTCGCCGACGGCATTGCCCAGGGTCTTGCCCGCCTCGCGCACGATCGGCCCCAGCAGATCAGTGCAGCGTTCTCCCAGCAGATCGGCAGCACGCCGCAGCACGGCCGCACGTTCAGGAGGCGCGACCAGCCAGGGTTTCGCGAGCGCGCACGCACGGTCCACCTGCTCGGGCGTTGCCTCGACGACAGTGCCGACAAGATCGCGTCGATCCGCCGGGTTGCGGATTTCGCGCGGACCGCCGTCGCAGGCCTCGCCTGCGAGCAGTGGCCCGGCAGCCAGCGAGCGGATCGCGGGCAGCGTTCTCGCCAGCGACGCCAATACCTGCTCGTTGGAAAGGTCGATGCCCCGCGAGTTTGACCGCGACGGGCCGAAAAGATCGCGCGGCAGGACAATCCGTGGATGCGGTGCGCCGAGCGGCTCCACGGCCCGGGCGCGTTCGACCGGATCGGCCAGCAACGTCTCCAGCGTGATTTCGGGATTGGCGATCTGGTTTACGAAGGAGGTGTTGGCGCCATTTTCCAGCAGTCGGCGCACCAGATAGGCCAACAAGGTCTCGTGAGTGCCGACCGGCGTGTAGACGCGGCACGGCCGGTTGAGCTTCGTCGGCCCGACCACCTCGTCATAGAGCGGCTCGCCCATGCCATGCAGGTACTGGAACTCGTACTGGCCGGCGTAGAAGTTCTCGCCCGCCATGGAGTACAGAGTCGCCAGGGTGAGCGCATTGTGGGTGCCGAACTGCGGGAAGGCCGCATCGGGCGCCGCCAGCAGGCGACGGGCGCAAGCGAGATAGGAAACGTCGGTGTGAATGCGCCGCGTGAAGACCGGATAATCCTCCAGCCCGTCGAGCTGCGCGCGCTTGATCTCGCCGTCCCAATAGGCGCCCTTGACCAGCCGCACCATGAGGCGCCGCTTGCTGCGCCGGCCGAGATCGATCAGCCAGTCGATCGTGAAGACGGCGCGCTTCTGATAGGCCTGCACGACGAAGCCGATACCGTTCCAGCCTTCGAGTTCGGGCTCGAAGCAGAGCCGCTCCAGCAGATCGAGGGAGATCTCCCAGCGGTCGGCCTCCTCGGCATCGATGTTGAGGCCGATATCGTAGCCGCGCGCCAGCACCGCGAGAGATTTCAGCCGAGGATAGAGTTCGGCATGCACCCGTTCCTGCTGGGCGCGGCTGTAGCGCGGATGAAGCGCCGACAGCTTGATGGAAATGCCCGACCCTTCGTAGATGCCGCGGCCTGCGGAGAAGCGTCCAATCGCATGGATCGCGTGTTCATAGGAACGCAGATAGGCTTCGGCCTGCTGCGCCGTGACCGCCGCCTCGCCCAGCATGTCGTAGGAATGGCGAACGCCCAGCCCCTCGCTGGAGCGGTCCTTTTCGAGGGCCTCCTCGATCGTCTGGCCGGCGACGAACTGCTCGCCCATCAAGCGCATGGCGATATTGACGCCGCCCCGGATCAGCGGTTCGCCACCCCTACCGATCAACCGTGTCAGCGCCGCGGAGAGACCGTGCTCGCTGCTGGTGGCGGTCAGCCGGCCGGTCAGCATCAGGCCCCAGGTCGCGGCATTCACGAACAGCGACGGGCTGTGGCCGAGATGGGCACGCCAATCGCCGCCGCCGATCTTGTCGCGGATCAGGGCATCGCGCGTGTCGTCGTCGGGAATGCGCAGCAGCGCCTCGGCGAGGCACATCAGCGCCACGCCCTCCTGGCTCGACAGCGAATATTCGTGGATCAGCCCTTCGACGCCGCCCGACGAAGACTTGGCCCGCAGCGCCTCGACCAATCGCCGCGCCAGCGCGTGAGCCCGGCCGGTCGCCGCGGCCGACAGTGCGGCCTGCTCGATCAGCGGTGGCACGCACTCGGTTTCGGCTCGGCGATAGGCCGACGTGATTGCCGCCCGTAGCGGACCCTGCGGCTGGATCGATTGCGCGAACGCGTCGAAAGGCTTGAAAGACATTACTCGACGATAGCGTGTTCGCGGTTGAGCCACAGCGGCGAGGCCGCCAGGTCGATGAACTTGGCTTCATCCTCCAGCAACAGACGCCCCGCCTCGCGCGCCGCCGGATCGCGGCGACCGGCAAGATAATCCTCGTCGTTCCGCCACCACAGCTCGGCCACGCCATCGTAGGGTTCCGGAGCGCCCCGCACCACGCGCATACCGTTGCTCCAGTCGTTGTCGAGGCGATGGAGCTGCGCATAGCGCGCGATCCGCAGCGCCGGCTGCAGGCTGCGGACCAGCGGCCCATGCTTGTTCAGCCAATAATCCTGGAACTCACCGAGGCTGAGGCTCGGCAATCGGCGCAGGCAAAAGGTCAGCTTGAGCATGGTTTCTCCCGTTTCGGCGGCGAAGCATAAGGTATAAGCGCCCTCGATGGATTCCCTTCCCGTCGACGAAGCCCTGCCGCGCCTGAAAGAGGCATTGGCCGCGCGCAATGCCGCCGTGCTGGTCGCGCCGCCGGGCGCCGGCAAGACGACGCGCGTGCCCCTGGCCTTGCTCGATGCGCCCTGGCTCGGTCGCGGCAAGATCGTCATGCAGGAACCCCGGCGACTGGCCGCGCGCGCTGCCGCGCGACGCATGGCGGCGACGCTGGGCGAAGCCGTCGGCGAAACAGTCGGCTACCGCGTGCGGCTCGACACCAAGGTGGGTCCCCGGACACGTATCGAAGTCGTCACCGACGGCCTGTTCCTCAGAATGCTGCAGGACGATCCCTCGCTCGACGGCATCGGCTGCGTGATCTTCGACGAACTGCACGAACGTGGCCTGGAGACCGACCTTTCCTTTGCCCTTGTCCGCGAGGCGCAGACGGCCTTGCGCGAGGACCTGCGCGTGATCGCCATGTCGGCCACGCTCGATCCTGGCCCGGTCTCGGATCGGCTGGGCGGCGCATCCGTCGTCGAGAGTGCGGGCCGCATGTTTCCGGTCGACACGCGTTATCTCGATCGCGAAGCGGCAAGCCGGATCGAGGATGGAGTCGCCGCTGCCGTACGCCGGGCGTTGGCCGAGGAAAGCGGCAGTGCGCTGGTTTTCCTGCCGGGCGTTGGCGAGATCCGTCGTGTCGAGGAGCGGCTGCACGGTCTCGGCGGCGACGTCGACGTGGCACCGCTCTATGGCGACCTCTCGCCGGCCGAGCAGGACCGCGCCATTTCCCCCTCGCCCGCAGGCCGGCGCAAAGTTGTGCTCGCAACCTCGATTGCCGAGACCAGCCTCACCATCGAAGGCGTGCGTATCGTGATCGACAGCGGCCAGATGCGCGTGCCGAAATTCTCGCCGCGTTCGGGCATGACGCGGCTGGAAACCGTGCGGGTCAGCCAGGCCTCTGCCGATCAGCGCCGCGGCCGTGCCGGCCGCCTCGAACCCGGCGTCTGCTATCGCCTGTGGCCGGAGGAAACGCAGCGCGGCCTGTTGCCTTTCACGCCACCGGAGATCCTCGACGCTGATCTGGCGCCGCTGGCGCTGGAGCTGGCCGCGTGGGGCACCACCGACGCCGCGAGCCTGCCCTGGCTGACGCCGCCACCGGCCTCGTCGCTTGCGACAGCGCGCGCGCTGCTCGTCGATCTCGCCGCCATCGACGACAACGGCGCCATCACGCCGCATGGCCGCGCCATGGTGCGGCTTGGTCAGCATCCGCGCCTCGCTCATCTGGTCCTCAAAGGTCGAGAACTTGGCCAGGGCCGCGTCGCGGCGTTGCTGGCTGCCATCCTGAGCGAGCGCGATTTCCTGCGCCTGCCGCCCGGCCAGCGCGACGCCGACCTGCGTCACCGGGTCGATATTGCGCTGAGCGGCAAACGCGACGGTGCGTTGCGGCTGATCCTCGAACAGGCAAGGCGCCTCACTCAGAATCAGGGACGCGAGACACCCGATGTCTCGATGACCGGCGCTTTGCTGGCGCTGGCCTATCCCGACCGCATCGGCCGCCGGCGGCCGGGCGCCGCGGGACGCTATCTCCTGTCGGGCGGTCGCGGAGCGGCCCTGCCGGAGGGCGACCCGATGGCCACCGAGGAATTCCTCGTCGTGGCCGATCTCGACGGCTCGACCCAGGACTCGCGCATTTTCCTCGCCGCCCCCATCACGGGTGCCGAGATCGAGGAGCTCTACGGCGACCGGATCGTCGATGAGCAGATCGTGCAATGGAGCCCGCGCGACGGGGCCGTTCTGGCACGGCGACGCCGACGGCTGGGCGCGATGGCCTTGGAAGACAAGCCCCTCGCCAAGCCCGATGCCGAAAAGGTCCGCGCCGCCATGGTCGACGGCGTCCATCAGCTCGGCGTCGGGGCGCTGCCGTGGAGCGACGACCTTGCACGATGGCGCGAGCGCATCACCTTCCTGCGCCAGCACGCGGGCGAAGACTGGCCCGACCTGTCGGACACCGCCCTGCTCGCCGCACTCGACGGCTGGCTGGCGCCGTTCCTCGATGGCGTCTCGCGCAGGGATCATCTGACGCGGATCGATCTCACGGCGGCGCTGAAGGCTCTCGTGCCCTGGGAGAAGCAGCGCGAACTCGACCGGCTGGCCCCGACACACATCGAAGTACCGAGCGGCAGCCGCGTGCCAATCGACTATGCCAACCCGGCCGAGCCGACCCTGTCGGTGCGCCTGCAGGAGATGTTCGGCCTCACGGATACGCCGCGCATCGCCGGCGGCAAGGTGCCGCTCACCGTCCATCTCCTGTCGCCGGCACGCCGGCCGGTGCAGGTGACGCGCGATCTCGCGAGCTTCTGGAGCAACGGCTACAAGGCCGTGAAAGCCGAACTGAAGGGCCGCTATCCTAGACACTACTGGCCCGACGATCCGCTGATCGCCGAACCGACGGCGCGCGTGCGACCGCGGCCCAGTCCTGGGCGATGAAGCAGTATTCTTCACGCAAGCCGTAGCAATATGGTACGGGCTAAGGTCTCATCCATCGCCCGTACGGAATCCCCGACATGTCCCTCGCCCTCCCGTTCCAGACTGCCAAGCAGCTCGCTGCCGCAGTCCGGAAGAAGAAGATCGGCTGCCTCGAACTGCTCGACCTCTACCTGAAGCGTGTCGAAGCCTACAATCCCGAGCTCAACGCCATCATCGCCACGGATATTGAGGGCGCCCGCAAGCGGGCCAAGGCGGCGGACCGTGCTCTGAAGGCCGGCAAGAAGGTCGGTCCCCTGCATGGCGTGCCGATGACGATCAAGGAGTCGTTCGACGTCGCAGGCTACCCGACGACCTGGGGCGATCCGGCGTTCAAGGACAGCGCGGTCAAACAGAATTCGCTGGTCGCCCAGCGCATGATCGATGCCGGCGTCACCCTGTTCGGCAAGACCAACGTGCCGCTGAACCTTGCCGACTGGCAGAGCTACAACGAAGTCTACGGCTCGACCAACAATCCCTGGGATCTCGGCCGCACGCCGGGCGGGTCTTCGGGCGGTTCGGCTGCCGCGCTGGCCGCCGGCCTAACCGGCATCGAAGCCGGCAGCGACATCGGCGCCTCGATCCGCAATCCCGCGCACTATTGCGGCGTGTGGGGCCACAAGCCGAGCTGGGGCGTCGTTTCGCCCAAGGGCCATGCTCTGGCCGGCGCCGTGGCCTATGGCGATATCGGCGTCGTGGGTCCGCTGGCACGCGGCGCCGACGATCTCGAAATCGCAATGGACGCGATGGCAGGCCCGGATTCTATCGACGGCCGCGGCTGGACGCTCACCCTGCCGCGCTCGACGAAGAAGAAGCTGCGCGACTTCAAGGTGGCGGTGCTGCTGACCGATCCCAACGCCGAAGTCGACGACTCGGTGCAGGACCAGATTTCCAAGCTCGCCTCGTTCCTCGCCAAGAACAAGGTCAAGGTGAGCGACAAGGCGCGGCCGGCCTTCGACACGGCGGAGATCAACGACGTCTACATCCGCCTGCTGCGCGCCGCGACCTCGGCCCGCATGACCGATGCCGTCTACAATCAGGCCGTGAAGGACGCGGCCACATTGCCGGCCGACGACATGAGCTACTTCGCCCAGATGCAGCGCGGCAATTCGCTGCCGCATCGCACCTGGCTGCAGCTCAACGAAAAGCGCCACAAGATGCGCTGGGCCTGGGATGCGTTCTTCGAGGACTACGACCTGATGCTCTGCCCGGTCGCCGTGACGGCCGCCTTCCCGCACGACCAGGCCGGCCTGCGCCACAAGCGGACCATCGTGGTCAACAACAAGCAGGTGCCGGTGGTCGATCAGATCTTCTGGGCAGGATATTCCGGCGTCACCTGGCTGCCGTCGACCTCGGCGCCCATCGGGCTGACCAAGGACGGTCTGCCGGTCGGCGTCCAGATCATCGGCCGGCAGTATGACGACTACGATTGCATCCAGTTCGCCAAGCTGCTGGAGAAGGAATATCGCAGCTTCGAACCGCCGCCGGCCTATAGCTGAGCGGAGGAGTAACCATGCACAACGATATCGACCTCAAGAAGCACATCCGCTCGATCCCGGACTTCCCCAAGCCCGGCATCCTCTTCTACGACATCTCCACCCTGCTGGCGCATGCCAAGGCGTGGCATGCTGCCATCGAACGGCTGGCCGACATGATCCGGCCGCACAAGCCCGACGTTCTGGCCGGCATCGAATCGCGCGGCTTCCTGCTGGCGGCACCGCTGGCGCTGGCGCTGGGTACCGGCTTCGTGATGCTGCGCAAGCAGGGCAAGCTGCCGGGCACGACCGTGCGTCACACCTATGCGCTGGAGTACGGCACCGACACGATCGAGATCCAGCAGGACGCCGTGCAGAAGGGTACGCGCGTCGTGCTGGTCGACGACCTGCTGGCGACCGGCGGCACGATGGCCGCGGCCGTAACGCTGCTGGAGAGCGTCGGTGCCTACGTGCCGACGGCCGCCTGCATCATCGAGCTGACCTTCCTTGAAGGCCGCAAGAAACTCGGGGTGCCGGTCGAGACCCTGGTGCGGTACGACAGCTAGCGGTCAGTGCTGGTCGGCGCGATTGAACGCGCCGGCACCATCCGGCAGGACGGCGAAGGTCGAGAGCGACTGGGCGATGGGATCGGGCGAGCCGTCGACGAATAGGTCGACCTCGCCGAACGCCGTCGAACGCCCGACCTTCACGGCGCGGGCGACGCCGATCACGTCTTGCCGCACCGCAGCACGCATAAAGTTCGTCGTGAGCGAGATCGTCGCCAGTGTGGCGAAGCGCTGAAGCTTCTCGCAGATCGCCAGAACCATGATCGTATCGGCCAGCGCCATCATCGCCTGGCCGACGATGACGCCGCCCGGCCGGGCGATGTGTTCGCCGTAGGGTAAGCGAAGCCGAACTTCCTCGGCGGAGATGTGCTCGGCCTTCAGATTCAGCTGCCAGATCCAGGGGCCGAAATTGCCGCCCGGCGAGAGCTGCTGCTGCGCCGACTCAACGGTGAAGAATCCCATGCCCCATCGTGCCGCTTTCCGGGCTGTCGTCAAACCGGCTACGATGCTTTGAGCGAAAGTTTGGAAGGAATTCGATGTTTTCGGTGTCCGAGTGCTTTTCCGAAAGTTATGCCGAGGCGCGCGCCAAGTTCTGCAGTGCCGCCGCCACCGCCGGTGGAGCGATCCGGTCCCGGCTGAACCCCAAGGCGCGCGGCCCCAACGGCGAGGCGCTCTTTCTCGACACCGCCCGCTTCGGCGCGGCCGATGCCACCGAGATGCTGGTGCTGATTGCCGGCACGCACGGCGTCGAAGGACATTGCGGGTCGGGCGCCGAGATCGCCTGGTTGCGCTCGGGCGGTCCCGCGAAGTTGCCGAAGGGAACCGGCGCACTCCTGATCCACGCGCTCAACCCCTACGGCTTCGCCTGGTCGCGGCGCGTCACGGAAGACAATGTCGACCTCAACCGCAATTTCGTCGATCACGACAAGGGCTATCCCGCCAACGCGGGCTATCTCGCGATCGCCGACGCCGTGTTGCCGCAGACCTGGGACGATGCCAGCAAGGCCGAGACCGAGCGCGTCTTCGATGCCTATGCTCAGAAGCACGGCGCCTTCGGCCTGCAGGGCGCGATCAGCGGCGGCCAGTACACCCATCCCGACGGCATCTTCTTCGGCGGCACGGCGCCGACCTGGAGCAATCGCACCGTCCGCGCCATCGCCCGCGAGGAACTCTCGCAGGCGCGGCGCGTGGGCATCATCGACTTCCACACGGGTCTCGGGCCGTTCGGGCATGGCGAACTGATCTGCGCCGTATCGCCCGCCGCCAAATCCTTCGCACGCGCCAAGGCATGGTACGGCGACGAGATGACCTCGCCCGAAGGCGGCACCTCGACGTCCGCTGTCGTGGTCGGCGTCATGACCGATGCCTTCCCGCAGGAACTGCCCGATGCCCAGGTGACACCCGTTGCCTTGGAGTACGGCACCTACACCGTGCCGGAAGTCCTAGGCGCCGTGCGCGCCGACAACTGGCTCCATCATCGGGGCGATGTCGGCTCGACGCTGGGCCGCGAGATCAAGGCCGACATCAAGGAACGCTTCTTCCCGTCAGGCGGCAAGTGGCGCGAGATGGTATGGGCGCGCGCCGATCAGACGATCGGCTGGGCATTGAAGGGACTACAGAGCCGATGAGCCTGGTCGAGCCGAGCGAAGATACCGCCCGGCTGCGACTCCGGCGCATCCTGCAGCGCGCCCCGCTGTTTGCCGACCTCGATCCCGATGGTCTGGCGGCGGTCGAGCGCGAACTGACCTTGCTCATCCTGCCTGGCGGCGCACCGCTGTTCCGCCAGGGTGAACCGGCCGACGCGGTCTATGTCGTGGCGAGCGGCTGTCTCGGTGTGTTTCGTCATCAAGACGAAGTCGACGCCAGCGAACCGCTACTGATCGCCGAGATACCTCCCGGCAATCTCGTCGGGGAGATGTCGCTCCTCTCACACGGCAAGCGCACGCGCAGCGTGGCGGCGCTGCGCGACAGCGAGGTGTGGCGGCTGGCGCAAAGCAGCTTCAACGCGCTGACCAAGCACCACCCCGAGGTCCTGCCGGCGCTGATGCGCAGCGTCGTGGCGCGCAACGCCGTCGATACCGGCAAGCGGCGGCGCCAGCCGCGCACCTTCGCCATCCTGCCCGCCGGCCCGAACGTGCCATCGGCGCGCTTCGCCGTGATGCTGGCCGATGCGCTGGGCCGCATCGGCAACAGGGTCCAGATGCTGGGCCCTGAGTCGGTCGATCAGGAGCCGGAATGGTTCGCGCGCTGCGAGATGGAATCCTCGTTCGTGCTCTATCGCGCCGATGCGACGCAGACGCCGTGGACCGAACTCTGCCTGCGTCAGGCCGATTGCCTGATTGCCGTACGCAGCGCCGATCACGACGGACCGACCTCCCTGCCCTTCGATGTCGAGACGGCGCAAAGCGGCGCGGTGTTCCACCGGCGGCGCGAACTCGTGCTCCTGCACGAGGGCCACGATCCCGCACCAGGCTCGACGGCGCCCCTGCTGGCCGGTGGTCTCTATGGCCATCACCACCATGTCCGCCTCGACATCCACGCTGACATCGACCGGCTGGCGCGACTGCTGACCGGCCACGCCGTCGGCGTCGTGATGGCCGGCGGCGGCGCCCGCGCCTTCACCCATATCGGTGTCGTCAAGGCGCTGCGCCAGTCCGGCGTGCCGATCGATCTGGTGGGCGGCACCAGCATGGGCGCCATCGTCGCGGCCGGCGTCGCCTCGCGCTGGAACGACGAGGAGCTCAACGAGCGCTTCCGTCGCGCCTTCGTCGACACCAATCCGTTGAACGACTACACGGTCCCGTTGATCTCGCTGTTCTCCGGCCGCCGTGTCACGCGCCTGCTGCGCGCCGCCTTCGGGGAAAAGGACATCGAGGATCTCGTCCTTTCCTTCTACTGCATGACGGCCAACCTCACGACCTCCGACGCCGACATCCACACGGTCGGCCGGCTGTGGCGCTGGCTGCGCGCAAGCGTGGCGATCCCTGGCGTCATGCCGCCGTTCAACGAGGCAGGCGAGGTCCATGTCGACGGCGGCGTCATCGACAATTTTCCGGTGCGCGCCATGCGCCGGCTGGGCCGCGGCATGACGATAGGCGTCGACATCGACACCGGCGGCGCGCTGGCGGCCGGCGCCGGGGTCATGGAACCGTGGTCGGCCTGGCAATTCTTCCGCCGCCTGATCTGGCGGCGGAACGAAACGCTCCCCATCCCCTCGATCGTGGCCATTCTGCTGCGCTCGGCGCTGGTGGCCAGCACGGCACGCGCCGCCCAGGATCGCGCCGCTGCGGACCTGCTGATCGTGCCGCCGATGAACCACATCGATCTGCTCGACTGGACGAGCTTCGACGCTGCCATCGAACTGGGCTACCGCACCACGATGGAAACCCTGGACAAGGCGCGATCGCTGCCGGTCGGCGCGCGCCTGTTCCTGGGCTGACGGCAGGTCTTTCAGCCTTCGGAACCGAACGGTCTACTGGCTTGACACGATCGGCACGCGGGTCTCTTATTTCACCTATCGGTTAACAAAAAGATCCTGCCATGACCCCAGCCGCCGACCGCCTCAGCGCCACCTTCGCCGCGCTTGCCGACCCGACGCGGCGCGCCATCCTGGCCCGGCTGACCCAGGGCGAGGCCTCGGTGGGCGATCTCGCGGAACCTTTCGACATGAGCCTCCCCGCCGTCTCGAAGCACCTGAAGGTGCTGGAACGCGCCGGACTGGTGTCACGCGGCCGCGACGCGCAGCGCCGCCCCTGCCGCCTGGCGGCCGCCCCGCTGCACGAGATCGCCGACTGGGTGGCGACCTACCGTCGGTTCTGGGAGCAGCGCCTCGACCGGCTGGAGGATTATCTGCGGACGGCGCAGCAGCCCGCCGCTGCTCCCGCTTCCACTTCTACCAAGAAGAAGAGGACGAAGGCCCATGGCCGCAAGAGCAAGTGAACTCGCCGTCCCGCTGCGTCGCGAATTTACGTTGAACCGCACCCTGCGCGCGCCTCGCGCCCTGGTCTTCCGCGCCTTCATCGAACCGGACCGCATGAAGCTGTGGTGGGCACCGCAGGGCTTCCGCATGCTTTCATGCGCCCTCGACCTGCGCGAGGGCGGCGCCTGGCGCATGCGCATCAGGAGCGAGGAGACCGGCGCGGTGCAGACCGAAGTCGGCACCTATCGCGAGATCCGCGAGCCCGACCGACTTGTCTTCACCCACGCCTGGGTTCGCTCCAACGGCACGCTGACGTCGCCGACGGTCGTCACCGTGCACTTCACCGAACGCGACGGCATGACCGATATCGCCTTCACGCAAGCCGACTTCACCTCGACCGAGTTCTGCAAATCGCATGAAGACGGCTGGGCAACCTCGCTGGAGCAGCTGATCGAATACGCCCCACGTCTGTGAGCAAAGACCGAACCCCGGGGAAACACGATGACAGACAATGCCACAGCGAAGCATCTCGCCACCCTGCAGGACCTTAACCGCAACTACATCAGGTCGGTCGACGAAGCCGACGTGCGCTGGTTTGAGCAGAACCTGGCCGACGACTTCCTCAACACCAATCCCGACGGATCGCGGCTCGACCGCGCCGCCTTCCTGGTGCAGATCGGCCGCGGCTCGGTGGTGAAGAACATCCGCGAGCACGACGTGAATATCCGCTTGTTGGGCGATTTCGCCATCATCCATGCCCGCACCAGCTACACCAAACCCGATGGCAGCACCGGCAACGGCTGGTACACCGACGACTGGCAGCTCCGGCCGGAAGGCTGGCGTTGCGTAGCCGCCCATGTCAGCCGCGGCTGATCGCTTTCCCCGCGTACCCTTAGAGTATCCCCCATGACCCCCAATGCAGGCGCTGACACGTCGCCGGCTGCCTGGCGAGTCGTCTTCGCCTGCTTCCTCTCCGCCGTCTTCGCCTGGGGGTTCGGCTTCTATGCACACGGCATCTACATCGTCGAACTGCAGAAGGAGCATGGCTGGTCGACCGGCCTGATCTCCACGATGGTGACGGCACACTATGTGCTGGGCGCACTGCTGCTGCCGCGCATCGCCGACGCCATCACCCGCTTCGGCCCGCGAGCCGTGTTCCTGAGCGGCCTCGCCACAACAGCCGTGGCGCTGTTGCTGCTCCCCTCGGTCACCGCGCCCTGGCAGCTCGCCGTGCTCTATATCGTGATGGCACCGGGCTGGAACGCGACCAGCGTCGCGGCGATCGCCTCGACGGTCGGCCAGTGGTTCGACAAGAAGCGCGGCCTTGCCCTCAATCTCGGGCTGAGCGGCGCGACCGTCGCCGGCCTCGTCATGGCCCCCGCCCTGCTCGCCACCATCCCGTCGATGGGATTCGCCGACGCGTTGCGCCTGATCGTGCTGATCTCGCTCGCCATCGCCGGCGGTGCAGTCCTGCTGTTCGTGCGCCGTGGCCCCCTGTCGCCCAGGCCGCTGGCGGCGGGAACGAGCCGACTTGCGCCGCTGCGCACCTGGCATTTCTGGAGCATCTCCGCGCCGTTCGCCCTGATGCTGGTCTCGCAGGTGGGCTTCCTCACTCACCTCGTGCCGCTGATCAGCGCGCGCGTCGCTGCCGGCGCGCCGGCGGTCGATCCCGGTCTTGCCGTCGGCATCAACGCCTTCATGGCGCTGGTCGGCCGCGTCGTGCTGGGCTTCGTCATCGATCGCTTCGAGCCGCGGCGGGCGTCGGTCGCCTGCTTCATGGTGCAGGTCGCCGCCATTGCCGTGCTGGCCTTCGCCGAAGCGCCGCTGGTGGTGTACGGCGCCTGTGCCGTCTACGGCTTCTCGGTCGGCAACAACATCACCCTCTCGCCGTTGATCGTGCAGCGTGAATACGGCCCGGATCAGTTCCCCGCCATCGTCGCGCTCTCCTCTGCCGTGGTGCAGATCGTCTATGCCTTCGGTCCCGGCCTGCTCGGCATCCTGCGCGACGCTTCCGGCGGCTACGGCGTGCCGCTTGCGGTCTGCATGGCGCTGAACGTCACCGCGTCGATCCTGGTCATGATGCCGCCACGCTCGGTGCAAGCGCGCCCTGCTGGAACCTGATTGCTCCAGACCTGGTTGCGCTTGCGCCTGCGCGCGGCCAAGCTCCGGCCATCATGGTCCATAGGGGAGAATCGCCATGATGAAAGTCGTGCTTCTGGCCAGCCTGCTGCTGGCGACTACGGCCGTCCATGCCCAGGATCCGATCGCAACCGACGGCGACAAGTACAAGGTCATCTTCGAGAACGACCGCGTGCGGGTGCTCGAGTATCGCGACAAGCCGGGCGAGAAGACGCAGCAGCATCGCCATCCGGCGTTCGTGCTCTACGCCCTCGGCCCGTTCAAGCGCACTCTCACTCTACCCGACGGCAAGGTGCTGACGCGCGAGTTCAAAGGCGGCGACGTGCTGTGGTCCGACGCGCAGACGCATATCGGCAGCAATATCGGAGACACGCCGACAAATGTGATCATGGTCGAGCTCAAGGAAGAGCCCTCGAAAAGGTGAATGCAGGCCGGTCTCAGGACAGGAACTTGAGCCCGTTGATCACCTTGTCGACGGTCTTGCGCGGCCCATGGACGCCCAGCCCGACGAAATCCAGCGCATCGGCCGGCGCCGCGGCGACGGCGGCGCGGTTGTCGGCGTCGTTGGTCGTCTTGAACATGGGCTCGATATAGATCGCAGGCACCAGCTCGCGCGACAGCGCCCTCTGATGGGTCCGGCGCAGTTCGTCGAGCGTTGCGCCATAGACGAAGACCGGCTCGCGGATCAGCGGGGAATAGGACCGGCCCGCGCCGTCGCGATAAGGCTCGCCCATCAGCTCAGGCCGCGTACCGGCCAACCCGCCGGCCAGGAAGGCTGCGATGTTGGCCAACTGCCAGGAGGCAAGATCG
>JAIUOY010000213.1:0-16698 GCA_020160995.1 Pseudomonadota bacterium | reverse complement strand
AGGCCTATGCCGCCGGCCGCTGCGACGCCTACACGACCGACGCCTCGGGCCTCGCCGCCGTTCGCGCCGGCCAGCTTGCCGGTAAGGGCGAACATACGATCCTGCCGGAGCGCATCTCCAAGGAGCCGTTGGGGCCGATCGTGCGCCAGGGCGACGACCAGTGGTTCGACCTCGTGAAGTGGGTCCTGATGGGCATGATCGAGGCCGAGGAGATGGGCATCACCTCCAAGAACGTCGACGAAATGCTGAAGAGCGACGATCCCTCGATCAAGCGCTTCCTCGGCGTCACGCCGGGCTTCGGCAAGGCCGTCGGCGTCGACGAGAAGTGGATGTACAACGTCATCAAGCAGGTCGGGAACTACGGCGAGAGCTATGATCGCCATGTCGGTCCGGCCACGCCGCTGAAGCTGGAGCGTGGCCAAAACGCGCTGTGGACCAACGGCGGCCTGTTGTACGCGATCCCGTTTCGCTGAAATCAGTCCTGTCGGTCGAACCGCATCTTCTTGATGCGGCCGGTCGAGACTTCCAGCGCCGTGATCTTGCCCTTTCGATCACGGACGAGGTGGGCGAGCTGGGTGACATTGATCCAGCTCCCGGCCGGGCTCGCGACCTCGACCGTCTCATCGTCGATCCCCTGGACCGTCCATGGCGCGCCGCCTGCGATCAGCGGGCCGCCGACGAATATTTCCCAGGCCTCGCCCTTGCGTTCGATCCGCCAGACGGCGCCGCTGTCGGCTGACACATAGGTGCCGGCGAGCGCTGCGGGGGCGGCCTTGCGCCGTCCCAGCTTGGCGAAGGTCATCACGCGGCCGGCGCCGAGATCGACCCGCACCGTGTCTTTGGCTCCCGGCTTTAAAGAAAATTCGAAAGAGCCACGCTCGGCGGCCAGCCAGCCGTCGGCACGCCGGCCGAGCACGAAGGGCAAGCCGTTCTGCGTCACGGTCGCTTCGCCGTTCTGCCAGGCCAGATCGAACATCGACGGTTCCTGGGCGTTGAACCAGGTGCCGGCCAATGGCTTGATCTCGGCCTCCGTGACGGGCGCGGGGGCGGGCTTCAGCTTCTTGTTGCCCTCCAGTGCGAGGGTCGCGATGGCGCGCGCCTGCCGCCACGGGTCGATGCTGCCGAGATTGGCGATCACCACGACGGTGAGCCCGGCATCGGGCACGCGCAGGAATTCGGTGCGGAAGCCCGGCCACAGGCCGCCATGGCCGATCGTGGTGAGGCCGCGCAGATCGTCAGCCTGCACGCCGCGGCGATACCTGTTGGTGTGCTTGCCGGTGAGCGGCGACACCGCGGCAAGCTGCGACGGCAGAGTCTTGGGGGAAAGCGTCGGCTGGTCGAAATGCCGGCTCCAGATCAACAGGTCCTCGACGGTCGAGGTGAGGCCGCCTTCGCCGCCCTGCGGATAGGCGTGCGCGGCACGGCGAAAGCCGTTCGCGGCATCGCCCAGATAGCCGGTGGCGAGACCCGGGATCACGGTGTCGATGCCGGCGGCGAGCTGGGTCGAGTTCATGCCCAGCGGCTTGAAGATGCGCTCCGCCAGGAAATCGCCCAGCTTCATCTTCGACAGCCGCTCGACGATCAGGCCGAGCAGCAGGAAGTTTGTGTTGCTGTAGAGGAAGCGGCTGTTCGGCGTGAAGTTGAGATGCCGGTTGCGCACGCAGGCAGCGTAGAGATCCTCGGGCCGCGCCGGCTTGTCGAGGCCATGGCCGCCTAGCCGCAGCAGTTCGAGGAAGTCCGGCAGGCCGCTGCAGTTGCGCATCATCTGGTCGATGGTCACCGGCAGCGGCGCGAGCTCGCGCAGATACTTGTGCGGCGGGGCCTTAAGGTCGAGCTTGCCCTCGGCCGCCAGCATCAACGCCGCCGATACCGTGAACTGCTTGCTGACCGAGGCGATGCGGAAGCGGGTCGCGGGCGTGATCGGCACGCCGAGTTCGATGCTTGCCAGACCATAGCCCTTGCTGAGCACGACTTCGCCGCCCTGCATGACGGCAACGACGGCGCCGGGTGAACCGGGCGCGGTGTAACGGGCGAACAGCGCGTCGACGCGGCGTTCGAGGGCAATGGAACCAATCGATTTCGACATGAGACGCAGTCAATCGAAGCAACTCGCACTTGTAAAGGCGAGGCGGTACGTTCAGCGGAACACCGGAGGAACGACCGTGACGACTCGCCAGTTCGTGAAGATCGAGAAGGGATTGGGACCACAGGGCCGCATAGCGGTCGTGCGGTTTGACCGTGGCGACAACATCAATGCCTTGAGCCATCAGGCGATGCGCGAGCTGCGCGACGTGCCGCGCGACTTCGAGGACGATCTCGAAACGTCGGTCGTGATCCTGACAGGTTCGGCCAAGGCTTTCTGCGCCGGCTTCGATCTCAAGGATCCCGAAGGACGTGCGCGCGATACGTTGTCTGTCGGCGAGCGTATTCACAAGCAACGGCTCGGCCCCAAAATGTGCCGGGCCTGGCAGGAGATGGACCAGGTCACCATCGCGGCCATCGAGGGCCATTGCGTCGGTGGCGGTGCCGCTTTGGTCGTATCGCTCGACTTTCGTACCTGCGGCCGCTCCGCCCATTTCCGTATTCCGGAGATCGAGCTCGGCATGAACATGAGCTGGGGCTCGATCCCGCGCATGCTGGTGCTGATGGGCCCAGCTCGCACCAAGCAGGCGGTAATCCTGGCTTCCGACCGGATCGGCGCCGCCGAGGCGCTGGACTGGGGGCTGGTCGAGAAGGTCGTGGACGATGGCCAGGCGCTCGCTGCCTCGATGGAATTCGCCGAACGCATCGCCCGCCAGCCGCCGATCCCCGTCCGCATGACCAAGAGCACGGTCAACCGGCTCGCCCATGCGCTCGACGATCTCGGGTCCCACATGGATGCCGATCAGAACATCCTCACGGGCCTGACCGAAGACTATGTCGAAGGCACCTCGGCCTTCCGCGAGAGGCGCAAGCCGGTCTTCAAGGGACGGTAGCGCCGGCCGCTCGACCTCAGAGTTGGCGCAGCGACACCTGGCCGATCGAATGGTCGGCCCGCTTGCGTAGGATCACGTCGGCGCGTTCGCGCGTCGGCAGGATGTTCTCGCGCAGGTTCACTTCGTTGATCTCGGCCCAGAGGCGGCGGCCGATTTCGCGTGTCTCTTCCGGGGAGAGATCCTTGTAGTGATGGAAGTAGGAGGCCGGTTTCTGAAAGGCGGTGCGCTGCAGGAACTGGAAGCGGGCGAGGTACCAGGACTGAAGGTCCGCGATTTCGGCGTCGAGATAGATCGAGAAATCGAAGAAGTCGGACAGGATGACCGAAGCCGGCCGGCCGCCGGCGAGGCCAGGCTGCAGGACGTTCAGGCCCTCGAAGATCAGCACGTCGGGCCGCCGCACGGTCTGCCACTCGCCCGGCACGATGTCGTAGGTCTGGAACGAGTAGACCGGGGCGCGCACCTCCGCATGGCCGGCCTTTACGTCGGCCAGGAACTGCACCATCTCGCGGGTGTTGTAGCTTTCCGGGAAGCCCTTGCGCCGCATCAGCTTCTCTTCTTCGAGCTGGCGGTTGGGATGCAGGAAGCCGTCGGTCGTGACGAGATCGACGCGGGGATGGTCGGGCCACTGCGCCATCAACGCCCGCAGGACGCGCGCGAAGGTGCTCTTGCCCACGGCCACGCTGCCGGCGATGGCGATCACATAGGTCCGCGCGCCGACCGGCTTGCCGAGGAAGGTGTCGGCGACGCTGTTGAGGTTGCGCGCCGCCCGGACATGCAGGTTGAGCAGGCGAGTCAGCGGCAGGTAGACGTCGGCAATCTCCTCGAGCGAGACGCTGTCGTTGATGCCGCGCAGCGCAATCAGCTCGTCGAGGGAGAGCGTGAGGGGCGTGTGGGCGCGCAGCGACGCCCATTCGTCGCGGGCGAATTCCCGATAGGTATCTGATCGCATGATTTAGAGTTTACGGCCCGGAATCTTGTCGAGGATGGCTTGGCGCTCGGGATCCTGGAGCATTGCCCAGCGGCCGATCTCCTCGATCGTGCGCTTGCAGCCGATGCAGAAGCCGCTCTTCTGATCCAGTTTGCAGATGCCGATGCAGGGCGACATGACTCGCCGCGTCATCGTTGAGGTCGGCGCAGCCATGGCGTCGTCAGGACTTCTTGCCGAGCTCCGCGAGCTGGGCCTGCAACTCGTCGAGCTTGCGCTTGAGGTCGTCGATCGCCGTGTCGTTGGCTGGCGCTGCCGCATCTGCCTTCGCGGGCTCCTGCCCGTTGGCGGCTGCCGGCGGCCTCGGCATCGTCTGGCCGTTGGGGGCTGTGCCGAACGGGTTGAACATGCGCATGGCTTGCTCGAACATCGCCATGTTCTGCTTGCCCATCGACTCGAACTGCTGGAACGGGTTGAAGCCGAAGGCGTTCTGCATGTAGTGCCGCATCTGTTCCTGATTGCGGGCGAACTGCGTCATCGACATTTCGAGATACTGCGGCACGACGCCCTGCAGGCTGTCGCCGTAGAAGGAGATGAGCTGACGCAGGAAGGGGATCGGCAGCAATGTCTGGCCGCCCTTGTTCTCTTCCTCGAAGATGATCTGGGTCAGCACAGAGCGCGTGATGTCGTCGCCGGTCTTGGCGTCGTAGACCACGAAGTCGGTCTTGTCCTTCACCATCTGTGACAGATGGTCGAGCGTCACGTATGCCGATGTCGCCGTATTGTAGAGACGCCGGTTCGCGTACTTCTTGATGACCACAGGCGCCGGCTTCGGTCCGCCCTCGGGTACTGCCTGATCGGCCATTACGCTTCGCTCCTCTAGCCCCCGCGCGCCGTGAACGCCCGTTTACTTCGGATCGGCCACCTTAGCGCCGCTGCCGCAGTGCGACAAGGCGAGCTTTGCGTCTGCGAACGCAGCCTTCACACGACGTCCGGATGCGATCGGCTATAGTGCGCCCATGGCCTCTGAAAACGACGACAAGACTGCCGGTCACGGCGCGGATACCGGCGCCGATTTCGACAAGCTGGCCCGCCGCTATCTCGATCTTTGGCAGACCCAGCTTGCCGGACTGTCTTCCGACCAGGCGGTGACGGAGCAGATCGCCCGCCTGTTCGCGGCCGCGAACACGCAGGTCGCCTCGGCAATGCAAGCGGCCCAGGGAGCAACTCATGCAGGGACATCAGGTTGGCAGCCGCCCTCAACCCCGACTGGGACCCCGACCGCTGCCGCTGCATCTGGGAACGGCGCTGATGACGTGGGCGAGCTCCGAAAGCGCCTTGAGGCTCTGGAAGCCCGGGTCGCCGAGCTCGAATCCCGGCTCGCCCGCGCCTGAAGCCATCGCGGCGTTGCTGCCGGAGATCGCGGCCCTCGAAGCGCGCGCCGGCACAGGCAAATTCGAAGAGGCGCTGAAACGCGAAATCGGTCGGCGCATGGAGCGGCTGGCCGATGGCGTGCTCGCCTATCGACGTCACCACGTTCACCGCACCCTGGAGAACCCGCCGGCGGCCTGGAGCGAGGGCAACACGCGGCTGCTCGACTATGGCGCCACGCATCGCGCCGCCCGGGTCCGCGGCGCGAGGGCAGTTCTGGTCGTGCCGTCGCTGATCAACCGTTGGGAAGTGCTCGACCTCACGGCGGAAAAGAGCCTGCTGCGCGCCATGGCGGCGCGGGGGCTTCGGCCCTATCTCGTGGATTGGGGCACGCCCAACGCCGAGGAGCGCCGCTTCGACACGGCGGCCTATGTCGCGCGTCTGGAGCGGGCGGTGGCCTTCCTCGCCAAGCGTGCGCGCCGGGCCCCGGCGGTCATGGGCTACTGCATGGGCGGCACGCTCACGGTCGCGCTTGCGGCTCGCCAGCCGCGTCGCGTCGCGGGCCTTGCCTTGCTCGCGGCGCCCTGGGACTTCCATGCCGACCGCACCGGCCAGGCTTTTCTCGTTGCCAGCGGTCCGCTGTTGGCTCAGGTGGCCGACAAGGTCGGTGAATTGCCGGTCGACATCCTGCAGACGCTGTTCTGGTCGCTCGATCCCTGGCTTGCCGTGAAGAAGTTCGGCCGCTTCCTCGGCATGGACCAGCAGGGCGATTCGGCGAAGGAATTCGTGCTGCTCGAAGACTGGTTGAACGATGGTGCTCCGCTCGCCGGGCCGACCGCGCGCGAATGCCTGATCGGCTGGTATGGCGAGAACACGCCGGGGGCCGGCCAGTGGGTCGTCAATGGCCGGCGCATCGTGCCGTCGAAGATCAACGTGCCGTCGCTGGTCATGATTCCGTCGGGAGACCGAATCGTGCCGCCTCTGTCGGCGGCGGCGCTGGCGGATCCGGTGAAAGGGCTCCGCAACGCCACGCGGCTCGACCTGCCGCTGGGCCATATCGGCATGGTCGTCAGCAGCCGCGCGCGCGACCTCTGCTGGACGCCGTTGCTGGAGTGGCTGAGCAACATCCCCGCCAAGCCGCGGAAATGACGGCGGAGGAAAGACCCCTCGACTGGCGTGTACCGGCAGTTTGGGCGGCCATCTTCGTCGTATCGATCGTCACCCGTACCTATGTCGGAGTCGCCGATACGGCGTGGCGCGGCCACCCCGTCTCCTTCGACCGCGTCCTGGCCATCGAAGTGGCCAGCCACGTCGTCGTTGCCGCCTTGGTGCCCGTCCTCTACTGGCTGCATCGGCGATGGCCGATCATGGGTGGGCTGCGCAACGTCGCGATCCATGTCCTGGCCGTCGTTCCCTTCAGCATCGTGCATACGCTCGGCATGGCGGCGCTTCGCCTCCTGTGGTTCAGCGGCATTCTGGGCGAGGCCTATAGCTTTCCGCTGACCCTCGAGCGCCTCGCCTACGAGTTCGCCAAGGATGTGTTTTCCTACGGCATGCTGAGCGGCGGCGTCTTCGTTCTTCGCTATCTCTTCGGGCGGCAACCTGCGCCTGTCCCGGCGGAAGCACAGCCGGCCGCCGCGCCGTCCGTTGTCGACCCACGCCTGCCCGAGCGCTTCGCCGTGCGTCGCCGCGGCAAGGAGATCATGGTCGAGGTGGCCGACATCGACTGGGTCGAGGCCGCCGGCAACTATGCTGTCCTCCATGTCGGCGGGGAGACGCTGGAAATCCGGTCGTCGCTTACCAAGCTCGAAAACGAGCTCGATCCGAAACGGTTCGTGCGCGTGCACAAATCTCATTTGGTCAATGTCGCGCGCATCGTCGAGGTGACCCCCTGGGTCAGCGGCGACTGGCGGATCCGCCTGCAGGACGGCGCCGAGGTGAACCTCAGCCGGCGCTATCGCCAGCGCTTCGAGGCGCTGGTGCCGGTTCGCAGCTGACCGATCGTCCCGGTGCCCCCGCCGGTCGTCCCACTCGGCTCGCCGCTTGTCACAATTTCAAGCAATATCAATGAGTTGACGAGTAGAGGATCGGCATCTGCTCCTGATCTTTCCGGAGGCCCATCATGAACCGACGCCACCTGCTCAAGCTCGCTGGAGGGCTGCCGCTGATGTCGACCGCCCATGCTCAAGCGACCCCTTTCCGGCGCAATCGTCCCGGCGATCCTGCGTGGCCGTCATCGGCGCAATGGGAAGAACTCAACGGCCGGGTGGGTGGCCAGCTCTCCCGGGTCCAGTCGCCTCTCGAGGTCTGCCGCGCCGCGCCGGCGAGCCCCGAATGCGAAACCCTGTTCAAGCGCCTGAAGAACCCCTGGTACATTGGGGATACGCCGGGGCTGACCCAGACCAGCGGCTGGGCCGATGCGTGGACCTTCGCGCCCAGCGCCTACTGCGTCGCCGCCCGCAGCGCCCAGGACGTTGCTGCCGCCGTGAACTTCGCCCGCGAGCATCGCCTGCGCCTCGTCGTGAAGGGTGGTGGCCACAGCTATCAGGGCACCTCCAATGCGCCGGACTCGCTGCTCGTCTGGACGCGGCACATGAACGGCGTCGAGATTCAGGACGCCTTCGTCCCTCAGGGCTGTAACACGCCACCCCAGCCGGCGCTGTCGATCGGCGCCGGGGCGGTATGGCTGCATGCCTACAGCGCCGCCGTCAGGGCCGGCCACTACGTGCAGGGCGGCGGCTGTCTTACGGTCGGCGTCGCGGGTCTCATCCAGAGCGGCGGCTTCGGCAGCTTCTCCAAGCGCTTTGGTCTGGCCGCGGCCGGCCTGCTCGAAGCCGAGATCGTGACCGCCGACGGCTC
The DNA here is from genome assembly GCA_020160995.1 of Pseudomonadota bacterium. Classification (GTDB taxonomy): domain Bacteria; phylum Pseudomonadota; class Alphaproteobacteria; order Reyranellales; family Reyranellaceae; genus Reyranella. The sequence continues at coordinate 8,568 of JAIUOY010000213.1, read as the reverse complement.
GGTGCGCATCGCCAACGCCTGCACCAATCCCGATCTCTTCTGGGGCCTGAAGGGCGGCGGCGGCGGAAGTCTGGGCGTAGTCACACGGCTTACCTTGCGCGCCCGTCCGCTGCCGCAGGTTGTCGGCGCCACCTTCGGCAGCGTGAAGGCCGGTTCCGATGCGGCGTTCCGGCGGCTGATCGACCGCTTCATGGGCTTCTATCGCGAAAGCCTGTTCAATCCGCACTGGGGCGAGCAGGTCCGTTTCCGTCGCGACAATACGATGGCCATCAGCATGGTCTTCGAGGGTCTCGACCAGGATGCCGCGACGGCGGTGTGGCAACCGTTCCTGTCCTGGATCGCAGCTCAAGGCGGCGACTATGCATGGAGCGAGCCCTCCGTCATCGTGGCGCTTCCCGCGAAGTATCTGTGGGATCCGGCGTTCCTGAAGAACAACGCACCGCATCTGGTGCTGAACGACGATCGACCCGGCGCGTCGGCCGATAACATCTTCTGGAGCAGCAATCTCGGCGAGGCCGGCTGGTTCCTGCACGCCTATCAGTCGACCTGGATGCCGGCATCGCTGCTCGACGCCCCGCATCGCGGCCAGCTCGTCGAGGCGTTGTATGCAAGCTCGCGGCACTGGCAGATGTCGCTGCATTTCAACAAAGGCCTGGCGGGCGCACCGCCCGAAGAGATTGCCGCGGCGCGCGATACGGCGACCAACCCGGCCGCCGTCGAGGCTTTCGCGTTGGCCATCTCCGCTGCCGAAGGGCCGCCGGCCTTTCCGGGCATCGCCGGTCACGAACCCGATCTTGCCAAGGCGCATGCAGCGGCTCGCAACGTAACCGCCGCCATGAGCGAGCTGCGCAAGCTGGTGCCGCAGCCCGGCGCCTACGTCTCGGAGTCCAACTACTTCGAGGAGAACTGGCAGCGGGCCTTCTGGGGCGCCAACTATGGGCGGCTGCGTGCGGTGAAGCAGAAGTACGATCCCGAGGGTCTCTTCTTCGTGCATCACGGCGTGGGCAGCGAGGAATGGAGCGCCGACGGTTTCAGCCGGCGCAGCTGACGCTCGGGAGGCCACCATGCCCAACGCGGTCTTTGCGGCCCGGCGCGCCGATCTCGACTGGCTGCGCGTCCTCGCCTTCAGTCTCCTCATTTTCTACCACGCCGGCATGGCATGGTCGGGATGGACCTGGCACGTTACCAGCGCCGACAGCATCGCCTGGCTGCGCGAGGCGATGCGTTTTCTCAATCGCTGGCGCATGCCCTTGATCTTCATCGTCTCCGGCGCGGCCATCGTGCTGGCGCTGGGCACGCGGACGCCGGGCGCCTTCGTCAAAGATCGCCTCAAGCGCCTGTTGCTGCCGCTCGTCTTCGGCATGCTCGTCCTCGTGCCGCCGCAGGTCTATCTGGAACGGCTTTATCGCGGGCAGTTCACCGGATCGTTCCTGGAGTGGCTGCCGCATGCGTTCGACGGTGTCTATCCGGGCGGCAACACGAGTTGGCATCATCTCTGGTTCGTGGCTTATGTGCTGGTGCTCACGATCGTCCTGCTGCCGTACTTCCTGTGGGCACGTAGCGCCTCGGGGCAGGCGATGCAGGACGCGGCTGGCCGCTTTGGTGCGCGTACGGGTCTGCAATGGGCGATGGTGCTTCCGCTTGCGGCGGCGACCCTGTGGCTGGCACCGATCTCTTACAATACGAATGGACTGATCGGCGACTGGTATGGCCTCGCTTACTACGGCGCGTTGCTTCTCTACGGTGCGTTCCTGTTCGCGTCGCCGCCGCTCCTCATGGCGCTGCAACGTCAGCGCTACTTCTCGGTCGCGGTCGGCGTCGCGGCCTACGCCTGCCTGTACCTGGTGTTCATCAAGGGCGAGATTCGGCCTGTCATCGCAGCTGAAGTGAGATCCGCCTACGCGCTTCTGTCGGCGATCAACACCATGGCCTGGCTGTTCGCCATCCTGGGGTTTGGCCATCGCTATCTCACGCGACGGCCCGCCTTCCTCGCCGAGGCGACCGAGGCCGTCTATCCATTCTATCTGATCCACCAGACAGTTGCGGTGATCGCCGTCTACTGGCTGCTGACCGCTGGCGTTCCCTCGCTGGCTGCGTTCATCCTGACCGTGCTGGCGACTTTCCTGGGGACCTGGCTTGTTTATGCAGGGCTGGTGCGCCCGTGGGGCTGGGTGAGACCGCTGTTCGGTATGAAGCCTCTGGCGGTGGCGGGGCAGGGGGCTTTGCCCGGTCGCACGGCAAGCCTATAAATATCGCTAGGGCGGCCCCAAGGAGGACTCTATGAGCACTGAAATTGTTATCGCGAGCGCTGCGCGCACGCCCGTCGGATCGTTCAACGGAGCCTTCGGCGCCGTACCTGCGCACGATCTCGGCAAGGTCGCCATCAAGGGCGCGCTGGAGCGCGCCAAGGTGAAGCCCGAGGAAGTCGACGAAGTCATCATGGGCCAGATCCTGGGTGCTGGTCAGGGCCAGAACCCGGCGCGTCAGGCAGCGGTCAATGCTGGTATCCCGGTCGACAAGACCGCGCTCGGCATCAACCAGCTCTGCGGCTCCGGCCTGCGCGCCGTCGCCTTCGGCTGGCAGGCGATCCGCAACGGCGACGCCAATATCATGGTGGTTGGCGGCCAGGAGAGCATGAGCCAGGCGCCGCACGCCGCGCATATGCGCGACGGCACCAAGATGGGCGAACTCAAGATGGTCGACACCATGCTGAAGGACGGCCTGTGGGACGCCTTCCACGGCTATCACATGGGCAACACCGCCGAGAACGTCGCGCAGAAGTTCCAGATCACCCGCGCCGAGCAGGATGCGTTTGCAGCCTCCTCGCAGAACAAGGCCGAAGCTGCGCAGAAGGCCGGCCGTTTCAAGGACGAGATCGTTCCGGTCACCGTGAAGACCCGCAAGGGCGAAGTGGTGGTCGACACCGACGAGTTCCCCCGCCATGGCACGACGGTCGAGGCGTTGGCCAAGCTGCGCCCGGCCTTCACCAAGGAAGGCGGCTCGGTCACGGCCGGCAATGCCTCGGGCATTAACGACGGTGCGGCGGCGCTGGTGCTGATGAGCGCCGACGAAGCCAAGAAGCGCGGCGTCAAGCCGCTCGCCAAGATCGTGTCCTGGGCGACCACCGGCGTCGATCCGGCGATCATGGGCATCGGCCCGGTCACCGCTTCGCAGGAAGCGTTGAAGAAGGCGGGCTGGACGGTGAAGGACCTCGACCTCGTCGAAGCCAACGAAGCCTTCGCGGCTCAGGCTGTTGCAGTCGGCAAGCAGCTCGGCCTCGATCCGGAGAAGCTGAACGTCAACGGCGGCGCCATCGCGCTCGGCCATCCGATCGGCGCGTCCGGCGCCCGCGTGCTCACCACGCTGCTTTACGAAATGCAGAAGCGCGACGCCAAGAAGGGCCTCGCCACGCTCTGCATCGGTGGCGGCATGGGCATCGCCATGTGCGTCCAGCGCGACTGAAACAAGGGTCTTGGCCCATAGAAAAACGCCCGAAGGTTTCCCTTCGGGCGTTTTCATTTGGTGAGCCGGCTCAGTTGTATTTAGTCGGGACGTAGTTGTTGGGAATCTGCTGGCCCTGACGGACGAGGCGACGGCCTTCGTCCCAGGAAATCGTCATGAGCTTGGCGTTGGTGGCGCCCACGGGCTCGGCGATCAGGAAGTAGGTTTCGCCCGCCGCAACGGTGATGATGAGTTCGGTGCTGTCCTGGCTGCCATAGGCCCTGAGGTCGAGTGGGTTCGGCAAGGCATCGAGGCGCATCCAGCTCGACCCGGTCAGGCTGCCAACGGCCTGGCGACCCTCCGAGATCGGAATTGGCGGGGCGTCAGGCGGGGCTGCGCCGCGCACGAGATAGACCGCGGCCATGCCGTCCTTCGGTCCGGGAAAGTTCGTCCCGTAGGCCTGCTGGTATGAAGTCAAGCCGCCCTGCTCGCAGGCGGCCACCGACAGAGCCACGACAATGGCGCACAACAACGTCTTCATGCAACGACCTCCAGCCGCAAGGTCCGACGGCCGCGGCTTCGGGTCAAGCGGCAGCCGGCATGGTTCTCAAACGGGCAAGCGGTGACAGCACGATGACGAGGGTGGAAAGCGCAAAGGCCGCGGCAATCAGGATCAGGGCGCTCTGCAAGCCGGCCTGGGCTGCCACCAGGCCGCCGGCCAGGGCGCCCAGGGGGCGCACGCCGTAGATGGCGGTTTGCACCGTCGCGTTGACTCGGCCCATCAGCGGGGCCGGCGTCACGAGCTGGCGCACGGTGGTCTGGCAGATCAGCCAAAGGACGGGGCCGAACCCGACCAGAAAATGGCCAGTCGCCGACATCACGAAGCCGCCGCCTGACGGGGCCACCAGGAAGCATATTGCCGCGATCACCGAGACGGCCGGTCCGAAGATCAGTGTGGCGAAGGGCGGTAGCTGGCGCGACGAGATCGGCGCGACCAAGGCACCCAGGATCAGGCCCGCGCCGTAAGCCGACTGCGCCAGGCCCATATGGGCGGGGTCGAGATGCAGGGGGCCCAGCGCCAGCGGCGCCCAGATGGCGAGCAGGGCGAAGAAGGCGAAGTTCCAGCAGATGGCGCAAAGGCTGATGCCGCGCAGCAGCTCGTGGCGCGCGACGAACTCGGCGCCGGCCCGGATGGACTGGATGAACGAGGGGCGGTTGGCCGGGTTGTTCGGTGCGACGCCTTTCGGCAGGGCGATTGCGCAGACAAGGGCGAGGGCGGCGCCAAAAGCGGCCAATACATACCCCCAGGTCGGCGACAGATGCTGGGCCAGCAGGCCCGCCACGAACGGCGCCGCCAGGCTCACCACGGCGCGCGTCAATTCCAGCCGTGCGTTCGAGCGGGGCAGGTCGCCCGAAGGCACGAGACTCGGCAGCAGGGAGACCGAGGTGAGGACGAAGACGACCGTGCCCGATGCGCCGGCAAAGGCGGCAATGCCCAGCAGCGCGGCAATGCCTGTCGCTGCGGCGATCGCCGCGACGATGGAGGCAAGAAGCCCCAGGCCCAGCGCGACGATCAGCAATCGACGGCGCGGCAGGCGATCGACCCAGGCGCCCGCCGGTAGCGAGACCAGCAACCATGCCGCACTCTGGGCAGCCACGAGCAGACCGAGAACATCCGGTCCTGCACCCAGGATGAGAGTTGCCGTAAGCGGCAGTGTCGCCAGGGCGAGCTGGTCGGCTGCGTGGGTTCCGGCGGAGACGCCGAGCAGGGCGGTGAAGGGTTTCATGGTTGCCGTTCTATGACCCGGCGATGCGCAACCTCTATCCGCCGCCGGATATCAATTCGAACATCGAGGATATATCGCCGCGTCCGGCTTGCCCGGGATGGGGGAGAACCGGCTAGAGTGTGCTTGCCAACATCAAGGGAGGAAACAATGGCTGATCGGGTAGCGGTTGTGACGGGCGGAACACGTGGTATCGGCGCCGCCATCTCCCGGATGCTCAGGGACAAGGGCTACAAGGTCGCCGCCACTTATGCGGGCAACGACGAGGCGGCCAACAAGTTCAAGGCCGAAACCGGCATCAACGTCTACAAGTTCGACGTCGGCGACTTTGCGGCCTGCCAGTCCGTCGTCGGCCAGATCGAGAAGGATCTCGGGCCGGTCGACGTTCTCGTCAACAATGCCGGCATCACGCGCGATTCCACGATGCGCCGCCTGACGCGCGACATGTGGGATGCGGTGATCGACACCAACCTCGGCTCCTGCTTCAACATGTGCAAGGCGGTGTGGGAAGGCATGAACACGCGCGGCTTCGGGCGCATCGTCAACATCGGCTCGATCAACGGCCAGGGCGGCCAGTACGGGCAGGTGAACTATGCCGCGGCGAAGTCCGGCATCCACGGCTTCACCAAGGCACTGGCTCAGGAAGGCGCCTCCAAGGGCATCACCGTGAATGCAATCGCGCCGGGCTACACCGACACCGACATGGTCTCTGCAGTTCCCGCCAACGTGCTGGAGAAGATCGTGGCCAAGATTCCGGTGGGGCGTCTCGGCAAGGCCGAGGAGATCGGCCGCGGCGTGATGTTCCTGGTCGCCGACGATGCCGGTTTCATCACCGGCTCGACGCTCTCGATCAACGGCGGCCAGCATATGTACTGACAATCGGTGCGAAAGCGCCATGATGGGGGCCGGCGTCATGCCGGCCCTTTTCATTTGTGGTGGAGCGATCCGTGGCGAAGTTGACCGAGTACAAGGACATGAACCCTCGGGCCAAGGCCGTCGTTGAGGAGATCGCGAAAGCACGCGGCAGCGATCCGGCGAACATCAACAATGTCTGGAAGGCGCTGGCGCGCCATCCCGATACGATGGAACGCTTCGCCAAGGAAATGCGCGAGGTGATGGCGCCGGGCAGGCTCGATGCGCTGACCAAGGAGATGATCTATCTCGCCGTCAGCATCGCCAACCAGTGCGACTACTGCATCAACTCGCACGGCTACATGGCGCGGCAGAAGGGCATGACCGACGAGATGTTCGGCGAGTTCATGGCTGTCGTGCTGGCGGCGCAGAAGGGCAACAAGATCGCGACGGCTTACCGCGTGCCGGTCGATGCGGCGTTCGAGGAGAAGTGACGTGAACGACGCCAAGTCGATCGACCAGTCGACCAAGTGGGATGCCAATCTCTATCTGAAATTCGCCGACCATCGTACGCGGCCGGCGCTCGACCTGATGAGCAGGCTCGATCCGGCGAACGGCGCGCGGCCGGGCCATGTGATCTACGACCTGGGTTGCGGCGCGGGCAATATCTCGCGCGTTCTGGCAGAGCGCTTCGCGAGCGCGCACGTCGTCGGCATCGATTCGTCGGAGGACATGCTCGCCAAGGCGCGGGCGCAGACGGCGGATCCGCGCATCACCTTCGCCAAGGGCGATCTTGCCGCCTTCAAGCCCGACCAGCCGCCGGGCATCCTCTACAGCAACGCGGCCTATCAGTGGCTCGACGGCCATATCGATATGTTTCCGGGCCTCATGAAGCTGCTGCCGTCGGGCGGCCAGCTCGCGATCCAGATGCCGCGCAACCATGAAGCCCCCTCGCACGCGCTGATGAAGACGGCGGCCGAAGCGGGCCCCTGGCGCGACAAGCTCGCCAAGGTGCGCCCCATCGCGCGGGTGCGCGAGCCGGCGGACTACTACGACGTCCTGAAGCCGCTCAGCGCCGAGCTGGAGGTCTGGGAGACGATCTATCAGCAGCCGCTCACGGGCAAGGATCCGGTGGCGCAATACACCTCGTCGACGGGACTGCGGCCCTATCTCGAATTGCTGCAGGAGCCGGAGCGCACGGCCTTCTACGACACCTATGCCGGTCTGACGGCCAAGGCCTATCCGACGCGGCCCGACGGCATCACGATCTTTCCGTTCCGCCGGCTCTTCATCGTGGCGCGTCGCGCGTGAAGATCGTTCGTCTGCTGGGTGCCGCTCTGCTTCTGCTGCTGGCGGCTTGTCGCGCCTCGGCAAGCTTCGCGGCCCCGCAGACGATGGTCGCAGCGGCCCATCCGCTGGCGGTCGATGCCGGGCTGGAGGTGCTGCGGCGTGGCGGTTCGGCCGTCGATGCCGCCATCGCCGTCCAGATGGTGCTGGGCGTCGTCGAGCCGCAGGCCTCGGGCATTGGTGGCGGCGGATTTCTTCTGCACTACGACGCCGAGACCAAGGCGATTACGGTCTACGACGGCCGCGAGACGGCGCCGGCGGGCGCCAATCCGTCGATGTTCCTCGATGCCGCCGGTAAGCCGCTCGGCTTTCGCGAGGCCATCGCTTCCGGCATCTCGGTAGGCGTGCCCGGCCTGCTGGCGATGTTGGAGCTTGCCCATAAGGAACGCGGCAAGCTCGCTTGGCCCGACCTGTTTGCGCCAGCGATTGCCGTGGCACGTGATGGGTTCGCGATCCCGCCCCGGCTCGCCGCCTGGCTCGCGCGCATTCCGTCGCTGCGCGAAGAGCCTGCCATTCGGGCGATCTACTACAACGCGGACGGATCGCCCAAGAAGCTCGGCGAGCGCATCGCCAATCCCGAGCTTGCCGAAACGATGCGCCTGATCGCTGAACAAGGACCGCGCGCGTTCTATCAGGGGGCGATGGCGGCTGAGATGGTCGAACGGGTGCAGAGCCATCGCCGGCCCGGCACGCTCTCCGCGACCGATCTCGCGGAATATCGCCCGATCAAGCGCGAAGCGGTGTGCGGTTCCTATCGCATCTGGAAGATCTGCAGCATGCCGCCACCCTCCTCGGGCGGCATCGCGATCCTGCAGATCCTGGGGCTGCTCGAACCGTTTGAGATCTGGCACGACAAGCCGACCGACCTGCGCGCGCTCCACCTCATCGCCGAGGCGAGCCGGCTCGCCTTTGCCGATCGCGACCGCTATGTCGGCGACCCGGCCTTCGTCGATGTGCCGGTGGCCGGCATGCTGTCCCCGGCCTACCTCTCGGAGCGGCGCAAGCTGATGTCGCCGGACCGCAGCATGGGCAAGATCGCTCCCGGCGTGCCGCCGGGCTATGTCGAGCGCGGCACCAGCCACATCAGCATCGTCGACCGCTGGGGCAATGCCGTCAGCTTCACCACCACCATCGAGGCGCCGTT
>JAIUOY010000212.1:0-10450 GCA_020160995.1 Pseudomonadota bacterium | reverse complement strand
CGGGCACAAGCGGCTAGGCTGGCGTCGCCCATGGAGAATTTCGACGCTCCATCAGCCCCCAGCAACGTTCCGGAATTTTCGGTTTCCGAGCTCTCCTTTGCGCTGAAGCGCGAAATCGAGACGGCATTTCCGCGCGTGCGCGTGCGGGGCGAAATCAGCCAGCCGTCCTTTCCGCGCTCCGGTCATTGCTATTTTCGCCTGAAGGACGAGAACGCCGTCATCGACGGGGTCGCCTGGAAGGGCACGATCCCGCGGCTCGGAATCCGCATCGAAGAGGGGCTGGAGGTCATCGCCACCGGCAAGCTCACCACCTATGCCGGATCCTCGCGCTATCAGATCATCGTCGACCGGCTGGAACTGGCAGGCGAAGGCGCGCTGCTGAAGCTCCTGGAGGATCGCCGGAAGAAACTACAGGCCGAGGGCCTGTTCGATCAGGACCGCAAGCGGCCGCTGCCTTTCCTGCCGGAAGTGGTCGGCGTCGTGACTTCGCCCTCGGGCGCGGTCATCCGCGATATCCTGCACCGGCTGGCGGATCGCTTTCCGTGCCACGTCCTGGTCTGGCCGGTCGCCGTGCAGGGCGAGAAGGCGGCTGGCGAGGTCGCGGCGGCCATCGCCGGCTTCAACAGGCTGCCCGAGGATGGGCCCGTGCCGCGGCCCGACGTGCTGATCGTGGCGCGTGGCGGCGGCAGTCTCGAAGACCTCTGGGCCTTCAACGAGGAGGTCGTCGTGCGCGCCGCCGCGGCGTCGACGATCCCGCTCGTCTCCGCGGTCGGTCACGAGACCGATACGACCCTGATCGACTTCGCCTCGGACCGCCGCGCCCCGACGCCGACGGCCGCGGCCGAAATGGCGGTGCCGGTGCGCGCCGATCTGATGGCCGAAACGCTGGACTACGCCAAGCGGCTGGTCGGCGGCATCAACCGCCTGTTGCGCGAGTCGACGATGGAACTGGCGGGCCTGGCGCGCGGCCTGGGCGATCCGCGCCGGCTGATCGAGGAACGCCAGCAGCGGCTCGATGTCAGCGGCGAACGCCTGGCGCATGCGACCCGCCAACTGGTCGAGCGCCGCGCCCAGGCGCTGACGGCAGCACGGTTGCTGCAGCCCAATGCCGTGATCGCAGCCAAGGAGCAGATGCTCGCCGCCGAATCGCGGGCGCTGCGCAGCGCCATGGAGCGCTTCAAGGGCGACACCTTGCAGAAGATCGAGCGCACCGCCGATCGGCTGACGCAGAATGCCGACCGCTTGAAGCGCCATTCCGACGATCTGCTGCGGCGTGGCGGCGAGCGCGTCGATCAGCTCGGCAAGCTGCTGGAGAGTTACTCCTTCCGCTCCGTGCTCAATCGCGGCTTTGCGCTGGTGCGCGATCAGGACGGCCAGCCGGTGTTGGCGGCGGCCGCCACGCGTGCAGGCCAGACCATCGGCATCGAGTTCGCCGATGGCCGTATCGGTGCGAAGATCACCGATAGCGTAGGGCGGCCCGCCAGGGTCGCCGCTCCGCCGCCGCCGCCACCGCGCCGTCAAGGCGGCGGCAATCAGGGTTCGTTGTTGTAGGGGGGAACGAGAATGACCAGCGCGCCGCTGTCGGCCGAGACCATCAAGAACCTCATGTACGCCAGCACGGCGACCGTCTCCATGCAGATGCTGAAGCGCGGCTTTCGCAACGCGGCGGTGAGCGGCGTGCGGCCGCTCAATCCCAAGGCGACGCGCATGGTCGGGCCGGCCTATACGCTGCGCTACGTGCCGGGCCGCGAAGATCTCGACAAGCCGCCGTCGCCCAACGATCCGCCGCATGCGCAGAACAAGGCGATCGAGGAGACACCTGAAGGCCATGTGCTGGTAATCGGCACCGAGGGCAACCTGCGCTCCGGTACGCTGGGCGACATCCTGGCGTTGCGCCTCAAGGTACGCGGCGTGGCAGGCGTGCTGAGCGACGGTGCGATGCGCGACACGCCGGTCATCGGCAACTTCGACTTTCCGGTCTACTGCGTCTCTGCCGCAGCGCCGCCCAGCATGAATCACCTGCATCCTGTCGAGGTGCAGACGCCGGTCGGGATTTGCGGTGTCGCGGTCTATCCCGGCGACGTGATCGTGGCGGACAGCGACGGCGCCATCGTCGTGCCGCGCCATCTCGCCGACGAAGTGGCGCGCGATTCGTTCGAGCAGGAGCGTCTGGAGAAATTCGTGGCGATCCGTGTCGGGCAGGGCAAGCCGATCAAGGGCACCTATCCGCCGGACGACGAAACCAAGAAGCTCTACCAGGACTGGATCAAGGCCGGCGAACCCGCTGGCGGCTGAAGGAGAGGACGATGCGCAAAAGCCTTGCCGCCCTGTTGCTGTTGGCCCTCGCGGCTTGCCAATCCTCGTCGGTGGCGATGGCGCCGCCGGGCCAGGATGCCGCCGGCAAGCAGTTCAATCCGCCGCCGCCCGGTACGGCTGCGGTCTATTTCTACAATCCGGCAGCCGCCAGCCCGGTTCTGAACGTGGCGGTCGACGGGCTCAATATCGGCCAGCTCGGCACGCAGACCTGGATGCGCGCCGAGATCAACGCGGGGCATCATGTCTTCCGGTGCCGCGGCGGCGACTCGGGCAATTCCATATGGCTCAATCTGGCACCCGGCCAGATACGTTTCATCGATGTGCAGATGTTGCCCGGCCAGTATGTCTGCACGATCCGCGAAACCAGCCCCGAGGCGGGACGTGCCGGCGTGTTGAACGGCGCCCGGGCGCTACAGAACTAGGAGTTGCCGCGCCCCGCCGGCAGCTCGCCGTAGGGCGCGGTGATCAGTTCGAGCAGATGGCCGCTGGGGTCCTCGAAATAGACCCCGCGGCCGCCATAGAGCGTGTTGATCTCACCGGGGCTGCTCTTGTTGGGATGGCCGTAGAAGGGGATGCCGGCCTTCTTGATCTTGGCGAAGGCACTGTCGAATTCGGCGTCGCTGACCAGGAAGGCATAGTGCTGCGTGCGCACGTCCGACGACGTGACGAAATCCAGGGTGACGCCATTGCCGGTCTTCACCGGCCGGAAATGACCCCACTGCTTCTCGGGTTCGACCCCCAGCAGGTCGGCGAGGAAGGTGGCCGAGACATCCTTGTCCTTGGCCGGAACGATCAGGTGATTGAGCTCAGCCATATTGGGAAGGTAGTCGCGATAGAGTCGAGTTCAAGTCCAGCCGAGGCGTGACCGGCTGAAGCTGTTCGCGTATTCGATATCAGGAAGCCGCCCTGCTGCGGTCGTTAGAGCGTGAGCGCATGAAGCTGGTGGTCAAGAAATCCTCGTTGCATGGCAAGGGTCTGTTTGCCGGAGAGGACATTCCCTGGGGAATGAAAATCATCGAGTACAAAGGGGAGCGCATCTCGGACTCGCTGGCCGAGCAGCGCATCGCCGAGGGCGCAGACTGCATCTTCGAACTCGGTGAAGACCAAAACCTCGATGGCGCCGTGAACGGCAACGAGGCGCGTTACGCAAACCACGCGCGCGCCAATCCCAACTGCTTCATCTTGCGTGAAAACGGGCAGATCTGGATCGTCGCAGGGATCGAAGGGATCAAGAAGGGTGACGAGCTGACCTTCGATTACGGGTCGGATTTCTATCCCTGAGCCATTGGTCAGGAGGCCGCGGCATCGGGGACGGCGCGGCGTTTCAGGGGACGCCAGCGGCTCCGCGGGATCGGCCGCAACGTTTGCAGGAACTGCTGTGCACAGCGCTCCCAGGTGAAGCTTTCGGCATGACGGCGGCAGTCCGCGGGGGCGCGCGCCACGGCGGCGAGACAGGCGGCGCGCAGATCCTCGTCGAGAGCGCCGACCCTGGGATCGGTCACGACATCGAGCGGCCCCGGAACCGGATAGCCGGCGACCGGCACGCCCGAGGCCAGTGCCTCGACCATGACCAGACCGAAAGTGTCGGTGCGGCTCGGAAAGACGAAGCAGTCGGCCTGGGAATATCGTAGCGACAGCTCGTCGGTGTCGACGGCGCCGAAGAAGCGCACATCCTTGTAGCGGCGCTTCAGTTCCTTGAGCTGGGGACCGCCGCCCACCACCCATTTGGTGCCGGGCAGGTCGAGGTCGAGGAAGGCCTTGATGTTCTTCTCGATGGCGACGCGGCCGGCGTAGAGCCAGACCGGCCGTTTGCCGCCTCGCTCATCGTTCAACGCGGCGCGCGGCTGCGGCTGGAATGCCGCGATGTCGACGCCACGCGACCATGGCACGAGATTCTCGAAGCCGCGCTCGGCCAGTTCCTCGCGAATGGCGGGGGAGACGACCAGCACAGCCGACGAGGTCGCATGGAAGCGACGCACGAAGGCATAGCTCCACGACAACGGAATGCGGACGCGGGCGCGGACGTATTCGGGAAAGCGGGTGTGATAGGCGGTCGTGAAGGGGAGACCGCGGCTCATGCAGAAGCTGCGGGCCGCCCAGCCGAGCGGACCCTCCGTCACCAGATGGATGGCGTCGGGCGCGAAGAGCTTGAGCATGTGCGAGAGGCGTGCGCCGGGAAACAACGATAGCCGGATCTCGGGATAGGTCGGGCAGGGCAGGGTCCGAAATCGGTCCGGGCCGAAGACCTCGACCTCGTGGCCTTCCGCACGCAGCAGCCTGGCGACGGTCTCCAGAGTGCGCACGACGCCGTTGATCTGTGGTCGCCAGGCGTCGGAGACGATGGCAATGCGCAAGTCCGCTACTCCGTGGCGAGGTGTTGGGCGGCCGACAGTGGCAGCCGGCTCGACCGGCGGGCCATCTCGTCGGCCCAGTGCACGATGCGCAGGCGGCCGTCGAAGTCCTCGACCAGGGCGGTACAGCTTTCGACCCAGTCGCCATCGTTGCAGTAAAGGATGCCGTCGATGGTACGGATCTCGGCGTGATGGATGTGGCCGCACACCACGCCGTCGACGCCGCGGCGACGCGCTTCGTGGGCGACGGCGTTCTCGTAGTCGGCGATGAACTGCACCGCGTTCTTGACCTTGTGTTTCAGGAAGGCCGAGAGCGACCAGTAGGGCAGGCCGAGCTTGCGGCGGCCCCAGTTGAACAGCGTGTTGATGCGCAGGGCCGTGGCATAGGCCCAGTCTCCCAGGATGGCGAGCCAGCGCGCGTAGCGCACGATGCCGTCGAACTGATCGCCATGGATCACCAGTAGCTTGCGGCCGTCCGGCGCCTCGTGGATCGCCTCCTCCTGGACGCGCACGTCGCCGAAGGTGAGCTGGCAGTATTGCCGCGCTGCCTCGTCATGATTGCCGGGGATGTACACGACGTTGGTGCCCTTGCGGGCCTTGCGCATGATCTTCTGCACGACGTCGTTGTGGCTCTGCGGCCAGTACCACCAGCGCTTCAGGCGCCAGCCGTCGACGATGTCGCCGACCAGATAGAGGTATTCGCTTTCGTTGCGCTTCAGGAAGTCGAGCAGGATCTCCGCCTGACAGCCTCGTGTGCCGAGATGAATGTCAGACAGGAAGATTGCCCTGTGCCGGGCAGGCTGATGGCGCTCGATGATTGTCATGAGAGCGGAGCCATGTGGACAACGATCCGACAGACACAAAATCTGTTGTGTGCGATTGCACGGTACGCAGCAGATTGTGTATGCCAGCCGTTGCGTACCGATTAATCGGTTGTGACGGTTCCATGACATTCGCCTCGATGGGCTCCGTGCTGTTGATCCTCAATCCCATCGCCGGCCGTCGTCGTCGCGGTCTGGCCGATGCCGTGGTGGGACGCGTACGTGCCGAGGGCTGGACAGTGGATGTCGTCGAGACGACCGCCGAAGGCGACGCCTGCCGCCTCGCCGAGACCTGTGATGAGAGCCGGTACAAGGTAATTGCCGTGGCGGGCGGCGACGGCACCATCAACGAGGTGATGAACGGTCTCTGCCGCAGGTCGGCGGCGGCGCCGCCGCTGGCGATCGTGCCGCTGGGCACCGCCAATGTGCTGGCGCACGAGCTGGGTCTCGGCTTCAGCCCCCAGTCCGTGGCACGCACGATGACGGCGGGGCGCGAGCTGCTGATGTGGCCGGGCGAGGCCAATGAATGTGGAGCTGGATGGAGTCCGCCGCGCTGCTTCTCGTTAATGGCGGGGGCTGGCTTCGATGCCAAGGTCGTGGCAGGCGTCACGGCGCCCTTGAAGCGCCGATGGGGCCGCGGCGCCTATGTCTGGCGTTCCCTGGTCGAGGCACGGCGCTACCGGCCGGTGCGCTACGCCGTGGAGGTGAACGGCGAGACGCATGAGGCGGCCTCGGTGGTCGTCACGCGCGCCCGGCACTATGCCGGGCCGTATGTCGTGGCACCCGAGGCGGCGCTCGACGAGCCGCTGCTGCATGTCTGCCTGTTCGAGCGCTGGGGCCGGCTGCACGCATTGCGCTTCGGCGCAGCCCTGTTGAGAGGGGCGTTGCCTCGCACGCCGGGCTACCGCGTCCTGACCGGCTGCAGGGTTCGCATTTCGGTGACCGACGATGCCGGCGAGCACCGGCGGCAGCCGGTACAGATCGACGGCGACGACGCGCTCACCTTGCCAGTATCGATCGGCCTCGCCCCGAGAGGCGTACGGGTGCTGCGTCCCTAGCGCGTCTGCTGCAGCCGTCGCACCGACTCGGCGGTCGGATGGCCGTCGGCGGGCAGTCCGCTCTGCTGCTGAAACAGGCGCAGCGCCGAGCGGGTCTTGGGGCCCAGCAGACCGTCGGTCTCATCCTTGTAGAGGCCGAGCCTCGCCAGCCGGTTCTGGATGTCGATCACCGTATCGCGCGACAGCGGGGCGTCGTCGGCTGGTGCGGCCTGCTGGACCGGCAATCCGCCGGCGATCTGGCGGGCCAGGATGCCGACCGAGAGCGCATAGAGCGTCGAGCGGTTCCAGTTCATCACCGCCTTGAAGTTCGGATAAATGATGAAGGCCGGGCCGCGGAAGCCGGCCGGCAGAAGGATCGATGCTGCATCGTCCACCGCCGGCAGCGGCGCTCCGCCGGCCTTCTTCACGCCCATCGCCGCCCAGGCGCGCACCGGCTTTTCGACGGTCGTGTCGGCCTGGTCGAGCGGGAAGCCGCGCGGCAGCACGATCTCCTCGCTGGACGGCAGGCCCGGCCGAAAGCCGACGCCGCGCAGGAAGTTCGCAGCCGAGGCGAAGGCGTCGGGCAGGCTGTTCCAGATATCGATACGGCCATTGCCGTCGCGATCGACCGCCCATTTGGTGAAAGTCGAGGGCATGAACTGCATGTTGCCCATCGCGCCCGCCCATGAACCGCGCATCTGGTCGCTGGTCATGTGATTCATGTGCAGGATGCGTAGCGCCTGAACCGTCTCGTTGCTGAAGAACTCCTGGCGCTTGGTCATGCAGGCGAGCGTCGACACGGAACGCACGACGCGGAAATCGCCCATGAAGGAGCCGTAGTTCGTCTCGATGCCCCAGAACGCCATGATGTATTGCGGCGGGATCCCGTATTCGGCCTGCAGGGCGTCGAGCAGGGCACGATGCTGCGCCATGCGCTGCTGGCCCTTCACGATACGGTCGGGTGTCACCGTGCCGCCGACATACTTGCCATAGGTCAGTGAAAACTCGGGCTGGCGCTGGTCGAGGTCGATGACCTTCTGATCGGGTGTCAGGCCCTGAAAAGCGCGATCGGCAATGTTGGCCGGCACGCCCTGGCGCATTGCGTCGGCCTTGATGGTCTGCAGGCAGGCGCGGAAGTCGCCATTCTGGGCGGCCGCCGAATTTGCGAGCGCGCCTGCAAGAAGTGCCGACGTTGCGGCGATGATCGTGATGTTGGGAAGAGGGTTCATGAGGAGGAGAATATCACGAGCCCGCGACGGTCATGCCCTCAATTCGCACCGTCGGCGCGTTGGTCGAGCTCTTGAACTGTAGGTCATTCGCAGGCGTCATGTTGAGAAACATGTCCTTCAGGTTGCCGGCCACGGTGATGCCGCTGACCGGCCAGGCGAGCTTGCCTTTTTCGATCCAGAAACCCGAGGCGCCGCGGCTGTAGTCGCCGGTGACGCCGTTGACCCCGAAGCCGATCATGTCGGTGATGTAGAGGCCGCTCTTGATGTCGCCGATCAACTCGTCGACCGAAACCTTGCCCTTCTCGAGATAGAAATTCGAGGTGGTGGGCGAGGGTGGGCCCGAGACGCCGCGCGACGCATGGCCCGTGGGCTTGAGGTTGAGCTGGCGCGCGGCCGCGAGGTCGAGCAGCCATGTCGTGAGCACGCCGTCGTCGATCACGGCGGTCCGGGACGTCGGCAGTCCCTCGGCATCGAACGGCCGGCTGCCCAGTCCGCGCTTGCGCAACGGATTGTCGAGGATGCGGATGCCGGGCGCGAAGATGCGCTCGCCCATCTTGTCCTTCAGGAACGACGTGCCGCGCGCGACCGCCCGGCCGTTGATGGCCCCGGCGAGATGGCCGATCAGGCCACCCGAGACCCGACGGTCATAGATCACCGGCACGCGGGCGCTCTGCGCCTTGCGCGGATTGAGGCGGCGGACGGCATATTTCCCGGCTGTGCGGCCGACCTTTGCGGCCGCCATCAGATCCTCGAGATGCACCGCACTCGACCATTCGTAGTCGCGTTCCATGCCGGTGCCCTCGCCGGCGAGAACGGCGCAGGACAAGGAGTAACCGCTGCGGCTGTAGCCGCCGCTGAAACCATTGGAGGTCGCGAGCATGACGCCGGTTCGGCCCCAGCCCGCCTCGGCACCTTCGGAATTTGTCACGCCCTTGGTGGCGCGCGCCGCGTCCTCGGCTTCCGCCGCCATCGCGAGCAACTTCTTGGCAGTGGGCCGTCCCTTGTCGTTGAGATCGAGGTCGGGCCAGCTCTTTGCCAGCAGCTCCGCCGGAGCGATGCCGCAAGTCGGATCTTCCGGCACGACGCGGGCCATGTCGACGGCACGGGCGGCGAACTCGCGCAACGCGGCGGGGCTAAAGTCGGTCGAGGAAACGAAGGCCTGGCGCTGGCCCACGAACACGCGCAGGCCGAGATCGCGGCCTTCGCTGCTCTCGAGCTTTTCGCGCTTGCCCAGGCGCTGGGCGACGGAGATCGACTCGCCGTGGACAAACAGGGCGTCGGCCGAGTCGGCGCCAGCCTGCTTCGCCCATTTCAGCAGGTCGACCAGGAGATTGGCATCGGGGGCGCCCGAGGCAGGCTTCGTCTTGGAAGCCTTCTTCGGTGTTCTTGACGCAGTCTTTTTCGCTTTGGCCATATGGCCGTTCTACGCGCTAACGGGTCGTGTCGTCGAGATAGTAGGAGAAGAAGAGCAGGCCGGTTGCGGCGATGCCGACCGTCCAGAAGAGCGCACGCACCAATTCTGCCACGATCGCCAGATCGGGCCACAGGCGGGCGGCGGCGTCACCGACATATTGATGACCGACGATGCCGATCATCGCGCCAAGCAACAGCGACAGAGCGCCGTTCCAGAAGTGACGTACCAGGCGCATTACCGGACCCTCGCGACGCCTGAGCGGCGAACTAGGGTCCGGCGGAACGGCCAGGCTGGATGGGGCGGCAGGCGGTTGGCGGGCGGATGACATGCTTCACATCATAGCAGGTGCTGCCCACCTGGGCCTCAGTTGCCGGCGTAGGCGATGCCGGCGCGGGTCTCGGCGATGGCGCTGTCCACGAACTGGATGGCGCGGTCGCGATGGCCACCTTTGTTTGCTGGTGCACGCAGCAGCTCGGCGCGAGCCGCCTGCAGCGACCCGATGGCGGCCTGCATGTTGGGCTGATTGGCGCCGGCGGCGCAGGCGCCGATGACGATGCCGGCGACGAGGCTGGCAGCGGCAATCTTCATGGTTGGGCTGATCATGATGTATCTCCAAAAGAAACGGGCGGGATCCCCCCGCCCGTCATGCTAGCTGCCGTCCCACTTTCGGTGAACGGCTATTTCGCAGCCGCCGCGCGGTTTGCAGCCGAAGTGACGGCTTTCAACGACGCAGCCACGATATTGGAGTCCATGCCGACGCCCCATAGGACCTTGCCGTCGGCAGTTTCCGCTTCGATGAAACTCACCGCCTGGGCGTCGGACCCGGCGCCGGTCGCATGCTGGTGATAGTCCCGCACCCTGATTTTGATGCCGCAGTTCTTGCCGATCGCGTCGACGTAGCCGGCGATCGGGCCGTTGCCGCGGCCGGAGATTGTGGTCTCCTTGCCGTTGAAGGTTACCTTGGCATCGAGAAGACGCACGTCGGGATGGCCGGGCTCGGGTACCGTCGTGTGGCTGTCGAAGGAGACGGGCGTGTCGCGCTCGAGATACTCCTTGCGGAAAGTGTCCCAGATCAACGCCGGCTGGATCTCCTTGCCGGTCTCGTCGGCGATCTGCTGGATGACCTTGGAGAACTCGACCTGGAGGAGGCGCGGCATGTCGATGCCATAGTCGCTCTTCAGGATGTAGGCGATGCCGCCTTTGCCCGACTGGCTGTTGATGCGGATGATCGCCTCGTAGCTGCGGCCGAGATCGGCCGGATCGATCGGCAGGTAGGGGACTT
>JAIUOY010000211.1:0-14442 GCA_020160995.1 Pseudomonadota bacterium | reverse complement strand
TGGGCGCGCTGGCGACGCAGAAGAGCCTGCGGCTCGGCGAGGTGTCGCTGATGACCGGGCTCAACTTCGCCGGCGGCTCGGAGTTCGCCGCGATCCAGCTCTGGACCTCGCCGCCGCACCTCGCGGTGATCGTGTTCGTCACCTTCCTGGTGAACAGCCGGCATCTGCTGATGGGGGCGGCGCTGGCGCCGTACCTGCAGCACCTGCCGAAGCGCAAGGTGTTCCCCGCCCTCTTCCTGATGTGCGACGAGTCGTGGGCGCTGGGCCTCGCCGATGCGCGGCGGCGCGCGGCGCAGGGCATTGGCACGACGCACACGGGACAGGCGTTCAGCCTGCCCTACTTCGTCGGCACCGGCGCCTGCATCTGGCTGGCCTGGGTCGGCTTCACCAGCCTCGGCGCGGCGGTGGGGCCGCTGCTGGGCGACGTCGAAGCCTATGGCTTCAACCTGGCCTTCCCGGCGGTCTTCCTGGTGCTGCTACGTGGCATGTGGACCGGCTGGCGCGCGGCGCGGCCGTGGCTGGTCAGCCTCGTGGTCGCCGCCCTCACCTATCTCCTCGTGCCCGGCGCCTGGTACGTCGCGGCGGGCGCGCTGTCGGGCCTCGCCGCCGCGTGGTTTCTCGCGGGCGACGCGCGATGATCGACACGCCAGTGATCGAGGCGCGATGATCGAGCCGACCGTCCTGCTCACCATCCTGTCGATGGCGGGCGTCACCTATCTGACGCGGATCGGCGGCTATCTCGTGCTGCGCCGGCGCACGCTCGGGCCGCGCGCGATGGCGGTGGTCGAGGCGGCGCCGGGCTGCGTGCTGATCTCCGTCATTGCGCCGAGCTTCGTGGCGAACAATCCCGCCGACCTCGCGGCGCTCTTCATCACGTTGCTGGCGGCCACGCGGCTCTCGATGCTGCCCACGGTGCTGATCGGCATCGCCTCCTCCGGCCTGCTGCGTTATCTGCTGGGGTAGCTTCGCGCCGCGGCGCGGGTTGTGCCGACAGCCTCCCTGCAACATAGTCTCTGCACCCGCGTCGTGTTCCCGGAGGCGCTCGATGAATTGGGACAGTGTGCAGCTCGACGCCAAGGCCAAGGGGGTTCTGGTGTTCGCCATGGACCAGGCGCAGACGCCGGCCCTGACGCAGCCCGGTCCGTGGGGCAGCGCCTACGACGGCTACTGCATCGGGCTGGCCGCCTGCTGGGTCGCCTGGCGCTATCAGGGCAAGACCTTCCCCGTCTCCGGCCAGGTTTGCGACAACCCGCCCTGGCAGTCGACGACGGCGCAGAACCTGTCGGACGCCATGAAGCGGGTCGAATGGACGGACGGCTGGAAGGCCGCGACCGCCAGCTTCGCCTGCACGGTCTCGCCGGGGCTGCGCGCCTCGCGCGACCGGCCGCCCGGCGCCGGCTTCTTCTGGTCGATCCTGTCGAAGGCCTATGGCTGCTACGGCGTCACCTTGCGGGGCGCGAGCGGCGCGCACGCCATCGCGCTCGCCCACGACCGCCACAACCGCTACCACCTGTTCGACGCCAACTACTTCCACATCATGATGGAGAGCGAGAGCGCCTTCAGGAGCTACGTCGCCCGCTATCTCGAGATGACGGGCTACAAGACGACCTACGCCACCAAGTGCGGCATCGTCGGCATCCGCCCGCCGCACCAGTGACGCGGTCCGGCCGCCGCTAGCTTTCGACGATCGCCTTGATCCTGCCGTCGCGGACCGCCTTCACGAAGCCCTTGTAGTCGCGCTCGGTCTGGTCGGCATATTCGACGGCGAAGTCGCACAACACGTCGTCGAACATCTCGCTCGATCCCATGTAGCCGGCGATCATGGCGGCGTCGCCCGAACGGGCATGCGCCCGCGCCAGCGCCCAGCCGCAGACGCGGCCATAGGACCGCATGTCGGCGGCGCTGAAATCCTCGAGGATCGCGCTCATCTTCATGTCGCGCAGCTGGCGGACATAGAAGTCGCGCTGGTTGGCGCCCGTGCCCCAGCCCAGCAGCAGATCGCTGGCCGACTGCATGAGGCGCTGGCCGACGACCACGCGCTCGCCGTGATTGGCGTGGCGGCTCTTGCCGACATAGGGTTCCAGCACCGAGGCGCTCGCCTCCTTGATCTGCAGGAAGATCGGGTCGTCGTCGGACGCCATGAGCAGGGCGACCCCGCACCGGGTGCCGACGCTGCCGACGCCCACCACCTTCATGGCGAGGTCGCAGAACTGATAGCGGTCGAACAGCGTCCGCACATGTTCGGACAGCGACTCGCGGTAGCTGGCGAAGCCTTCGCGGTAGCCCGACTCGATGCCCGGCGCGATGTCGGCCGTCGGGTGGAAGATCAGCGGCGGATCGTCGGCGATGGTCGGCGTCGAGCCCTTGTGCTCCACGAACTTGGGGAACAGGAACTCGGGCGTGTTCTTCTCGCGCGCCTTCTCCAGGCGCTCCTGCACCCGCTCGCGGGTTTCCTCCGAGTCGGTCTCCTTGAGGAAGCGATCGACGTCGATCGTGTCGTACCAGACGTCGAGCGCGCGCATCTGGGCATAGTCGGCCATGTGCTCGCGATAGGACTGCGCGGCTGCCCGCACGGCCCGCACCGAGTCGGCCTCGGACAGGCGGATGTGGCGGCCGGCCAGCACGAAGCTCGTCGTCAGGCGCTTGATGTCCCATTCCCAGGGACCGGGCAGCGTCTCGTCGAAGTCGTTGATGTCGAAGATCACCCGCCGCTCGGGCGTGGCGAAGCCGCCGAAGTTCGACAGGTGCGCATCGCCGCAGGCCTGCACGCGGATGCCCGATGCGGGCGTCGAGGCGAGGTCGGCAGCCATGATCGCCGCCGAGCCGCGGTAGAAGGCGAAGGGCGACTGCATCATGCGCCCGAAGCGGATGGGAACGAGTTGCTCCTGGCGGCCGACATTGGACTCGTTCAGCGCGTCGATGGGATCGCGCCGATTGTCCGGCCGCTTCCATTCGCCGTGCACCGAGCGCGGCACCGCCTCGCGCAGCGCCTTGCCTTTTGCGCGACGCTCGGCCGGACCGAGAAATTCCGGCGGCGTCGCCGTCTTGTGGGATCGCCGGGAGGCGATTTCGGCGACTTCAGCGCTCATGCTCTATTCCTCGCACAACTCGAAGGTGAGCGCGTCCAGCGCGCGCAGCGTGGTTTCAAGCGTCTCCGTCGCCGGATTGCCGGCCGCCAGCGCGGCGCCGGCCTCGGCCAGCGCGCCGTCGACGCGCCGCTGGAACGCGGGATCGTCGCGATGCCGCCCCGCCGTGCACAGCCGCTGCACAAGCGCGATCCGGTGCGCGACGGCATCGGCCAGCGACTGCGGCGAGCGCGGCAATGCGCCCGTCGGGGCAGAGGCGGCATGTGTCGAGTGGGCCATCATCGAGAGCAACCCCGTGTTGAAATCGTCGTGAAAAATACGACAGGCGACGGCGGCTTCGTTGATCTAAGTCAACGGGCGGCGCAGGCTGCGTCATAGAGTACCTCCCTCGAAAGAGGGACCGTCGACGTGGGCCTTGCAGAACTGCTGATTGCCGCCGGGCTGATACTGGGTGCGTGGCTGAGCCACCGCGTGGGCTACCTCGTCGGACGCCGCTTCGATCCCAAGGACGAAACCTTCGGCCAGCAGCTGGGCGTGGTCCGCGGCGCCACCCAGGCGCTGGTGGCCTTCCTGGTCGGCTTCGGCTTCGCCGGTGCGGGCGGACGCTTCATCGAGCGCGCCGACCTGATCGTCAACGAGGCCAATGCGATCGGCACCGCCTGGCTGCGCGCCGACGTCCTGCCCGATCCGGCGCGGCGCGACCTCAAGGCGGCGCTGCGCGAATACACCGAGGACCGCGTCGCCGCGCTCGGCACCAACGACCGCGCCGAGATCATGAAGCGGGTCGACAAGATTGCCGGCCTGCACGAGCGCATGTGGCGTGCGACGGTGCAGGGAACGGCCAACGACGCGCCCCTGATGCTGGTCATGTTCCCGGCGGTCAACCAGGTGATCGATCTCAACGCCTCGCATCTCGCGCTGGCGCGCCGCCACTGGCCGCTGCCGATCATGGGGGTGCTGCTCGCCTCGGCGGCGCTCTCCTACGCGCTGGTCGGCTTCGGCGCCGGGCGCAGCCGGCGGACCTTCTCGACGCTGGACTCGATCTACGGCGTGGTGCTGGCGATCGCCATGTGGATGGTGATCGACCTCGACTATGCGCGCCGCGGCATTCTGCAGCTGTCCAACGCGCCGATGGTCGAGGTGCTGGCCACGATGAAGTGAGCCTCCGCCGGGTTTGCGGGCCCGGCAGGACCCCGCGCATTTGCAGGCTTCGCCCTTTGTCCGTAACGGTGGCTTGCACCGTTACTGAAAAACCGGGTGGAGATCCTGCGCATGGCCAAGCTCGTCTTCGCAATGAATCAGTCGCTGGACGGCTATGTCGACCACGACAAGTTTCCGCCCGACCCTTCGCTCTTCGGTCACTGGTCGGCATTCGTGCGCGGCCTCGCCGGCAGCCTCTACGGCCGCCGGCTGTACGAGGACATGCGCTACTGGGACGAAGACCGTCCCGAGTGGACGGCGGAGCTGCACGACTTCGCAGCGGCGTGGCGGCGCCAGCCCAAGTGGGTCGTTTCGCGCTCGCTGAAGTCGGTCGGTCCCAACGCGACGCTCCTCGCCGGCGATATCGAGGCGACGATCCGCGGGCTGAAGACCCGGATCGACGGGGAGATTCAAGTCGGCGGACCGCAGCTCGCGCGCCAGCTGGGCGATCTCGGTCTCGTCGACGAATACCGTCTCTATCTCCATCCCGTCGTGCTCGGCAGCGGCACGCCGTTCTTCGCCGGCCCGCGGCCGCCGCTGCGTCTCGTCGCCAGCGACCGGGTCGGCGAGCGGGCAATCAGGCTGACCTACGTTCCGGCGTGATCGCGGTCACATCCTCCCGGCAACGTCCCTTGACCGCAGTCGTAGTGATCCCTCACCGTGTCGTGAACGCGTAGAGGAGAGCACCGATGAAGACTGCCGATATCGACTACCGCGACGGCGCACTGACCTGCCGCGGCTTCCTGGCCTACGACGAGACGAAGACCGGGCATCGTCCCGGCGTGCTGGTCGTGCACGAGGCGTTCGGCCTGGGCAAGCATGCGATGGACCGTGCGAAGATGCTGGCCGGGCTGGGCTACGTCGCCTTCGCCGCCGACATGTTCGGCAACCGCCAGCAGGTGAGCGAGCTGCCCAAGGCCATCGAGATCATCACCGACCTGCTGGGCAATCCGCCCAAGCTGCTGGCGCGCGCCGGTGCAGCCCTCGACGTGCTGCGCCAGCGGCCCGAAGTCGACCCCGCGAAGCTGGGCGGCATCGGCTTCTGCTTCGGCGGCTCGACCGTGCTGCAGCTCGCGCGCAGCGGCGCGGACCTCGCGGGCGTCGTCAGCTTCCATGGCGGGCTGCAGACCAAGGCGCCGGCCCAGGCAGGCAGCGTCAAGGCGGGCGTGCTGTGCTGCACCGGCGCCGACGATCCGATGATCCCGGCCGACCAGGTCGTGGCCTTCGAGCAGGAGATGCGCGCGGCCAAGGCCGACTGGCAGGTCATCAGCTACGGCAACACCGCGCACAGCTTCACCAACCCTGAAGCCGACGGCTCGCTCAACCCGGCCATCCTCTACAACGAGAAGACCGACAGGCGTTCGTGGGCGGCCATGCGCGGCTTCTTCCAGGAGCGCTTCGGCGCCTAGAGCCCGAACCGGAACACCCGTCCCCTCTCCCGGCCCGGGAGAGGGGCCCGCAGCGGGCGCGGTATGGCCCGGTCGCACCAATTGCTGAGACACTGGAAATACCGCGGATATCCCCAGATCTAACCACTGTGGATCGAAAACGTACCGGCAGGGGGTCACACGCGTTGCAATTTGCATCTGGCGCTGCCTAATTTGGCGGCAGGCGGAGACCAAGAAACTATGAATCCCCTTCCCTCTTTGATTCGCGCATCCGCTTGGGATGCCGGCAACCACAACATGCACAATGCCGGTCGCAGCAAATGGGACTGGAACGATTTCACCGTGGCGTCCGCCGAGCACGAGCGCCTGGTCGGCATGGCCTACGCGCGCCCCAACGACCAGCGCCACGACCGCTACATCCGCTTCCAGATCGCCGAACAGATGGAGCAGGCCGGCCTGTTCACGAGCACGTCGTTGATGACGGACATCCATCGCCAGATCGACCAGGCCATGGCGAGCCTGAACGATGCCGCCCGCAAGCCCTCGACCGCTGCGAACAAGCAACCTGCGGCACGGGCCGACGCGAAGATTCAACAGGCCGCGTTGTTCCCGCAATAGGCGGCGAACCGCCGGCGGCCTTTCCCCGCTCCCCGCGCGAACACGACGACGCCCCCGCCCCGGCTTACCGGCCGGGGCTTTTGCCGTTTGCAGGCTGGCTCGCCTTCGGCGCCCGGCGCATGCTGCGGCGACCGCAGGGGGAGGTTCTGCAATGGCCGAGCACGAGGGCGACACCTACAGGAACGCCACCATCGAGATCGATGGCCACGGATATACGAAGTGCACGTTCGAGAACTGCGTCCTGGTTTATTCCGGCGGCGAGCCGCCCAACTTCAGCGGCTGCACGCTGGACAAGATCCAGGTGGTCTTCAGGGGGCCTGCCAAGAACACGGTGGCCTTGCTGCAGGCGATGTCCCGGCCGAGCAGCGGCTTCCAGCAGTTGATCGCCCGCACCTTCTCCAGCCTCGGCAAGCACTGAGCCCGAGGAGAAGCGTGCGCGCGCCGGCCTCAGCGCTTGAAATAGAAGTAGGTGAGCAGCGCGGTGATGATGCCGGCGGCCATCATCTGGCCGAGCGTGCGCAGCATGCCGTGGCGGATGGCGCGGTAGGCGTCGACCAGCGAGCGCCATTCGGCGATGTCGCGCACGGCGTTGCCGTCGGCCAGGCCGAGACGCGCCAGCGCCCGCTCGGCGCCCTTCTCCGCCCCCTTCTCGATCGCGGCCTCGATCAGGGCGTTCAGTTCCCGATGGCTCAGGACGACGGGATCGTTGGAGGGCGCGATCGGGTTCGTGCTCATGGCGTGCGCCCACACTTCGCCCGTCATTCGGAGACGGGCGGATGAAGCGGAAAGCCGCCGGCAAAGCCGCGGAACATCAGCTCCAGTTCGTAGCCCAGCGCGTCGGCCACGGCCTCGACAAGCTGGAGGTTGCCGCGCGACTGCCCCTCCTCGAAGCGCCGCAGCGAGGCGCGGTCGACGCCGGCCAGCCGGGCCAGCCGCCGCTGCGAGATTCCCTGCTCCTGGCGGATGCGACGGATCTCGGTGCCGAGATGGACTGGGCCGAGATGGACAGGCGGCGCGGGAGCCGGAGCTTGGGGAGTACGGGTCACGGGAGGCCCCTCCTTGGGCCGCCTCCTCACCGTAGGCCGGCCGGCAGGGAAATAAAGACGCGCCCGCCCCGCTCTCGCAGGGACCGGGAGAAGGAGTATGATGCCGGCCGGCGGGGATCGCGGCGACATATCCACAGTTCCGGCCCCGCCGAACCTGTCTATTTACCCGCTCCCCAGCCTGCCGGACGGTGCGCCCAGAATGACCGATACGACGTCTGATCCGCCGCTGGACACTCCGACGATCCAGGCCAAGCTCGAGGCCCTGCGCATCGAGCATCGCGACCTCGACGAGGTGATCGACCGCCTGCTGGAAAAGCCGCCGTTCGACCAGTTGCAGCTGCAGCGGCTGAAGAAGCGCAAGCTCGGCCTGAAGGACCAGATCATCAGGCTGGAAAGCCAGCTCATCCCCGATATCATCGCCTGAGACAGACAGGGTTCTATGGCCAGGAAGAAAACGACGCCGGCGAAAGCCTCGCCCGGCAAGACCGCCCGACCGTTGGTCGGCGTCATCACCCGACCTCTGGTCGGCGTCATCACCCGACCTCTGGTCGGCGTCATCATGGGCAGCCAGTCCGACTGGACGACCATGCGCCATGCCGCCGAGACCCTGGCGGCGCTCGGCGTGCCCTTCGAGGCGCGCATTGTCTCCGCCCATCGCACGCCCAAGCGCATGATGAGCTACGCCTCCGGCGCCAAGGCGCGCGGGCTGCGCGTGATCATCGCCGGCGCCGGCGGTGCCGCCCACCTGCCGGGCATGACGGCGGCCTTCACGCCGCTGCCGGTGCTGGGCGTGCCGGTCGAAAGTGCCGCCCTGAAGGGCCAGGACAGTCTTCTTTCCATTGTCCAGATGCCGGCCGGAATCCCTGTCGGCACCTTGGCCATCGGCCGCGCCGGTGCCGTGAATGCAGCGCTTCTGGCAGCCTCCATCGTCGGACTTGACGATGCTAAGATCATGAAGGCAGTGGAAAGTTGGCGCGCCCGCCAGACCGCCGCCGTCGCCCGCACGCCCTCGGACGAGCCGGCCCCTCACCGTGGTTGAGCCGGGCTCATTATCTCCCTCCCCATTCAAATGGGGAGGTGCCGCCGCTTCAGCGCCTTCAGAGGCGCGGCGGCGGCGGAGGGGTCAGGAGGGCCTCGCAGCACATGACCCCTCCGCCGCGTATGACGCGCCACCTCCCCCGCTGACGGGGGAGGCGAAAGCACTATGACCGACTCCCAGATCATCCCGCCCGGCTCCACCCTCGGCATCCTGGGCGGCGGGCAGTTGGGGCGCATGACGTCGCTGGCGGCGGCGCGGCTCGGCTACCGCTCGATCGTCTACGCGCCCGACGCGCACTCCATCGCCGCCGAAGTTTCCGCCGGCTATGTGCGCGGCGCCTACGACGACGCGGCCGCCCTCGCCCGCTTCGCGGCGCAGGTCGACGTCATCACCTACGAGTTCGAGAACGTGCCCGAAGCAGCCGTCCTCGAATGCCAGAAGCTCAAGCCGGTGCGGCCCGGTACCCTGCCGATCCACCTCGCCCAGCACCGGCTGCGCGAAAAGGATTTCCTGCGCCAGCTCGGCATCGGCACGGCCGACTACCTGCCGATTCGCTCCGAAGCCGACATCGCCGCGGCCGCCGCCGTTCCCGGCGCCCTGCCCGGCATCCTGAAGACCTGCACCGAAGGCTACGACGGCAAGGGTCAGGCGCGCGTTGCCGACGGCGCGGCGCTGGCGGCGGCGTGGGCCGATCTCGGCCGGCGCGAGTGCGTGCTCGAAGCGCTGGTGCCGTTCCGCTGCGAGGTCTCGGCCATCGTGGCGCGCGGGCTCGACGGCGAGACGCGCTGCTTCCCGATCGGCCGCAACGAACATCAGGGCGGCATCCTGCGCACCACCGTGGTGCCGGCCGACCTGCCCCCCGACGTGCTGGCGACGGCCGAGCGCTACGGCACGATGCTGGCCGAAGGGCTCGACCTGGTGGGCCTGGTGGCGCTGGAAATGTTCGTCACCGCCGACGGCCAGGTGCTGGCCAACGAGTTCGCGCCGCGGCCGCACAATTCGGGCCACTGGACCATCGACGCCTGCGCCACCAGCCAGTTCGAGCAGCTCGTGCGCGCGGTCTGCGGCCTGCCGCTGGGCGCGGTCGAGGCGCTGGCGCCCTCGCGCATGGAAAACCTGATCGGCGACGACGCGCTCGACTGGCCGCGCTACCTCACGGAGCCCGCCGCGCGCCTGCACCTCTACGGCAAAGGCACCCCGCGCCCCGGCCGCAAGATGGGCCACGTCACCTACGTGCTGCGGCCTTAGGGCAAGCCGCCGGTCAGCGTTCGCCGGCAATCGCGAGATGATAGCGCGTGTGCTTCAGCTCGCCGGTTCGCGACAGCGCGCCCTTGGCCACGAGGTCCTGCAGGTCTCTCGTGGCTGTCGCGCGTGAGGTCTTCGCGATGGTGATGTAGTTCTCCGCACTCAGGCCGCCCTTGAAGCCATCGAGGCCCTCGCGAAACAGGCGGGCAACGACCCTCTCCTGGCGATCGTTCATCTGGCCGCGCAGACGCTCGTAGAACCTCGCCTTGGCCATGTAGAAGTCGACACGTTCGATCGTGGTGGCCTGGGCTTCCAGAACGGTGTTGGCAAAGAAGACGAGCCAGTCCGTGATCTCCGTCTCTCTGCTGCTGTGTTCCAGCGCCGCGTAGTACGCCTTGCGCTTGCGTTCGATGGCATAGGCCAGCGCGATCAAAGTCGGCCGGCCCAGCCCCTGCGCCAGAGTCTTTTCGGCAATGGCACGGCCGATACGGCCGTTGCCGTCCTCGAACGGGTGAATGCACTCGAAATAGAGGTGAGCGATACCTGCCCGCGTCAAAGGCGGCAGCGGATTCTTTCCAGCCGGCGCACTGTCGTTGAACCACGCCACGAAGGCTTTCATTTCCTGCGGGACGGCCTTCGCGGGCGGCGCTTCGAAGTGCACGCGCCTCTTGTGGAGCGGACCGGAGACGATCTGCATGGGATCGCCCTGCCGGCGATACGTCCCGACATCCTCGATGCCCTTCTCGCCAGCCATCAGCATGGTGTGCCAGCCGAACATCATCTTGTCCGCAAGGGGCGAGGCGAAGGTCCGGTAGAGATCGACCATCATCTCCGCGATGCCGCGTTCGGCATCGGGCACGCGCGGCCCATCCTTGCCCCCGTCCTTACCCCCATCCTTGCCTAGGCCGAACTGCTGGATCAGGGACGACTGGACGCTGTCGCGATTGAGGAGTTCGCCTTCGATCTCGGAGGTCTTGAGAGCTTCGTCCCGGATAAGCTCGATCCTGAGCCGGTCCTGGTCGTCCGCGCCGATGTGCCGGAAGGCGCCCACGAACTCGCCGGACTGGAGCAGGAACCGGCGTTCCAGATCGTCCAGCGCGCTCGTCCTGTAGGTGAAGTCAGGCCATTCGGGCTGCTGCCAGATCCAGTCCATGAGCTATAGAAGGTCCTTTCTATAGCTTAAAATATCACAAAATATGAGTTATAGGAACGGCGCCTATAACTCACAGCCGGCAGTCGGACGGCCCGGTTACCGGCGCGCGGCGGTCCGGGAGCCGCCGCCGGTCCACGATCTCACCTGGCTCTTGAGCTTCTCGATCTTCATCACGTCGTCGATGCGGCGATCGAGGAAGGACCAGGTCTCTGCGGCGCCGGGCGAGCGGTCGTTCAGCCAGTAGAGCAAGGTCGAGGAGTAGACGCCCGCCAAAGTCGCGCGCTTGGTGTAGAAATTGAAGTCGGTGCTGGTGTCGCCGGCGGCGTACCACAGGGCATCGACCGTCTTGTAGAGCAGCTTCAGCCCCAGCCCGGCATTGAACGGCAGCGACAGCACGGCCAGCGCCCGCCGCGCCGCCTCGCGGTTGCCGGCGTGACGCTCCAGCCGGATGCGGACGGCGGCCTTGATGCGGTCGCGGATCTTGAGCGCGAGCACGCCTTCCGCCTCCATGTCCCGCACCGTGCGCCGGTCGGCCAGCTCGCTGGCATGGGTCAGGACCTCGATCGGGCCGCCGGGAAACAGCCGCTCGACCTCGCCCGCCGACAGGTCGAGCTGCCGGCCGGCCGCCGCCAGCGCCGGGCGGGTCCAGCCCTCGAAGGCCGCTTCGGCAGTGACCGCCTCGGCCAGCCGGTCGCGCAGGGCGGCGTCGGGATCCGCGGGTGCACGGTCCACAGGGCCCGCAGACGCCGGGTCGATTTCCGCAGAATTAGGGGTGTTTTGGTCGGTCATAGGGGGAATATAGGCCCCCGTCCGGGGGGTTCCCAAGGGTATCGCGCTGTGATACCTACGCCGCCTCAGTTTCGGCCCCGGAGGGTTTTCGGGGCCTGTCGCCATATGGAAGGAAGCGATCGCAGTGCAGGTTCTCGTTCGTGAAAACAACGTCGATCAGGCGCTGCGCGTCCTGAAGAAGAAGATGCAGCGCGAAGGGATCTTCCGCGAGATGAAGCTTCGCCGCAACTACGAGAAGCCCTCCGAGCGCCGCGCCCGCGAACGCGCCGAGGCCATCCGCCGCACGCGCAAGCTGATGCGCAAGCGCATGGAGCGCGAGGGCTACTAGCCCTCTCTTCTGTCCTCACCGAGCGACAGAGACGACGACACCCCCGGCAACACCGGGGGTTTTGTTTTGGCTACGCTCTTGCGGGGCGCGACCCGTCTTTGGATCGCAAGCCCGTCCTTCGCTCCTGAGGCTGTGCACTCGATTGCATGGCTATCTCGTCGGCTCGACGCTGTGCTTGCAGGGCGCGCAACCGTTTGAACACTTCTCGCGCCGGTATGCTCGACCGCGGATCAGCCGTCACCACGTCGACATATCGCCGAAGCTCGTCGGATGTCATGGGTCGGTTGGTGTGAGGCATGCGATGGCCCTCCATCGAGCGGCCATTCTATCACATTGCAGCGCCGCCGACGCGCGCCCTCCCCCAGCGCTACTTCAGCAGCGCCTCTATCGCGGCCTCCAGTTCGACGACGTCCGTCACCACGGCGTCAGGGGTCTCCTCAATTGAGCGCGGGCGTTGGCGGCGCCAGCGGCCGGACCGGAACTGGATGGCCGTCATGCCGCTTGCCCTGGCGGGCGCGATGTCGGTGTCGATACGGTCGCCGACGAAGAGGCAGGAAGCGGGCGGCACGGCGACGTCGCGCGTGAAGAGGTCCACGATCCCTGCCCGCTCCAGCCGCGGCCAGTGGTGCGCCGGGTCGATCACGCCGAGCGCGAGGCCGCGCGCGTGCAATCGTTGCAGCAGGCCGTCGATGCCGGGGCGCAACTGGAAGACGTCGAGATTGCCCACCATGGCGCGCATCCGCTGGCGCACCCGCGCGATGCTCTGCGGATCGCCGCCGCACAGCGTCTCGATCATGTGCGCGTAGGTATCGGCTGCGAAGGCAGCGACCGCGGCGTCGGAGGCTTCCTCGACCATCGTCTGGTCGACGCGAATGCCTTCCAGACCGCAGGCCGCGGCGATGGCGCCGTCGACCGCGCTTTCCCAGGCGAATTCGAGATCTATCGGTCCGCCGACGTCGAAGAGGATGGCTTGATATGGCGAAGGCACGCGCGCTTCGCCTTAAAAAGGCACCTCACCCTGAGGGCCACGCGAAGCGTGGCGTCTCGAAGGGTGGGCCTCAGGCATGGTGCTCGTTCCCATCCTTCGAGACGCTCGCTGCGCTCGCTCCTCAGGATGAGGGGCTTAGCGGCTAATGCGACGAGCCTTCCAGCGCCTTCACGATGTTCTCGCACATCACCTTGGCGTCGGCGAACAGCATCATCGTGTTGTCGCGGAAGAACAGTTCGTTGTCGACGCCGGCATAGCCCGAGGCCATGCCGCGCTTCACGAACAGCACGGTCTGCGCCCGCTCGACGTCGAGGATCGGCATGCCGTAGATCGCGCTCTTGGGGTCGGTCTTGGCGGCCGGGTTGGTGACGTCGTTGGCGCCGATCACGAAGGCAACATCGGTCGCGGCGAAGTCGCGGTTGATGTCGTCCAGCTCGAAAACCTCGTCGTAGGGCACGTTGGCTTCGGCCAGCAGCACGTTCATGTGGCCCGGCATGCGGCCGGCCACCGGATGGATGGCGTAGCGCACCTGCACGCCCTCCTTCTTCAGGAGATCGGCCATCTCGCGCAGCGCGTGCTGGGCCTGGGCGACCGCCATGCCGTAGCCCGGCACGATGATCACCGAGCCGGCGTTCTTCATCAGGAACGCGGCATCCTCGGCCGAGCCCGCCTTGACCGGCTTGTCGGTCTTGGCGGCCGGGCCGCCCGCCGCGCCGCTGTCGGTGCCGAAGCCGCCCAGGATCACGTTGAAGATCGAGCGGTTCATGCCCTTGCACATGATGTAGCTCAGGATCGCACCCGAGGAGCCGACCAGCGCGCCGGTCACGATGAGCGCGGTGTTGCCCAGGGTGAAGCCGATGCCGGCTGCCGCCCAGCCCGAGTAGGAGTTGAGCATCGACACGACCACCGGCATGTCGGCGCCGCCGATCGGCAGGATCAGCAGGAAGCCCAGCGCCAGCGACAGCACGATCAGCAGCACGAAGGTCGAGCCGTGGCCGCGCATGGCGAACCACACCAGCAGCCCGACCAGGGCAATGCCGATCAGCGCGTTCAGCGGATGCTGGCCCTTGAAGACCAGCGGTGAGCCCGAAACCAAGCCCTGCAGCTTGGCGAAGGCGACGATCGAGCCGGTGAAGGTGATGGCGCCGATCACGGTGCCCAGCCCCATCTCGACCAGGCTCTGCACCTTGATCTTGCCGGCGGCGCCGATGCCGAAAGCTTCCGGCGAGATGAACGCCGCCGCCGCCACGAACACCGCCGCGAGGCCGACCAGCGAATGGAAGGCGGCCACCAGCTGCGGCAGCGCCGTCATCTGGATGCGCAGCGCCACGAAGGTGCCGACGCCGCCGCCGATGACCAGCGCCAGCAGGATGAGGCCGAAGCCCGAACCGCTCATGCCATGGTGCAGCAGCGTGGCGCCGATGGCGATCGCCATGCCGATCATGCCCATCCGGTTGCCCTGGCGGGACGTCTCGGGATGGCTCAGCCCGCGCAGGGCGAGGATGAACAGGACGGCGGCGACGAGATAGACGGCCGAGGTGAGGCTGGCGGACATGGGCTCA
>JAIUOY010000210.1:0-45718 GCA_020160995.1 Pseudomonadota bacterium | reverse complement strand
GGCGTCGCCGAGTACGGCATCACCGTGCGCTGGGACAAGAACTACCTGAAGATGGTGCGCCTCCTGCTGGAGCGACGCGCCGAATTCTCGATGTTCGGCGGCGTGCGCTTCGGCGGCACGGTGACGGTCGAGAGCGCCTTCGCCATGGGCTTCGACCATATCGCGCTGTGCGCCGGCGCCGGCAAACCCACGGTGCTCGACCTGCCGAACGGCCTGGCGCGCGGCGTGCGCGCCGCGTCGGACTTCTTGATGGCGCTGCAGCTCACGGGCGCGGCCAAGAAGGAGTCCATCGCCAACCTGCAGATCCGGTTGCCGGTGGTGGTGATTGGCGGCGGACTGACGGCCATCGACACGGCCACCGAATCGCTCGCCTACTATCCGTTGCAGGTCGAGAAGTTCTTGTCGCGGCATGAAGCGCTGGTCGCCGAGCGCGGCGAAGCGGCGGTGCAGGGCAACTGGACACTGGAAGAACGCGAGATTGCCGACGAGTTCATGACGCACGCCAAGGCGATTCGCGCCGAGCGCGAAGCGGCCGCCCGCGAAGGCCGCGAGCCTGCGATTGCCAGACTGGTCAACGGCTGGGGCGGCGTGGCGCTGGTCTATCGCCGGCGTCTGATCGACTCGCCGTCCTATACGCTGAACCACGAGGAAGTGCTGAAGGCACTCGAAGAGGATATCCGCTTCGTCGAAGGCCTCTCGCCCGTGGCGGTCGAGGTCGATGCGGTTGGCCAGGCCAAGGCGCTGAAGGTGGCGGGCGAGCAGAACGGCGCCAAGGTCGAGGCGACCCTGCCGGCGCGCACCATCCTGGTGGCGGCCGGCACGCAGCCCAACACCGTGCTGGCGCGCGAAGACGCCACGCATGCCTTCATCGACGGCAAGTATTTCCGAGCCCTCGACGAGGAGGGAAATCCGGCCACGCCCGAGCGTGTCGCCAAGCCCGCCGAAGTGCGGGTGCTGATGTACCGCCATGCCGACAACCGCTTCATGTCGTTCTTCGGTGACCTGCATCCGTCCTTCGCCGGCAACGTCGTGAAGGCGATGGGCGGCGCCAAGCAGGGCTATCCGGTGCTGACGCGCGCCATGACGGCACTGCCGGCGCCCAAGCGCACGCCGGCCGAGCTTCTGGGCGCAGCCAATCGGGAATGGCGTGCCCGCGTCGTGCGCGTCGACCGGCTGACGCCCACCATCGTCGAGGTGGTCGTCGAGGCGCCTGCAGCGGCGCGCAATTTCGAGCCCGGCCAGTTCTATCGCCTGCAGAACTACGAGGCGCGGTCGCTGCAAAGCGAAGGCACGCTCCTCACCATGGAGGGCCTGGCGCTGACCGGCGCGTGGGTCGACAAGGAAAAGGGCCTGCTGTCGCTGATCGCTCTGGAGATGGGCGGCTCGTCCGATCTCTGCGCCATGCTGAAGCCCGGCGAACCCGTGATCGTCATGGGGCCGACCGGCGCGCCGACCGAGATCGAGCCGGGCGAAACGGTCGTGCTGGTCGGCGGTGGCCTGGGCAACGCCGTGCTGTTCTCGATCGGCCAGGCCTTCCGCAAGGCCGGCAGCAAGGTGCTCTACTTCGCGGGCTACAAGCGGGTCATCGACCGTTACAAGGTCGAGGAGATCGAGGCGGCGGCCGATGTCGTCGTCTGGTGCTGCGACGAGGAGCCGGGTTTCATGCCGGGCCGGCCGCAGGACAAGGCGCTGGTCGCCAACATCGTCGAAGCGATGCGCCGCTATGCGTCGGGCGAACTCGGTGACCAGCCGATTCCCTACAATGCAGCGGATCGCATCGTGGCCATCGGTTCCGACGGCATGATGAACGCGGTGCGGCTGGCGCGGCACAACGCGCTGAAGCCCTACCTCAAGGCCGATCATCGCGCGCTGGGTTCGATCAACTCCCCCATGCAGTGCATGATGAAGGAGATCTGCGCCCAGTGCCTGCAGCTCCATCGGGACCCGGTGACCGGCAAGGAGAGCGTCGTCTTCTCCTGCTTCAACCAGGACCAGGAGCTGGACCACGTCGACTTCGCCGGCCTGCGCCAGCGGCTGCGCCAGAACTCCGTGCAGGAGAAGATCGGCGCGCTCTGGATCGACCGCGCGCTCAGGAAGATCGGCGCACGCTAGGGCGTGCGCACGAACCTGAACAGCACCTTGTCCTGGCTGTAGTAGCGCAGCTGGTCGACCACCTTCGGGAAATACTCGCTGCCCACCGTCACCGGCATGAAGGCATCGAGGTCGAGCGGGCGGACGCCGACGGTGAAGCCTGTTTCCGAGAAGGCCTTGGCGACGCTGTCGAGCGAGTGATCGTAGATCGGGATCGACGAGGTCTCGCTGATCAGCTTGCGCCAGCGCGACCACACGGCGCTGTCCTTGTGGCAGCCCATGGCGGCGATATAGACGCCGCCGGGGCGAAGGGCGGCCTTCATGTCGGCCGCGTGCGCCGCGAGGTCGGGCAGGAGGTAAAGCACTTCGTGGCTGAAAGCGAAGTGGAAGGGGCTGCCGAGCGCGGCCGCACTGTGACCGACCTTGTAATCGATCGGGCGCTGTCCTTTCAGCAACTCGGCGCGCGCCACCGATTCGCGGGCGATGTCGATGCCGGTGGCCGCGCGAAAGGGATGCCGGTCGTAGAGCATCCGCAGGAAGCCGCCCTGGTTGCAGCCGTAGTCGAGGACCGTCGAGTCGCGCAGGCTGCCATGGATGGCGACGTCGATCATGCGCCGCCAGATCGGCGCATGGGCGGCGCCCATCGCCTCTTCGTCGGCGGGATTGCGGTTCCAGGTGTGGATCGTGCGGTAGGCAAGGGAGGGTCGTTGCATCGCTTCCTCCTGTTGAGGAGGCCAGCCTATCACGCCCGCGCGCGCCAGGGGTGAAAGAGCAAGGGGCCGGCAATCAGGCTGCCGAAGGCGATCATGCCGATGGCGATCGCCGTGAACAGGCCATGCAGGCCCCAGTCCAGGCTCTCGATCATGAACCAGCCGCCGACCGTTGCGATGCAGAGTCGGGCGATGCCGGCGAAGAACGGCGCCGTCATGCGGCCCGCGCCCTGGCTTGCGAAGGAAAGCGTCATGCCGACGCCGAACAGGCAGTAGAAAGGCGCCACATGCGTAACGTAGGCGACGGTGGCCGCGATCACCTGGGGGTCGCTGGTGAAGAGTCGCGCCCAACCTTCGGGCACGATCGCCACGATCCAGCCGAAGAGACCGATACCAAGGCCCGCGACCAGGCTGCCGGTCCAGGCGGCCCGCACCGCACGCCGCCAGTCGTTGGCGCCGGCGGCGACGCCGACCAGAGTGGTGAGGCCCGAGCCGATGCCGAAGGCCAGCGGCACCAGCATGAACTCCAACCGCACGCCGATGCCGTACCCTGCGAGGGCGGCCACGCCGAAGCGGCCGACCAGCCCCGTCACCAGCATGGCGGTGAGATTGGCGGTGAAGGCGGAGAAGGACGCGATCAGGCCGACGCGCAGGATGTCCCAGAAGAGGCGACCCTGCAGGGAGAGGCCGCCGAGCGCGGGGACGAAGCCCAGCTTGCCACCCCACAGGGCACGCGCCTGCAGCAGTGCGGAGAGGGTCGACGTTGCCAACGAGGAAAGCGCCGGCCCTGCCATGCCCAGGCCCGGCCAGTCGCCGATGCCCAGCGCCAGTACGTAGGAGAGCGGCACCTGGGCGATGGAGGAGAGGAGCATGTAGCGGCCGGGCGTTGCGGCGTCGCCGCCGCCGCGCAGCAGCGCCGACAGGAAGAAGTTCGCCCAGATGAGCAGAGAGCCGGAAAAGAGGACGTGCGAGTAGGTGAGCGCATGGTCGAGCGATCGGCCTTCTCCGCCCAGCAGGCGATAAAGCGTCGGCGCCACGGTCCAGGCGAGCAGGGTGAAGAGGAGGGCCAACATCGTTCCCAGCGCCAGCGCGTGCAACACCAGCGCGCGCGCATCGTCGCGTCGGCCGGCGCCCATCGCGCGTGCCATGGCGGCTGCCACGCCGCCGCCCATGCCGCCTGCCGCCATCATCGTCATCATCATCATGAGCGGGAAGACGAGGGCGAAGCCCGCCAGCGCATCCGTACCCAGTCGGCCGAAGATGAAGGTCTCGGCGATGGCCACGAAGGTCTGCGCGATCATGACGGCCGTGGTCGGTCCCGCGAGCTTCCAAAGGCTGGGGCCGATCGGCGCGGTCAGGAGAGGATGGGACAGGGGTGGCTCCGATTATGTGTATATGCACCATATCAACCCGCGCGGTCCTGTCACCTGACAATCGCTGCGGGTCTCATTAGCTTTTGGCCATGACAGACAAGGAACGCCCGCTCGCCAAGCCCTCCGTCCAGATCGAGAACGACCGCGTGATCGTCACGGAATGGCGCTTTCCGCCCGGCAGCCACACCGGCTGGCATCGCCACAATCACGATTATGTCGTGGTCCCGATTACGACCGGCGAACTGCACATCTTCGACGGCAAGGCGACCGTGCCGGCGCCGCTGCGGGCCGGGGTCTCCTATTCCCGGCAGACCGGGGTCGAGCACGACGTCATCAACCCCAACGATTTCGAGTTCGTTTTCGTGGAAATCGAGGTCAAGGCCTGACCGTCCCGCGCGGCTGCCCCGCGCCTGGTCGCATTGACTTGGGGCCTCCCCGGGCTCATATGAGGTCCGCCCAGCGGTCCGGCACGAACTCGAGCCCTTTGAGACCGCCCCCAGAGTCCAGCGGAAAATGGACTAAGTTACGGAAACTAAATGAGTTTTGAGAGTTTGGGGCTGAGTGCCCCGGTGCTGCAGGCAGTGTCTGAGAAGGGCTATACCCAGCCCACCCCGATCCAGGAAAAAGCCATCCCCATCGTCCTGATGGGTCGTGACATCCTCGGATGCGCCCAGACGGGTACAGGCAAAACTGCCTCTTTCGTCCTCCCGATGATCGATATCCTCGCCGAGGGCCGCGCCAAAGCGCGCATGCCGCGGTCGCTCATCCTGGAGCCGACGCGTGAACTGGCCGCCCAGGTGGCCGAAAATTTCGAAATCTATGGCAAGAACCACAAGCTCAACATGGCGCTGCTGATCGGCGGCGTGAGCTTCGAGGACCAGGAACGGGCCCTCGAACGGGGTGTCGACGTGCTGATCGCCACGCCGGGCCGCCTGCTCGACCATTTCGAGCGCGGCAAGGTTCTGCTGAACGACGTCAAGGTGCTGGTGATCGACGAAGCCGATCGCATGCTCGACATGGGCTTCATCCCCGACGTCGAGCGCATCGTCGGCCTGCTCTCGCCGATGCGTCAGACCCTGTTCTTCTCGGCGACCATGCCGCCGGAGATCAAGCGCCTGGCCGACCGCTTCCTGAGCAACCCGAAGGAAGTGACCGTGGCGCCGCCGGCATCGACCGGCAAGAACATCGTGCAGGGCCTCACGGTCGTGCCCGAAGAAGAAAAGCGCGAGGCCCTGCGCCGGTTGATCCGGGAGCAGGACATCAAGAACGCCATCGTCTTCTGCAACCGCAAGCGCGACGTGGCGATCCTCCAGGGATCGCTCAAGAAGCACGGCTTCAATGCCGGCGCGCTGCACGGCGACATGAGTCAGCCCGCGCGCATGGAGACGCTGGAGAAGTTCAAGCAGGGCGAAATCCAGATCCTGGTCGCGTCAGACGTCGCGGCCCGCGGTCTCGACATTGCCGATATGAGCCACGTCTTCAATTTCGACGTGCCGTTCTCGCCCGAGGATTACGTCCATCGCATCGGTCGTACGGGCCGTGCCGGCCGTACCGGCCATTCCTTCACCCTGGCCTCGCCTGCGGAAGGCAGCCTGGTCGAGGCGATCGAGAAGCTGATTGGTACCGAGATCCCGAGGGTCGAAGTGCCGGGCATGGACGCCGTTGCGTTCGATCCGTCCGAAGGCCGTGGCCGTCGTGGCCGCGGACGTGGACGGGCTCCCAGTGGTGGCCGTGGCGGCCGCAGCGGCGAGCGTGCGCCGCGGGCGCCCCGCGCCGAGCGTGAACCGAAGCCCGTCGAGGCCGAAGTGCAGGCTGAACGTGCGCCGCGCGCCGAGCGCGCCGAACGTCCCCGCCGCGAACCTCGTGCGGAGCCGCGGCAGGAGGCTCGCCGCGAGTCCCGTCATGAGCCCCGCGAACCTCGCGGCGAGGGCCGCGCTCATCGCGAGCGTCGGCCGGAACGTCGCGATCGTCCGCATCGCAACGATCGCCACGATCGTGACGAGGCCGTGCCGATGGGTCTCGGCGATCACGTCCCGGCTTTCCTCGCCCGCCCGACGCGC
Organism: Pseudomonadota bacterium; assembly: GCA_020160995.1. Classification (GTDB taxonomy): domain Bacteria; phylum Pseudomonadota; class Alphaproteobacteria; order Reyranellales; family Reyranellaceae; genus Reyranella. The sequence goes on along the minus strand of JAIUOY010000210.1, from coordinate 39,484 downwards.
TAGAGTGTGCTCCGCTGGAGCGGAGGCACATGCAGACCATTTTCGTCATGGTGAAGTGCGAACTCGGTAAGGCCTACGAGGTCGCCGACGACGCGGTGAACATCGAACAGGTATCGGAGGTCTATTCGACCTCCGGCCAGTACGATCTCCTGATGAAGTGCTATCTCGACGAGAAGACCGATATCGGTCACTTCGTCACCAGCCACATCCAGACGCTGCGTGGCGTGAAGGACACCTTCACCCTCATCACCTTCAAGGCCTTCTCCTGAGCACGGCCGTCCCGCGACGGCACCTCCCGAGGGGCGAGGATTTCCTGCTCCTCCCGCCGTCGATCCAGCCCTACGCCTACCGCATGGTCGACAGTCTGTTCGCCCATCGCGTGATCCGCCGCGGCGACCATCCGCGCGAGCTGCCGCGGGGCGAGGAGATCGCGCCGGTCTATCGGGCCGACGGCAGCGACCACGATCTCGGCTCCTTCATGGACCGCAACAGGATCGTCGGCGTCCTGGTGATCCGCGACGGCAAGATCGTGTTGGAGCGCTACGGGCTAGGCCTCGGCGAGCACGATCGCTGGTCGACCATGTCGACCGTGAAGTCGATGACGGCCATGCTGGTGGGCGCCGCAATCCACGACGGCACCATTGGTTCGATCGACGACCCACTCACGCGCTACCTGCCGGCGCTCGCCGGCTCCGCCTATGAAGGCGTAACCCTGCGCCACGTGATGACCATGTCGTCCGGCGTGCGCTGGACCGAGGTCTATCCCGATCGAAACTCTGACGTGAACCGCTACAGCAAGTCGCTGGCCGACAAGGTGCCGGGCGGCGTGTTGAAGCTGATGGCGTCACTGCCGCGTGCCAATCCGCCGGGCAGCACCTTTCTCTACAATTCCGGCGACACGTATCTCTTGGGCGCGGCCCTCACCAAAGCCGTGGGCAAGCCGCTGGCCGACTACATGTCCGAGAAGGTCTGGCAGCCGGCCGGCATGGAGTGCGACGCCTTCTACACAGTGGAAAGCGATGGCGGTCAGGAGATAGGCGGCAGCCGGGCTGGCATGGTTCTGCGCGACTTCGGCCGCTTCGGTCAGTTCGTCCTGGATGATGGTGTGATCGCAGGCAGGCGCGTGCTGGCCGAAGGCTGGGTCGATGCTGCCGCGACGCCGGCCTTCGCCGTTCCGACGCCGCCGGTCCAGGACATCACGCATTACGGCTATAGCTGGTGGCTGGGCGACGGCGTGATGGCCGCACTCGGACACGCAGGCCAGCGTATCGACATTTTCCGCAAGGAGCGGCTGGTCGTCGTCACCCTCGCCGCATTCCCGCAGCCTCCCTATGTGCCGGCGACCGATCACGATCGTCGCAACGAGGTGGTGGCCTTCACGAACGCCGTCAGGCGCACAGGAGCCGGAACCTGACCGGGAGCGGCGGCCAGGCAGTTCTCGCCCTCTGGGTCGATATTGACCCGGCGGACGATGCTTTCTTCGAGAACTGGCACAGCCGCGAGCATGTGCAGGAGAGGGTGGGTTGTCCCGGTTGGCTGCGTGGCAGCCGCTTCAGGGCCGTGGCGCAGCCTGGCTGCTATCTCCTGTTCTACGATGCCGAGACGGCGGACGCGTTCGAGAGCGACGTCTACTATGCGCGCCTGCGCTCACCAACGGAGATGAGCCGCGCGATCTTCCCGAAGTTCCGCAATACCTGGCGCACCGTCTGTACGGTCGAGCGCCGGTTGGGCGACGGGGTTGCCGCCGCCGTGCTGACCCTGCGCCTTGGTGCCAGCGATTCTGTACCGTTCGAGGCGCTGGCCGCGCTTGAACCCGCCCGGCTCGACTTGCTGCAGGGCCACAAGTCCGTCGGCCAGGCGCATACCACGGAGAAGGACCTGCGGCCCGCGCCCGACCGGCAGATCGACCGAGCAGTCGTCGCGTTCTTCTGGTCGGTCGAAGATGCAGAAAAGGCGCGTGCTGCACACGCGCCTTCTGCGGAAGTCTTCGCTCTTCGCCACACCGTGTCGAAGAGCGATCTTGGTCCGTAATTGGGGCCAGTGATTGGCGCCCGTAATCGAGGCTAGTTGATCAGCCCGTAGAACTTGCCGGCGTTGGTGCAGGTGATCATCTTGACCTGCTCCTCCGGCACCTCGGCAAACTGCTCCTTGATGTACTTCTCGGAGTGCGGCCACACGCCGTCGCCGTGCGGGTAGTCGGAGCCCCACATCAGGCTCTCCGCGCCCATGTCGTCGATCAGCTTGGCGCCGATGCGGTCGAACTGGAAGGTCGCCTTGCACTGGCGACGCCAGTAGTCGCTGGGCTTCATCTTCAGCCCGAGATCGGTGAAGCGGTCCTCCCATTCGAAGTCCATGCGGTCGAGCGCATAGGGGATCCAGCCGCAGCCGCTTTCGCCGAAGGCGATGCGGACATGGGGGTAACGCTCCAGAACGTTGGCCGCGATGATGGCGGCGAGGATGTTCACCAGATTCATCTGGAAGCCGGAGACGACGGTGAAGAACACCGAGCGTCCGACCCGGCCAGGATGCTTGCTGATCGTATCGGGCGGCACGGCGGGGAAGGTGTGGAAGTGCAGCGGCAACTGCACGTCGTTGACGGCTTTCCAGAGGGGCTCCCACATCGGATGCCACATCGGCTCCATGTCCCACGAGCAGGAGAGTTCCAGCCCGCGCAGTCCCATCTTGGCGGCGCGATGGACTTCCTTCACCGCGGCATCGATGTCGCCGTAGGGCAGGCAGGCGAGGCCGATATGCCGGTCGGGATAATGGCTGCAGAAGTCCTTCAGCCAGTCGTTGTAGATGCGCAGCATCTCGTTCGACGCATCCTTGTCGTTCAGGCGGCTCGACGCGCCGAGGATGCCGTAGATCACTTCGGCATCGACGCCGTCGCGATCGAGATCCTTGATGCGCAGGTGCGGATCGGAGACGCGGCGAATGTCCTTGGCGCCATCGGCGTAGAGACCCGTCTCGGCCATGATGTCGACGCGGTGATGCTTGCCGGGCACATACTTGGCGCCCGCCGGACCGACGCCGTTCTTGAAGCCGAAGGTCGCGCCATTCTTGGCCGTCCACTTCGGGCCGTCGTCGGTCTCCACGACGTACGGCATGCGATCCTTCAAGTCGCGCGGCGCCATCGACGTAAACAGGTCGGGCGGCATCCAGGGCAGGTCGAGGTGGCAATCGGCCGATATGCGCTTGTACTGCATGGCGTTGACTCCCTTTGGGCTTCCTTGGGCTTTGCTCATCGAATTATGCGCCACCTGATCGGCCGGGCAACGGTCGATCGTTTCGCGTATCGGCAGTTATCGGATGGCGGGATTGCCAATTCGATAGAGGACATGGGGGCGGAGCGCGTCGCCCTCGGGCACGGTCGAGTCTTCGAAATCATCCACGGGCGATCGTCGCATGCCGAGCTTCTCCATCAATCGGCGCGACGGTGCGTTGATGGTCGAGGTGTAGGCGATCACCTCCTTGGCGCCCAGAGCCGCCCAGGCATGGGCAAGGCAGGCAGAGGCCGCTTCGAAGGCATAACCGCGCCGCCAGTTGGCGCGGCCGAGGATCCAGCCGATTTCCATATCCGGCGAACCCGGCACTTCGGGGCCGGGCCTGGAGAGGCCGAGCCCGCCGATCAGGCAACCATCGTCGCGCCGCTCGACGGCAACGAAGCCGAACCCATGCCGGTCGAGATGCTCGTTGCAGCGGTCGATCAGCTCGTCCGATTGGGCGCGGGACAGGATCGACGGGAAGTAATAGCGCCGGACCTCGGCATCGGCATTGATTGCCGCGAAGGCCGCCCGATCGCGATCTTCCCAGGGGCGCAGCAGCAGTTGCGAAGTTTCCAGGCGCATTCAGATACAGCAGGCTTGTTGAAAATCGTGGAACAGTCTAGCCCTGACAGGCAAGGAGTGCTGGATGACTGCGGATACGGCCACTCGTCTCGAAGGGGATTTCGACTATATCGTCGTCGGCGCCGGCTCGGCCGGCTGCGTGGTGGCGAACCGGCTTTCGGCCGATGCAAAGTCGCGTGTCCTGCTGCTGGAAGCGGGCGGCAAGGACAACTGGATCTGGTTCCACATTCCGGTGGGCTACCTCTATGCCATGGGCAATCCGCGGGCGGACTGGTTGTTCCAGACGGAGAAGGAGCCGGGGCTCAACGGGCGCGCCCTCAACTATCCGCGTGGCAAGGTGATCGGAGGTTGTTCGGCGATCAACGGCATGATCTCCATGCGTGGCCAGGCGCAGGACTACGACCACTGGCGGCAGCTCGGCCTCGCCGGCTGGGGCTGGGACGATGTTGCGCCGATCTTCAAGCGGCTCGACGGACACTTCCTCGGCGACACCGAGCATCATGGTGGCAGCGGCGAATGGCGCGTCGAACAGATGCGCGTGAAGTGGGACGTGCTGGATGCCGTCACCAGGGCAGCGACGGAAATGGGCGTGCCGCCGACGCAGGATTTCAACACCGGCGACAACGAGGGCGTGGGCTACTTTCACGTCAACCAGAAGCGCGGGCTGCGCATGTCGGTCGCGACCGCCTTCCTCAAGCCGGTGCTCAATCGCCCGAACCTGCGGCTGGAAACCGGCGTGCTGGTCGAAAGGATTGTGTTCGACGGCAAACGCGCCGTCGGCGTGCAGTTCCGCCAGAACGGAAAGCTCGTCGAGGCGCGCGCCAGAGGCGAGGTCGTGCTCTCGGCGGGCGCCATCGGCTCGCCGCAGATCCTGCAGCTCTCGGGCGTCGGCGCGGCCGACTGGCTGACAGCCCTGGGCCTGCCGACGCTGCACGACAAGCCCGGTGTCGGCCGCAACCTTCAGGATCATCTGCAGCAGCGCGCCATCTTCAAGGTGACGGGCGTCAAGACGCTGAACGCCACCTATCATTCGCTGATCGGCCGCGCCCTCATGGGCATGGAATATGCATTGTTCCGCTCGGGCCCGCTCACGATGGCGCCCTCGCAGCTCGGCATCTTCACGAAATCCTCCCCCGATCACGAACGCGCCAACATCGAATTTCACGTGCAGCCGCTTTCGCTCGACAAGTTCGGTGAGCCGCTCCATCGCTTCCCGGCGATCACCGTCAGCGCCTGCAATCTGCGGCCGACATCGCGCGGCACAGTCCGCCTGCGTTCGGCTGATCCCGCGGCCAAGCCGGTCATCGCCCCCAACTATCTTTCGACGCCGGAGGACCGGCGCGTGGCCGCCGATGCGATCCGCGTCACGCGCCGCCTGATGAAGCAGCCCGCGATGCAGGTCTATCGGCCAGAAGAATATCTGCCGGGACCGAGCGTCGGCGATGACGAAGCGTCGCTCGCCAAAGCCGCCGGCGATATCGGCACCACGATCTTCCACCCTGTCGGGACGGCCAAGATGGGCTTGCCCTCCGATCCCATGACAGTGGTGGACGAAAGGCTGAGGATCATCGGCCTGGAGAGGCTGCGGGTGGTCGATGCATCGGTGATGCCGACGATCACCTCAGGCAACACCAACACACCAACGATCATGATCGCCGACAAGGCGGCGCAAATGATGATTGAGGAAGGACGTTAGACTATGCGTAAACGGATACTCGGACTGTTCACGGCGCTGGCGCTTTCGGCGCCGGTCGTCGCCCCGGTGACGGCGATTGCCCAACAGCCCAAGACTCTCCGGGCGGTCATGCATTCGGATCTCAAGATCCTGGACCCGATCTGGACCACGGCGTTCATCGTACGCAACCATGGTTACATGGTTTACGACACGTTGTTTGCGCTGGACGGGAACCTCAAGATCCAGCCGCAGATGGTCGACACGTGGAAGATGAGCGACGACAAGCTCACCTGGACCTTCACTCTGCGCGACGGTCTCGAATTCCATGACGGCCAGCCGGTCACGTCCGACGACGTCATCGCTTCGCTGAAGCGCTGGGCGGCGCGCGATTCGCTGGGGCAGATCCTGTGGGCCAAGGTTGCCGAAGCCAAGGCGGTCGATCCTAAGACCTTTCAGCTCGTGCTGAAGGCGCCGACGGGCATCGTGCTGCAGGCGCTGGCCAAGCCTTCGGGCAATCCGTTCATCATGCCGAAGCGGGTCGCGGAGACCGACCCCAGCAAGCAGATCGACGACTACACTGGCTCGGGCCCGTTCATCTTCAAGAAGGACGAGTGGAAGCCCGGCGACAAGACCGTCTACGTCAAGAACCCCAAGTACAAGCCGCGCGCCGAGCCGCCTTCGGGCCTGGCCGGCGGCAAGGTCGCCAAGGTCGATCGCATCGAGTGGGTGGCGATGCCCGACCAGCAGACCGCGGTCAACGCGCTGCAGGCCGGCGAGATCGACATCATCGAGCAGCCCCAGCACGACCTCTATCCGATCCTGAAGGGCGACAAGAACATCCGGCTGGTCACCACCAACAAGTGGGGCAACCAGTACATCTACCGCTTCAACCAGCTCCATAAGCCGTTCGACAACCCCAAGAACCGGCAGGCGATGCTCTATGCGTTGAACCAGAAGGACTTTCTCGAAGGCGTGATCGGCGATCCCGACTACTACAAGCTCTGCAAGGCGCTGTTCGTCTGTGGCGGACCCTACGAGACGGCCGCCGGCTTCGAGGACAAGTACGGCAGCGACTTTGCCAAGGCCAAGGAACTTCTGAAGGAGGGCGGCTACGACGGCACGCCGGTCGTGCTGCTGCACTCGACCGATCTCTACGTGCTGACCAACATGGCGCCGATCGCCAAGTCGCTGATGGAGAAGGCCGGTCTCAAGGTCGACATGCAGTCGATGGATTGGCAGACCCTTGTCGCCCGCCGCGCCAAGAAGGACGCGCCAGACAAGGGCGGCTGGAACATCCTGATTACCTCGACCAGCAGCGTCGATTCGCTCGACCCGGTGAACTCGAGCTTCATCAGTACGAGCTGCGACAAGGCATGGTTCGGCTGGCCCTGCGATGAGGAGATCACGCGGCTGCGTCAGGCCTTCGCCGACGAGACCGACGAGGCCAAGCGCAAGGAACTCGTCGAGAAGATCCAGCTTCGCGCCGCCCAAGTGCCGACGCACGCCGTGCTCGGCCAGTACACGGGTGCCATGGGAACCCGCACGAACATCAGCGGCAACGTCACTTCGCCCGTGCCGGTGTTCTGGAACGTCGAGAAGAAGTAGAGCCGCTTCTCCGGTAGCGCTTGCCAATACTCGCCTCCCCGGACAACGATGCACGTTGTCTGCAAATAGGGAGGCGGGTGATGCGCAAGCGTGTCCTTGGTTTAGCAGTAGCGTGCGTGATCGGCGTGGCGTCGAGCATTCTCGGGAGTGCTCAGGCGCAAACGACTTTGAGAGTGGTCAAACACTCCGACCTCAAGATCCTCGACCCGATCTGGACGACGGCCTACATCGTCCGCAACCACGGCTACATGATCTACGACACGCTGTTCGCGCTGGACGGCAATCTCGAGGTCAAGCCGCAGATGGTCGACGCATGGAAGGTGAGTGACGATAAGCTCACCTGGACCTTCACCCTGCGCGACGGGCTCGAGTTTCACGACGGCACGCCGGTCACCTCGGCCGATGTCATTCCCTCGCTCAAGCGCTGGGCGGTGCGCGATCCGCTGGGCCAGATGCTCTGGGCCAAAGTGGTCGATGCCAAAGCCGTCGATCCCAAGACCTTCCAGATCGTGCTGAAGGCGCCGACCGGCATCATGCTGCAGGCGTTGGGCAAGCCGTCGGGCAATCCGTTCATCATGCCGAAGAAGGTCGCCGAGACCGATCCTGGCAAGCAGATCGACGATACCACCGGCTCCGGCCCCTTCATCTTCAAGAGGGAGGAATGGAAACCCGGCGACAAGACGGTCTACGTCAAGAATCCGAAGTACAAGCCGCGCGCCGAGCCGCCGTCGGGCCTCGCTGGCGGCAAGATCGCCAAAGTCGATCGCGTCGAATGGGTCGCGATGTCAGACCAGCAGACCGTGGTGAATGCTCTGATCAAGGGCGAAATCGACATGATCGAGAGCCCGCAGCACGACCTGTTCAAGGTCTTGGAGGCCGACCCAAATATCAAGCTGGAGAGCCTGAACAAGTGGGGTAACCAGTACATCTTCCGCTTCAACCAGCTCTTCAAGCCGTTCGATAACGCGAAGATCCGTCAGGCCGTCATCACCGCCTTCAACCAGAAGGATTTTCTCGACGGCGTGATCGGCGACCCCAAGTACTACAAGGTGTGCAAGGCGATGTTCATGTGCGACACGCCCTATGCCACCACCAAGGGCATGGAAGCGATGTACGACAGCAACTTCGTGAAGGCACGCGAGCTGTTGAAGGAAGGCGGCTATGACGGCACGCCGGTGGTCCTGATGCACTCGACGGATCTTTACGTGCTGACGAACCTGGCGCCGGTCGCCAAGTCGCTGATGGAGCGGGCTGGTCTCAAGGTCGACATGCAGTCGATGGATTGGCAGACCCTGGTCAGCCGTCGCGCTCGCAAGGACCCGCCGGACAAGGGCGGCTGGAACGCCTTTCTGACTTCGTCGGCGGCCGTCGACATCGTCGATCCGCTGGCCAACACCTACATCAACGCGGTGGGCGCGAATGCCTGGTTCGGCTGGCCGAAGGATGACGAGCTTCTACGGCTGCGCGCCGCCTTCGCCGACGAAACCGATCCGGCCAAGCAGAAGGAACTGGCCACCGCCATGCAGGTGCGCGTGTCGGAGAACCCGACGCACGGCTATGTCGGGCAATGGTACGCGCCTGTAGCGTTGCGCAAGAACGTGACCGGCAATCTCGTGTCGCCGGTCACGATCTTCTGGAACATCGAGAAGAAGTGAGGGGAGCCTATCGCGCTTTGAAGTTGAACTCCGCGCCCGACCGGATGCCGGTCGGCCAGCGGGCGGTCACGGTCTTGAGCTTGGTGTAGAAGCGCACGCCTTCCATGCCGTAGATGCCGTGATCGCCGAACACGGAGGCCTTCCAGCCGCCGAAGCTGTGATAGGCCACGGGCACGGGGATCGGTACGTTGATGCCGACCATGCCGATCTTCACGTTGCTGGCGAAGGTGCGGGCGGCATCGCCGTCGCGGGTGAAGATCGCCGTGCCGTTGCCGTAGGCATGGTCGTTCACCAGCTTGACGGCATCGTCGAAGGTCTTGGACCGCACGACCGAGAGCACGGGGCCGAAGATCTCGTCCTTGTAGATCGTCATGTCGGGCGTCACCTGGTCGAACAGGCAGCCGCCCATGAAGTTGCCGTTCTCGTAACCCTGGAGCTTCAGGCCACGGCCGTCGACCACCAGCTTGGCGCCTTCCTTCACGCCCTGGTCGACATAGCCCATCACCTTGTCGCGATGCTGGCGCGTCACCAGTGGACCCATCTCCGACTGCGGGTCGAGGCCCGGCCCGACCTTCAGCGCCTGCACTCTCGGCACCAGCTTCTCGACAAGCCGGTCGCCGACATCGCCTACCGCGACGGCCACCGAGATCGCCATGCAACGCTCGCCGGCAGCACCGTAGGCCGCCCCCATCAGGGCGTCGGCCGTCTGGTCGAGATCGGCATCGGGCATCACCACCATATGGTTCTTGGCCCCGCACAGGGCCTGCACGCGTTTATTCTGCTGCGTGCCGGTGTGATAGACATACTCGCCGATCGCGGTCGATCCGACGAAGGAGATCGCCGGGACGTCGGGATGCTTCAGCAGCGCGTCGACCGCGACCTTGTCGCCATTCAGCACCTGGAAGATGCCGGCCGGCGCGCCCGCCTCGGCATAGAGCTCGGCCAGCAGCATCGGCGCGCTGGGGTCCTTCTCCGAAGGCTTCAGGATGAAGGCGTTGCCGGTGGCCACGGCCATGGCGCCCATCCAGCAGGGAATCATGATCGGGAAGTTGAACGGCGTGATGCCCGCCACCACGCCGAGCGGCTGGCGGACCGACCAGGTATCCATGTCCGACGCGACCTGCTCGGAGAAGTCGCCGCGCAGATGATGGGCAATACCGCAGGCGAACTCCACGACCTCGAGGCCGCGTCCGACTTCACCTTTCGCATCGTCGAACGTCTTGCCGTGCTCGAGCGACAGGTGCCGTGCAAGATCGTCGATGCGCTTCTCGATCAGCCCCTTGAGGTTGAACATGACCCGCTGGCGGCGCATCGGCGGCGTCGCGGCCCAGGCGAGCTGCGCCTTCTTGGCGATCTGGACGGCGGCATCGATCTCCTCGACCGAGGCGAAGGCGACCTTGGCGGTTACCTCGCCGGTCGCGGGGTTCGTGATATCGCCGGTGCGACCGCTCTTTCCTGCCACCGGCTTGTTGTCGACATAGTGCCCAATGCTCACGACCATCGTTTCCTCCGCCAATCGAGGGCGTTCTAGCATGGAACCGGCGTAACCAAGGATGAACTATCCTAAGGATAGACCCTAGGGATGGACCGTCTCGTGCGCGACACAGGCTTCCCGCTCGGTCTGGATCGTCGCGTGCTCGATCTTGAACCGATCGTGCAGCAGCGCCGCAACGTCGCGTCGAACGGTTTCCGCGTCTGCGCCCTCGGTCAGCACGACGTGGATTGAGAGGCTGACATCGTCGCTGCTCATCGACCAGACGTGGAGGTCGTGCATGCTGGCAACGCCCGGCGCACCGGCAATGGCGGCCCGTATCTCGCCCAGCTCGAGGTGACTGGGAACGCCTTCGAGCAGGATTTGCGTCGTGTCCTTCAGCAGGGTCCAGGTGCGCGGCACCACCCAGAGGCCGATGGCGATGGCGACGATGGGATCCACCCAGGTCCAGCCGGTCGCCATGATGATGAGCGCCGCCGCAACGACACCGGCGGAGCCCAGCATATCGGCCCAGACTTCGAGATAGGCGCCTTTGACGTTCAGGCTCCGGTCCTTGCCGGCGGACAGGAGGCGCATGGCGATGAGATTGACGACCAAACCCGCCACGGCGATCACCAGCATGCCGCCCGATTCGACGGGCTGTGCGACCATCAGGCGGCTGATTCCTTCCCAGAGCACGAAGGCCGCGACGGCAAACAGCAGAAGAGCGTTGAAGGCGGCGGCCAGGATCTCGAAACGGCGGTAGCCGAAAGTTCGGCGTTCGTCCGCCGGACGCTGGCCGATCTTCACGGCGGCCAGGGCGATTGCCAGGGCCGCGGCATCGGTGAACATGTGCGCGGCATCGGAGAGCAGGGCGAGGCTGTTGAACAGATAAGCGCCGACCAGTTCGACGATCAGGAAGGTGCCGGTGAGGGCAAGCGCGATGCCCAGCATCTTGCTGTTGGCGCCTGCGGCATGATCGTGAGAGTGACCGCCACTGCCGTGGCTGTGACCTGTATGATCGTGGCCTGCAGACATGAGTTTCCTCGTGGCGCGACGCGGCAGTGTGATGGCTTGCCGGAAGATTCGCAATCGCACGTCGAACGCAAGGCAGTGCAAGGCTTCGCTAGGCGCGCGCCCGCTCGATGGCGGCCCGCAGCTGCTTCCACCCAGGGATCAGAAGCCGGCTTTGTCGATCAGGAAGGCCTTGAAGGTGATGATGTCGCTGGGCTTGCCGGTCCTTGCGCAATGGTCGGCAAACTCCTTGGGGGTAATGGCGACCATCTTGATGGTGTGCCGCCGGGCGCGCCACTCCGCCATCCGTGCGGCTTCGCGAATGTGCCAGTCCGAATAGCTCGAGGCAGGATAGTGTTTCACGGTACGCTGAAACACTTCATGATCGCTCGCCGTGACCTTGGCGAAATACTGTATGGCCATGCCGGCGGGTCTCCTTAGGATTGCGGCCCGCGCGTTTGTACCTGTCAAAGAGATGATTTTCTATGCCCTTGCCGCCATGCGTCGCGCCGTTGTTCTGACGATTTTTGCCGCCGTCCTGAGTCTTTGTTTTGCCGCGGGCGGGGCAGCAGAGGCTCAGACCGTCCAGGATATCGAACAGGCCTGGCGCGGCTGGATGGCCAGGCAACAGCGTTCGACCGGCGGGTTGGTCGTGATCCATGGCGGCCGGTCCGTGCATTCGGCCGAGATGGGCCGGCTGGCGGCCGATGCGCCGGTGCCGCTGGCAAGCCTGTCCAAGGCGGTGACCGGCGTCTGCATTGCCTCCCTGATCGATCGCGGTCGTCTCGGTTTCGACACGCGCGTGGCCGAAGCGATGGCAAGGACCCTGACGCGCATCGGACCGCCTGCCGATCCGCGTCTGCTGCAGGTGACGATCGGCGAACTGCTCGCTCATCGTGCGGGCTTCGATGGCAAGAACGATGCGACCTCGGGTGCGTTCGGCAACTACCTGCGGACACACACCGCGCGCGAAACCGCCTTCGATGCCCAACTGAAATGGGTGATCGCCCAGCGGCTGCCCCTGCAACCCGGCACGAAATATGCCTACTCGAATGCAGCCTATCTGCTGCTGGGCGCGATCATCGAGGAAGCGACGGGCCAATCGTACGAAACCTTTTGCCGGCAAACCGTGCTGGTGCCGCTGGGTGCGCGCGACGCCGAACTCGATCCGGCATGGCGCATTCTCTCAAGCTACGGCGGCTGGCGCATGCCGCTGGCCGACTATGGCCGCTTCTACCAGGCCTTCGCCGCCGACAATCCCGCTATCGGTCCCGTGGCACGGCGCTGGATGATGCAGCCGCCCTTCGCCGACAACGAGCGCGCCGCCGCGCATTATGGACTCGGCACCTTCGTCCGGCCGACGCGGCAGGGCGGCGGCAATTTCTGGCACTGGGGCCGCTGGACCTACACGATGAACAACAGTTTCGACGGACCGTTGCGCATCTCCTATTCGACCTTTGCCGTTCGGCTCGGCGCCCTCGACGTCAACATGGTCGTCTATCTGGAGCCCGGCCTTCAGGCCGGGCCGGCGCATGGCGAACTCGACCGCCTCCTGGGTGACGCCGCGCGCGCCGTTATGCGCTGGCCGTAATCCACTAGGCTGCGAAGCGGCGCAGCACCTCGCCGGGCCGTGCCTTGGGATCGGCACAGAAGCCCTTTTCGTCGGCGGCTCTGGTGCCGTTGATCCAGACGCCATGCAAGCCCACGGCCGAGGCCGTGAGTCGCGCGGCGCCGGCCGGCAGGTCGTGGGCCCGCCGCTTCGGTCCGCGTGCCACCGTCGCGGGATCGAACAGCATCAGGTCGGCGGCATAGCCTTCGCGCAGGAGGCCACGCCCTTCAATGCCGAACAGCTTCGCGGGCTGGCCCGTGAGGCGATGCACCGCTTGCGGCAGGTCGAGCACGCCGAGATCGCGGCTCCAGTGGCCCATCAGATGCAGGCCGAACCCGGCATCGCAGAAGAAGGTGAGGTGCGCACCCGCATCGCTCAGCGAGATATGCGTATTGGGATCGGCCAGGATCTTGCCGACGGCCGCATCGTCGTTGTGCAGGAGTTGCGCCACGAACATCGTGTCGAGCTTCTCCGAAAGAGCGAAGTCGAGGATGAAATCGAGCGGCTCCTTGCCTGCCTGTTTTGCCAGCACATCGAGAGTGGCGCCTTCGAGAGCGCGGTTCTCCGCCTTCGCCGTCTCGACGACGAAGAGCTTGTTCCATTCGCTGTTGAACAGGAGCCGGCCACGCTTGGCTTCCAGTTCGGTGCGCACCGAGGCACGCCAGGCCGGATCGCGGTAGATCTTCTCGAGTTCCGCGGGATCGTGGGCGGCCATAGCGGGCTTCCACGCCTGCATGCTTTCGAACAGGTAGGGGCTCTTGAAGGTGAAATCCATGCTGAGCGGACAGCACGACGTCTGCGCCACCAGTTGGTGCCCGCGAGCGCGCGCTTCGTTCACCTGGCGCAGCCAGTCGAAGGAGGCTGTCGGATTGGTGTTGGAATGGAAGAGGGCGGCGATCACGACCGGCCGCTTGGCTTCGGCGGCGATTTCTTCGAGATAGGGGATCGAGGTCTTGCTGCCCTTGGTCAGCATGTAGACGCCTTTGCCGCTTTCGCTCATGGCGCGGACCAGGCTGCGCAGCTCGCGATCGTCGGCGAGGCGCGAGGGCATCGGCGTCCCGCCCTCGCCATTATGGGCTTCCGCCGTGCTGGAGGCGAAGCCGACCGCGCCGGCCTTCATGGCGCCGCGCACCAGATCGGTCATCTGGGCGACTTCGGCCTCGGTCGCCGCTCGTTCCGTGGCGTCGGCCCCCATCACGAAGGTGCGGATGGCCGAGTGGCCAGCGAAGCAAGCGACATTGGGACCGACGCCGTTCTTCTGCAGCATGTCGAGATACTGCGGGAAGCTCTCGAACTCCCAGCGGATGCCGGCGCGCAAGGCGTCGAGCGACATGCCTTCGACATGGGTCAGGTGGCGCATCGTGAGGTCGCGGTCCTGCGGCTTGCAGGGCGCGATGGTGAAGCCGCAATTGCCGAGGACGGCCGTCGTGACGCCGAGGGCAGGAGAGGGATCGACGAACGGATCCCAGGTGATCTGCGCATCGTAATGCGTATGACCGTCGATGATGCCGGGCGCGAGGGCGAGTCCGTCCGCCTTGACGGTCTCCTTGGCCGCACCGAGCTTTGGCCCGATGGCGGCGATCTTGCCGTTGGTGACGCCGACGTCACCGCGAACCGGCTTGGCGCCCGAACCGTCGAAGATTTCAGCGTCCCTGATAACAAGGTCGAACATCTTGGTTTCCTCCACCGGGAACCCTAGTCTGCCGGCAATAAAATGGAACCGGAGGATTGCATGCCTGTCATGAAGCGTCGTGGCTTTGTCACGGGCGTTACGGGACTCGGTCTGGCGGGCGCACTCGCACCGGCAATTGTCCGCGCACAGGATTTTCCGACGAAGCAGGTCCGGGTGGTCGTGCCTTATCCCGCGGGCGGCGGCACGGACCTGGTGGCTCGCCTGATCGTCCCGCGTCTGGCCGACCGCTGGAAGCAGACCGTCATCATCGACAACAAGGGCGGCGCGAGCGGCATTCTGGGCAGCGAGATCGTCGCAAAGGCGGCACCCGATGGCTACACGCTTCTGGTGATGACCAGCGCACACACGATCAATCCCTACACGACGAAGACCCTGCCCTACGATACGGAGCGCGACTTCACACCCGTGACGCCGTTGATCGAGGGCGCCATCGCGCTGGTCGGCTCCCCTAAGGCGGGCTTCGATACGATGGAGAAATTCCTGACGGCGGCGCGCGCCAATCCGGGCAAGTACCAATTCGGCAGCACCGAGAACACGACCCGCCTGATCGGCGAACTCTTCCGGCTCCGCAGCGGGCTCAAGATCGAGAATGTCGCCTACAAGGGCGCGGCGCCAATGATGCAGGAACTCGCCGGCGGCCACATCCCGGTCGGCTTCACCAGCCCGCTCACCGTGATGTCGCATCATCGCGCCGGCACGCTGCGCATGTTGGCGGTCAGCACCGGCAAGCGGCTGGCGGTATTGCCCGACATCCCGACCATGGCCGAGGCAGGCGTGGCGGGCGTCGAGCAAGGGGCGTGGTTCTCGCTGTTCGGCCCCGGCAACATGCCGCCGGCATTGACGCAGCGCCTGCGCGACGATGTGGTCGCCGTGCTGGCCGAGCCGGAGACGCTGGCCAAGATTCGCGATCTTGCCAGCGAGCCGGGCGGCGAGGCGCCGGATGCCTTTGCGCGGCGTATCAAGAAGGAGCTGGTGGCCTGGGGCGAGATCGCCAAACAGGCGGGCATCGAGCCCGAGTGATCGTCAGCCGACGATCGTCTTCTCCTCGACGATATAGCTCTTGATGCGGCCGATGAACTTCGCGCCGTCGGCATGCAGCGCTTCCATTTCGGGCGTATGCGACGCCGCCTCGAGGGCGGCGCGATCGGCGAACCACAGCTCGGCGATGCCATCGATCTCGATCACCGTCTCGCCGACGTCGGCCCGGCGGCGCACGCCCTGTATGTGGTTCTGCACGTAGCGCAAGAGGCCAGGCACGGCGCGCGCCAGGGGTGCGTGGACGTCGACCCAATGCGCCACGAACTGCTCGTGGGTCCAGTCGTCGCGGCGTGTCAGCAGGCCGATTGTTTTGATCATGGATGGCGGTCCTCCTGTTGCCTAATACTAGCGCCATGATTCGGGCCATTGTGATTGCAGTTCTTGTGCTGTTCGGCGGCCACGCCTGGGCGCAGAACGTGAGCTTCCCGAGTGTTGCGGTCGGCGCGAGCCTGGCCGGACCGGAGGTGAAGGGCTGGATCTCCAGGCCGCCGGGCGATGGGCCGTTTCCCGCGATCATTCTGGCGCATAGCTGTGCCGGTGTCGGGCGGCATACCGACGGATGGGCGAAGTTGCTGGTGGGGTGGGGCTATCTCGTGCTGGTGCCGGATTCGTTCAATCCGCGTGGCACCAAGGCGGTGTGCACGACGGCCAACGTGGTGACGCCGAACATGCGTGTCGCCGACATCGCGGGTGCTCTCGACTATCTCGCGACGCGGCCCGATGTGGTGAAGGGCAAGGTCGGGATCATCGGCCACAGTCATGGCGGCTCGACGGTGATTCGCTCGGCGCAGTCGAGCTTTGCGCTCGCCAAGCGCGGGCTCGTGGCCGGTGTCGCCTACTATCCGGGCTGCAACCCGCAGTTCGATGCCGGCATCGACATCCCGGTCCTGCTGCTGGCTGGCGACAAGGACGATTGGACGCCCTCGGACCGTTGTCGAAAGCTGGTCGGGAGTCTCGCTCGCGGCGATCTCGTCGAAGCTGTCTACTATCCCGAGGCCTACCACAGCTTCGATGCGAAGGCCGTGGATCGCACCGTGTCGGGTGTTGGCGGCAAGCCGCACCGGCTGGTCTACGACACCGTGGCCGCGCCAGACGCCGAAGCGCGGACCCGGGCGTTCCTGGCGAAGTACCTGCATTAGGCGGCATTCCCGAGTGCAGGGAGGATCGGTCGAAACCGATCCGGGTTCCGGCGTATCGGCGCGATCCCGCCGGCAATGTCAGACTTGGCTCTTGAACCGCTCGATCAGCCATTGCGCGGCAGGGCCGGGCGGCGTGTCGGTGCGATACAGCGCTTTCAGCGGATAGATGCTCTCCGACCATTCGGGCAGATCGAGTTTGACCAGCCGGCCAGCGTCGAGGTCGCCCTGCACCATCGCCGCCGGCATGTTGCCCCAGCCGACACCCGCCAGCAGCAGGGCGTGTTTGGCGCCGAGGTCGGCGAGGCGCCAACTCTTCGTGCTGATGACCCCAAAATCCTGTCCTTCGGTAAGCTTCGATCGGTCGGTCAGGACGAGCTGGATGTGGTTGCGCGCCGCGCCGGGCGTCTGTGCGCCAAGGCGTGCCAGTGGATGAAACGGCGCCGCCACAGGGACGAACTCGACGTGACCGATGGCGATACGTTCGAGTCCGGCCGTATCGACATGCAGCGGACCGCTGATGCCCACGACGGCTGCACGTTCGGAGACGAGCTGGGTGATCGCGCCCAGGGTTTCGACATGAAGTCGCAAGGGGACGGTCGGGAACGTGGCTTGAAAGGCCTGTAGAGCGTCGACCAGGCGGCTGGTCGGCAGCATGACGTCGACCGCGACCGAGACCTCGGCCTCCAGGCCTTCGAGCAGGCCCTTCACCTTGGCCCGCAGCATGTCGACGCTGTGAGTGACGGTTCGCGCCTCGGCGGCGATGGCGCGGCCGGCCTGCGTCAGCTCCGGCTTGCGCGTCGCCACGCGGTCGAACAGCGGCAGGCCGAGCTGGGCCTCAAGATTGTCGATTGCGTAGGTGATCGCCGACGTCGCGCGGTTCAGCCGGCGGGCCGCTGCCGCGAAGCTTCCGGCATCGACCACGGTGAGCAGGACCTGAAGCTGGCTGAGGGAGGGGAAGCCGGGCTCTGGCATTTCTGAAATACTGAAAAGATCATTAAGTATTATACAGATTTTAAGGTGAGAAGATAGCCCCTACATAGGCCCTCGACAGGAAGGAGGGCATCTCACATGAAGAATTCAAAGCGGACCGTTGCTTCGGTCCACGAGGCTTTCCGGACCCTCGAAGGCGACGGGTTCGAAGTCCGCCGGGCCATCCCGTCGACGGACTACGAGGGCATCGGCCCCTTCATCTTTCTCGATCAGTTCGGCCCGATCGACGTCCGGCCAGGCGAGGCGAAGGGCGCGTCGGCGCACCCGCATGCCGGCATCGAGACGCTGACCCTGCTGCTGGAGGGCAGCCAGCGGCACAAGGACAGTCTCGGCAACACCAGCGCCATGCGCCCTGGCGAAGTCCAGTGGATGCGCGCCGGCCGCGGCGTGATCCACGACGAAGGCCCGGACGAGGCGATGCGCCGCGACGGCGGCCATGTCCATGGCGTGCAGCTCTGGATCAACATGCCCAAGGGCGAGAAGCACGCGGCGCCATCGTACCGCCATGTGCAGGCGTCGGAGATCCCGACCCTGCAAAGCGGGGATGGTCGCGTGCGGACCCGCCTCGTTGCCGGAACGCTCGGCGATCTGGTTGGGCCGATTGCGACCTCGGGCAATCCCGTCGTCGTGCATACGTCGCTGAAGGCCGGTACCGAAACCGAACTCGAAACAGGCAACGCAGCGGAGCTTGCGGTCTATGTCATGGTCGGCGCCGTGCGTATCGGCGGCGACGACAGGCGTATCGCCGCTGGCCAGCTGGCGCGGCTGACGGCCGGCCAGGTCCTTGCCCTTGCCGCGGCTGAAGACAGCGAAGTGTTGCTGATCGGCGGCGATCCGCTCGACGCGCCGATCCTGCGCCATGGGCCGTTCGTCATGAACTCCATCGCCGATCTCGAGCGCGCGGTTCGCGACTATCACGCCGGCCGCATGGGCCGCATCGACACCTGAGTTCCTGAAACCCCAAACCCCAACCCTAACCCTAACAGCGAAAGACGAGTGGAGAGTGTGATGACCAAGGTTCTTGTTCTTTACTATTCGAGCTACGGCCATATCGAGACGATGGCCAAGGCCGTGGCCGAGGGCGCCCGCGAGGCCGGCGCCCAGGTCGATATCAAGCGCGTGCCCGAGACCGCGCCGGAGGCGGTGGCCAAGGCCGCCCACTTCAAGCTCGACCAGGAAGCGCCGATCGCCAAGGTCGAGGACCTGGCCAACTACGATGCCGTGATCGTCGGCACGGGCACGCGCTTTGGCCGCATGTCCTCGCAGATGGCGAGCTTCCTCGACCAGGCCGGCGGCCTGTGGGCCAAGGGCGCGCTGAACGGCAAGGTGGGTGGCGCCTTCACCTCGACGGCGACGCAGCATGGCGGCCAGGAGACGACGCTGTTCTCCATCATCACCAACCTGCTGCACTTCGGCATGGTGATCGTCGGGCTCGATTACGGCTACGCCGGCCAGATGACGCTCGACGAGATCACCGGCGGCAGCCCCTACGGCGCCACGACCATCGCGGGCGGTACCGGACAGCGCCAGCCTTCGGAGAACGAGCTGGCCGGCGCGCGTTATCAGGGCCGCAAGGTCGCCGAGACGGCGAAGAAGCTCGCGGCATAGCGCTCGCCGCCGCATTGTGAGGAACTGAAGAAACAGCCGACCCACCTGGGTCGGCTGTTTGCTATCTGGTCTCGGCCAACGCTCAGGTCTTCAGGAAGGCCAGGAGGAGACGGTTGACCTCGTCCGGCTGCTCCTGCTGCACCCAGTGCCCGGCGCCTTCGATCAAGTGGATTGCTTTCATGTTGGTGCAGACGCTCTTCTGCATCTTCTCCAGCGCGCCGGGTGCCTGATAGTTGCCCCAGTCGCTCTTGCCCGAAATGAAGGTCGAGGGCTGATCGATGGTGCGGCCGGTGAAGATCTCGAGTTCCGGCGTGACGCGGCCGCTGGTGCGGGCGCGATACCAGTTCAGTCCCCCCTGGAAGCCGGTGCGCTGATACTCGCCGCTGTAGACTTTGAGTTCGGCCTCCGTCAGCCATTTGTTGGCCGCGATCTCGGCCGCACTCGGCATTTCCTTGGCGACCGACTCGGCCATGCCTTCGGCAAGATCCATGATGTAGTAGGTCGGCATCTTGGCCAGTTCTTCGGCGATCCAGCCCTTGAGTTCGTAGGGCTTGTTCGCCTTCCAGTCGGCGCTCTTGTAGTGATAGTAGGCGCGCAGGAAGTCGTGCAGGCCCTGCTTGGCGTGCCACTGGTTTTCGTTGGCCTCGCGCGTCGACTGATACCACTGGTAATGCTTGCGCGGCCGCGGCAGCGCCGCCAGTGCGGCATGGATGTCCGGCGACTTTGCGGCCGGCGGCTTGCCGTCGGTGTCGAACGGGACCGCCGTCGGTCCTGCGAAGGGCGCACTCATCAACGCCATGCGCTTGAAGATGTCGGGCCGCGCCAGAGACGAGTAGGAGGCGACGGCCGAGCCGAAATCGTGGCCGACCGCGGCCTCGGCCGTGCGATGGCCCAGCGCATAGAGCACGCCGATAGCGTCGCGCAGCAGGTTGGTGAAGCGAAAGCCGGTCTGGTCCGCGTCGTAGTCTGCATCCCATCCGGTCGTGCGGCCGTAGCCGCGCAGGTCGGGGGCGATCGCGTGATAGCCCGCGGCGCCGAGGGCCGGCAGCACCTTGCGCCAGCTGTAGGCGAGTTCGGGGAAGCCGTGGAACAGCATCACGGCCGGCCGGCCGCGCGGCTCGAAGCCGGCTTCCAGGATGTGGATGTCGAGGCCGTTGATGCCGGGAAGAATACGGCTGCGCACGCCGGCGGGCAGGACGGAAGAGGGGAGCGGTTCCATGGTCTTTGTGTCCGAGGCTTGAACGAAAGGAACCGCGAGCCTACTTTGACGACGTCGAAAAAGGCAGGCCGGTGTGGTTTAGCCCGGCGCTTTCGTCCGCTCTGCGGGCGTCAGTCCTGACGGGAGCGTCGCTCCCTTGCCCCGCGACCTCGCGCCTGCGCACTCCCGCGTCGGTGAACAAGAGGGACGTGGACCATGCAGCAGCAGATTTCTCTGATCACCCTGGGCGTCGCCGATCTCGGTCGCTCCAAGCGTTTCTACGGCGAGGGTTTCGGCTGGAAGCCCGTGTTCGAGACACCGGGAATTGTCTTCTATCAAATGAATGGGCTGGTGCTCGGCCTCTGGCCGACATCGGACCTGGAAGGCGACATGCAACGTCCCGGTTTGGTGCGGCCCGGCGCCTTTGCCCTGGCCCACAATGTGGCCGCCAAAGACGACGTGCAGCCCGTGCTCGATCGGCTGGCGGCGGCCGGCGGGCGGATTCTGCGGCCGGCCGATGAGCCGCCGCACGGCGGTTTCCGCGGCTATGTCGCCGATCCCGACGATCACGCCTGGGAGATCGCCTGGAACCCATCCTGGGCGATCGCAGAGGACGGAAGGATCACCTTCCGCATCTGAGTTTTAATCAACTGAATGGTTGAATATTGAGAAGGGTGCATTATATTAAACTCAATGGTTGAATATAATGCACCCGCCCTGGATCGCGTGTTCCATGCGCTCGCCGATCCGACCCGTCGCGCGATGCTGCGTCAGCTGGCTGACGGTGAGCACAGCGTGGGCGAACTGGCGCGGCCATTCGACATGTCCTTCGCGGCTGCGGCCAAGCACGTGAAGGTGCTGGAAGAGGCCGGGCTTCTCAGTCGCACCATCGAAGGCCGCACCCATCGCTGCCGCATCGAGGCGGGGCCATTGGCCGAAGCCGATCGCTGGATTGCCTACTACCAGCGCTTCTGGACGGCCCGTCTCGACGATCTCGAAACCGCCCTGCTGCGTCACGCGCATCAGAAGAAGAGGAGGAGTCGCAAATGACGGCTGCACCCGACGGCTACGGCCGGATCATCGCGCCTGCCGAAGTGCGCTTCGAGCGGCTGTTGCCGGGGCCGATCGAGATGGTCTGGGCGTTTCTGACGGACGAGAAGAAGCGCGGCGAATGGCTGGCGCCCGGACCGATGGAACTCAAGGTCGGCGGCAAGGTCAAACTTGCCTTCAAGCATGCCGACCTTTCGCCCCACAGGACGCCGGCGCCGGAAAAGTACAGGAATCTCGACGCCAAGGGCCACGAGAGCAGCCACGAGATCACGCAGATCGATCCGCCGCGCCTGCTGGCGATGACCTGGCCGGAAAGTTCGGAAGTGATCTTCGAGCTGAAGCCGCAAGGCAGCCAGGTCCTGCTGACGGTGACGCATCGCCGGCTGGCAAGCCGAGAGGAGATGATCGACGTCAGCGGCGGCTGGCATACGCATCTCGACATACTGGTCGAACGCGCCAATGGGCGGACGCCGCCTGCCTTCTGGATCGTCTTCGGCGACATCGAGCAGGAATACGAGAGGCGCTACCCCAAAGACTGAATTGTCGTCCCAGGTTGCCCATATTCGCTCTGTGCGGCTGCGCTCTCGCGAATATAATCAACGAACGCGAGAGCCGACGGTCGCGAGGCCCGGTAGTTGGAGGCGTTTTTTCCTTGGCGGCGACGGACAACTCGAAACTGTTGGAGGCCATCGGCACTCTTTACGACTGCGTTGCCGAGCCCGATCGTTGGCCGGCCGCGCTGGGCCAGATCACGGAGATGACGGACAGCGTCCTCACCATGCTGGCCGTCATGGATCCAGCGAGGAAGACGGCGCGCTTCTCGGCGGTTCACGGCGACCCGATCGTGCTCGAGCCGCTCGTTTCGACCTATGCGGCTCACGTGCCGTTCTATTCGATCCTGCCCAAGTTCGAACTCGACGTTCCGCTCGACTTCGATGCGCTGTGCAATCTGTATGGCCCCGATGGCCGTGACGTCTGGTACGCAAGCCGCACCTACACGGAATGGATGCAGCCCAATCGCTTTCGTACGGGCTTCAATCTTGCGGTGATGAAGCGCGACGAGTTTGTCGGCGCGCTCACCACCATCACCCACGACGACATGCCGGCGACGTCGGCCAGCAAAGCGCGGCTGGCGCAGCTCGCACCGCACATCCGGCGCGCCGTCAGCATCACGGACCTGTTCGAGGTGGAGCGGCGCAGATCCCGGATCTTCCAGGAAGTGATCGACAATCTGGCGCATCCCGTCCTCATCGTGACGGGCGACATGCGCCTCCTCTACGCCAATACGGCGGCCGAGGTCCTCCTGCGGGACGAGGCGTTCATCCGGCAGACCGAAGGCCGGCTCACCATTGCCTATGCGCCGGCGCAGGCATCGATAACGCACGCCGTGGAACTCGGGAACCGCGACGAGGTTCTCCTTGGAACGGTCGGAATCGGCGTACCGCTCGTCAAGACGGATCGACCGTCGATTGTTCATGTGCTGCCGCTGGCGCAGCGCCATCACACGGTCATGTCGCCCCAGGCGACAGCCGCGATCTTCATTGCGACGCCTGGGACCAATCCCATCCCGGCCATCGAGGCGATCGCGGCCCTGTTCGGGCTGACGGCTGCGGAAAAGCGGGTCGCGGCCCTCGCAGCCGAAGGCATGACGCGTAACGAGATCGCCAAGGCCAGCGGTGTCTCGGATCATACCGTGAAGACGCAGCTCGGCGTCGTCTACGACAAGACAGGCACCCGCGACCAGCGGCAGTTGCAGTTGTTGATGCGTGAACTCACGCCCCCGATCCGGACGGGCCAGCCGGAGGGATACGACGAGGCCTGACCGGGCTTCCGGCCGCGCATCACCCTATCGGGCGATGCCTGCGGCATCGGCCATCCGATATTGCCTCCCGCCGGTTTGTTGTCGGGAGAGTGCAAGTGTCGGTCAATCGTTGGAAGCTACGTCTCTCGGTGTCCGCATTGGCGCTCATGGCCACGACGGCGCCGGTATCGGCGCAGAGCGTCTGGACCGGAGCAATCGACAACGACTGGTTCAAGGCCGGGAACTGGGCGCCGGCGATCCTTCCCACCGGCCCCACATGGGTCAATTCCGATACGCCGGGCCCCGTCATCGACGGCGGGCCGGCTGTGTCTCTGACGGGCCTCACAGTCATTGCCCGGGACATCGGTACGACAGGCAGCCTGATCGTTCGCAACTTCGGCTCCCTTACCACCGAATCCGCCAGGATCGCCTTTTCGCCCGGTTCGGTCGGGACGGTGACCGTCGACTCGGCGGGCTGGCACGTCGACACCAGCCTGGTTGTCGCCAGCGCCGCCAGCGGCGCCTTGACGGTCGTCAACGGCGGTACCGTGTCGGCCGGCACCTATCTCACGATCGGCGATCAGGAAATTGCCACCGGCATCATGACCGTCGACGGGCTGGGGTCGACCTTGCTTGTGGGGCAGGCGCTCGAGGTCGGATGGTCCGGCAAGGGCACGCTCGATATTCGCAACGGCGGTGTCGTGATCAGTGGCGTCGGACGGATCGCTTCGGGTGAAGGTTCGTCCGGTACCGTGACGATCGATGGCGCCGGTTCGACCTGGACCAGCAGCGACGTCGTCACGATCGGCAACTTCGGCAACGGCATCGTGACGGTTCGCAACGGCGGGGCACTCTCCGCGGCGGGCAGCTTCGCCATTGCCGTGGATGCCCAGTCTACGGGCGCCCTCAACATCGGGGCGGCCGCGGGCGATGCGGCCGCGGCGCCCGGGACGGTGGCGGCAGCGATCATCCAGTTCGGTGCGGGGGATGGCAGGGTCGTCTTCAATCACACCAGCGCAGGCTACGCGTTTGCGCCGGTCATGATCGGCGACGGCAGGATCGATCAGATCGCCGGCACGACGATCCTGGCCGGGAACTCCGGGGCCTTCACAGGCTCGACCAGGGTGACCGGCGGTCAGCTCATCGTGAACGGCTCGCTTGCCGGGTCGAACATCACCGTGTCGGGTGGTGTGCTCGGCGGTACGGGAACACTCGGCGATGTCGGCATCCATCCCGGCGGCACGGTGGCGCCCGGCTTCGCATCGATCGGCACGCTGACCGCCGGCAACTTCGGCCAGGCGCCCGGTTCGGTCTATCAGGTCGAACTTGCTTCCAACGGGACGGGCGACCGCATCAACGTGACCGGCCTCGGCCAGCTCATCGACGGCGCGGTGCTGCAGGTCGTCAAGGCGGACGGCGGACCCTACGTGCTCGGCACGCGCTATACGGTGCTGACGGCGAACGGCGGTATCTCCGGAACTTACGTACTCACGGGCGACACCCAGCTGACGGCGTTCGTGGGCTTTGTCGCGGCCTACGATCCCAACAATGTCTATGTCGACGTGCTGCAGACTCGCTCCTTCACGGCGGCAGCCCAGACATCGAATCAGCTCAATACAGCGGCCGGTCTCGGGACGCTGCCGACATCGGATTCGCTTTCCTCGGCCATCCTCGCCCTTCCGAGCGATGCCGTGGCCCAGTATGCCTTCGATCAGCTCTCGGGCGAGGTCCAGGCCTCGATCAAGAGCGTCCTGATCTCCGACAGCCAGTTCGTGCGCGACGCCGCATTCGGCCGCCTCCGCAGTACATCCGGCAACCCGGGGACGGCGCTGGCATCGACAGCGGGTCAGACCGAGTGCGCGGCGGCGACGTCGTGCGCCACGATCGATCGCGTGACTTTCTGGACGCGCGCCTTCGGGTCCTGGGGGCGCTGGAACAGCAATGGCAATGCCGCCGCTCTGTGGCGCGATACGGGTGGCTTCTATCTGGGCGCCGATGTTCCGGTCATGGAGGACAAAGCGCGCGCGGGCCTTCTTGTCGGCTACAGCCGATCGAGCTTTCAGGTCAGTGACCGCAACTCTTCCGGCACCAGCGACAACTTTCATCTCGGCCTCTATGGCGGCACGCAATGGGGCGATCTCGCTGTTCGCCTGGGCGTGGCCCATACGTGGCATGCGCTTTCGACCAGCCGTTCGATTGTCTTCCCCGGCTTCGCCGACACGGCCAAGGGCAGCTACACGGCCGGCACCACCCAGGTGTTCGGCGAGCTGGGCTATGGCCTGCGTATGGGCGGGGCTTCCTTCGAGCCTTTCGCCAATGCGGGTTATGTCAGCCTGCGGACCGACGGCTTTAGCGAGACGGGCGGCGCCGCCGCTTTGACGAGTTGGGGATCGGTCAGCAACGCTACCTTCACCACCCTGGGAGTACGTGCGTCGACCAGCTTTACGCTGGGCAGTGTCGAGGCCACCGCAAAGGCCAGTGCCGGCTGGCGGCATGCCTTCGGCGATACGACCCCCGCCGCGACCTTCGCCTTTGCGGGCGGCGGCACGTTCACCATATTGGGCGTGCCGATCGCGCAAGACGCTGCCGTCGTTGACGCGGGCTTCGACTTCCGTCTTGCCCCCAATGCCACGCTCGGGATCTCCTATGGCGGGCAGTTCGGCGCCGGCGCACTCGATCAATCGGTCCGCGGCAACCTCAGCATAAAGTTCTGACCGACATGGGGCGCCAGTCGCGTCTTACGGGGTGGCGATCTGGTGCTCGTACTGCGGCTCGTCGCTGTAGATGACCTGACTGCGCGCATGCGTCTCGCGTTCCAGGCAGGCCCGGTAGTCGGTGGTGGTCGGCGCAAGGCCATAGGATATGCAGGCGTCGCGTGAATCGGCTGTCATGCGTGCCAGCGAATAGGCAAGTTCCGGCTTGCCCCATTCGAGTGCGCGTGTGGCTTGCGACAGGCAATACTCATAGCCGGCCGACGAAGACCCAATGCCTTGCCCCAAGCAGATGCGATCCGCCTGACTTTGAGCCGAAGCAGGTGGCGTCGACGGTACAATCGAAACCGCCAAAGCGACGAGAAGGGTGCTGCCGAGGGCGAGGCCCGCCCAATGGTGGGTGCGAGTCATGGACTCCTCCACGCTTGATAAATTGAAAGTGGTCCTTAAGGAACGCGCCGGCAAGGGCGTGGTTGCCCTTGTCCACTTTCCGCCGCATTCGTGACGTGGTTCCTTGTCGGGAATGAATTTGTCCCGCCTTGAGGTCCTTCGGCGCTGGTTGCGCGCCCGTACACGCGCTTATCGTGTGCAACTGGCGCTCACCCTGCGGATGACCCTGGCCGCGATCCTGAGCCTCCTCCTGGCCCAGGCGCTCGACCTGCCGCTGCCGCTCTGGACAGTGCTGACAGCCATGATCGTGACGCAGATGAGTGTCGGTCGTTCCCTCAAGGCTTCGATCGACTACATGCTGAGCACGGTCGCCGGCACGATCTACGGCGGCGCGCTGGCCATCCTGATTCCGCATCAAAGCGAATGGTCGCTCCTCCTCGTTCTCTTCCTGGCGGTGGCGCCGCTGGCGCTGCTGGCCGCACTCAAGCGCAATCTCAACGCCGTGCCGGTCGCCTCGATCATCATCGTGCTGATGCCGGCCATCGCTCATACGAGTGGCCCCCTCGCCACCGCCGTCTATCGCGTACTCGAAGTATCGCTGGGTGTGATCGTGGGGTTTCTGGTGTCCTTCCTCGTCCTGCCGGCAGGCGGCCACCGGCTGGCCCGACAGGAGGCGGCCCGCGTGCTCGACCTGCTGGCCAAGGTGCTTGGGCGTCTGCTGCCGGGGCCGATGGCCGACACCGAAGCCGAGGAACTGCGGCGGCTCTACGACCGCATCGGTCAGGCACTCAGCGACTTGACAGTGAGTGCCGATGAGGGCGAGCGAGAACGCGCCGCCCGACTTTCTGGTGAACCCGATGTTCGCCCGTTGCGCCAGACGCTGGCGCGCCTGCGTCATGACGTGATTACCGTCCGCCGCATCGTGCGCGGCGATCCATTGCCCGAACCGCTGCAGGCCCGGCTCACGCCCAAGCTTGTCGAGGTCGGCCGCGCCGGCGGCGAATATCTCCGGGCTGCAAGCATCGAGCTGCTGGCCCGCCGGCCGGCGCCTTCCGCCGATCGCCTGGAGGCGGCGTTCGTCGCCGCTGCCGTGGAGATCGCCGCCCTGCGCGGTGAGGGGCTGACACGCGGCCTATCCGACGACATGGTCGGTCGCTTCTTTGCGCTGAGCTTTGCGCTCGAGCAGTTGCGGCAGAACCTGCGCGAGCTCGGCCGCGAGATCGAGCGCTCGGCCCGCGTTCAGTAGCTCTTGGGCAGGCCCAGCACGCGCTCGGCGACATAGCAGAGGATGAGCTGTTCGCTCACCGGCGCAATGCGCGCGATCATCACTTCGCGCAGGAAGCGCTCGACGTGAAACTCTTTGGCGTAGCCGTAGCCGCCATGCGTCAGGATCGCCCGCTCGCAGGCATCGTAGGCCGCACGCGCGCCGAGATACTTGGCCGAGTTCGCCTCGGCGCCGCAATCCTTGCCGTTGTCGTAGAGCCAGGCGGCCTTGAAGGCCATCAGGTTGGCGGCTTCGAGCGCCATCCAGCTTTCGGCCAGCGGATGCTGGATCGCCTGGTTCTTGCCGATGGGCCGGCCGAACACGACGCGCTCCTTGGCGTACTGCGTGGCGCGGGCGAGGGCGGCCTTGCCGATGCCGATCGCCTCCGCGCCGATCAGCACGCGCTCGGGGTTCAGCCCGTGCAGGAGGTAATGGAAGCCCTTGCCTTCTTCGCCGATGCGGTCTTCCAGCGGCACCTTCAGGCCGTCGATGAACACCTGGTTGGTGTCGATCGCCTTGCGGCCCATCTTGTCGATTTCGGTGACTTCGACCTTCGAGCGGTCGAGATCGGTATAGAAGAGCGACAGCCCGTCGGTCGGCTTCTTGCACTTCTCCTTGGGCGTGGTGCGCGCGATCAGCAGCATCTTGTCGGCGACCGAGGCGGTCGTCGTGAAGGTCTTCTTGCCGTGCACGATGTAGCCGTTGCCGTCGCGCTCGGCCTTGGTGTCGAGCGCCGTGGTGTTGAGCCCGGCGTCGGGCTCGGTGACCGCGAAGCAGCCCTTGACCTTGCCCGCGATGATGTCCGGGAGGATGCGCTTCTTCTGCTCCTCCGTGCCGAACACCACGATCGGGTTCGGCCCGAAGATGTTGAGATGGATCGCCGATGCGCCTTGCAGTGCCGCGCCGGATTCCGCCACCGTCTGCATGACCAGCGCGGCCTCGGTGATGCCGAGACCCGAGCCGCCATATTCCTCCGGCATGGCAATGCCCAGCCAGCCGGCATCCGCCATCGCCTTGTAGAAGTCGTTGGGGAAGCCGCCTTCCTTGTCCTTCTTCAGCCAGTACTTGTCGTCGAACTGGGCACAGAGCTTGGCCACGCTGTCCTTGATGGCGAGCTGGTCTTCGGAGAAGGCGAATTCCATGGTGTTACCTGTTAAGTCCTAGCCACTGCATCATGATCGGGTTGAACTGTTCCGGCCGCTCGACATTCGGCAGATGGCGCGCCTTGGCGATGTCTTCGTAGCGCGCGCCCGGAATCTTGGACGCGATCAGCCTGTTGCGGTCCGGCGGCGTCGCCTGATCGTCGTCGCCGCAGACGACAAGCGTCGGCACCTTGATGGTGGGGAGCCGGTCCAGATAGTCGAAGTTCTGGATGGCCGCCGCGCAGCCCAGGAAGCCTGCGCTCGATGTACCGCAGATCGTCGAATGGATTTCTTTCCAGCGCTGCGGGTTGGCGCCTTTGAACTCCGCCGTGAACCAGCGCTCCATGTTGCCATCGGCCAGCAGGGCCGTGCCGCCCTTGCGAACTGCTGCCTTGCGTTGATCCCACAGGCCGGCCGAATCGTCTGGCGAGGAGGGATGCGTGTCGCAGAGCATCAACGACCTCAGCCGGTCGGGATAGGCCAGCGCAAAGCCCTGGCCGATCATGCCGCCAATCGACAGGCCGATGTAGTGCACCTTGGCGATGCCCAGGAAGTCGAGCGCGGCTTTCACGTCGGCCGCCAGCGCGTCCATCGTGTAGTCGCCGTCGACCGGCTGGCTGCCGCCATGGCCGCGCATGTCCAGTCGCAGGACGCGATAGCCGGCGGCCAGCAGCGGCACGAGCTGCTCGTTCCACATGCCGCCATCGGCCGCCAGCGAATGGGTGAAACAGACCACCGGCGCGTTCTGCGGGCCGGCGACGTCGAAGTAGATCTTGTGGTCGTTATGGGAGAGGAGCATGGCCCTTCCTCACATCGCCGAGATGCCGCCGTCGATCACGACTTCCGAGCCGGTCATGAAGCTCGATTCGTCGGAGGCCAGGAAGACGAGCGCCCAGCCCACTTCCTCGGGCCGGCCGAGGCGGCCGATCGGGACCTGCTTGCCGAGCTTCTGCTGCATCAGGTCCTGGCCGAAGCGGTCGCGATATTTGTCGAGGATCGGCGTGTCGATGAAGGTCGGGTGCACCGAGTTGCAACGGATGTTGTAGCCCGACTTGGCGCAGTGCAGCGCCACCGACTTGCTGAGGAGGCGCACGCCGGCCTTGGCCGAGTTGTAGGCCGCCATGTTGGCGCCGGCGATGATGCCGGAGATCGACGAGATATTGATGATCGAGCCGCCGAGCCGGCCGGTATGCTTCTTGATCTCGGAAACACCGTGTTTGCAGCCGAGGAACACACCGTCGAGGTCGATGGCATGGACCTTGCGCCATTCCGCGAGTTCGATCTCTTCGACGGTCTTGCTGAGGCCGATGCCGGCGGAGTTCACCAGCACATGCAGGGCGCCGAACTTGTCGACGGTTTCTTTGATAGCGGCCTTCCAGTTGTCTTCGCTCGTGACGTCGAGCTTCACGAAATGACCCGAGGAACCCAGCTTGTCGGCCATGGCCTTGCCGCGATCCTGGGCGATGTCGGCGACGACGACCTTGGCGCCTTCCTGCACCATCAGCGCAGCCGCATTGGCGCCGAGACCCGACGCGCCACCCGTGATCAACGCCACCTTGCCGGCCAAACGATCCGTCATTTCTTCTTTCCTCCCGAAACAGCTTCCCGATGAGCGATGTAGGTCGTGGCGGCCACGATGATCGCGGCGCCGACGAAGGTCCAGACGTCGGAGGTCTTGCCCCAGACCGCCACGTCCATCAAGGCGGCCCAGACGATGCCCAGGAAGGTGATGGGTTGCAGGGCGGAAATGTCGAGGAGGCGGTAGGCCCATGTGAGGAAGAAGTAGCCCATGGTGCCGAAGAAGCCGGCGGCCAGGAACAGCAGGAGCTGGGTCAGGGTCGGCGTCTGCCAGAACCACAGCCCGAAGGGCGCAAAGCATATCGTGGCGATCATCGTCTGCCAAAAGACGACTAGGGCGGGACTGTCGCGGCCCGACACGGCCTTGGCGACGAGGTTCGAGCCGGCGATCAGCGGCACCGCCCCAAGCATCAGCCATATGCCGGCGTTGGCATCGGCCAGACCGGGGCGGACGATGACGAGCATCCCGAGGAAGCCGATGGCGACGGCTGTCCAGCGGCGGGCATGGACCTTCTCGCCGAGGAAGAGCACGGCGCCCAGCGTGACGAAGATCGGGCCGGTGAAGCCCAGCGCCGCCATGGTGGCGAGCGGCAGCCAGACGACGGCCTCGTACCACAGGGCGTAGCCGGAGGTATGGAACACGCCACGAAAGCAGTGCAGCTTGAAATCGCGCGTCGCCAGACCTGCAATACCGCCGTACCACAGCATCGCCGGCGCGATGACGACGACACCGGCCAGCCAGCGTCCCCACGAGACGAGGAGCGGCGGCAGTTCGGTCGCCAGCTCCTTCACCGAGGTGTTGAGCAGGGTGAAGAAGATGCCGGACACCACGGCCACGACGAAGCCGCGGACCGTGCGCGACGGGATGAAGCGAGATAGCGAGTCGGGAGCGTCGACGACGGGAGCAGACATCGGGCAACCGGCTTGCCTGCGCCGCGAACGCCGGTCAACCCGCAGGTTTTGCAGGTCAGTCCAGCGTTACCCGGTAGCGGCTGATCGCCAGGATCGAGACCAGCAACAGCATGGCCAGCAGGGCGGCGAGCTCGGTCGCGATGTCGTCGAAGCCGGCGCCCTTCAACATGACTCCTCGAACGACCCGCATGAAATGGGTGGCGGGCAGCGCCTCGCCGATCCATTGCGCCCAGACCGGCATGCCGCGGAAGGGAAACACGAAGCCCGACAGTAGGATCGACGGCAGCATCATGAAGAACGAAGCCTGCATGGCCTGGAGCTGGTTCTGCGTCAGCGTCGAGATGGTGAAGCCGATGGCCAGGTTCACGGTGATGAACAGCGCCGTTCCGATCGAGAGCAGGGCGACGCTGCCCTCGATTGCCACGTCGAAGAGCAGGCGCGAAACGATCAGGATGACGGCAACCTGCACCGCGCCGATCACGATGTAGGGCACGATCTTGCCGACCATGACCTCGAGCGGCCGCACCGGCATGGCGAGCAGGTTCTCCATGGTGCCGCGCTCGCGTTCGCGGGTGACGGCGAGCGCCGTCATCATCACCATGGTCATCGTGAGAATCACGGCGAGCAGGCCGGGCACGACGTTGAGTCGCGACTTGCCCTCCGGATTGTACCGGCGCTGCACCACCAGCTCGACCGCGTCGGGCTTGGTGCGCAGGCTGCTCAGCGGACCGACGAAATCGTGGGCGGACAGTGCCTGGTTGATCGCACGCCCGGCGGCGGCCAGCGGGTTGGCCGTGGCCAGGGGATCGGTCGCGTCGGCGTCGATCAGGACCTGCGCGCGCTCGCCGCGGACCAGCCGGCGCGTGAAATCCGAGGGGATGGTTACGACGAACTGCACGTCACCCTGCTGCAGGAGTGCGCTTGCCTCGTCGTCGCTCTTCGGCTGATGCGTGAATTTCATGTAGCCGGTGTTGGTGAGTGCCGACAGAACGGTGCGGGTGATCTGGCTCTGGTCGGCGACGACGACGGCGGTCGGCAGGCGGTGCGGGTCGGTGTCGATTGCGTAGCCGAACAACAGGAGCTGCATGATCGGCATGCCGAACATCATCGCGAAGGTGAGGCGGTCGCGGCGGAGCTGGAGCACCTCCTTCACGATGATGGCCGCAAGCCGCTTCCAGGCACCGCGCCACATGATCAGGCTTTCGCACCAGGTGCGTTGTCGCGTGCCTGTCCCATGAGGTGGATGAAGATGTCCTCCAGTGTCGGTTCGGCCTCCTGCCAGACGAGGTTGGGATCGCCACGGAAGGGTTCTATGGCGTGTTCGAGCTCGGCGCGATCGGGGCCGCAGACATGGAGCGTCGTGCCGAACGCGGCCGCGGCGGTCACGCCCGGCTCGTCGCGCAACTTGAGGGCAAGCCGATCCGCGCCCGTCCCGGTCGCTATGAACGCGAACAGCCCGGATTGCCGGATAATGTCCTCGGCCGTGCCGCGCGCCATCAGTTCGCCATAGGCGATGTAGGCGATCTCGTGACAGCGCTCGGCTTCGTCCATGTAATGCGTCGACACCAGCACCGTCATGCCTTCGGCGGCATAGGTGTGAATTTCGTCCCAGAAGGCGCGGCGCGCCTTGGGATCGACCCCGGCGGTTGGTTCGTCGAGCAGCAGCAGTTTGGGCTCGTGCAGGACGCAGGCCGCGAGGGCCAGGCGTTGCTTCCAGCCGCCGGACAGCGATCCGGCCAGTTGGCTCTGGCGTGTCGTCAGCCCCAACTGTTCCAGCGATTGGTCGACGCGGGCTTTCAGCCGGTCGAGCCCATAGACGCGACCGACGAATTCGAGGTTCTCGCGAATGGTGAGATCCTCGTAGAGGCCGAATCGCTGGGTCATGTAGCCGGTCAGGCGCTTGATCGCCTCGCGGTCGTGAACGAGGTCGTGACCCAGACACGTGCCGCCTCCGGCGTCGGGGGTCAGCAGACCGCAGATCATGCGCAGAGTCGTGGTCTTGCCCGAACCGTTCGGTCCGAGGAAGCCGCAGATGCGGCCCCGTTCGACGGCGAGACTGAAGCGATCGACGACGGTGCGCTTGCCGTAGCGCTTCACCAGGTCGTGGACGTCGATCGCCAGCGTCATGGCGCCGTTCCGAATGACTGGACGGCGACGGGAAGGCCGGGCTGTAGGGGCACCCTAAGCTTCGTGGGGCGCGCTTCGACCAGGAATACGAGCTTGGTCCGCGCGCTTTGGGAATAGATGACGGGTGGCGTGTACTCGGCGCGCGGCGAAACGTAGGTGATCGTGGCCTTGAGGCCGGATGGGCAGGAGTCGCAGGTAAAGGACACTTCGTTGCCGGGACGGGCCCGGGCCACATCCTCTTCGGGTACAAAGAAACGCAGCTTTACCCGGAAGTCCGGCAGCAGGGAGACGACAGGCGATCCGGCCGGAACCCATTCGCCGACGTTGAAGAAGGTGTTCTCGACCAGCGCATCCTCGGGCGCGACGGGCATCAGATCGTCGAGCTTCTTCTTCGCCTGGTCGACGTTGGCCTGGTTCTGGACAACCAGCGCCTTGGCAGCATCGATCTCGTCGGGGCGCGCTGCGAGGTCGCCGACCTTCTCCTGTGCGGCGAGCGAGGCGGCGCGCGAACGGAGTTGGCGCACCTGGGCGTCGGCCTGGTCGTAGGCCTGGCGCGTCGTGTAGGCGCGTTCGAGAAGTTGTGCCTGGCGCTTGAGTTCGGTCTCGGCCAGCGCCAGCGACGCTTCGACCTCTCGGCGTTGGCCGCGGATGACGTCCTGTTCTTCCTGCCGCTTGCCGGTCAGCATGTTCTCGTAGCGCGCCGTGGCTTCGGCGAGTGCTGCTTCGGCACGTGCGACCTCGGCCTTGGCGACCACGGGGTCGATCACGAACAGCCGGTCGCCTTTCTTCACGCTGCCGCCGCGGTCGACCGGCCGTTCGAGCAGCCGCCCGGCGATGGGCGGCGCGATCAGGCTGGTCTCGCCTTCGACATAGCCGAGATAGGTCGATGTGTCGGAGCCGATGCCAAGGAAGGAAAGCATGCGCTCGCCCCAGACGACATAGGAGACGAGCACGGCGGCGAGCAGTGCGGCGATCACGACGAAGGGCGCGCGTTTCATGATCGGGCCTCCGGGGCGGGGCGCAACGCGTGCAACATCAGGTCGGCATGATGGCGGGCCATCGCCCGCACATCGAGTTTCTCCGCGCCGATCGGCTCGAACACCGTGCGCCACAGGCCGGCGAGCAACAGGGCTCCCATCAGAGAACGCACCGTCATCGCCGGGTCGACCTTGCGGAACTCGCCTTGTGCGATGCCGCGCCTGATCAGCCCTTCGAGAAGGGGCAGGCCGCGGCCGATTACTTCCTTCAGGTAGAAATGGCCGATCTCGGGGAAGGCGCGGGATTCGGCGATCACCAGCTTGGCGATCGAGGCCGCCGGCGTGTCCTCGATGCGTCCGGCCATGAACTCCAGGATGCGGGGCAGCAGCTCGGCCACGGGGCCGCGATGGGCGGCCAGCATTGTTTCCACCGTCATGAGGTTGGCTGTGATGGCTTGCCGGATGACGCCCTGGAAGAGGGAGAGCTTGTCGTCGAAGTAGAGATAGATCGCCGCCTTGCTGAGGCCGGCCCGCCGGGCGACGTCGTCCAGCCGCGTTCCCGCGAAACCCGTTTCGACGAACTGGGCGAGGGCGGCATTCAATATTTCCTGCGGCCGTTCGGCCGGGGCGCGACGCTGCTTGACCGGCTTCATTTAACTAACTTACCAGTCAGTTAGTTGAAATGCAATAGGTGCCACTCCGGCGGACGGCGGCCTAGACTGACTGTCTGGAGGGACCTCCCATGGACACAATGCTCGAAACGTCGTCGCGCGCGCGCCGCACGCTCGATCCGAAGCCGGCGACTCCCATCCTGTTCGCCCACTTCGTGCTGCGCTCCTCGAACATACAGCCGATGATCGACTGGTATTCGACGGTGCTGAACATGCACGTGGTCCAGCGCACCGACTACATCTGCTTCCTGACCTACGACGACGAGCATCACCGGCTCGGCATCGTGAACCTCGCGGGCCTCGTGGCGCCCGATGCGAAGACGGCCGGCCTCGCCCATGTCGCCTACACCATGGCCGATATCGGGGCGCTGCTTTCGACCTATCGTCGTGTGAAGGGGCTCGGCATCGAACCATCGCGCTGCATTCATCACGGCCCGACCGTGTCGATCTACTATCGCGATCCCGACGGCAATGGCGTCGAACTGCAGGTCGACCGTTATGCGACGAAGGAAGCGACGGCGGCCTATTTCCAGACGGCCGAGTTCAAGAAGAATCCGATCGGCGTCGCTTTCGATCCGGAGGCGCTGGTTCAGGCCTACGAAGCCGGCGCCCCCGAAAGCGAGCTGCTCACCATGCCCGAGGGGCCGCCGGCGGCACCGCAATCGCCGCCCACGCCGAATTGAGCCCGGTCTAGAACAGCCAGGCCAGGGCGGTTCCGCCCATGAGGATGAAGAGGATCGCCGTGCCGACGACGAGGCGGTTGGCCGGGCGATAGCTGCCGCTTTCGATCATCCGGCCGACATGCAGATAGTGCCCGATCGCGCCGCAAAGCATCGCGATGCCGAGGACGACGAGGCCGATGCCCAGCTTCTCGACATGGCGGTTGGTGATCTGGCGCACTTCCGGCACGACCTGATGGATTTCCACGAGGAAGAGGCTGAAGCGGTTGATGGCGACGCCGAGCGTCATCACGGCGATCGATGTCCGGATCCAGGCGAGGAAGGTCCGTTCGTTGGCGAGATGATCGCTGACGTGTCGGTTGATGGGCGCGTTCTCCACGGCATTCCCTCCGGGCAAGAAAAAGGGCGCGACCCCGAAGGATCGCGCCCCGCTCTTCTCCGTCAAGCGACGGCTTAGTTGTACTTCGAGATCTCGAGGCGGCCGACCTGGTCGCGATGAACCTCGTCCGGGCCGTCGGCCAGGCGCAGCGTACGCTGGTGGGCGTACATGCTGGCCAGCTTGAAGACCTGGCTGACGCCGCCGGCGCCATGGAGCTGCAGGCAGCGATCCACCACCTTCGAGGTGATGTTCGGCACCGCCACCTTGATCATCGCGATCTGCTGGCGGGCTTCCTTGTTGCCGTACTTGTCCATTGCCCAGGCGGCCTTGAGGACCAGCAGGCGGGCCATGTCGATCTCCATGCGCATGTCGGCGACATGGGCCTTGGTGACGCCCATCTCCGAGATGCGCTGACCGAAGGCGACGCGGCTCTTGGCGCGCTTGATCGCCATTTCGAGCGCCCGCTCGGCGACGCCGATGGCGCGCATGCAGTGATGGATACGGCCCGGACCGAGGCGGCCCTGGGCGATCTCGAAGCCGCGGCCTTCACCCAGCAGGATGGCCGACTTCGGCACGCGCACGTTGTCGTAGATCACTTCGGCGTGGCCGTGCGGGGCGTCGTCGTAGCCGAACACGTGCAGCATCTTGACGATCTTGATGCCCTTGGCGTCGCGCGGCACGACGATCATCGACTGCTGGCGGTAGGCCGGCGCGTTGGGATCGCTCTTGCCCATCAGGATGATGACCTTGCAGCGCGGATCGCCCATGCCCGACGACCACCACTTGCGGCCGTTGATCACGTACTCGTCGCCGTCGCTCTCGATGCGGCACTCGACGTTGCGCGCGTCGGACGAGGCGACCGCCGGCTCGGTCATGGCGAAGCACGAGCGGATCTCGCCATTGAGCAGCGGCTTCAGCCACTTGTCCTTCAGCTCCTTGGTGCCGTAGCGGGCGAACACTTCCATGTTGCCGGTGTCGGGCGCCGAGCAGTTGGTCGCCTCGGAGGCGATCGACGAGCGGCCGAGCACTTCGCAGATCGGCGCGTACTCGAGGTTGGTCAGGCCCATCGTGCCGTGGGTGTCGCCGGTCTCGCGGTCGGCCGGCAGGAACATGTTCCACAGGCCGCGCTTCTTCGCCTCGGCCTTGCACTCTTCCATCACCGGCGGCAGCGACCAGCGGGTCTTGGCGCTGTTCAGCTGGTCCTCGTAGACCGACTCGGCCGGGTAGATGACCTCGTCCATGAACTTGTGGAGCTTCTCCAGAAGCGCCTTGGTCTTGTCCGAGTATTCGAAATCCATCTTCTTCTCCGTTTGTGCTGCGGCGGACTCTGGCCGAATTCATCGCCGATGTGAACGGCCATTCAGGCGCACCCGGCCGGCCGCCGGTTCGCTGGGCGAACCTTGGGCCTCGCTTGCCGAGCCGCCGGCCGCCCTTCTAAATCGCCCCAACAACAATCAACCGGGAGTGACGCCGTTGGACAGCGTGATGCAGGCGCCTTTCAAGCCGATCGAGTTCCTCAGCCGCGACATCCGCGCCGACCGCCGGCCGGACGGCACGATCGTGCTCCAGTCCAACCACCCGCTGAAGCCCTTCGAGCGGCACGTCCCGGCGTTCCTGACCCGTTGGGCCGCCGAGGCGCCCGACCGGGTCTGGCTGGCCCAGCGCCGGGGACCCGACCGGCAGTGGCACAAGGTGACCTATGCCGAGGCCAGGCGGCAGGTCGACGCCGTGACCCAGGCGCTGCTCGACCGCGGCTTCGGCCCGGACAAGGCGGTGATGATCCTGTCGTCGAACTCGATCGAGTTCGCCCTGCTGACCATGGCGGCGATGCAGGCGCGCGCCCCCGTGGCGCCGGCGTCGCCGGCCTACTCGGTGATGAGCCAGGACCACGCCAAGCTGCGCTACGTCTTCGACCTCATCAAGCCGGGCCTGGTGTTCGTGCAGAACGGCGAGATCTACGACCGCGCCCTGGCCGCGCTCGACCTCGACGGCGTGACCCTGGTCCACGTCGACAAGCCGCCGACCGCGCGCCAGTCCCTGCCGTGGAGCGAACTGGTCGCGACGAAGCCGACCTCGGCCGTGGCCGATTCGGTGGCGCGCATCGAGCCGAAGACCGTCGCCAAGTTCCTGTTCACCTCGGGCAGCACCGGCATGCCCAAGGCGGTGATCAACACCCAGGAAATGATGTGCGCCAACCTGGCGATGGGCCAGATGGCACGCGTGCGCAAGCCGGACGACCCGCCGGCGGTGATGCTCGACTGGCTGCCGTGGAACCACACGATGGGCGGCAACGCGACCTTCCAGGGCAACCTCGCCGACGGCGGCACGACCTACATCGACGACGGCAAGCCGCTGCCCGGCCTGTTCGACGAGACGCTGCGCAACCTCGCCGAGATCTCGCCGACCTACTTCGCCAACGTGCCGGCGGGCTACGCCATGCTGGCCACCGCGCTGGAGAAGGACGAGGGGCTGGCGCGGAAGTTCTTCGCGAACCTCAACTCCCTGGCCTACGGCGGCGCCACGCTGCCCGACGACCTCTATGAGCGCATCGAGGCGCTGGCAGTGAAGTACACCGGCTACCGCCTGCCGTTCATCACCGGTTGGGGCTCGACCGAGACCGCGCCGACCGCGACCACGGTGCACTGGGCGTCGGAGCGGGTCGGCCTGATCGGCCTGCCGTTTCCCGGCGTGCAGCTGAAAATGGTGCCGACCGGCGAGGAGGGGCGCTACGAGCTGCGCATCAAGAGCGTGATCGTGACGCCGGGCTACTACCGCCGTCCCGACCTCACGGCGCAGATGTTCGACGAGGACGGCTTCTACAAGATCGGCGACGCCGGCCGCTTCGTCGATCCGGCCGATCCCAGCCTCGGCCTGGTGTTCGACGGCCGCGTGGTCGAGGACTTCAAGCTGATGAGCGGCACCTTCGTGCTGGTCGGCACGCTGCGCACCACGGCGATCGCCGCCGCCTCGCCGGTGCTGCAGGACGCCGTGATCTGCGGCCAGGACCGGCCTTACGCCGGCCTGCTGGGCTTCCCCAACATCGCCGCCTGTCGCCGCCTGGCCGGCGACGAGGGCGCCAGGCTCTCCGTCGAGGCGCTGCTGGTCCACCCGGCGGTGGTCTCGACGCTGCGCGACGGGCTCGCCCGCATGAACGCCGAGGGCAAGGGCTCGTCGATGCGGGTCCAGCGGGCGCTGCTGATGGCCGAGCCGCCGTCGGTCGACGGCCACGAGATCACCGACAAGGGCTACATCAACCAGC
>JAIUOY010000209.1:0-5487 GCA_020160995.1 Pseudomonadota bacterium | reverse complement strand
CCGTCCGACACGCCGCAGCAGTCGAACAGGCCGAGCGGCGAGGCGATCATCGGCGCGTTGAGGATGGTGTCCATCTCGACGGCCTTCTGGAGATGGGCCTTCGGGTTCTTGGCGCCGTTCTGATGGCTCTTCCACGAAACATGGCCGATCGCCTTCTTGAGGTCCTCGGCGCTGACGCCATGGGCCGTCATGTAGGCGGTGGCGAGCTGGGCGAAGTTGCCCGGCGCCGTGCCGTTGGCGCTCCACAGCGCCTGCA
Source organism: Pseudomonadota bacterium (assembly GCA_020160995.1). Classification (GTDB taxonomy): domain Bacteria; phylum Pseudomonadota; class Alphaproteobacteria; order Reyranellales; family Reyranellaceae; genus Reyranella. The sequence continues at coordinate 5,231 of JAIUOY010000209.1, read as the reverse complement.
GCGGGCCGCCACGGCCGCCCGGCAGACCGCCGTAGCCGGTGTCCTTGAGCTTCTCGACGCCGAGCGCCAGCGCGAAGTCGGCCGCACCGGAAGCAACGGCGTAGCACGCGCCGCGGAAGGCCTCGGTGCCCGAAGCGCACATGTTCTCGACATGCGTCACCGGGATGTTGGGCAGACGCAGCGTCGTCGAGAGCGGAATGCCGGACTTGCCGACATGCACTTCGTCGATGGCGGTCGAGAACCAGGCAGCGTTGAGCTGCTTGGCGTCGATGCCGGCGTCGGCGATGGCTTCCTTGTACGCCTCGAGCATCAGCTCCTCGGCGCCGCTGTCCCAGCGTTCGCCGAACTTGGAGCAACCCATGCCGAGAATGGCGACCTTGTCCTTGATACCACGAGCCATTGCAGGTCTCCTTGGTGTTGACGGTTGAACTCTAGACCCTTGACCGGAGGAAGGCGATCAGACCGGAGCCGCCTTCCAGAAGTAGCGCTTGAAGCCGCCGCGCATCGTGTCGTTGTCGCGGATGCGGAAGGTCATGCGCATCTTGGCGCCGACCTTCACCTGTTCCTTGTCGCTGTCGGTGAAGTCGGCCATGAAGCGGCCGCCTTCCGGAAAGGTGATCATGCCGTAGTAGGCGGGCGGATCCGGGGAGTAGGTCAGCGAGTCGGCGGTGAACGACATCACGTTCGCCTCCAGCCCGGCCATGGCGTAGGGATCCTGGCTGTCGATGGCATGGCAGTTGGGATTGACGCAGACCTGGCTGCGCGGGAACTGCACCGTGCCGCAGACCTTGCACTTGCCGCCGACCAGTCCGTAGATCATGTCGCGCTTGCGCCACAGCACCGAGAGCGCGGTCTTCTTGTCGAACTCCGCGCGCATGCCCTTGTCGATCGGCAGCATCTCGTTGAAAGCGAGGAACTTCATGTAGTTCTTCTCTTCCTTGCGGCGCGCCAGCCAGCCCGACAGGCCCTTGCGCTTCGGCAGCTTGGCGTTCTCGGCCGTGACCTCGAACACCAGCACGTCGACGCCCTGGCCGAAGGCCACGACCATGATCTTGTCGCCTTCCTTGGCGGTCTCGAGCGCATCGACCAGCATGACCAGCGCATGCGCCGAGCCGGTGTCGCCGAGGTTGGCGCCGAGGAGATCGCGCACCGCGCCTTCGGCGACGCCGCAGGCCTTGGCCATCTGCTTCGGCACGGCCGGCATCGGGCTCGGCATGATGAAGTGGGTGACGTCGCTGCCCTTCAGCTTGCAGGCCGTGAGAGCGGCCTTGATCGCCGGCGGGACGATCTTCGAGTAGCCCTCGTCGCGGATCCAGCGCTCTTCCCAGCCGTAGTCGAACTCGGCGTCCTCGCCCCGGAAGTGGTCGACGAAATCCATCGACACCGAGTGATGGCCAACGAGCTTGGCGATCACGTTCTCGGTACCGCAGAGCAGCGCCGCGGCGCCGTCGCCGTAGTTCAGCTCGTGCGCAGAGGCGACGCGGGCCATGCGCTTGTCGGCCGCGGCGACCAGGGTGGCGTCGCCACTCTTGGAGGCATTGAGGCCGGCGATCAGCGCCGAGGTGCCTGCCTTCAGCGAGCCGGCAACATCGGACGCCAGCAGGTTCTGCTCGATGTTGAGCGCCGTGCCGATCACGCCGGCGTTCTGGCGATCCTTGAAGGGATGCGTCGTCGAAGCGAAGTAGATGTTACGGACGTCCTCGGCCTTGTGGCTGGTGAGGCAGTCGCGCGAGGCCTCGACGGCCATCGTGATCGAATCCTCGTCCCAGTTGGCCATCGAGCGCTCGCCCTTGGCGAGGCCACGCAGGCCTGCGGCGAACCACTTGTTGGCGTCGTACACTGCCTGACGGTTGAGGCGCAGGCGCGGCACATAGGCCCCGTAGGCCACGATTCCGACCATCGTTTCTTTCCTCCAACTGGTCCGACGGACCGCCGGCTCCTGCCGGCGGCATTTCATGAATGAGCGTTTATGCTTCGCTCTTAGCGCGCTCACCTGTGGGGAGCGAGCCGCATTTGCTCATGGCAGCTTCTCCCGCAAAACTACCTTCCGGTCTGCGGAACCACACCGGCGGCCGGCATCTCGCGCACCAGGTTGCGATAGCCCGCCCCTTCAGGGATGTGCAGGAAGCGCTTGCCCTCGCGCGCCTCGACCCAGGGCTGCACGGTGACGATCTTGCGCTTGGCCGCCTGGGCGATGGCGCCGGCGACGGTGCCGCCTTCCGCCAGCAGCTCCAGGTTCTTCTGCGTCGCATGCACGAGGGTGCGCTTGCCGGCCGTGGCTTCGTCGATCGCTTCCTGCGCGCCGATCCACACCGAGTCGACCGACTCCGAACCGTCGTGCAGGGCCACCTGGTCCTGCGGCGCTTCGGCGAGGAAGAACCAGGTATCGAAGCGCTTGGGCACGAAGGTCGGCGTGATCCAGTGGGCGTAAGGCACCATCAGGTCGGTGGCGATCTCGAGATCCTCGGCCTCGACGAGATCGACGATGCTCGCCTCGTCCTTGGCCAGCTTGGTGCGCCAGCGCTCCTCGATGCCCTTGAGGTCAGCGGCCACGATCAGCGCCTTCTGGCCGCGCTTGCGCGCCAGCAAGACGCCGCATTCCTCGAATGCCTCGCGCACGCCGGCCACGCGAAACTTGAGCTCGGCATCGTCGATCTTGTCGGCGCCGCTGCAGCGGCTGCGCAACGAGGCAGCACCGTCCGCGTCTTCGAGCTTGCCGCCCGGGAAGACGAGCGCGCCGGAAAAGGAATCGATCTGGTGATGGCGCACCACCATGAAGACTTCGAGCGGCGAAGCGGCATCGCCGGTCTTCGACGGGCGCAGCAACAACACTGTGGTGGCGGGACGCGGCGGAGCCGCTTCTTTTTTCGCGTCGTTCATCCTTGATTCTTTCTTGGCCTGCATTCTCGTGACACGAGACTGTCCCATACTAGCCGCGACAGCGCCAACGGCACGGTGTATCCTGACACTGTCCATTCCGCTCTGAAGGAGAACGCCATGTCCGACACGGCCCACACTCCCAGCCCCTCTTCCACGCCTGGCCCCACTTCGCTTGCCGATGGCCTCAAGGTCTTGCGTGCCAAGTGGGGATGGATCGTCGCTCTCGGCGTCGTCTTCCTGATCGCCGGCGTCGTCGCCCTGGGCAACGTGGTGGTCGGTACGGCATCGGCCGTGATGATCGTCGGCATCATGATGATCATGGGCGGTGCCGCCGAACTGATCGCCGCCTTCGGTGTGAAGGACTGGAAGCGGTCGCTCTTCTGGGGCCTGCTGGGCGTTCTCTATGTCGCGGCCGGCATCATCGCGATCCTCAACCCCTTCGCCGCCGCCACCATCCTCACGCTGATGCTGGGTGCGGCCCTGGTCGTCGGTGGCGTACTTCGTATCTTCCTCGCCTTCGAGATGCGGAGCGCCGGCAAGCCCTGGGGCTGGGTCGTCTTGTCCGGCCTGATCACTCTACTGCTCGGCATCATGATCATCGCGAAGTGGCCGGCTTCCAGCTTCTTCGTACTGGGCGTCTTCCTCGGCATCGACCTGATCTTCATCGGCTCGGCCTGGATCTCGATGGGCCTCGCACTGAAGCAGCGGGCGTAAGACGGATCCGCATGTAAATGCGGAAAGTCTGGATCGAGGTCGCGCTGAACGGTGCCTGGGGCCGCGCGCTCCAGCCGGGCATCCCTGAAACGGTCGACGAGATCGTCGCGGAAGGAATTGCCTGCGCCCGTGCCGGCGCGGCCATCGTCCATACACACGCCTATACCGACGGCGGGAAGCCCACCTCCGACTGGCAGGTCTATGCCCGGATCATCGAAGGCATCCGTGCCGAGATCGACGTTCCGGTCTATCCCTCCTATCCGCCGATCCCGCGCGTCGGCATGGAGGCCGCGGCGCGCTTCGCGCATGTCGAGGCCCTGGCAGCGCGCGGCCTGCTCGACTTCGCCGTAGTCGATCCCGGAAGCGTCAACTTCACGACGACCCACACGACGGCGACGGCCAAGCCGGCCGGCACCTACCTCAATCCCGAGGATCACGTCCGGCACGCGCTTGCCTTTGCGGCGCGTCAGGGGTTGCATCCGGCCTTCGCAATCTACGAGCCCGGTTTCACGCGCGCCGGCGCCGCACTTGCCCGCGCTGCCGGCGTCAAGACGCCGGTCTATCGCTTCATGTTCTCCGACAAGTTCGCCTTCGGCTTTCCGGCGAAGCCCTACGCGCTCGCGGCCCATGTCGCGCTTCTCGAAGAAGCGGCACCCGGCGCCCCCTGGATGATTGCGGGCCTCGCCGTCGACATCCGGCCCCTGATTGGCGAGACCGTCGCGCGCGGTGGCCATGTGCGCGTCGGCCTGGAAGATGCACCTTTGGGTTCGCCGATGAGCAACGTCGCCTGGGTCGAGGCGGCGGCAAAACAGGTGCGCGACAGCGGCGCCGAGCCGGCCTCGGGCTCCGACGTGCGGAACGCCTTGCAGGCACTGCCCGCCGCGGCCTGACGTCAAAGCCCTCTGCACATTTTGCATGCGCCGGGCGGGACGGCGCGGTGTAGCGTCGTGTCCACGCTTCCCGGGAGGAAACGATGGGCTACGACCTCGTCATCAAGAACGGCATCGTGGTCGACGGCACAGGCGCGGCGCGCTACCAGGCCGACGTCGCGATCGCCGACGGCAAAGTGGCCGAGATCGGCAAAGTGACCGAAGGCGCGACGCGCACCATCGACGCTCACGGGCTGGTGGTCGCGCCGGGCTTCGTCGATCCCCACACGCACTACGATGCGCAGATCTGCTGGGACGGCGCCGTCACACCCTCCTCCTGGCATGGCGTGACGTCCGTCGTGATGGGCAATTGCGGCGTCGGCATCGCGCCCTGCAAGCCCGCCACGCGCGAGATCGCGATGAAGGACCTCGTGAACGTCGAGGGCATTCCGTTCGACGTGCTGAACAAGGGCATCACCTGGGACTGGGAAACTTTTCCCGAGTTCATGGACGCCGCGGCGCGGAGAAAGCCGTCGCTCAATCTCGCCTTCATCGCGCCGCTGACGCCGTTCCGCCATTACGTGATGGGCGAAGCCTCGATGGAACGCGCCGCCACCGCGGAAGAAACCGCGAAGATTGCCGCCCTTATCGGTGAAGCCGTTGATGCGGGCGCCCTGGGTTTCTCCTCGACCACGCTCAACCAGCACATGGGCTTCGAGGGCAAGCCGCTCGCCTGCCGCAATGCCAGCCGCGAAGAGATGAAGGCCT
>JAIUOY010000208.1:0-3852 GCA_020160995.1 Pseudomonadota bacterium | reverse complement strand
TCGCTGCGCTCGCGCAGCAGCCGCGACTGGTAGTCGTCGATATCGCCATCGAAGGGCACGACACCGCCGTTGGCCACGACCCAGAGCTGGTCGGCGACCATCTTCACCAGATGCGTGTCGTGGCTCACCAGCACGACGGCGCCTTCGAAGTCGTTGATGGCATCGACCAGCGAGGCACGCGCATCCATGTCGAGATGGTTGGTCGGCTCGTCGAGCAGCAGCATGTGCGGCGCGGTGCGGGTGGCCAGCGCCAGCAGCAGGCGGGTCTTCTCGCCGCCCGAGAGCACGCCGACCTTGAGGTTGGCGCGGTCGCGCGAGAAGCCGAAGCGGCCGAGCTGGGCGCGCACCTTGGCCTCGCCGCTGCCCGGACCCAGCGCGCGGTTCATGTGGTCGAACGGCGTCGCCTCGTAGTCGAGGCTCTCTTCCTGGTCCTGCGAGAAGTAGCCGACGCGCAGCTTCGGCGTACGCTTGATGCGGCCCTCGCGCGGCTGCAGCCGGTCGGACAGGACGCGGATGAAGGTCGACTTGCCGTTGCCGTTCTGGCCGAGCAGCGCGATGCGGTCGTCCATGTCGATGCGCAGGTCGAGGTTGCGCAGGATCGGCGGCCCGTCGGGATAGCCTACCGTCACGCCGTCCAGGGTCTCGATCGGCGAGGCCAGGATGTCGGGCGAGGGGAAGTTGAAGGCGATCCGCTCCTCGATGGGCACCGAGGCGACGGGGCCCAGCTTCTCGATCATCTTCATGCGCGACTGCGCCTGGCGGGCCTTGGTGGCCTTGGCCCTGAAGCGGTCGACGAAGGCCTGCATGTGCTTGCGCTGCGCGGCGATCTTGGCCTGCTGCGCGGCATCGTTGGCCAGACGCTCGGCGCGCGTGCGCTCGAAGAAGTCGTAGTTGCCGGTGTAGGCCACGAGCTTCTGCTGGTCGATGTGCACGATGTGGTCGCACACGTCGTTCAGCAGGTCGCGGTCGTGGCTGACCATCAGGAGCGTGTTGCGGAACTTCCGCAGATGCTCGGTCAGCCACATCATGGCTTCGATATCGAGATGGTTCGACGGCTCGTCGAGGATCAAGAGGTCGGGATCGCTGAACAGCGTGCCGGCCAGCGCCACGCGCATGCGCCAGCCGCCCGAGAACTCGCCGCACGGCCGCGACTGGGCCTCGTTGTCGAAACCGAGGCCGTTCAGGATCGACGCGGCGCGCGAGGGCGCCGAGGCGGCGCCGATCTCGTCGAGACGCATGTGGACTTCGCCCAGGCGCACGCCGTCCTCGCAGGTTTCGGACTCCGCCAGCAGCGCGGTGCGTTCCACGTCGGCCGCCAGCACGGCATCGAGCACGGAAATGTCGCCGCCCGGCGGATCCTGCGGCACCGAGCCGATGCGGGTGCGGCCCATCAGGTTGATTTCGCCGGCATCCGCCTCGATCTGGCCCTGGATGATGCGCAGCAGGGTCGATTTGCCCGCGCCGTTGCGGCCGACCAGGCCGACCTTCCAGCCATCGGAGAAAGCCACCGATGCGCGGTCGAAGAGAACGCGTTCGCCGTGACGAAAGGACAGGTCGCTGACATGAAGCATGGGGTGGCGGCGTTTAGCATGCGGGGGAGGCCGGTCCAACCGGCTTGCCGCACCGGGACCCCGCGTTTATAAGGCGCGCCCACATGCCAAATGCATACGGGCAAGAGGAAAACATGGCCGTCGAACGCACTTTCTCGATCATCAAGCCGGACGCGACCCGCCGGAACCTGACCGGCAAGATCAACGCCCGGTTCGAGGAAAAGGGTCTGCGCATCGTCGCCCAGCGGCGCATCTGGATGAGCCGCCAGCAGGCCGAGCAGTTCTACGGCGTGCACAAGGCGCGTCCGTTCTTCAACGACCTGTGCACCTTCATGACGTCGGGCCCCGTCGTCGTGCAGGTTCTGGAAGGCGAGAACGCCGTCGCCAAGAACCGCGAGATCATGGGCGCGACCAACCCGGCCAACGCCGACGCCGGCACCATCCGCAAGGATTTTGCCGAATCGATCGAAGCCAACTCGGTGCACGGTTCGGATTCGCCGGAAAATGCCGCGATCGAGATCGCTTATTTCTTTGCAGGCTCCGAGATCGTCGGCTGAAGCCGGCCTCTCGAAACGAAAAAAGCGGCCCGAGAGGGCCGCTTTTCTTTTGTCTGCGTTCTGCCGGAGCGGAGCGTCAGCTCAAGACCGCAAAACCGATCAGCAGGGCGATCGAGCCGCCGACGCCCAGGAGCAGGCCAAGGATCGACAGGCCGCCCACGATGCCCAGCGCCATGGAGGCCAGGATCACCACGATCCACAGCAGCGAGAAAGTGACCAGCTTGCTGAAACCCTCGTAGGTCTCCAGATGTGCCCGATAGTCGTCCGGCGCCTCAGCCATATCTCGTCCCCGATGAAAAACGTTGGCCACTATATACAGAACTAGGGTTCAGGGGAGAAGAGGAGCGTCGCCGCGGGCGGAACGCCGTTCACCGCGACCTTTTCGCCCTCGACCACGATCCGGCCCTCGGCAAACCAGCGCACCACCAGCGGATAGAGCCGATGCTCCTGCCGCAGGATGCGTGCTGAAAGTGTCTCCTCGGTGTCGTCCGCCAGCACCGGCACGGCCGCCTGCGCGATGATCGGCCCGGAATCGAGATCGGGCGTCACGAGATGCGCGGTGCAGCCGCTCAGCCGCACGCCGGCGTCGAGCGCCTGGCGATGGACGTGCATGCCCTTGAAGGCCGGCAGCAGGGACGGATGGATGTTGATCAGCTGCCCGGCCCAGCGCGTGGGGAACCAGGGGCTGAAGATGCGCATGAAGCCCGCCAGCACCACGAAGCCCACGCCATGGCGCTCCAGCTCCGCGGAGACCGCACGATCGAACGCCTCGCGGTCGGGATGGTCGCGATGGGAGACAACCGCCGTCGGCACGCCTGCGGCGGCAGCGATGGCGAGGCCCGGCGCGTCGGCCTTGTTGCTCACGACGCAGGCGATCTCGGCGGGATAGTCGGCGGCTTCGGCAGCGCGGATCAGCGCGGCCATGTTGCTGCCGCGCCCCGAGATCAGAATGCCGACCTTCAGCTTCGCCATAGAGTGTCGGCGTGGTCCACGACGCAGTCGGCTTCGTCGGTCGGCGCGCGCTCGATGGTGCCGACGGCATGCACGGTCTCGCCGGCATCGGTCAGCGCCTGGGCGACGCGGGCGGCGTCGGGCGCGGCGGTCACGACGATCATGCCAACCCCACAATTGAAGGTGCGCAGCATGTCGTCGGTCGGCACCTGGCCGACCTGGTGCAGCCAGCGGAACACCGCGGGCGCCGTCCAGCGCCGGGCATCTAGGCGCGCACGAAGACCGTCGGGCAGGCAGCGCGGCACGTTGCCGGGCAGGCCGCCGCCGGTGATGTGCGCCAGGCCCTTGATCGCGCCGGTCGCACGCACCGCCTGCAGCACCTGCTTCACATAGATGCGCGTCGGCTCCAGCAGCGCTTCGCCCAGCGACGTGCCGGCGAAGGGTGCCTTGTCGGTATATTTGAGGCCGCTGCGCTCGACGACGCGACGGACCAGCGAATAGCCGTTGGAGTGCGGGCCGCTCGACGCGAGACCCAGCACCACGTCGCCGACCGCGATGTCGGCGCGCGGCAGCAGCGCGTCGCGCTCGGCGGCGCCGACGGAAAAGCCCGCGAGATCGTAGTCGCCATCGGCATACATGCCGGGCATCTCGGCCGTCTCGCCGCCGACCAGCGCGCAGCCCGCGCGACGACAACCCTCGGCGATGCCGGCGACGAGGCGACGCCCGACATCGACGTCGAGCCGGCCGCTCGCATAGTAGTCGAGGAAGAACAGCGGCTCGGCGCCCTGCACGAC
>JAIUOY010000207.1:0-72523 GCA_020160995.1 Pseudomonadota bacterium | reverse complement strand
GCGGTCGAGCCGTCGCCGATCCAGCCGGCGGCGATCCGCGTGTCGCGCTTCATCGCCGAGGCCATCGCCCAGCCGACCGCCTGGATGTACTGGGTCGCGAGGTTGCCCGAGATCGAGAAGAAGCCGTGCTCGCGCGACGAATACATCACCGGCAACTGCCGCCCCTTCATCGGGTCGAGTTCGTTGGAGTAGATCTGGTTCATCATGTCGAGCATGGGATAGCCGCCGGCGATCAGCAGCCCGGCCTGGCGATAGGTCGGGAAGTTCATGTCGCCGGGTTCGAGCGCCTTGCGGAAGGCGCAACTCACCGCCTCCTCGCCGAGATGCTGCATGTAGAACGAGGTCTTGCCCTGGCGCTGCGCCATCTGCATGCGGGCGTCGAAGGCGCGCAGGGTCATCATGTGGCGCAGGCCGTCGAGCAGTTCCTGGTCGCTCAGCAGACCCGCCCAGGGGCCGACCGCTTCGCTGTTGCGGTCGAGCACGCGTATGATCTGGAAGGCGAGATCGCGGATGTCTGCGGGCGCGACGTCGACGTCCGGCCGTCGCACCTCGCCGGCGCGCGAAATCTTCACGTCGCTAAAATCCGGCGTGCCGCCCGGCCGCACCGCCGGCGCGGGCACATGGAACGACAAAGGCCCCGGTTCGGACATGGACTGAGACATGGCCACCTCGCGCATCAACCGCCGGCTCGATCATACAGGTCCGCACGCCGATGTGTTCTTGCTTTCACACGGCCGGGTTCGGCCGTCATATTGCTACGGGCCTCTGCATTGGAGAATATTTCCATGAGCCGCCGAGCGTCGCGCCGCCCCTACGTTCTGGACGAGCAGATCGGGTTCATCCTGCGCCAGGTCGTGCAGCGCCATGTCGCCCTCTTCGACGGGCTGATGGGCGGCGATCTCACGCCGACGCAATGGGCGGCGCTCTCCAAGCTGGCCGAAGTCGGCACCTGCTCGCAGAACCAGCTCGGCCGATTGACGGCCATGGACGTGGCCACGATCAAGGGCGTGATCGACCGGCTTTCCGCGCGCGGATTGACCAAGACCAGCGCCGACCCGGACGATGGCCGCCGGCTGCTGGTCGCGCTGACGCCGGCGGGACAGGCCAAGGTCGACCAAGCGGTTTCTGGCGCCTTCCAGGCCACCGAGGACACGCTGGCGCCGCTCACCCCGGCCGAGCGGGAAACCCTGAAATCCCTACTTTTCAAGTTGAGATAAGCCGCCTTGATGCAGCCACGTCGTTTGTGTACGAACGATTATGGCCAACTTCACCCAGGAACGGGTGCTCGACGTCCATCACTGGACCGACACGCTGTTCAGCTTCACGACCACGCGTGACCCTTCGTTCAGGTTCCGCAATGGCGAGTTCACCATGATGGGCCTCGCGCTCGGCGAGAAGCCGCTGCTGCGTGCCTACAGCGTCGCCAGCGCCAACTACGAGGAGAATCTCGAATTCTTCTCGATCAAGGTGGCGGACGGCCCCCTCACCTCGCGCCTGCAGCACCTCAAGACCGGCGACAATGTCATCGTCGGCCGCAAGGCCACCGGCACCTTGGTGATCGACAACCTGAAGGACGGCCGCAATCTCTACCTGATCGGCACGGGCACCGGCCTGGCACCGTTCCTGAGCGTCATCAAGGATCCCGCGACCTACGAGCGCTTCGAAAAGGTCGTGCTGCTGCATGGCTGCCGCCGCGTCGCCGAACTCGCCTACGGCGAGCTGATCACCGAACGCCTGCCCAAGGACGACCTGATCGGCGAGATGGTGCGGAACCAGCTCATCTATTTCCCGACGGTGACGCGCGATCCGTTCCGCAACCGCGGCCGCATCACCGACCTGATCACCTCGGGCAACCTGTTCAGCGAGATCGCGCTGCCGACGCTGGACCCGGCGCACGACCGAGTCATGATCTGCGGCAGCCCGGCCCTGCTCGCCGACACCAAGCAACTGCTCCTCGACCAGCACTTCGTCGAGGGCAATCACGGCGAGGCCGGCGACTTCGTCGTCGAGAAGGCCTTTGCCGAGCGCTAGAGGCTCGGCAGGTTGAGTCCCTTCTCGCGGGCGCAGGCAATCGCGTCCTCGTAGCCGGCATCGGCGTGGCGCATCACGCCGGTGGCCGGATCGTTCCACAGAACGCGCTCCAGGCGCTTGGCGGCCTCCGGTGTGCCGTCGGCCACAATCACCATGCCGGCATGCTGGGAGAAGCCCATGCCGACGCCGCCACCATGATGCAGCGACACCCAGGTCGCGCCCGAGGCGCAGTTGAGCAGCGCGTTCAGCAGCGGCCAGTCCGACACCGCATCGGTGCCGTCGCGCATGCTTTCGGTCTCGCGATTGGGGCTGGCGACCGAGCCTGAATCGAGATGATCGCGGCCGATCACGATCGGCGCCTTAAGCTCGCCCTTGGCCACCATCTCGTTGAAGGCGAGACCAAGCCGGTGGCGATCGCCCAATCCCACCCAACAGATGCGCGCCGGCAGGCCCTGGAACTTGATGCGCGTCTTGGCCATGTCGAGCCAGGTGTGGAGATGCTTGTTGTCGGGCAGCAGCTCCTTGACCTTGGCGTCGGTCTTGAAGATGTCCTCGGGATCGCCTGACAAGGCGGCCCAGCGGAACGGACCAACACCGCGGCAGAACAGCGGGCGGATATAGGCCGGCACGAAGCCCGGAAAATCGAAGGCGTCCGCCACACCCTCTTCCAGCGCCATCTGGCGGATGTTGTTGCCGTAGTCGACCGTCGGCACGCCGAGCTTGTGGAACTCCAGCATGGCGCGCACGTGGCCCGCCATCGACTGCTTGGCGGCCTTGGTAACGGCGGCGGGATCGCTGGCGCGCCTGGCCTCCCATTCGGCCAAGGTCCAGCCCTTGGGCAGGTAGCCGTTGACCGGGTCGTGTGCGGACGTCTGATCGGTCACGCAGTCCGGCCGCACGCCGCGGCGCAGCAACTCCGGCAGAACATCGGCAGCATTGCCGAGCAGCGCCACGGAAACCGCCTTCTTCTCCGCCGTCGCCTTCGCGATGATCGCCAGCGCGTCGTCGAGGTCCTTGGCCTGCACGTCGACATAGCCGGTGCGCAGGCGGAACTCGATGCTGCTCGGCCGGCATTCGACAGCCAGGCAGGAAGCGCCGGCCATGGTGGCCGCCAGCGTCTGCGCGCCGCCCATGCCGCCCAGGCCCGCGGTCAGGATCCAGCGGCCGGCAAGGCTGCCGTTGTAGTGCTGGCGCGCCATCTCGACGAAGGTTTCGTAGGTGCCCTGAACGATGCCCTGGCTGCCGATATAGATCCAGGAGCCGGCCGTCATCTGGCCGTACATCATCAGCCCCTTGCGATCGAGCTCGTCGAAATGCTCCCAGGTTGCCCAACGCGGCACCAGATTGGAGTTGGCGATCAGCACGCGCGGCGCATCGGCGTGCGTGCGGAACACGCCGACCGGCTTGCCGGACTGCACCAGCAGCGTCTCGTCGGCGTTCAACTTGCGCAGCGACTCGACGATGCGGTCGAAGCTGCCCCAGTCGCGCGCCGCACGACCGATGCCGCCATAGACCACCAGTTCGCCGGGCTTCTCGGCCACGTCGGGATCGAGGTTGTTCATCAACATGCGCAGCGGCGCTTCGGTCAGCCAGCTCTTGGCCGAAATCTCGGTGCCGTGCGGCGCACGGACGACGCGGGCATTATCGATGCGGGTCATGCTGTTCCCTTTTGATCCAATACGGGGCGATCCAACACAGGCAGGAAGCCGTCACCGACGGCCTTGACCACGGCGCCTCCGGCAACCAGCGCCTTGGCTTTCTCCAGGTCGGGATGGAAATGGCGGTCCTCTTCGAGATGCGGCACGTCGCGACGCAGCAGGGTCCGTACTGCTTCGAGTGGCGGGCTCGACGCCAATGGACGATGGAAGTCGCAGCCCTGCGCGGCCGCCAGCAGCTCGATGCCGACAATGGCGCAACCATTCTCCGCCATGTCGAGCAGGCGGCGCGCGCCGTGCGCGGCCATCGACACATGGTCTTCCTGGTTGGCGGAGGTGGGAATGGAATCGACGCTGGCCGGAAAGGCGCGCTGCTTGTTCTCCGAAGTAAGAGCCGCCGCCGTCACCTGCGGGATCATGAACCCGGAATTGAGGCCCGGCCGCGGCGTCAGGAACGCCGGCAGGCCCGACAGCGCCGGATCGACCAGCATGGCGATGCGGCGTTCGGCGAGCGAGCCGATCTCGCAGATCGCCATGGCGATGATGTCGGCGGCAAACGCCACGGGTTCGGCGTGGAAGTTGCCGCCCGATAGCGCTTCCATCGTGTCGGCAAAAATCAGCGGATTGTCGGTGACGCCGTTGGCTTCGGTTTCGAGCGTCGCCGCAGCCTGTCCGAGCAGATCGAGCACGGCGCCCATGACCTGCGGCTGGCAGCGCAGGCAGTACGGGTCCTGGATGCGCTCGTCGCCCACGAGATGCGAGGCGCGAATGGCCGAACCGGACATGAGACGGCGCAATGCCTCGGCGGCGTCGATCTGGCCCCTGTGACGGCGCAGGCGATGGATGCGCGCATCGAACGGCGCATCGGAGCCGCGTGCGGCATCGGTGGACAGAGCCCCCGTCACCAGCGCCGCGGCAAACAGATTCTCCGCCTCGAAGAGGCCGGCCAGCGCATAGGCGGTCGAGAACTGCGTGCCGTTCAGTAGCGCCAGCCCCTCTTTCGGGCCGAGCTGCAAGGGGGCAAGGCCCGCTTCGGAAAGCGCTTCGGCAGCCGGCACGATCTTGTCGCCGACGAAGAAGGAGCCGACGCCGATCATGGCCGCGCTCATATGGGCGAGCGGCGCCAGATCGCCGGAGGCGCCGACCGACCCCTGGCGGGGCACGACCGGCGTCAGTCCCTTGGCGAGCAATCCTTCGAGCATGCGGATCGTGGCGCCACGCACACCCGAAGCGCCCTGGGCAAGGCTCGCGAGCTTCAGGGCCATCATCAGTCGCGCCACGGGAACCGGCATCGGCGCACCGACACCCGCGGCATGCGACAGCACGATGTTGCGCTGCAGGGCCGCGAGATCGGCGGCCTCGATGCGCACGCTGGCGAGCTTTCCGAAGCCGGTATTGATGCCATAGACCGGCTGGCCCTTGGCGAGGATGGCGGAGATCGCCTGCGCGGACTTCGAAACTGCCGGCATCGCGGCGGGATCGAGCGCGACATCAGCGCCACGATAGATGTCTCGCCACGCCGAGAGGGGAACTTCGCCCGGCGACAGAACGACTGGCTTCATCGACCCCTCCAGACTCGCGCGTGCAACGGGTTGAAGCCCATGCGGTAAACCAGCTCGGCGGGACGCTCGATGTCCCAGATCGCAAGATCGCACCACTTGCCCGGCTCCAGGGTGCCGACCGTATCGAGGCAGCCCAAGGCCCGCGCCGCTTCGCGCGTCACGCCGGCCAGGCACTCATCGACGGTAAGACGGAAAAGCGTCGCCGCCATGTTCGTCGCCAGCAGCAACGAGGTGAGCGGCGACGTCCCGGGGTTACTGTCCGACGCGATGGCGAGCTTCACGCCATGGCGGCGCAACAGCTCGACCGGCGGCTTGTGGGTTTCGCGCACGAAGTAGAAGGCGCCCGGCAGCAACACGGCGACGGTACCGGCTGCGGCCAGAGCCGCGACGCCCGCCTCGTCGACATGCTCCAGATGATCTGCCGACAAAGCATTGTAACGTGCCGCAAGCTTTGCGCCGCCGAGATTGGAAAGCTGCTCGGCGTGCAGTTTGACCCGAAGCCCATGCGCCTTCGCCACCTCGAAGACGCGGCCGATCTGCTCCGGCGTGAAAGCAATGCCTTCGCAGAAGCCGTCGACGGCATCGGCCAAACCGGCCCGCGCGACGGCCGGCAGCATCTCGTCGCAGACTTTGGCGATGTAAGCGTCCTTGTCGCCGTTCGCTTCCGGCGGCAGCGCATGCGCGCCGAGGAAGGTCGTCGTCACCGCCACGGGCCGCAGTTCGCCGATGCGGCGGGCGGCACGCAGCGATTTTTCCTCGGCGGCGAGATCGAGCCCATAGCCCGACTTGATTTCGAGAGTGGTCACGCCCTCGCGCAGGAGAGCGTCGACCCGCGGCAGGGCGCTTTGAACGAGATCGTCTTCGCTGGCCTGACGGGTGGCGCGCATCGTCGACACGATGCCGCCGCCGGCACGCGCGATCTCCTCGTAGCTTGCGCCGGCCAACCGCAACTCGAATTCATGCGCGCGGTTGCCGCCATAGACGATGTGGGTGTGGCAATCGACCAGGCCCGGCGTAGTCCAGCGGCCTTCGCAATCGACGGTCTCCGCAGCCTCGAACGTCGGCGCCCCTGCGGCGGGCCCGGCATAGACGATGCGGCCCTCGCGCGCGGCGATCAGCCCGCCCTCGACGAGTCCGAGCCCCTCCCCTTCCAGGGTGGCAAGTCGGGCATTCTTCCAGAGCCGGTCACATTGCATGGTGCCATTATTATGACTATACATAATCACATGTCCAGAACCGGCCTGTGGTTCCATTCGCTGCTGCTGCCCGAGGGCTGGGCCGACAATGTGCGGCTCACCCTGGCCGACGGCCGTGTCGAGGCCATTACACGCGGCGCACCGGCAGAGCCAGGCGACGAGCGCCATGAAATCGGCCTGCCCGGCCTGCCCAACCTGCACAGCCACGCTTTCCAGCGCGGTATGGCGGGTTTCACCGAGCAACGCGGCCCCCGCCTTGATAGTGGCGAGGACAGCTTCTGGACCTGGCGCGAGGCGATGTACCGCTTCGTCGACCGCATGGAGCCCGACGATGTCGAGGCCATTGCGGCCCAGGCTTTCCTGGAGATGCTCGAAGGCGGGTTTACGCGCGTCGGCGAGTTTCACTATGTCCACCACGACACCCGCGGTACGCCCTACAGAGATATCGCCGAACTCGCGTCGAGGATTGCCGCGGCCGCGTCGACAACGGGCATCGCGCTCACCCTCCTTCCGGTCTTCTACGCCCATGCCGGTTTCGGCGGACAGCCAGCCGCGCCCGGTCAGCGCCGGTTCGTCAACGACGTCGAACGGTACGGCCGGCTGATCGAAGCCAGCCGGCGGGCCGTTTCCGCGTTGCCGGACGCCATCGTCGGGATCGCGCCACATAGTTTGCGGGCTGCCACGCCGGAGGAGATCGCAGAGATCCTGCCGCTGGCGGCCGGCGGCCCGGTGCACATCCACATCGCCGAACAGACCAAGGAGGTCGAGGACTGCGTGGCCTGGAGCGGCAAGCGCCCGGTCGAGCTGCTGTTCGATCGGCTCCCCGTCGACGAGCGCTGGTGCCTCGTCCATGCGACGCATGTCACGGATGCCGAAGTCGACGGCATGATCGCGCGCAAGGCCGTGGCAGGTCTTTGTCCGATCACGGAGGCCAATCTCGGCGATGGAATCTTCCCCGCTCGCCGCTTCCTCGACAAAGGTGGTTCGTTCGGCGTCGGCTCGGATTCCAACGTCCTGATCGATTCCGCCGAAGAGTTACGGCTTCTCGAATATGGGCAACGGCTCGTCCTGCGTTCGCGCAATGCGCTCGCCAGCGCCTCGACGCCGTCGACCGGACGCCGCCTGTTCGAGGGCGCTCTCGCCGGTGGCAGCCAGGCTCTTGGAGCAACGAGCGGCATCGCCGTCGGCGCACCAGCCGATGTCGTCAGCCTGCTAGCCGGCGACAATGCCCTTGCGCATCGACGCCACGACCAATGGCTCGACGCCTGGATCTTTGCCGGCCGTCACAATCTCGTGGATTGCGTCTGGCGCGCCGGCCGCAAGCTGGTAGCAGGCGGCCGGCATGTACAGCGCGAGGAGATCGGCCGGCACTATCGGCAGACGCTCGCCCGCATGCTGCAAGACGCATGACGCGGAGGACCGACAAGGCAGGTCCGACGGCGTCGCTCCACCAGAAGATTCTGCGCGACATCGAAGGCCGCATCCTGTCCGGTGCTCTCGCGCCGGGCGCCCGGATCGCCACCGAGCACGAGCTGGCGGCAACCTACGACTGCTCGCGCATGACCGTCGCCAAGGTACTGACGCAGCTCGCCAAGGCGGGCCTCGTCGAGCGGCGGCGCAAGGCCGGCACGTTCGTGCGGCAGCCGAGTTCGCAGGCGGCCGTTCTGGAAATCCATGACATCAAGGCCGAGGTGCTGGCGCTCGGCCAACCCTATCGCTTCGAGGTGATCGCCCGAACAGTGCGTCGTAGCGACCGCCGCGATGGCGACTTTCTCGGCGCCAAGGCATCCGGGCGTCTGCTCGAGATTTCCTGCCGCCACTTCGCCCAACGCAAGGTCTTCTGTCTGGAAGAGCGGCTGATCAACCTCAAGGCGGTGCCCGAAGCCGAGACCGAGAACTTCACCGAAGTTGCCCCGGGCCGCTGGCTGCTCGACACGGTGCCCTGGACCGAAGCCGAACACCGCATCCGCGCCGTTGCGGCGAGCCGCGCCGAGGCTCTGCAGCTGGGGGTTTCACAAGGCACGCCCTGCCTCGTCGTCGAACGCCGCACCTGGCGCGGCAAACTGCCGGTTACGCACGTGCGCCTGCTCTATCCCGGCGACGCCCACCAGCTCGTGGCGCACTTCACGCCGTCACAGCGGTAATTTACCCGCGGAGCCCGATTCATATAGGATGCGCCCCAACTATAAAGCAGTGGAGGCTCATTCAAGATGGCAAAGTTGTTTCTGCGTCGCCGGCGCGCGCTCGTCCTGTCGGGCGGTCTGCTCGCCGCTCCCATGGTTGCATCCGGCATCGCGCGGGCGGCCGATGACTGGCCGAACAAGCCGGTTCGTTACATCGTGGTCTTCCCGCCGGGTGGGCCGACCGACACGCTGTCGCGCATCGTCTGCGCCCAGCTTTCGGAACTGACCGGCCAGCAGTTCATCATCGAAAACAGGGCCGGCTCCGGCGGCAATATCGGCGCCGACGTGATCGCCAAGTCCGCGCCCGATGGCTACACGATCGGGCTCTACACGATCGCCGCGCACGCGATCTCGCCGACGCTCTACGCCAAGCTGCCGTTCGACGCCGCCAAGGATTTCACCGGCATCGCCATGCTCTGGTCGGTGCCGAACTTCCTGATGACGCGGCTCGACTTCCCCGCAAACACCATCCCCGAGCTGATCGCGCTCGCCAAGGCCAACCCCGGCAAATACTCCTTCGCCTCTTCAGGTGCCGGCACCAGCCCGCATCTGACCGGCGAGATGTTCAAGCAGATGGCCGGCGTCAATATCCTGCACGTGCCCTATAAGGGCAGCGCGCCCGCCCATCAGGATATCCTGGCGGGCCAGGTCGACATGATGTTCGACAATATCCCCGGTCCGCTCGGCCTGATGAAGGGCGGCAAGGTAAAGGGCATCGCCGTCACCTCCAAGACGCGGCACCCCGCCGTGCCCGACAAGCCGACCATCGCGGAGTTCCTGCCGGGATTCGAGATCAGCTCCTGGGGCGGCGTCTGCGGTCCGGCCAACCTGCCGCCGGCGATGGTCGAGAAACTCTCGGCCCTCACCAAGAAGGCCCTCGAGACGCCGACCGTGAAGAAGGCGTTCGAGCAGCAGGGCGCCACCAACATGTGGTTGTCCCCCCAGGACACCGCCGCCTATCGCGCCAACGACGAGAAGAAGCTGGCGCCGATCATCAAGGCGTCCGGCGCCAAGGTCGAATAGCCGGTCAGTCGTTCAGCGCCGTACGCCCGAGCACCACGTCCTCGTAGACGTGGAGCGAGGGCAGGCCGCCGGTGTGCATGAACAGCACCTTGGCATTCGGCTTGAAGTGACCCTGGCGGGCCAGACCGATCAGGCCCGCCATAATCTTCCCGGTATAGACCGGGTCGAGCAGGATGCCTTCGGTGCGCGCCAGCATCTGGACGGCTTCCACCATCTTGGCATTGGGCACCGAGTATTTCGGCTGCCAGTAGCCACCGAAGCTCTTCACCGCGTCGCGCGGCACCTTGCCGATGCCGAGAAGATCGGCCACGGCCTGCGCTTCCTTATGGACCAGCGGCTCCTGGTCGGCCGGATCACGGCTGACGCCGATGCCGATCAGCGGGATCTTGATGCTGTTGCCGAAGAAGCCCGCCACCATGCCGCCGTGCGTGCCCGAGCTGCCGGAGCCCACCACCACGGCATCGAGCGCCAGCCCCATGTCGTACCACTGCTGCTGCATCTCCTGCACGCAGGCGACGTAGCCCAGTCCACCGATGGCGTTGGAACCGCCGCCGGGGATGATGTAGCCCTTGCGGCCGAGCGAGGCGACTTCCTGCGCCACCTTCGACATCGCCGCGCCCATGTCCGAGCCGCCGGGCACCACGGTGATGGCCTCGACACCCATCAGTTCGAACATGAAGTTGTTGCCGCCGGCTTCCTTCTTGTAGCTTCCGGGCACGCGCTCCTCGATCACGAAGCGGCACTTCAGCCCCTCTTTGACCGCGGCCGAGAGCGTGATGCGGCAATGGTTGGATTGCGGGGCGCCGCAGGTGATCAGCGTGTCGGCGCCCTGCGCCAGCGCATCCGCCGCCAGGAACTCGAGCTTGCGGGTCTTGTTGCCGCCGGGAAAGAGGCCCAACAGATCGTCGCGCTTGATCCAGATTTCTGGACCGACGCCGCCCGGACAGCTCGCCGCCAGCGCCTTGGTGAAATGCGGCAGCAGCTCGATCGGCGTGGGAGCATGCGTGTAACGACGACGCGGAAAACGGGCCAAATCCATTCTATCGACTCCAGTCCTGCACTGCGGTGACGTTCAGTTATTCGACAATGACGCCACAGGCGATGCGGTCACCGGCATTGCCCGTCGGATCGGTCTTATAGTCGTCGGCTCCGGCATGAATGATGATGGCCGAGCCATCCGCATCGAACACCGAGTTCGGTTGTCCCTTGGCGAGTGTGACCATGTGATTGGCCACATCGACCGTCAGCTCGCCGTTGGCCGGCACGTAAAGGTTCGGCATGTCGCCGGCGTGCGAGCCTTCCTTGGCTTCCATGCCGTGCTTCTTGCTGGCCGGATTGAAGTGGCCGCCGGCGCTGGTGAAAGGCGGCTCGCACTTGCCGACCGCGTGGATGTGGAAGGCATGCTCGCCGGGGGCAACACCCTTCAGGGCCATCTTGAGCAGCACGCCATGCGGCGTCTGGATGAGCCGGACCGTGCCCACCTCCTTGCCGCCGGCGTCCTTCAGCGCCGCCTTGGCGGTCTGGGCGTGGGCCGGAAGCGAGGCAGCAACGCCCAGGGTGCAGACGACAGACAAGGCAGCGACAAATCGGCCAATACGCATCGTGTCCTCCGGTTGTTCGGGGCTAATCAGGCAGATGGAGACTACTCCAGCATCTTCGGGGGCCGGTAGAGCGGAAAGCCGTTGAACGGCTTGGACCGCTCGTGATCCGGCACTTCGTAGAAGCTCGACTTGCCGGCATTGTGCAGGCCGCCGTCCACTCGCAACGACGTGCCGGTGACATAGGCCGCGGCATCGCTCAACAGATAGACGATGGCCGCCGCGATCTCGGACTCGGTGCCGTGGCGCTTCAGCGGCACGCGGGCCTTGACGCCGCGCAGCACGTCGTGGGCACGCTCGGGATAGCGGTCGAAGCCCGAGGACGCGATGAACCCCGGCAGGACGGAGTTCACGCGCACGCCGGAATGGGCCCATTCGACCGAGGCCGTATAGGTGAAGTTGGTCTGGCCGGCGCGTGCCGCGCCGTTGTGGCCCATGCCGGGATTGCCGAGCTCGGAATCGGCGCCGACATTCACGATGGCGCCGCCATGCTTCTCCATCGAACCGAGATAGACCGCCTTGGAGACCAGGAAGGTCGCGGTCATGTTGTTGTTCACCACGGCATTCCAGCCGTTCAGCGAGATGTCCTTGAGCTGGGCCGGGAACTGACCGCCGGCGTTGTTCACCAGCCCGTCGATGCGCCCGCCGCTCCAGGCCAGCACGCCATCGACCATGGCCTGCACCTCCTCCTCGCGCCTGAGATCGGCGGCAAAGGTGAAGGTGTCGGGATCCCCCAGCTCTTCTTTCACGCGGTCGAGCTTCTCCGGCGTGCGGCCGGCGATCGCCAGCCGCGCACCCAGAGATTTCAGCTCATGTGCAGTACACCGCCCCAGGCCGGAGCCGCCGCCGGTGACGAGGATGGTGCGGCCGACGAACAGGCCGGGACGAAAGACGGACGCATACTGCAGATCAGTGCTCATCTCGGCAGCCTAGCCCTGACGGCCGCGCAATGCGAGGTGGCCAAGCCAATGCTGCAAAAGGCGCATCAGGGCAAAGCCCGCCTGCAGGGTGATGCCGAAGCAGACGATGCCAATAGCGAACAAGACCATCTTGTCGCCAAGCGTCGGCATCCGCTCGGCTTCGCGCAGGATCACCGCAATGCCCTCGCTGACACCGATGGCCGCACCGGCGCTGGACGACATCACGAGCACAAAGTAGGCGCGCGTGACATTGGGCAAGAAGAGCAATGCCCCGAGCGGCGAGCCGTCGCGAAGCTGCTTCAGGGCCTCGCCTCCATTGTCGGCGACATAGGCCGCGGCATAGGGCACCAGCGACAGGGCGACGGTCATGATGCCGGATGGCGCGACATTGATGCCGAACAGGGTTGCATCGGACGGGATGATGTTCAGCAGGAAGAACATCACGACGAATGTCGGCGCTGCCCGCATCAAGCCGATGAGCGCCGTGGCAAGCGCGCCCACCACACCGCCGCCCAGCTTCGCCCAGGTGAGCAGGCCGCCAACGGCAAGGCCGATCACGAGCGCAATCGCCGCGATCTCGAAATTCACCACCATGCCGGCCAGGAGCTGCGGCAGGAAATCGGCAGAGACGCGGCTCATGCCGTCACCTGACGGCGTTCGAGCCAGAGTCGCAGCTTGCCGCAGAGCCAGACCACGACGATCACGACGGCGATGTAGAACACCAGCAGCAGCGAATAGGTGCTGGCCCGGCCGCTGGCGAAGGAGGTGATGTCGGTCAGGGCGCTGAGCAGTTCCGGCGCACCGATGAAGCTTGCGATGGGCGTTCCCTTCGCCGCGTTGATCAGGAACGACACGATCTGCGTCGCCGAGCGGCTGACGGCGCGGCCGTACAGTTCGACCGTCGGCGCCGGCGGCCCGCCCTTCTCCGTCCGCAGCGAATGCATGGCCTCGGCGATCGCCTGGCCGGCATTGCTGCCGTTCATCAGGCCCAGCGCCACGATGGCCGCGCCGATCGCGACGGCGGAAGAATAAGGAAAGAGCGCATGCGCCACGGCGGCGGAGATGACCAGGGTCAGCACGACCGGCGAGGATTGCAGGACGACGGTGAGGAGTCGCGCCGGCCAGCGCGCCACGAAGGAGCGCGAGCTCTGGAGCGCGCCGAGGATCAGCGCAAAGAGCAGTGTCGAGGCGAGCGCACCCGCCACCAGGATCAGCGAATTGACGATGCCGGCCTTGAAGAGCTGCCATGCCGGCATGGTCTTGAACATCGGGAGCTGCAGAGCAATTCCGGTGTGCTTTTCCATCCAGGTCTCGAAGGCTGCAACACGCTCGGCGACAGGTGTCGGTTCCAGCACGGCGGAAAGTGCGGGCAAAACACAGGCCGGATTGGTGTTGCCGGTGGCCGTGTTGCACTCTGGCCGGTTCCAGACCGCGCGCTGGCGTTCGAGGAAGCCGGTGCCGACATGGTTCTCCTTCGCAATCTTCAGAAACTCACCATCGCGATGGAAAATCTGGCTGATCAGGTCGAGCGCCTTCGCCAGTCGATCCGTACCAGAGGTCAGCGCCACAGCGACGCCCCAGGGCACTTGGGCAAAGCCGAACTTCTGGTCGAAGCGAGCGGTAAAGGCTGGGTCGGTGAAATAGTAGGCGAAGAAGCTGTCGTCCTGCGCGGCCAGACTGCAGATCTCGTCGCGCAGCCTGTCGGGCAGCACGCCGGCTTCATCGAACAGCATCAGGCGCGCGCCATGAGAAACGATCTGCGCGTTTGATCCATTGCCGACGGTGACGCAGATCGTCCGATTGGCGATGTCGGACCAATCCTTGATCTCCAGCGACTTCGGGCCGACGATCGTCGTTTCAGATTGATAGTAGTGCGGCCGGATGAAACGCACCTGACTGTCGCGCTGGGCATTGTGGCCCATGGTGGCGATGGTGAGGTCGATCTTGTCGTCGGCCAGCCGCGGGATGCGGCTGGCGGCATTGACGCGACTGAACTCGGGCGTGACGCCAAGACGTTCGGCCATGGCGCGGCCGACATCGACGTCATAACCGATACGTTCCTGGTCTTCGCGCGTGCCGAACAGCGGATAGTATTCGCGCACGCCTATGCGAATTTTGCCGGTGCAATAGAGCCGGACGAGGCGATCGACGTCCGATTGACTACAGGCGCCGGGCACTGCCGCAGCAGCGCGCGCTTCGTCGAGCAGCGCCGCCAGCGCCGCATCCGGCGTTTCCGCCCGGGCAGCAGGAGCGGCGAACAAGGCAAGCCACGCCAAGACCAGGAGCAGGCCACGCCGGATGGACATCTCAGTCCTGCGTTCCGAGGGGAGAGATCTCCACGATATGAAAATCGGCGAAGACATGCGGGCCATAGCGATGGATCGACTTGCCCTCCTCCGCCAGCAGCACCGACGGGGTCATCAGCGTGAGTTTCTCGTTGGCGATGTGGACCAGCACCGAGGCAAGAATCGTGAGCCCGAGTCCGTGGCGCGCCGCGAGGCGGCGCGAACGCTCGATATCGACAAAGGCATTGTGAGTGAGAACCGCCCGCGCCTTGGCGGTGAAATGGTCGGCCAGACCTTCGATGAAGGGATCGAGGAACTCCCGGCCGTCGGCGCCTCCCGAACTCCACGTCGGCAGGCGGCCAGCCACCTCGATATGCTCCATCGGAAAGTGCGGCAAGTTGGCGACGATCAGGTCGAAGCGGCAACCGGCGACGGGCTGCCACATATCGCCATGGAAAAGTTCGGCATCGTGACCGAGTTCGCGCAGCAACGACCGCCCGCTGGTCACGGCTTCGCCCTCGATGTCGATACCGCTCAACGAGGCCGCCCCCATCGCACCGAGCGCCGCCAGCACGACGCCGCTGCCGCATCCCATTTCGAGGACTTTCGCGCCCCTCACATACTCCGGCCGGCGCCGCAGGACCTGGATCAGAGCAGCGGTGTACTCGCTTGGCCGCAGGGCCATCGTGGCAGGGGAAGGCTTGGCAACATCCAGCATGAAACGGCGATCCATCTCTCGGTCAGCGCGACATCTGACGCTGGACTCGCGGTGTGGTTTCCGTAGCGACGAGGCGCTTGGCCATCTCGTTCGCTACCGTATCGTCGGGATACTCGTTCAGGATCGCGCGATAGCGCTCGAGCGCCAGCGCGAAGTCTTCGGCAATCAGCGCCTCGTAGGCCATCCGCGTCATGCGGCAGAGCTTCTCGGTGGCGGCATCGGGCTTGAACTCTTCGCCGATCCCGTAAGCGCCAACCAGCTCGTAGATCGGCACCTTCGAGCGCCGGCCCTTGACCACCACATCGTCGATCGGCCGGACGCAGAGCCGGTCGCCGGCCTCCTTGAAGACCGAGTGACTGATGCAGATGCGCGTGCCGTATTCCTTGTTGATGCCTTCGAGGCGCGAAGCAACGTTCACGCCGTCGCCCATCACCGTGTAGCTCATGCGCTCCTTGGAGCCGATGTTGCCAACCAGGACGGCATCGCTGTGGATGCCGACGCGGATGCGCAACGGCTTGCCGCCTTCGGCTTCCCACCGGGCATTGAGTGCAGCCATCGCCCGACGGATGCGCAGGGCAGAGTAGCACGCACGCAACGCATGGTCGTCGAGCAGCGCCGGCGCGCCCCAGAAGGCCATGACGCCGTCGCCGATGAACTTGTCGATGGTGCCGTGTTCCTCGTTGACGGCCTTGGTCACGACTTCGAGATAGGCCGACACGCGCAGCAGAAGCTCATGCGACGGCAGTTCCTCGGACAGGGTTGAAAAGCTTTCGAGATCGGAAAAGAAGATGGTGAGGAAGCGGCTGTGGCCGCCCAACTCGAGCTTCTGATCGGAGTCGAGCAATTCACGGACGAGGCCGATGGGCACGAATGCGGCAAAGGACTTCACCGCGGCGTCGAGCGTGTCGATCGCACGCGACAGTAGTGCCACTTCGCGGATCGGCGAGTGCAGCGGCGGCAGGGGCTCGCCGCTCCCGAGGTCCTGAATCCGCGTCACCTTGCGCGCGAGCTTCTCCAGCGGCGCGGAAACGACGCTCGACAGGAAATAGATGATGAGGATCTGCAGGACGATGGCGACCAGACCGAAGGCGAAGAGCTTGTTGTTGTGCTCTATGAAGATGCTGGTGAAATCGGAAAGCGGCGAGATGACAAAGAGCTGCCACTTCTTTCCAAACGACGCCGGCAAGGTCGTGAGGCTCGCGACGTAGTCCTTGCCGCCGTGGGAGAAGGAGAACATCTGCTCGTCGCCGCGCGGACGAAAGCTGAAAGCCACGGCAGGCAGGTCGTTGCCCAGCGAGGTGATGTGCTGCAGCTCCACGCGGCCGGCATGGCTGGCATAGGTCTTGGCGCGCTCCGAGTTGGCGATGACCCGTCCCTGATGATCCAGAATATAGGAGAGCGTGCCGGGGCTCACCTTGCGTTCGGCGAGATAGTTGGAAAGATCGTCGAGCGTGATGTCGGCGGCGGCTACGCCCTGCAGCGTGTCGTCCTTATAGAACGGCGCGCCAACCGTGAAGCCGACAAGCCCGAGCGTCGCGAAGACGTCGACGTCGCTGACGGAAATTCCGCCTGTCTGCTGTGCAGTGCGATACCACAGCCGTGCTCGCGGATCGTAGGAAGTCGTCAGCTCCGAGCTGCCCAGTTCACGACGCTCGGCATCCAGAAAAATGTAATGATCGACAGGCGCGGACCGCAGCGACGGATCGATCCAGCGTTCGGCATAGCGCGTACCGGGTGGCGGCAGCTTGCCCTGGATTTCGACCGCCGGATCGATCTGGCGAGCCTGACGGAACGCACCGTCGGTCATGCCGACATAGACGCTGATGATCCGCTGGCTGTGCTGGAGAATACTGAAAAGATAGGCGACCGAGCTCTTGCTTTCGAAGAAGTCGGACTGCTCGCTGCCGACGGCTGCCGCGCTGCGCACCAGCGACTTGATGGGCTCGAAAACGTTCTGGATGTTCTCGACCGCCTCGACGTTGAAACGCTTCAGCAGGCTTTCGGCATTGTCGCGCGCGATCCTCTCGTTCGACACATAGTTCACCGCCACGATCGCGATGAAGACAGGCACCGTCAGAAGGACAAACAGCGTCAGAATGCTTGGGCGCAGGCGCAGATTTGTATCGCGAAGAATATTCATGCACCCACTGCCTTGCCCACCTCCCCCCAAGGCGATTCATTCATTATAATTGAAAGGAGATTCAGCGTCCAACACGGGCAGAGAGTCTTCTGAGAAGACCATCTCACGCGGGAGGGCGCTTCAAGTGCCAGTCCGTGACCTGCTGATAGGCATGGCCGGCCGCCAGGATGGCCGCCTCGTCGAAGGCGCCGGCAGCGATCTGGAAGCCGGTCGGCACGCCATCGCGCGTCATGCCGCCGGGCAGGGTGAGCGTAGGATGGCCGCTCATATCCAAAGGCGCGGTGTAGCGCAGCCGGCCGGCAACGGCCTCGGCCTCGCGGCCGCCTGCAGCCAGGGCTTCGAGTGACCAGACGGCCCGCTCCATGACCGGCAGAAGCAGGAGATCGACCGAGGCCAGGAGCTTGTCGAGCTCGCCTTTCAACGTCGCCCGCCGCAACAGCAGCCGCTGGAGGTCGAGTCCCGAGAGCTTCAGGCCGGTATCGAGCAGGCCCGCCAGCACAGGTCCATAGTCGCCGGCCTGCTTCGGATAGGTTTCGGCATGCGCTACGGCGGCTTCGACGGCACAGAGCGGCACCCAATCGTAGGACGCCTGAAGGAAGCTCTGCGGCAGGGTGACATCGACAATCGTGGCTCCTGCCTTCTTGAAGGCCTCGACCGCGCCGGCGAGCGCCTGTTCCGAATCACCATCGAGATTACGAAGGTTCGCAGGAAGAGCGATGCGCCTGCCCTTCACACCCGCTGAGATGGCGGCTGCATAATCGGGCACCGGCAATCCTGTCGCCGTCGCGTCGTCCGGATCTGCGCCGGCAATGACGCCCAGGACGAGTGCGGCGTCGAGAGCGCTGCGCGCCATCGGGCCAATATGGTCGAGCGACTCGCCCAGCGGGAAGACGCCGGCGCGGCTCACCCTGCCCCAGGTCGGCTTGAGGCCGCTCAACCCGTTCATAGTCGAGGGAAAGCGGATCGAACCGCCGGTATCTGACCCCAGCGAGGCAAAGCAGAGACCGGCCGCCGTCGCAGTACCTGAGCCCGACGAGGAAGATCCCGTCCAATAGGCAGCATTCCAGGGATTGAGCGGCGCCGGGATGGTGGGATGGTGTGCGCCATAGGCGCCTTCCGTCATCTGCAGTTTGCCGAGGATGACGGCGCCCGCTTCCTTCAGTCGCGCCACGACCGTGGCGTCCTTCGCCGGCACGTTCGAGCGGTGGATCGCCATGCCCGCGGCGGTCGGCACACCTGCCGTATTGCACAGGTCCTTCACCGCAATCGGCACGCCATGCAGCGCGCCGCGCGATCGTCCGGCCGCCGTCTCGGCGTCGAGACGCGCCGCGTCGGCCAACGCACGCTCGGGAGTCAGAGTCGCATAGCTCTTGAGCTTGGGATCGACCTTGGCGATGCGGTCGAGCATCGACTGCGTCGCCTCGACGGACGACAGCTCGCGCGCCTTCAGGCGCCGCGCGACCTCGTCGAGCGACAGGTAATGCAGATCGGCCGGCATGCGGACTCCTTCACAACGACTTATCCATCACCTGGATATGTTCGCCGCGATAGTCGCGCAGCTCAAGCGCTCTCCAGCCGAGGCCGGCATAAAGCGTCGGGGCCGAAGACGTAAAAAGGTAGAGACGTGCGTAGCCCAAACGGCGCGCAGCATCCTCGACGGTGCGCACGAGCGCCGACGCGATACCCTTCTTGCGATGTTCGGGAGGAACGAAGACGCTCGCAAGCCAGGGATTGCGGGGGTCGCCTTCAAGGTCGTCGAAGATAAGCGAGGCAGTGCCGGCGATCCGGTCTTCCTCGTCGAGGGCGACGAACGCGATCGGAACACGATCGACGTTCATCTTTCCTCGGACCCTGACCGTGCGCTGTTCGAGCGTCTGGCCAGGATTGAGATGGCCCCACTCGGCGAAACCCCAGGCCGAAACTTGCTCGACCAGATCGGGACGTTCGACGAGCGGGACTACTCTCATGCCGTCAGTCGGCGGCCTTCAGATTGACCGCTGCCGAACGGCCACGCTCGGTGGCGATCTCGTAGCTGATCTTCTGGCCCTCGTTGAGGCCGTTGAGGCCCGAACGTTCCACGGCGCTGATGTGGACGAACACGTCCTTGCCGCCGTCGCTCGGCTGGATGAAGCCGAAGCCCTTGGTGGCATTGAACCACTTGACCGTGCCAGTAGCCATATCTCTCTCCTAGGCAGTTAGACGAGACACACAAATGCGCGCTGACGGAGCGCTCGCTGCAACCGTCTGCGACAACCGTGGAATTTGGGGAAAAGCTCGTGGTGGGAAGTCCGTGGCCGCTGTGGGCTGGGCCGCCAAGGCAAGGCCAAGTTCGTGAGTCGTAGGGCCGCATATGGGTGAGTAACGTTTGGAAGTCAAGTTGGCTCCCGAGGAACCGTCACATTGTAGCGCCGATCTTCCAGGGCTCGAATTCGTCGTCACCGATGCCCAAAGCTTCCGACTTGGTTTTCTGGCCCGACGCCGTGGCGAGAATAAGGTCGAAGATCCGCCGACCGCTCTCCTGAATTGTTTCTTCACCGTCGACGATACTTCCGCAATTGATGTCCATGTCGTCAGTCATGCGCCGATAGAGGGAGGTATTCGTTGCAAGCTTGAGCGATGGTGTCGGCTTGCAGCCAAATACGCTGCCGCGCCCTGTCGTGAAGCACAAAACATTGGCACCGCCGGCAACCTGCCCCGTAGCGGACACCGGGTCGTAGCCCGGCGAGTCCATGTAGACGAACCCTTTTGCGGTGATCAGCTCTGCATATTTGTACACGTCGACCAGGTTGGTTGTACCGCCCTTGGCTACTGCACCCAGCGATTTCTCAAGGATCGTCGTCAGGCCGCCGGCCTTGTTGCCGGGCGACGGGTTGTTGTTCATCTCACCGCCAGTGCGAGCACAATGCTCCTCCCACCACCGGATGCGCTCGACGATCTTCTCGCCGACCTCCTTGCTGACGGCACGGCGCGTCAGCAGGTGTTCCGCTCCGTAGATCTCGGGCGTCTCGGACAGCACCGCCGTGCCGCCATTGCGCACGAGGAGATCGACCGCGGCACCCAGCGCGGGATTGGCAGAGATGCCTGAATAACCATCGGAGCCACCGCACTGCAGTGCCAGGATCAATTCGCTGGCCGGCAACGGTTCGCGCTTTACGTCATTGGCCTCGGGCAACACGTCCTTCAGGAAATCGACGGCACGACCCACGGTCTTGGCAACGCCACCCTCGTCCTGGATGGCCATCGGGATGAGCCTGGGACCTTCCTTCAGTCCTTCCGCATTCATCAGGCCTGCAATCTGGTTGGTCTCGCAGCCCAACCCCAGGACCACGACCGCCGCCATGTTGGGGTGCTTCGTGTAGCCGCCGAGGGTGCGTCGCAACACATCCATTTCGAGGCCCGATGCGGCCATGCCGCAGCCGCCGCCATGCGTCAGCGGCACGACGCCATCGATATTGGGATACTGCGCCAGCAACGGTTCGAGCTTCGCGGCAATCATGCGACTGGTCGCGGCGGAGCAGTTCACCGTCGTCACGATGCCGACGTAGTTGCGCGTCGCCGCGCGGCCATGGGCGCGGCGATAGCCCATGAACGTCGCGGGCGGTGTGATGTAGTCGGTCGGGTGTGCATCGGCGCAGAAGGCATAGTCGCGCTCGAAATCGCCCATCACGCAGTTGTGCGTATGGACGTGCGCCCCCGGCGCCAGATCTTCCGTCGCGAAGCCGATGATCTGATTGTACTTGCGCAGCGGCTCGCCCTTCCTGATGGCCCGGGTCAGGATCTTGTGGCCGGGCGGCACGCGCGTCGCCGCAGCGACCTCACCTTCGATCTTGCTGCCCGGCAGGATATCCATGCGCGCCACGACGACGTTGTCGGCCGGGTGCAGCCGGATGGTGAGCGGTGCCGTCATTGTCGTTCCTCCGAGACCCGCGGAGCGTAACCGCTGATACCAAGCCCGATCAACAGACCTTCGTACGCCGCCAGCCGGCAGCGACTGCTTCTTGCTCGCTGCAGAACCACCGTTCGCCGCGTTTGGGATCGATCACGGTCGAGCTGTAGTACTTGCAGCCGGGCGGATGGTAGATGCGCACGCCCTTGCCGTTGATGTTGCCCTTGATCAGACATTGCCGCTCAGGCTGCGCCGCCAGCGACGGTGCCGCGAAGACGGCAACGAGAAAGAGTGCGCTACGCAGCGCGCCGCGAGCGAATGGCATCGATGACCGCAAACAGCTCAAGGCATTCGGCCTGGCCGAGCGACCGGAGCGGTGCACGCATGCGCGACCAGGCCGCCGCATCGTTGCGGCGATGCCCCACCAGCGCCTTGACAGCGGCCGTCACCGCGAGCGGCAACACCGCCTCGACCATCGCATTGACGCGAGGCTCCTCGATGCCGTCGAGCAGGGGTCGCATCAAATCGGGAGCAACGTTGGCAAGGCCCGTGATCGCGCCCGAGGCGCCGAACTTCATGGCGCGCGCCAGCAGGCGTTCGTCGCCGATCAGGACATGCAGGTCGCCATGTTGCTTCAGGAGCGCCTGGGCATTGTCCCAATCGCCGGAGGAATCCTTCACGCCCTTGATCTGCACGGGAAAGGCCTTCTTCAGTTGGCCGATCAACTCCATCGACAGCCCGACCGCCGTGACCTGCGGGATATGGTAGAGGACGACATTGCTCGCCTTCGGACCGAGCCCCGCCAGCACCGCAGCGATCCAGTCGAACAGGCCTTCGTCGCCGGGGCTCTTGAAATAGAAGGGCGGCGCCAGAAGGAAGCTCGGGCATCCCAGCATCAGGCCCGCGCGCCCCTGGGCGATCGCTTCCTCGACCGAGCTGGCAGCAATCCCGACGACAAGCTGCGTCCTGGGATCGATGCCGGCGCCGACCAGAGCCCCCAGAGCCCGCTGCCGCTCGTTCAGTCCGAGTGAAGCGCCCTCGCCCGTCGTGCCGAACGCCGTGATGCTGGTGCAACCATCGGCCAACGACTGTCGCGCATGGGCGACGAGCCGCGGCAGGTCGATCGACCGATCCTCGGCAAAGGGCGTGGCGAGAGCGACGGAAAGGCCAAATCGATCGGGGCGCATGACGGCATGATAGGCCGACCTCTTGGAAAGAAAAGCGGAGGAAAGAAAGGCGGGGCGCCGCAGCGCCCCGCCCTACTCGCCGGCTTCACCTAATCGTGGCCCCAGCCCCAGCCGCGATTCCAGGCGGGCTGCGGCTGCCAGGGGCCCGGCCTCCAATAGGCGGCCGGCGGCGGTCCACCGCGCCAGCGGCCGTCGACCCAGACCTGACGGCCATGATGCCAGCGCCAGTAGCCCGGCACCCAGACCCGCTGGACGGGTGGTGGCGCGTAGTAACGCGGCGGTGGCGGCGTACCGATATAGACGCCGAACGACTGGGCGCTGGCTGGCGCGACGGCCGCGGTACCGAGCGCCACCGTCAAGAAACTGGCGGCGGCGAGCGTGGTGAAAGCGATACGCTTCATCATAGTCAGCCTCCGTTCTCGGCGGATCACACCGCCTCAAAAGGAGATACGCATCGACACCTGTGAAAGTGCCTCCCCATCTGGGGAATTCGTGCGCCCATTCCGCCGTCTTTTGGACACGCTCATTTCCCACCGAGCAGCAGAAGAATGACGCCGGCGACGCTGACCACGATTCCCAGCAGGCCGATCGCGTGCAGCTTCTCGTCGCGCAGGAAGAAGTAACTCAGCACGACCGCGATGAGCGGAAACAGCGCGACCAGCGGCGCCACCAGGGCGATCGAGCCGAGGCCCAGCGCGGCATAAAGAAGAAAGGTCGCCGTACCGTTGGCAAAGCCGACACAGAGAAACCAGAGAACACCTTCGCGAATCGCAGGTCCTTCGCGGACAGCGCGACGGCCAACAAGGAGGAGGATCACAGCGGAGGAAAGCGAGTAGCCGATGGCCGCCGCAGCCAAGGGTTCGTGCCAGATCGCGAGCCCCGCCTTGATCGCCGGCTGGATCGAGCCGCGCACCAGCGCCGCCGCCAACGGCAAGCCGAGCACCCAGACCGACCATTGACGACCGCCGGCCCCTCCCCGCAGCGCGAGCAAGGCGACGCCGCCGACCACCATCGCCAATCCGGCGAATTGCGCGAACAGCAAACGCTCGCCCAGGAACAGCACGGCCCCCAGTACGGCAAAGAGCGGCGTGACGTTGCCGACCGCGCCGGCCACGGCCGGCCCGAGTTTCTCGTTGGAGCGCACCGACAGGATCGATACGACCACGGGGAAGATGCAGCCGACCCCCGCGAAGATCGCCACAGCCCGCCAATCGAGCGCGGCCCAGTCGACCAGAGGTAGCGCCAGCAGCCACGCCACTACCGCCGAGCCGATGATGGAATAGAGCGGCGAGCGCCAGGACGGCATGGTCCGCAGCCCGAATTGCGTCAGGATAAGTGCCAGGGCGAAGCAAAACGCCGCGCCGAGGGCCAGGAGGGCTGCCCCGCTCATGGGAATCTGCTATTTCCGCCGGCTTCCAAGAACGAGGAAAACTATGGACACGCTCACCTACTGGAACGGCACATGGCACGAGGGCAACCCGGCTATCCTGGGCCCGCGCGACCACGCCTTCTGGCTGGGCTCCATGGTATTCGATGGCGGCCGCGCCTTCGAGGGCTGCGGGCCGGATCTGGACCTCCATGCGGAACGCGTCGTGCGGTCGGCCCGCGCCATCGGGCTGAACCCCACCCAGACGCCGCAAGAGATACTCAAGTTGATGCATGAGAGCGTGCGCCGCTTCGGCCCCAAGGCCGAGCTCTACGTGCGGCCGATGTTCTGGGCCGGCAAGGGCGGCGCCGGCCCGATCTCGGTCGACCCCGACTCCGCGCAGTTCCTGCTCTGCACCTATATCTCGCCGATGCGCGCCGGCACGCCGCTCACCCTGGGCCTCTGCCGCTCGATCCGCCGGCCGACGCCGGAAAGCGCGCCGACCGACGCCAAGGCGAGTTGCCTCTATCCCAACTCCTCGCGCGGCGTCGCCGAGATGATGAAGCGCGGCTTCAACAACGGCATCGTGCTCGACGCCATCGGCAATGTGGCCGAGACCTGCAGCTCCAACATCTTCCTCGCCAAGAACGGTACGGTGTCGACGCCAGTGCCGAACGGTTCGTTCCTGGCAGGCATCACGCGCAACCGCACGGTGAAGCTGCTGCGCTCGGCGGGCATCACGGTCGAGGAGCGCACCGTCACGACGGCCGACCTCGAAGATGCCGACGAACTTTTCACCACCGGCAATGCCGGCAAGGTCCAGCCCGTCAGCCGCTACGAAGGCCGCGACCTGCAGCCCGGCCCGATCGCGGCCCGCGCACACGAACTCTACATGGCGTTCTCGCGCACCCAGCGGGTGATCTAATTCCTCAACAGGGAAGGTGCCGGTCCAGCCACGACTGGACCTGCACATCCTTGTCGACCGACCAGGCCGAACCGCGCGGAATGCGCTCCAGGTAAAGGAACTGGACGGTCTTGATTCCCAGGGTCGCCAGCACCGCTTCAAGATACGGGGTCAGGAAGTCCGGCTGCCGGGCACGTTCGCCCGTCACGAAGCCGCCCGTCGCAACGACGACGTATGTCGGCCGGTCCGCCAGCAGACCGACCTTTCCCGCGGGCGTCGAACTGAAGGTACGTTCCAGGCGAAGCACCTGATCGATCCAGGCTTTCAGCACGGCGGGGACCGTGAAGTTGTTCATCGGCGTGCTGATGACGAGGCTGCCCGTTTGTTCCAGCTCGCCAATCATCGCCTCCGACTCCGCCAGCGCCTGGCGTTGCCCCTCGTCCTGCTTGGCTGCCGGCACATACATGGCCTCGGTGAAGGCCTCGTCGATCAAGGGCGGAGGTGCCGCCGCCAGATCACGCCGAAGAACACGCAGCGCCGGCTCACGCGCCCTGAGGCGACAGATGACCTGCTCCGCTGCGGCACGGCTCTGCGAGCGGCCGAAGCGAGGACTCGCTTCGAGCAGCAGCGTGGCGGTCATCGCAGAGGCTTTCCAAAGTGCAGGGCCGTCGAGAGCATGCCCCAGCGGAAGTAGAACCTCTGCCCCAGCGAATTGTTGAGCGCGGTATCCAGCGTCAGCCAGTCGTAGCCGGCGCCTTTGGCAATTCGCGACACCTCGTCCAGCAAGAGCGCGCCGATGCCGCTCCGCCGTTCGCTGTCGAGCACGACGAGGTCGTCGACATAGACGAAGCGGCCGCGGACTAGGTTCTCCTGGAATCGATAGCCGGCGGCGCCGACGGGATGGCCGTCT
The DNA here is from genome assembly GCA_020160995.1 of Pseudomonadota bacterium. GTDB lineage: Bacteria > Pseudomonadota > Alphaproteobacteria > Reyranellales > Reyranellaceae > Reyranella. The sequence goes on along the minus strand of JAIUOY010000207.1, from coordinate 46,959 downwards.
CGCCAGGCTGCAAGCAACCGATAGCTCTCCTTCTCCTGCCGCCGCACGCGCGCGAGCAGTTCCGCGCTGTCGGCAAGATGCGGCCGCAACTGCCGCATCAGCGGAAAGCAGGCCGCGAGGTCCTCATCGGTGTCGGCGTGACGCAGTTCAAGCGCGCTCACGCATTGCCTCCACCCTGTCCACCGGATGCTGGGAGCGCATGCCGATCGCGATCCGGTTCCAGAGATTGATCATGCCGATCAGGATCGTGAGATCGGCGATCTCCTTGGCCGAAAAGTGCTTCTGCAGGCGTTCGTAATCGGCATCCGGCGCATGGGTCTCGGCGACCAGCGTCAGAGCCTCCGTCCAGGCCAGCGCCGCCCGCTCGGCCGGCGTGTAGATCGGCGACTCTCGCCAGGCGTTGAGGAGGTAGAGCCGCTGTTCCGTTTCGCCCAGCTTGCGCGCGTCCTTGCTGTGCATGTCGAGGCAGAAGGCGCAGCCATTGATCTGCGACGCGCGCATCTTCATCAGGTCGACCAGACGTGCCGGCAGCCCGCTGCGCTGGATGTAAGCTTCGACGGCAGCGAGAGCGGCATATCCCTCGGGGACGGTCTTCGGGATCGAGAGGCGCTGAACGGACATGGATGCTCCTGAAAGTGACGTCCGTTAGATGGCACTCTTATGGCCTATATAGATGGTCCAAGATTTGAGAAAATCGCTAGGCCATGTCACGCCCTTCCGAACGTCTCGTTTCCGCGCCCCTGGTGCGGTCGGCGCTCCCTCTGCAGGAGCAGCTTTACCGGCGGATCCGGGCGGCGATCGCCAAGAGGCAGCTGACGCCCGGGGAGAAGCTGCCTTCGGTCCGTACTCTGGCGAGTGAGCTGGGCGTCGCGCGCGGGACCGTGGACGCGGCCTACGCCCGGCTCGCCGGCGAAGGTTATCTCCTCTCCCGGGGTCCGGCCGGAACGATCGTCTCGCCCGACCTGCAGATCGGCGCCCCGCCTGTGCGACCCGTGCGCGACAAGCCGCAGCTGGCACCCGAGGAGGACTCGGGCACCGGGCCGCGACCGTTCCAGTTGGGCCTGCCCGCCCTGGACGCGTTCCCGCGTGCTCTGTGGACGCGACTGACTGCCCGCGCCGCCAAGCGACTGAGCGGAAGCGCCCTCGCCTATCCCGCCTATGCGGGGCTACCCGATCTTCGCGAGGCGATCGCCTCGTACCTCGCCGTCTCGCGTGGCGTGCCATGCCACGCAACACAGGTGATCATTACCGGCGGCTATCAGGATGCCCTCAGCCTGATGGCTCGCCTGCTCCTGCGACCGGGCGACGGAGTGTGGTTCGAGGAGCCGGGATATTTCCTGGCGCGCCACGCCCTGGAAGCGGCTTCGGCCCGGGTGCTGCCCATCCCTGTCGACGATCAGGGACTGGACGTAGACTTCGCGCAAGGGAATGCGCCCCGCGCCCGGCTCGCGGTCGTCACGCCCGCCCATCAGAGCGTGCTCGGCGTCGCCCTCTCCCTGGCCCGTCGACAGAGACTCCTTGCCTGGGCCAACGAGACGAACGGCTGGATCGTCGAAGACGATTACGACGGCGAGTTCCACTATGTCGGGCGAAAGCTTCCGGCGCTGAAGAGTCTCGATCTCGCCGACCGCGTGATCTACGCCGGCAGCTTCAGCAAGACCCTCTTCCCCGGCCTCTGTCTTGGTTATCTCGTCCTGCCGCATTCCCTGATTCAGCAGGTCATCCAAGCGAAGCGCGCGACCGCTCATGGCGAACCTGTGCTGGGTCAGCGCGTCGTCGCCGATTTCCTCTCCGACGGACATTTCGGACGGCATCTCAAGCGCATGCGCGGCCTCTATGCCGCCCGACGCGAGGCTCTTGCCGCGGCGCTGCGCAGTACCTTCGGCGATCGGCTGGAAATGACGCTGCGTCCGGGCGGCATGCACCTGCTCGCCCGCTTTCCCGAACAGGGCAACGACGTCGACCTCGCGCGCCGTGCTTTCCGGCAGGGGTTCCTGCCGGCCGCGCTCTCCGCCCAGTATCTCGGACGCACACGCGACTCGGGCCTGATGCTGAGCTTCACCAACATCCCTGAAGATCAGGCCCTCTCGCGGACAAGGGCCCTGGCGCGCGCGCTCGGGATGGGTGCCCGCTAGGTCAGCGCAAAGCCCTCATAGCCGTTCGCCACGATCTCTTCGCACTTCTGGCGATACTTCGGCGCGCCGCCAGCATAGGCCATGAAGGTGCGCTTCTGACGGCCGGCGACATTCTTGTTCACGCCGGTCATCCAGGAATCGACCTTCGTCAGCAACAGCCGCGCCGCCGTATCGTGGACATGGGCGGTCCAGGTCTCCTCGGCGTCGGATGTCGCCTCGATGCGGGTCAGCCCCTTGTCGCGCATGTACTCCAGAAGATCGCTCACGAATTCGACATTCTGCTCGATGCAGCGCGGCAGGTTGCAGAAGGTCGCGGCATTGTGCGGGCCGACCAGGGTCAGCATGTTGGGAAAGCCCGCGACGTTCAGGCCGAGATAGGTGTGCGGGCCGTCGGCCCACTTGTCCCGGAGCTTCTCGCCATTGCGGCCGCGGAAGTCGATGCGATCGAACGCGCCGGTGATGGCGTCGAAGCCCGTGGCATAGATGATCATGTCGAATTCGTATTCGGCGTCGCTGGTCTTGAGCCCCTTCTCGGTGATGCGTTCGATCGGCGTCTCGCGCAGATCGACGAGCTTCACGTTGGGCTGGTTGTAGACCTCGAAGTAGCCGCTCTCGAGCGGCACGCGGCGGGTGCCGTAGCCGTGGTTGGTCGGGATCAGCTTGTCGGCGAGCTTCTGGTCCTTCAGGCGCGCCCGGATCTTCTTGACCACGAACGCGGTGAGTGCGTCGTTGGCCTTCTGGTCCATCAGCACGTCGCGGAAGTTGCCCTGCCAGAAGGCGAAGCCCGGCATGTTGTAGAGTTCCTCGAAGAACGCATCGCGCTCCTCGGGCGTGACTTCGGTGGCGTGACGCGGGTCGGCGGTGTGGATGAAGCAGCCCCAGTTGTCGCGGCACTGCGCGAAGATCTCGTCGTAGCGGGCGCGGATCTTCTCCATCTCCTGCGGCGCGATGGGGCTGTTGCGCAGCGGCGTGCACCAGTTGGGCGTGCGCTGGAACACGGTGAGATGGCCCACCGTCTTGGCGATCTCGGTGATCGCCTGCACGCCCGAAGCGCCGGTGCCGATCACCGCCACGCGCTTGCCGGCGAAAGTGACGGGGTGATGCGGCCACAGGCCGGTGTGCCAGGCCTCGCCCTTGAAGTCCTCGACGCCGGGAATCACCGGCATGGTCGGCGACGAAAGCGGTCCGAGGGCCGTTATCAGGAAACGCGCGCGGGCGCGCTTGCCGTTCTCGAACGTGGTCTCCCACTCGTTGGCGGCCTCGTCCCAGTGCGCGGACGTCACGCGCGTGTTGAAGGTGATGTCACGACGCAGGTCGAACTTGTCGGCGACGAACTCGCAGTAGCGCAGGTTCTCGGGCTGGCCGGAGAAGTGCTCCTTCCAGCTCCATTCCTTCAACACCTCGGGCGAGAAGGAGTAGCCGTAGGTCCAGCTCTCCGAATCGAAGCGCGCACCGGGGTAGCGGTTCCAGTACCAGGTGCCGCCGACGCCGCCGCCGGCCTCGTAGACATGCGCCTTGAAGCCGAGCTGGCGCAGCTTCAGGAGCTGGTACATGCCCGAAAGGCCTGCGCCGATGATGATGACGTCCCAGCGCTCGGTGTCGGCGGTCATGGCGGTGCCTCCTCAGATCTTGTTCCAGCATACAGGGCGGCGTGGCGGCAGGGCAGAACCTACGGACAGGCCTCTGCCGACCTGCAAAAGGGGCGAACAATCCAAGTCCGGGGGCAACCGAACCGCAGCAGGCGGCGTTTGTCGGTCAGAAGGAGAGTTTCGTCATGCTCCTCCGCCTTTGCACCACCCTCGGCGTACTGCTGATGATTGTGAATGCCTGTGGTCCGGTCATTCAGCTCGCCCCCTCCAGCGAGTACGAAGTCGTCGCCCTGACGGCCGAGTAGGCGACAGGGTTCGTCCTCAGCCGTAACGCCAGAATGCCCATCCCGCCACGCAGGCGAGGCCAAGGGCGGTCAAGCCGAAGAAGATGAAGAAGCTCTGAAAAGCCCGCTTGAGATGGTGGCGGCCGTCGTCGGTCAGTTCGTGCCAATGGAGTCGGCGCGTCAGCGAGAATTTGGGAACATGGCCGGCCGCGTGCGCACGGGCATGGACGATGGCGAAGCGCACGCCGTGCCAGAGCGCCGCTACGATCGCGACCGTTCCCAGCAGCCAGAACGGCAAAAACATCAACCAGACTTCGAGATCCTGATTCACCGGCTTCTCCCACCACGAGAGCGGACCAGTCGCACATCCTGGACCGGCGGCCAAGCCACGCGTTGCCTTGGCCTAGCGGCCAAACCGGGGCTCGAAGGGAAAGCGGCGCCAGCGCCGGTCGTCGAACAGGACGAGGAAGAGCTGGGCGAACATCGCGCCAAGCCGCGGATCGTCGGGACCGGCCGCCTGGGTCCACGCGGTGGTTTGCGACAAAGCGAGATCGTTGCGGCAGTAGACGCCGAATACATAGACCCGGCCCGGAGTAGGCGGCTTCAGGAAGGCCTGCCCGGCGCAGACCCGCGCCGCCGTCAGGTCGTTGGCGGGGTCGAACACCAGGACCAGACGATAGCTGGGCCGGACTTCCTCGGGCGGCGTCTCGTAGGTGAAGGTGAGGTTGGGCCGGGGCTTGTTCGCCTGCATGACCGGCAGCAGGCGGTGCATGACCTCGTTCGCCGGCAGCGCCGGAAAGGGATTGCCGGCCACGACCACCTGAAAACGCCGCCCATCGGTGGCCGCCCAGAACTCCGAAAAGTCGTACTGCGGGGCATAGTCCGCCCCGCCCACGGTCTGCGCCCGCCCCGACGGGGCGACCCAGAGCACGGTCAGGATCACAGGAAGGACACAGCGCCAGAGGGCCATTTATGGAACAGTACACCTCCGCGGTCGTTGTTGTCCGAGCGCGCGGCGGCGGGACGGTATTCCTGCTGTCAGCCAAGCCACTGGGAGCCAGTTAATATGTTGAAATTCATCACCATTTCCGCTTTGGCCCTCGGTCTCGCCGCTTGTGGCGAGACATGGGGCCAGAGAGCCGTCACCGGCGGCGGAATTGGTGCCGGTACGGGCGCGCTGATCGGCGCCCTGACGCCGATTGGCCTTCTGCCGGGCGCCCTGGTCGGCGGCGCCGTTGGCGCCGGCGTCGGCGCCGCGACGGCCCCCAGACGCTAGTTGAGGAGCTCTGCCTAGGTACGAACTCGGTCCTCCCACCCACCCACCACGGCCCGACTGCGTTGCCTAGGCAAGTGAGAGGGGCGCGAACCTTACGGTTCGCGCCCCCTTTTTTTTGGCCTTCGTTATTGCCCGCGCCAGCGAACAGGTCTGACGCGGATCGCAGCCCGTGCCGCCGCGCCTTCGAGAACGAAGTCGTGCGGCTGGTGGCGGCCTACCTCGAGGCCCTCACGAAAGCGGCAGCGGCACGTTGAGCAGGACACCGAACTCGCGGGAGAGGTCGCAGCTCACCCGCGCATGCACCTTGCCCTGCTTGTCGAAGAACCGGCCTGTCGGGTTCACTGGAAACACGCCTTCGTGCCAGACGCCGGGATGGATGTAGATGCCGAAACTGCCGTCCGACCAGAAGGCCTTGAACGCTTCGGGCTTCAGGTCGTCGCCCGGCAACGATACCGGCACCACGAACGGTCGTCCGTCGAGCGGCCAGAAGAGCTGGCCGCCGTCGGGGTGATAGTTGCAATGCCACAGCAGCACGCGGCCATCGCTCAACTTCACGCCGGGCCGTGCCGTCTCCGGCTGATCGCGGAAGCCGATGACGTAGTGCCCGCCGACCGCCTCGTTCCGGCCGATCAGCTCGTTTCCCTGCCATTCACAGGCGAAGATGCCTTCGGTCGTACCGCCTTCGATGCCGGTGCCGGCATCGAGCCGCCGCCACCCCGTCAACGGCCAGGGAACGATCTCGATCCGGTGCTTCTTGGGGTCGCGAACGATCTCGCCGTAGCCCTTGAGCGACTTCGCATCGGCGCGAACCAGCGGCACATCGAGGAGCCGCAACCCTGGCGGCACATCCGGATTGAGATAGTCGAAAACGACAGAGTCGCCCACGCTCAAGCCGCCTTGCCCAGATCCTCGCCGGCGAGCGCACGCTCGATCAGCTTCACGACGTTGTCGCGGCCGTAGAGCTTGATGAACGCTCCCATGCGCGGCCCCTGCTCGCTGCCCAGCAGCACTTCGTAGAGGGCCTTGAACCACTGGCGCAGCTCTTCCTTGGCGAAGTGCCGCTTGCCCGCCTCGTAGACCTCGTCCTGGATGGCTTCGGCCGTCGCCGTTTCGTCGATCTTGCGCAGCGTCGCGGCAAGATCGTGCAGCGCCGCGCGCTCCTTGTCGTTGGGCAGACGGAACTTCTTCGAGGCCTTCACGAAGTCCTGGTAGTAGGCCACCGCACCGGCCAGCAGCCGGTCGAGGTAGGGCGCGTTCTCCGGTGTCGCCCCCGGCACGTAGCGCCGCAGGTACTGCCACAGCACGTCTTTGTCTTCGGTATTGGCCACGCCGGCGAGGTTCAGCAGCATGCCGAAGGTGACGCCGGCGGCCGAGTTGGTCGGCGCCGTGCCGTTGTGAATGTGCCAGGCCGGATTCTCCAGCGCCTTGGCCGGTTCGTCGGCCGGCAGCTTCTCGACGGCGGAAAGATAGTCGTCGACGGCGCGCGGGATCACGTCGAAGTAGAGCCGCTTCGCGCGCCGCGGCTGCTGCTGCATGTAGAGCGCCAGCGACTCCGGCGGTGCATAGCGCAGCCACTCCTCGACCGAGAGCCCGTTGCCCTTGGACTTGGAGATCTTCTTGCCTTCCTCGTCGAGGAAGAGCTCGTAGTTGAAACCTTCCGGTGGCTTGCCGCCCAGGATCTTCACGATCTTGGCCGACAGCTCGGCCGACGGAATGAGATCCTTGCCGTACATCTCGTAATCGACGTCGAGGGCGAACCAGCGGCCCGCCCAATCGGCCTTCCACTGCAGCTTGACGTTGCCGCCGGTGACCGGCGTCTCGACCAACGTGCCGTCCTCGTCGCGATAGACGATCGTGCCTGCATCGGCGTCGAGCTTGACCAGCGGCACCTGCAGCACGCGGCCGGTCTTGGGCGAGATCGGCAGGAAGATCGAGTAGGTCGCTCGGCGTTCCTCGCCGAGCGTTGGCAGCATCACCGCCTGCACTTCGTCGTAGTGCTGCAGCATGGCCAGCAGCATCTTGTCGAAGCGGCCGGACTTGTACCAATCGGTCGCCGACTGGAACTCGTACTCGAAGCCGAAGGAATCGAGGAAGGCACGGAGGCGTGCGTTGTTGGCTGCACCGAAGCTCGGATGCTCGTTGCTGAAGGGATCCGGCACCGCCGTCAGCGGCTTGCCGAGATGGGCCGCCAGCATCTCCTTGTTCGGCACGTTGTCGGGCACCTTGCGCAGCCCGTCCATGTCGTCGGAGAAGCAGAACAGCCGTGCCGGCACGTCGCTGAGGCGCCGGAACGCCTGGCGCACCATCGTGGTCCGCACGACCTCGCCGAAGGTGCCGATATGCGGCAGCCCCGACGGGCCATAGCCGGTTTCGAGCAGTACGTAGCCTTTCGCCGGCGCTTTTTCGCCGATTCGGGCGACGAGCTTGCGGGCTTCTTCAAATGGCCACGCGCGCGCGGCCTCGGCGAGGGTACGATCGATCTGGGACATGGATCGGGCAAACTAGGTGCGGGGGCCAATTGCGTCAATTGCGCGAAGCGCCCAAAGTGCCGCGCCTGCAATGAAAAAACGCCCTCTCCTGCTCGCAATTGGCGGCCTTCTGGCGATGGCGGCCGGCCTCGGCATCGGACGCTTCGTCTATACGCCGATCCTGCCGCCGATGGTCGAAGCCCTGCAGCTCACCAAGGGACAGGCCGGCCTGATCGCCTCGGCCAACTTCATCGGCTATCTCGCAGGCGCCCTGCTGGGGGCGCTGCGGCTTCCCGGTTCGCGCCGCACCTGGCTGCTGGCAGCCCTCGCCGTCAATGCGATCTGCCTCGCCGGCATGGGTGCAGCCGCGACCATGCCACTCTTCATCGCATTACGACTGATCGCCGGCGCCGCCAGCGCCTTTATCCTGATCTTCAGTTCGGCCCTGGTGCTCGACCGGCTCGCGGCTGCCGGCCGCGCCTCGCTCTCGGCCGTGCACTTCGCAGGCGTCGGCAGCGGCATCGCGCTTTCTGCAATTCTCGTGGCGCTGCTGCTGATGGCGCACGCCTCCTGGCAGATGCTCTGGTTCGCCAGCGCCGCCCTTTCGTTTGCCGCCGTCATCGCCGTTGCGGCCCTGGTGCCGCCGGACGAAGCGGTGCCGCAGACCGCACGGACACAGCGCGCGACCGGAGGCTCGCCGGGCTTCGCCGCGCTGATCGTGGCGTATGGCCTGTTCGGTTTCGGCTATGTGATCACCGCGACCTTCATCGTCGATCTCGTGCGCGGCGCACCGGCCATCGCCCATCTCGAACCGTATATCTGGCTGGTGGTGGGCCTGAGTGCCGTGCCGTCGGTCGCTCTCTGGACGGCGCTGGGCGCCCGATGGGGCGTGATGCATGCCTATGTCGTAGCGAACCTCGTCGAAGCCGTCGGCGTGGCGGCCAGTGCGCTTTGGGTGCAAACCGCCGGCGTGATCGTCGCGGCGATCTTCCTCGGCGGCACGTTCGTGGGCCTGACGGCGCTCGGTCTGGTCGCCGCCCGCCAGGGCAGCAGCGGCGATCCCCGCCGCAGCATTGCGCTGATGACCGTCTCCTTCAGCCTCGGCCAAATCCTGGGACCGATCTTCGCCGGCTACCTCTACGACGCTACGGGCAGCCTTTCGACGCCATCGCTCGTCGCCGCGGCGGCGCTGGTAGTGGCCGCACTCCTCTCGCTGCTTGCCCAACGGCAGCGCCGCCTCAGCCCTTCCCGGCTCAACCTTTCCAAGTGAAGGGAAAGAGCTGCTGGCGCACGAAGCCCGGCGGCATGTAATCGCCCAGCACGCCGTATTTTCCGGGGAAACGGCGATCCGACTTCACCGCGGTGCCGAAGATGTAGTCGATGAAGGCGAAGTGGGCCGCATAGTTGCGGTCGATCGCCTCGCGCTCCGAACTGTGATGCCAGTGGTGAAAATCCGGCGTCACGATCAGCCACTTGAGCGGGGCCCTGGCAAAGACCTCCGGCACGCGCACATTGGCGTGGTTGAACACCGCCTGGAAGCCTACGATCACGATATAGATGTCGGTCGTCGTCTGGTTGAAGCCCAGGACGTAGAGCACGCCCAGGATCGAGACGCGCGTCGTCAGCAGCTCGAAGAGATGCAGCCGCGACCCCGCCATCCAGTCCATGTACTCAGCACTGTGATGGACGGCATGGAAGCGCCAGAGAAAAGGGATCTCGTGATAGGCGCGGTGCGTCCAGTACTGCACCAGGTCGGCCACCAGGATGACGAGGAACAGCTCGGCAAAGAATGGCAGGCCGCCGACCCACTTCTGCAGCGGCGGCCACACCATCCAGCCGAACAGGCGATGGATGGCGAAGTTCACGATCAGCAGCGCCAGCCCGACCAGCAGGTGGTTCACGATGAAATGCGTGAAGTCGGTCTGCCATCCCGGCCGGAAGACCGGCTGGCCCCGATGCAGCGGAAACAGCTTCTCGATCAGGATGAAGATCATGCTCGACCCGAGCAGGTCGAGGATGAACCAATCGAGACCGACGTAGGGCGTATGGTCGGGGAAGTCGCCAACCGGCACGCGATGGCCGCCCAGCGCGGCGGCCAGCAGGATCAACGCCAGCGCCGTGCCGTTAAGCCAGCGATTGCGCAGCTGGATCAGGTTGGCGATCGCCATGCCGCCGGCGATCACCATGCCGACCAGCATGATCTCGCGCAGGACGGCAACGTCGTACTTCTTCCGAAGATCCGGCGTCGTCAGGTACTGCGGAAAGTGGAACGCCAGCACTGCCAGCACCGCGAGGCCCCCCAGGGTCAGGGCGATCACCCCGGTGACCTTGCCCTTCCCTTTGTCCATGGCGCCGGACTGGCGGAAGACGGCGGTGACCCTGCCGAGGAGCGCGGGAGACTTCATGGGCCGGGATTCTAGAAGCAACCCACGGTCGCTGCACCGGGCAATTGGCCTGTGCTATGCCCGCCCGGTGACTTCTTCCGCGCTACCTCCCTGGCCGGCCCTGGTCGCCACGGCGCGCGGCGCGCTCTGGCGCACGCCCGACGGCACGATCGAACGCCTGTCGGCCAACGATGCCAGGTTGCGCGCCATCGGCACCCTGCCCCTGGTCTGCCATGCCCCTGCCGTCGCGGCTCGGCTGGGCCTCGAGGACCTCAAGGCCCGCGACCTGCTGGCGCTCTTTGCCTTCGTGCGGCCCGCGCATTTTTGCCTGCCCACCGTGCGTGGCCTGTGCGAGGCACTCGACCTCGACGTGCCGGCGACATCCGAGGAAGAAGTGGCCGCGCTCCCCGAGATTGCACGCGCCCTGATCGACGAACTCGAAGATATGGCAGCGCTTGCTTCACCCGAGATGAAGGACACGGCGCTGGCCATGGCCCGGGGGCTCTGGGAATGGGGCGACGCCGTGCTGGCCGCGCTCGGGATCGATCAGGGGGCGAAGAAGCCCAGGCCCGGCGCCGGCCTCGACGTCTGGAAGAGCCTGCCTGTCTGGGAGGAACCGCCTCCCGCCCCACCGCCCGGCGGCGCGCCGGTCGAGCCGCGCGAAGCGCGGCTACGCCTCGCCCAGCTCGTCTCGGCCGGCCGCAATATCGCCGAAGCGCGTCCGACGCAGAGCGACTACGCCTCCGCCGCCAGCCAGGCCTTCGCGCCGCGTATCGAAGAGGACAAGCCGAACGTCGTTCTGGTCGAAGCCGGCACCGGCGTCGGCAAGACGTTGGGCTATGTCGCCCCGGCGAGCCTGTGGGCCGAGAAGAACGGGGCGCCGGTCTGGATCGCGACCTACACACGCAACCTGCAACGCCAGATCGACAACGAACTCGACCGCCTGCATCGCGACAGCGCCGAGAAGCGGCGCCGTGTCGTCGTCCGCAAGGGCCGCGAGAACTATCTCTGCCTGTTGAACTTCCAGGAAGCGGTGATGCGCACCGGCCTGGTCCCCGAGAACGCCGTCGGCCTCGGCCTGCTGGCGCGCTGGGCCCTGGCCAGCCGCGACGGCGACATGATCGGCGGCGACCTGCCGGCCTGGCTGCTCGATCTCGTGGGCCGCAGCCGCGTACAGCGGCTGGCCGACCGGCGGGGCGAGTGCATCTATTCGGCCTGCGAGCATTACCGCAAGTGCTTCGTCGAGCGCACGATTCGCCGCGCCCGCCAAGCCGATATCGTGATCGCCAACCATGCGCTGGTGATGATCCAGGCGGCCATGGGCGGGCTCGACGACGGCACGCGGCCGCTGCGCTACGTGTTCGACGAGGGCCATCATCTGTTCGATGCCGCCGATGGCGCATTCGGCGCGCATCTCAGCGGCGTCGAGGCCTCCGACCTCCGCCGCTGGCTGCTCGGCGCCGAGGGGCGCCGCGGCAGCCGCGCCCGCGGGTTGGAACGCCGCCTGAGCGACCTGATCGGCGAAGATGTCGAGGCGCAGCAGGCGCTGCGTCGTCTGCTCGACCTCGCCCAGCAGCTTCCCTCGCCCAACTGGCAGACGCGCCTCGCCGACGGCACGGTGCTGGGCCCTGCCGAAGAATTCCTGGCGCTGGTGCGGGTGCAGGTCCGCGCACGGTCGGCCGGCGACGATCAGGGCTTCGGCCAGGAATGCGATATCCGGCCGCTCAATCCCGGCCTGGTCGAGGCGGCAGATCAACTGGCCGATGCGCTGGACAAGATGCTGGCGCCGATCCGCAAGTTACGGCAAATGCTCCGCAGCAAGCTCGAAGGCGAGGCCGACAAGCTCGATTCCGGGCAGCGTGCCCGCATCGAAGGCGTGGCGCGGTCGCTCACCAACCGCTGCGAACTCACGCTCGAATCCTGGCGCGCCATGCTGCGCGGCCTGCACAACGATCCCGACCCCGCTTTCGTCGACTGGTTCGCCGTCGAGCGCAGCCAGAGTCGCGAAATCGACGTGGGCATGTATCGTCATTACCTCGATCCGACCGAGCCGTTCGTGAACTCCGTCATCCGGCCGGCGCATGGCGCGGTCATCACGTCGGCGACCCTGCGCGATTCGCTCGGCGTCCCGGCGGCCGCCAACGACGAGGACCCGCGCGGACTGGCCGACTGGACGGTGGCCGAGGCACGCACCGGCACGAAACACCTCGTGGCCCCGGCGATGCGCGCCGCGATGGCTTCACCTTTCGATTATGCCGATGCCACCAAGGTCCTGATCGTGAAGGACGTGAAACGCGACGATCCCGATCAGGTCGCCGCGGCCTATCGCGAACTCTTCCTGGCCGCCGGTGGCGGTGCTCTCGGTCTGTTCACGGCAATCGGCCGGTTGCGCGCCGTTCATCAGCGGATTGCACCGGCGCTCGAAGATGCCGGGCTGCCGCTCTATGCCCAGCATGTCGGCGGCATGGATGCGGCGACGCTGGTCGATATCTTTCGCGCCGAGGAGCATTCCTGCCTGCTCGGCACCGACGCCGTGCGCGACGGCGTCGACGTGCCGGGCCGCTCGCTGCGCCTGATCGTGTTCGACCGCGTACCCTGGCCGCGGCCCGACATCCTGCATCGTGCCCGCAAGGCCTACTGGAAGGCGGCAGGCGCCGGTGCCAACGCCTACGACGACATGCTGGCCCGGTTGCGCCTCAAGCAGGCCTATGGCCGACTGATCCGGCGCGCCGACGACCGCGGCCTGTTCGTTATGCTCGATTCACGCCTGCCCAGCCGACTGCTCGGTGCTTTCCCGCCCGGCGTCGCGATCGAGCGTACAGGACTTGCCGAAGCCGTCGCCGAGGCCAGGACATTTCTCGAGAGGAGCTGATCCTTGTCCTTCTTCAAGATCCTCGTCATTTCAGCCGCCGGCCTTGCCGTGGTGGGCGTCGTTACCGTGCTCACCGTCGGATACGTCAATTCGCCCACGCCGCCGGAAGTCGCCAAGGCGCCAACCTCTACGCCCGCCGCGGCGCCGACATTGTCCGCCGCCGAGGTGAAGGCGGCCTATGACGAGTGCGTCCAGAAGCTGTTTCCCACGAAGGCCGACGCCGAGCAGCGGTCGGCGGCCTGCTCCAAGGCGCTCCAGAGCCGCCAGCTTCAGCCCACCGAAGTAGCGATGGCGCGGCTGACCCGCGGCATCGCCCGGACGATGCTCGGCGACAAGGTGCTGGCCAGCGAGGACTACCTCGACGCAATCCAGCACTACGACCAGCTGATCAACGCCGCCAACCCCGATGCGTTGAACCTCTTTCGACGCGCCGCGGCGCTGGAAGCCGTCGGACAGACCGACAAGGCGCTCACCGACTACAGCGACGCGATCAAGCTCGATCCCAGCGCCTCGCTCGCCTTCCTCAACCGCGGCGTCCTGCTCGCCACGCGCAAGCGCGCCTATGATCGGGCGATCCAGGATTTCGACCGCACCCTGGTTCTGGAACCCGACAACGTCGATGCCCTGATCCGGCGAGGCGATGCGTTCGTTCAGCTGGGCGACTTCGGCCGCGGCATGAGAGACCTCGACCGCGCAGTGAGCACGGCGCCCGAGAATGCGCTGGCCTATCTGATGCGCGGTCTGGCCTATGGGCGGCGCGGCAACGCGACGGCGGCGCTGCAAAACTACGATGCCGCCCTGAAGTACGAACCGCGCAACGCCGATGCGTTGAGCAATCGGGCCGCCATCTACCTGGGCCAGGGCCGGCTCGACATGGCAATTCGGGATCTCGATCTGGCCATCTCGATCGATCACACCAATCCGCTGGCCTTCTACAATCGTGGCTACGCCCATTTCGCCAAGAAGGAGTACGACAAGGCGATCTCCGACTACAGCTCGGCCATCGCCCTCAACCCGCAGCTCGGCCTTGCCTACAACAACCGCGGCCTGACGCGCGCGATCGCCGGCCAGGACCTCGTCCAGGCGCTCGCGGATTGCGACACGGCGTTGAAGTTGATGCCGATCAACCTGGATGTCCGCGACACGCGCGGCTTCATCTATCTCAAGCTCGGCGATCCGGCATTGGCCTTGAACGAGTACAACGCCGCCCTCGATATCGACCCCAACCGCGCGCTGTCGCTTTACGGCCGCGGCCTCGCGAAGATCAAGAATGGCGATGTGGCCGGCGGCGAGGCCGACCAGCGCGCCGCGGAGACGATCAACCCCGAGGTCGCCCAGCAGTTCTCGATGTATGGCCTCAATTAGGCTCCCTCTGAACCTGCTGACCGTATCTCCATGCCGCGACTGCCGATGCCCACTGCTTTGAGCGCGAACGGTGGATGCTATTGTCAATCGCCAAACGCATCCGAAACCTCTGCGATCCACCGGCGGGCTTCGTGAATGCTGCGGAACAGCCTCACGGGCCGATCGCTCTCAGTAGCGTCGGCAAAAATCTGTGCCGCCTTCCCGCGCTCCGGATCGACTACGAATGCCGTGGCTCCGCGGATTGTCCCGCCACCGCGCAACCTCGATGCGATGCGCTCCATCTGCTCCATCGTCAGGTCGGATTTGGAGGTCGACACGTCGATGATCTTGGCGAAGTGCCGAACGTTCCCGTCGGCGATCTCCCGGGCGCAGCGATCGACGTCCTCGGCTGTGACCTGGCCTCGTGTGACGATGACGATGGTTCGGGACAGCCGGTGAATTTCCACATGCAGAGGCATGACCCCAAGAGTAGGTCAGGCCGACTGCGCATTTCTACGACAGATCGATCAACGCCAATCCCAGTTCCGGTCGCTGGCGGCGGCGCAGGCGTGCCGGCGTTTCGTTGATGGTGACTTCGAGGGTCGGCCGTACGATGCCCTTCAGGAAATGGCCGCCGCGCGTCGTGCCGTCGCTCAACCCCATGACGGCGTGCATGTGCAGGCTGGGCTTGCCGTCATCGTCCAATGCGATGTCGCCCAGGAGGCTCAGCCCCTCGCACTGACTTTCGATATGGATCGGCTTGTAGGTCTTGTTCGCGAGATCGAACCACCCGAGCGTTGCGCGCTCACAAGCGCCGATCGCCGTCAACGATGCCGCCGACAGGCCCTCCCTGGCCGCAAAGTCGCTGATCGCGGCGAAGGCCTCTTCGCCGGCAGCCAGAACCAGAACGAACGTACGCTCACCTGCTTCCTCGAAGACGAGCTTGGATTGCATCGGGAATGCTCCTGTCGCGGGACAACGGTCGCGACTCAACCCGCCAACCGCCCGGTCGTTGCAGAGGGTCTATGCCGGGGGATTGACATGAATTGAATCCAAGTTCATTTCTTTACCAAAAATTGAACTAGGATTCACATCATGGCCTATCGCCATACCGAACGGGTCCAGGAGCAGCTTCAGGACAAGCGGGATCGCATCCTGCAGGCCGTTCGCTCTGTCGTGGGCGACGTGGGCTTCCGGGGGGCCCAGGTCGCCACCGTGGCCGAGGCAGCCGGCGTGGCGACCGGCACCGTCTATCGACACTTCCCTTCCAAGGGAGAACTCTTCGCCGAGGCCCTGACCTTGAATGCCGGTCACGAGCTCGCGGTGCTGGCGGCCGTGGCACGCTCCGAAGGTACGGCGATGGATCGACTGGCCGATGCGGTGCGGGTCTTCGCGCTGCGCGCCGTGCGGGCGCGGCGGCTGGCCTGGGCGATGATCGCCGAGCCGGCCGAGCCGGAGGTCGATGCCGCCCGCCTGGCCTCGCGCCGCGCTTTCGCCGACGTGTTCGAGGGCCTGATCACCGACGGCATCGCAGCCGGCGACTTCCCGCCGCAGAACGCCCGCCTCGCCGCTGCCGGCTTGATCGGCGCGCTGACCGAAGGGCTGATCGGTCCGCTGGCGCAAGACGCCGGCCCCCAACCCGACGCCGCCGCGCTCGCACGCGACGTGACTGCCTTTTGCCTGCAGGCCGTCTCGGCCCGCCCCTACAAGGAGTCCTGACCATGACGACGATGGCGGCAGAACCTTATTGGCAGAACATCTTCCAGCGCCTGCTGGGCGAGATGGACCACCGTACCAGTGCGGACTGGCAGGCCGACGAAGCCAGCCTCGATCCTGCCATCTACCTCGACCGCGCCCGCTTCGATCAGGAGCAAGCACGCCTGTTCCGCCGCCTGCCGCTATGTCTCGGCTCCGCCGACCAGTTGCGCGATCCGGGCAGCGTAATGGCGCGCGAGATTTGCGGCGTGCCCCTGCTGGTGACGCGGACGCGCGAGGGCGACGTAAAGGTTCTGCTCAATGTCTGCCGTCATCGCGGCGCACGGCTGATCGTCGAAGAGAGCGAGCCGTGCCGCCGCCAGAGCCTCGTCTGCCCCTACCATGGCTGGGCCTACCGCCTCGACGGCTCGCTTGCCGGCGTGCCGCGCGCCGAGGCCTTCCCGACCCTGGACAAGCACCTGACCGGCCTGCGCGAGCTTCCTTCCATCGTGCGCCACGGCATGATCTGGGCAATGCTCGATCCGGCAGCCAGCCTGCCCGACATGGCGTCGTTCCTGGAAGGCGTCGACGGCGATCTCGACGCAGCCGGTCTCGGCAGCCACCGCTTCTATCGTCAAAGCACCAGCCGCCGCGCCACTAACTGGAAACTGATCGTCGAGGCCTTCCTCGAGATCTACCATGTAACCCGCCTGCATGCCGGGACCATCGGTCCCTTCTTCACCGACTCGGTGTCGGTGAGCGACACGCTCGGCCCGCACATCCGCTTTCTCGCGGCGCGCGAACGCACCAGGGAAATTCGCGACCTGCCGCCCGAGCGCTGGACGCTCAGCGAGCATGGCACGCTGGTGCATTACGTTTTCCCGAACACGATCATCATCTACCATCCCGACTATGTCAGTCATCTCGGGCTGTTCCCCATCGCCCCGGGCGAAACGTTGTTCGTGCATTCCATGCTGACGCCGCAGCTTTCCGGCGACGAGAAGGCCGAAGCACATTGGGCGCGCTCCTTCGAGCTGATCGACCGCGGGGTGTTCAACGGCGAGGATCTGCCGATCTGCGAGCAGATCCAGCGCGGACTGGCCAGCGGCGCCAACGACCGGCTGATCGTTGGCCGGCTGGAGCAGAATCTTAAGCGCTTCCATGCCAGCCTCGACCGGGCCCTGAACTGACGCCTCGACCGGCGGAACGCGCCGCCTTTGCGCACGGCCAGGGCGTGCTAGGCTGACGGTTCCAATGCCGAGCAAAAAAGTCCTGATCGCTGGCGCTACCGGCCTTGTCGGGTACGCCGCCATGAAGCACTTCGCAACCGAACCCGGTTGCGAGGTGATAGCCCTCTCCCGGCGACGTCCCGACGACACCCACGGCGCGCGCTGGTTGCCGCTCGACCTCACCGACCGGGCGGCCTGCGCCAAGCTCGCGCCCGAGTTTGCGGGGGTGACACATCTCGTCTACGCCGCGCTCTACGAACGACCGGGTTTAGTCGCGGGCTGGCGCGAGGACGAGCAGATCCATACCAACGACCAGATGCTGCGCAATCTGTTCGGCCCGCTGGAGCAAGCTGCGCCGGGACTGCGCCATGTCGCGCTTCTCCAGGGCACCAAGGCCTATGGCGTGCACGTTCGCCCGCTCACCGTGCCGGCGCGCGAGAATCGTTCGGAGATGCACGAGCAGCCGAATTTCTACTGGAACCAGGAACGCTTTCTCGGCGCTCAACAAAAAGGCAAGAACTGGAACTGGTCGATCCTGCGGCCGGTGCTGATCGTGGGCGATTCGGTCGGCAGCGCCATGAACGTGATCCCGGCCCTGGGCGTCTATGCTGCCATGATGCGCCGCGCCGGCAAGGCCAAGCTCGACTATCCCGGCGGCGTGGGACGGGTCGCCCAGGCCGTCGATGCCGACCTGCTGGCACGCGCCATCGCCTGGTCGGGCGAAGCGGTCGCTGCACGCAACGAGATCTTCAACGTTACCAACGGCGACGTGTTCGTCTGGCCGAACGTCTGGCCGGCCATCGCCGACGCCCTGGGGTTTGCACCGGGCGAGCACATACCTCTAGCACTCGACCAGCAAATCCGACCGCAGGAAGCCGAGTGGGCGGAAATCCGCGCCGCCCACGGTCTCGTGTCGGGCACGCTCAAGGAGTTCGTCGGCCTCTCCTTCGAATATGCCGACTATACGATGGGCTTTGGCCGCACCGAGCCCGGTCCGCCTGCCCTCGTCTCGACTATCAAGTTGATGCAGGCTGGTTTTACCGAGGTCATGGACACCGAGGCGATGTTCCGCAAATGCTTCGCCGAGATGCAGGCAAAACGTCTCCTACCCCGTCCCTGAAGACTCCTTCCAGCTGTCGCGAAACTGTCATGGGCAGCGCTCACCTTCCGGCCGCGTTATACGGCGGAACGTGACGGAGGGCCTGGCATGGACAGAAAATCGAACCGGGAAACGCTCGAAGACCGCGTCCGCCGCGAGCTGGCCGACAGTATCGACGAAGAGCTCGAACTGGAGCTTGGCGACGAGCTGCTGTCGCACCTGCCCGATCAACCCGATCTGACGCGCCACGACGAAATAGACCGCAAATTCTACTTCACCGAGCTGCTGCGCCTGCAGCGCGAGCTGATCAAGCTGCAGACTTGGGTGATCAACCACAAGCTCAAGGTCGTGGTGCTGTTCGAGGGCCGTGACGCCGCCGGCAAGGGCGGCGTCATCAAGCGTGTGACCCAGCGGCTCAACCCGCGCGTCTGCCGCACCGTGGCCCTCTCGGCGCCCAGCGAACGCGAGCGGACGCAATGGTATTTCCAGCGCTATGTGGCGCACCTGCCGGCCGCCGGTGAAATCGTGCTGTTCGACCGCAGCTGGTACAACCGCGCCGGCGTCGAAAGGGTCATGGGCTTCTGCAGCGAGGGCGAGGTCGAGGAGTTCTTCCGCACCGTGCCGGAATTCGAGCGCATGCTGGTCCGCTCCGGTATCATTCTGGTGAAGTACTGGTTCTCGATCACCGACGAGGAGCAGAACCTGCGCTTCCTGATGCGCATCCACGATCCGATGAAGCAATGGAAGCTCTCGCCCATGGACCTCGAATCCCGGCGACGCTGGGAAGAATACACCAAGGCCAAGGAGGAGATGCTGGCGCGCACCCACATCCCCGAGGCCCGCTGGTGGGTGATCGAGGGCAACAACAAGCGGCGGGCGCGGCTCAACTGCATCCACCACCTCCTGCAACAGGTGCCCTATCAGGAGGTCGCGCACGACGCTATCGTGTTGCCGCAGCGCGAGCACAAGCCCGACTATCTGCGCACGCCGGTCGCCCCCGAACTCTACGTCCCAGCAGTCTACTGACGGATCTCAGCCGATGGATTTCTTCAGGCGTTTCACCTTCCTCTTCTGCACGCCGGCCTTCGACACCGACGACCTCGAAGGCCATCGGCTGGGAGAGATCACCGCCGCCATCGACAGGATGGGCTTCCAGGTCGTGCGTGCCCGGCGCATCGAAGACGCAGAGATCGCCGTCCAGACCGACGCCGCCGTCGGCTGCATGGTGGTCGACTGGGGCAAGAAGGGCCTCGAAGGCAAAGCCGTCGCCCTGATCAACCTGATGCGACGGCGTGGCCTCGAAATGCCGATCGTCATCCTGGTACGCCGCAAGCGCTTCGAGGACATCCCCGTAGAGGTGCTGGACTATATCGACGGCTATATCTTCCTCTCCGAGGAGACGCCGGAGTTCATCGCCAAGAACCTGGTGAGCCGGCTGAAGCAGTATGCCGAGACGCTGAAGACGCCGTTCTTCGGCGCCCTCGTCGACTATGCCCAGGAAGGCAACCAGCTCTGGACCTGCCCCGGCCACAATGGCGGCATCTTCTACAACAGGAGCCCGATCGGCCGGATCTTCGTCGAGCATCTGGGCGAGGCGGTATTCCGCGACGACCTCGACAACTCGGTACTGGATCTGGGCGACCTGCTGGTCCACGAGGGGCCGGCGCTGAAGGCCCAACAGGAGGCGGCGGCGATCTTCGGGGCCGAGAAGACCTACTTCGTGCTGAACGGCACATCGTCCTCCAACAAGATCGTGCTGCAGGCGCTGGTCGCCGAAGGCGACCTGGTGCTGTTCGATCGCAACAACCACAAGGCAGCGCACCATGGGGCGCTGTTCCTGGGCGGCGGCATCCCCGTGTTTCTCGAAACCGACCGCAACACGCACGGCCTGATCGGCCCGATCTTCCATGAGGCCTTCGACGAAACGAGCATCCGCGAGAAGATCCGCACCCATCCGCTGATCGAGGACAAGGACGCCTGGAAGCGCGAGCGGCCGTTCCGCGTCGCCGTGATCGAACAGTGCACCTACGATGGCACGATCTACGACGCCCGCATGATCGTCGAGAAGATCGGCCATCTTTGCGACTACATCCTGTTCGACGAAGCCTGGGCGGGCTTCATGAAGTTCCATCCGATCTACGCCGGCCGCTTCGCCATGGGCCTCGCCGGCCTCGGCCCGGACGCGCCCGGCATCATCGCCACGCAATCGGCGCACAAGCAGCTCGCCAGCTTCAGCCAGGCCTCGCAAATCCACGTCAAGGACAGCCACATCGAAGGCCAGCGCCGCCGCATCGAACACCGGCGCTTCAACGAGTTCTTCATGCTGCACGCCTCGACGTCGCCTTTCTATCCGCTGTTCGCCTCGCTCGATGTCGGGGCGCAGATGATGAAGGGCCGCTCGGGCGAAGTGCTTTGGGACGACACGATTCGCCTCGGCATCGAGTTGCGCAAGAAGGTCCGCGCCATCCGGCGGGAATTCGAGGACAAGGAGCGCGACCCGACCCGACGCTGGTTCTTCGAGGCGTTCGTCCCCGACCGTGTAACCGTCGCCGGCCGTAACTCGGCGTGGGAAGACGTGGCGACCGACGACCTCGCCACCGACGCGCGCTACTGGGAACTGGCGCCCGGCGCGCGCTGGCATGGCTTCGGCCATGTGGCGCCGGGCTATGCCATCACCGACCCCAACAAGCTGATCCTGCTGACGCCGGGCTTCGACCGCGAAAGCGGCCTCTACGCCGCGCATGGAATTCCTGCGCCCGTGGTCGCTCAGTATCTGCGCGAGAACCAGGTCGTGCCGGAGAAGAACGACCTGAATTCCCTGCTCTTCCTGCTGACGCCGGGCGTCGAATCGAGCAAGGCGGGCACATTGCTGTCGAGTCTCGTGGCCTTCAAGCGGCTGCACGACGACAATGCGCGGCTGGAAGACGTCATCGGCGAATTCGTGCGGCGGCGGCCGGCGCGCTACGCGGGCCTCCGGCTACGCGACCTCTGCGCGCAAATGCATGCCTTCTTCCGCGACAGTGCGGTCAGCACGCTGCAGAAGGCACAGTTTGCGCCCGAACACATGCCGACGCCGGCGATGCCGCCATACGAAGCGGTGCGCCAGCTCGTGCGCAACAATGTCGACTATGTGCCGATCGCCCAGGCCACCGGGCGTATCGCCACGACCATGTTCGTGGTCTATCCGCCCGGCATCGCCAGCGTCGTTCCCGGCGAGCGGCTCGACGAACGGGCCAAGCCGATGCTCGACTATCTCGGCATGTTCGAGAAGGCAGCCAATCTGTTCCCCGGCTTCGACGTCGAGATCCAGGGTATCTATCGCGAAGTCGACAGGAACGGCACGGTCCGTTTTCACACCTATGTGGTGCGGGAGTAAGCCGGTTCCCCAGGAGGCATGCACCTCCAGCGAGCCAGATGCTCGTGGCCCCGGATCGAGCACGGGGGCGATGTCGGTTTGATGTCGCCGGAGGGCCGCCCTGAAAAAACAAGGGGCCCGGAAAGCGAACTCTCCGGGCCCCTTGGACGCCCCCTCTTGAACTCTCTATCTCGCCCGGTCGATGGCCGACTTGACGCCGGCCTGCGCCTTGTCTGCGAACTCGCCGAGGCCGTTGGCGCGCTCCGCCCACTGATGCGCCTCGCGCGGCACTTCGTAGCCCATCACGGTCTGCGGCAGCTTGAGCGACAGGCCGCCGGTCAGCGCCAGATAGGCGACGCCAAGGAGACCAAGCTTGAAGCCCCAACCGAGGAGAAATCTCATGCCCGCGAAGATACGGCCCGAGCGGCCGTCTCGACAGGTGTCGCTTGGTATCAATTGTTGGTCATCTGATTCCCGCGCGGCCGGCCGGAGAAGCTTGCACGCACGTGATCCGCGAGATCGCGCGCTGCAGGACTGAGGCCGGGTGGTGCGTAGAGATTGATGCGAAACTCCGGCAACGACGGCAGCTTCGCGGCACGTGCGGCCGCGCCGGCAAGAATTTCAAACCGTTCGGGCACCGAGGAACGCAACAAGGGCGCAACGGCAAGGCCTGCTTCGAGAACGGCGTAGACGGGCTCCAGCCGACTGACCTCGCAGACCGCGCGCCAGTCGCGCCGCGTCTTGCCCAGCGCCTCGATGGCAATGGGCCGGAAGACACAGGTCGGCGCACCGAGAGATACCGGCAGCGGATCCTTGAGGTGCGCATCGCCTCCCGGCGTACCCACCCAGACCAGACGGTCGGTCCGCAAGGTTTCGCCATGGCGGCCGCATTCCGTCTCCGTCGTGAGCGCGAGATCGACGCCTCCCGACTTCAACTGTTCGCGCACGACCTTCGAGTCCTCGCAGACCAGCGAGACGCGAACGAGCGGCTGTGCCTTGGCAAAGCCGCGCAGGATCGGCGGCACGAAGCTGCCGATGATGTCGTAGGGCACGCCGAAGCGGACTTCGCCCTCGAACTGCGGTGTGCGCATCGACGACCAGACTTCGTCGTTCATCGCCACCAGCCGGCGCGCCTGCGCGAGCAACCTCTCGCCGGCCGGCGCCAGGACAAGGCCGCGCCCCTGGCGCTCGAACAGGCGGCACTCCAACGCCTCTTCCAACCGCTTGATCTGCTGGCTGGCGGCCGCCTGGCTCATGCCGAGGGCGGCGGCCGCGCGCGTAACACCGCCCGATTCGACCACCGTCAGAAAGGCACGCACCAGCGCCAGATCGAGATCCCTACGCATCGGGATATATAACAATAAGCGAACGATATTATCAAAAACATTCGATTTTCTTATTCCAGAAGGAGGCATAGCGTGACGCCATGACAACCCGTATTTCCGGCCTCTGGGTGCCGCTGATCACACCGTTCAAGGACGGCGCGGTCGATTTCGAAAGCTACGACCGTCTGGTCGAGCACTACATCAAGGCCGGTGCCGACGGCCTGTTCCCGCTCGGCACCACCGGCGAGTCCCCGACCCTCGACGAAGCGGAGATCGACGCGGTGGTCGAGCGCACCGCCGCCGTTGCGCGCGGCCGTGTGCCGATCCTGGTCGGGGTGGGCGGCAATGCCACGCGCAAGGTCGAGAAGACGCTGAAGCGGCTCGAACGCATTCCCTTCGCGGGCATCGTCTCGGTCTGCCCCTACTACAACCGGCCGAGCCAGGATGGGCTGATCGCTCATTTCCGCCAGATCGCGGCGGCGACCGACCGCGCCGTGCTGATCTACAACATCCCCTATCGCACGGCCGTGAACCTCTCCAACGACTCGCTGCTGGAACTCGCCGAAGTGCCGAACATCGTGGGCGCCAAGGACAGCTCCGGCAGCATCGCGCAGTCGCTCGAACTGCTGGCCCGCAAGCCGGCCGACTTCTCCGTACTGACCGGCGAAGACGCGCTCTACTTCACCATGATGGCGCACGGTGCAGAGGGCGGCATCCTGGCGGCCAGCCATTTGATGACCGATCGCTTCATCGAGGTCGGCCGCCGCTTCGCCGCCAACGATGTGGCGGGCGCCCGCGCGGCCTGGGCGCCGCTCGCGCAGTTCGTGCCGCTGCTCTTCGCCGAAGCCAATCCAATGCCGATCAAGTACCTGCTGTGGCGGCAAGGCCTGATCGCCTCGCCGGAATGCCGGCTGCCGCTGACCCGCATCTCCGATGGCCTGGCCAGCCGGCTCGATGCCTATTTCGAGCGGCGCGCCGCCGCCTAGGGCGACGCCTCGCGCAGGAAGAGGGCGACGGCACGCCGATAGATGATGTCGGCGATGCTGCGCGGCGGGGCATCGATGACGACGGTGCCGACGGTGCGCGACGTCGTCGAGCCGAGCGGCCGCTCGCCGCCGACCAGCAGGACGCGATAGAGGGCGTGCTCCGGCACCAGCGAGTTCTGCGGCCCACGACGGACCGAAATCGGGCCCTCGTGCGTCGAGGCGAGTTCGATCACTTCGAGCGCCCGCGTCGAGGCATGCGCCACTTCCGCGACCTTGAGCACAAGTGTGTCACCGTCGACCTGGATGAAGCGCGCCGCGGCGCCGGGCTGCACGCGGTCGAGATCGGCCTCCGAGACGAACGCCTCGACCACCGAGCTGTCGGCCGCGACCAGCACGCCCAGGCGCTCCAGCCGGCGGATCTGCGCGCCGACCCTCAGGTCGGGCGGGATGTCCCGCACTTCGCCGGCGAAGGGGGCCGTAACCTCCAGGCTGCCGGCCCGGCTTTCCGAACGGGCGAGTGCGGCGGCGGCTTCCGATGTCCGCGCCAGGGTCGCCTGCTGGGCGCGGCGGCGCTCGGGGTTGTAGGTGCCGGCGGTCTGCTCCGCCTGCGCGGCTTCGAGCTGGGCGCGGGCGGCGGCGATATCGTGGTCGATCTCGACAGAGTCCATGCGGAACAAGACCTGCCCTTCGGCGACGTGCGCCTTCTCCGCCACCATTTCGACCAGCCGGCCCGGCTCGGCCGCCATCAGCACCACCTGGCGCTCGGACCGCAGCAGCGCCGGCGCGTCGACCCGACCCCGCCACGGCACCAGCAACGCCAGCATCAGCAAAGCGAACAGCGCCAGCGTGCCCCAGGTGTAGCGGTTGGGTTTGCGGACCGTCGGCAGCTTGGCCCACACACCCAGCTCCTTCACGATCGGCCGGGCAATGAAGAACCAGATTTCGATCACCATCAGCACCACACCCAGCACCTTGAAGGTGAGGTGGTAGACGAGGACCGCAATGCCCATGAACAGGAAGAAGCGGTAGATCCAGGTCGCGATCGACCAGGTGACGATCACCCGAACGAGGTGCGGGGGCAGATGCTCTGGCGGTGCGACATTGGGCCGGAACAGCATCTCGCGCATCAGCCAGCGCGTGTAGGCGAAGCCACGCTCCTGCAGATTGGGAAAATCCAGCAGGTCCGAGAGGATGTAGTAGCCGTCGAAGCGCATCAGCGGGCTGATGTTAACCAACAGCGTCAGCAGCCAGGTCGAACTCGAGAGCACGAACATGGCGCTGCGCGTCGGCCCGTCCGGCAGTACCGCCCAGGCGATCGAGGCCACGGCGGCGATCAGGATCTCCGCTCCCATGCCGGCGGAGTCGATCACCAGCCGTTGCCGCCGGTCGGTGAGCCGCCAGGCGTCGGTCGTGTCGGTCCACAGCACCGGCCACATGACCAGGAAGGCAATGCCCATCGACGGCACGCGACAGCCATAGAGCTTGGTCGCGAAGCCATGCCCCAGTTCGTGGAACACCTTGGCGAAGGAGATGGCGATGCCCATCTGGATCAGCCCGTCGACCGTGGTCTGCTCGATCAGGCTGTGGCTGTAGCGTTCCCAGTCGCGCGAGATCAGGAACAGCGCCAGCACGCCCAAGGTGGCGATGCCGATCATGCCGGCGCGCGTGAATATCCAGCGGACCAGCGGCAGCGCGGCGGTCAGAAAGCGATCCGGATTGACCAGCCGCAGGCGCAGGAAGAGGTAATTGTGCACCAGCCACGAGGCGGCGGACTTGCGCTCGAACGCGCGCTCCGCGGCCATCTGCTGCGTTTCGGCCGCCGTGGTCGCCTGCAAGAGACCGGCCCCGCGCGCAAACTTGGCGAAGCGCACGATGTCGTCGGTGCTGGGCCGCAAGGTCGTTTCGGCGGCGATCGCGGCCAGGATCGCGTCGGGCGCGCGCAGGCCCCAGCGGCTCAGGATCTCGAAGTCGAGCCAGCCCAACCGCACGAAGCGATGGCGCGCCGGATCGTAGATCGACCAGGTCGGCTGGCCTTCCGACAGCGGCCCCGGCGTAAGGGTGAGGTCCTCCCGCAGCGGCGGCAGGACAGCGGCCGCGGCGGTCACGCCAGAAGCTGGCGCACGTAAGCCAGCGGTCGGCGCAGCAGCCAGACGGCGAGCGGCCGCGGCGGTCCAAAGATCTTCGCGGTGCCCTTCAGGCCCAGCCTCAAGTCGGCACCACCGGAAAGGTCGGCGCGCGCGGTGTAGGCCAGAACGCCGCTCGGCGTCACGGTCGTGGCGTAGCTCACGAACACGACCTTGCCGGTCACCGGCTGATCGGGCGTGAGGTTGCTGAAGAAGGTCACCTCGGCGCCCTCTTCCAGGCTTGTCGCCTCGGTCACCGGCAACTCGATCTCGACGCGCGAGGAGGTCGGCGGTGAAACCTGAAGGATGCGCTCGCCGACCTCGACCGGCTTTCCGATCCATTCGGCCGGATCGTTGAACACGGCGATGCCATCGGCCGGAGAGAGGATATCGGCCCGCCCCAGTCGTGCCTGGCGGTAGTCGAAGTCGGCGCGCGCCTCGTCGAGACGGGCGCGCAGGGTGGCGAGTTGCTCGCGCGCCCGCGGATCGGTGATGGCTTCCTGCGAGGTCTGGCGGAACTGTGCCGTTGCCGTTTCCAGCACCTTGGCCGCGACCTTGTATTCGGCATCGAGCTGCCGCCGCTCCAGGCGCACGATGAGCTGGCCTGCCTTGACCGCGGCGTTAGGCGCCACTTCGATGGCATCGACCACGCCCGCGAAAGGCGCACGCACAAAGGCCGGCGTCTCGGCCACGACTTCGGCCGGCGCGATCGCGCTGGAACGGACCGGCACCAGACCTGCGCCGACGAGAAGGGCGATGGCCGCGGCGATGGCGATGCGCTTGATCTTGCGGCGACCGCCCAGCTTCACCGGCGCCAGCCGCGCCCGCGCGAGCTCCCAGGCCTGGCCATAGCTGCCGCAGAGCACGTTCAGGAGCGGCTGTTCGTTGTCCTGCCAGGCCGTGCGGCGACCGAGCATCAGGATCGCCACGGTGTTGCCGCGTACGCGAAGCGGCCACCACAGGAGATGCGGCGCCAGCCAGGCCTTGGCGCCCTCTTCATCACCCTTCACGGCCTCCGGGCCGAGCTTCTGAACCTGGTCGCGCTTGCCGGACGAGACGACGCCGCGATAGAGCCGATCGAGCAGCAGAACATAGGGCGCGCCGGCTTCAAGCCGCGCCGCTCCCGACAGCGCCACCACGCGTTCGGTTCGGGCATCCCACAGTACGGCCTGGTCGTAGGCCACGGCCCGTACTGTCTCGTTGACAATGACAAACGGCAGCTCTTCGCGACCGGCGTCCCGCGCCCGCGCGGCAAGCTGCAGCACCTCCGTCATGCGCAGGAGCTGCTGGTTCAGCCGGCCCACTTGAGCAGGCGCCGAGAGTGGCGCCTGCGGCGGCGTCTGCCCCTGAGCCGGTCGCGCCGGTTGAGGAACCGGACCCATTACGAATGGCCTAGCGCGACGCGCCGGCGAACTGGGCGGTCCCGCTCATACCGGGCAGCAGGTTCCCGGTATCGCCCTCGATGCGGCCATAGATCTTGATCGTCTGGCTGGCGGCGTCGACCTTGCCCGAGATGCGCGTGATCTTGGCGTCATAGTCCTGCCGCGTCTCGCTCACATGCAGCCGTGCCGCGGCGCCCGGCTTCAGCCAGGCGAGCCACAGCGAGGGCACGATGAACTCGAGTTCGAGGTCGCGGTCGTCCACGACATCGAGCAGCGGCGCGCCGGCCTGGACGAACTGGAAGTTACGCACCGAAGTTGCGGCGACCCGTCCGCTGAAGGGCGCCTTGATCACACAGTTCTCGACCGCCGTCTGGGCCACAGCGACATCGGCGGTAGCCACACCCACATCGTTCTGCGCCGTCGCAAAGTCGGCCTTGGAGTAGGCATTGAGCGCCTTCAGCGCCTGCTGCGTCTTCAGGAGGTCCTGACGCTTCGTCAGCTCCGCCTTGGCGCGGGCGAGCATTGCGTCCTGCTGGGAGCAGTTGAAACGGACCAGCACCTGGTCTTCCTTGACGCTGTCGCCGTCGGCAGCCGGGAACTCCACGAGCTGACCGGCCATCGGTGCAGCGATCACGGCCGTCGCCCGGGCCGTGACTTGCGCACCGATCGGCTGTGCAGCGGAAGAGACCCCATTGGACGCCGGATTGGCTGCTCCGTTGCCAGCTCCGTTTTGCCCGGCGGCGCCAGTGGTCAGGCCGATGGAGAGCATGCCGAGCGCTACGGCGGAGAGCATGGATTTGGTCATGATCAGTCCACTTTTGCTGTATGCACAGGCGCCACGGGAGCCTCAGAGGTGGAGGGTGCGGGCTCGGGAGCCGGCGCCGCTGCGGGCAGCTCCGGCAACTGGCCTGCCTGCCAACGGATGATCGCCTGCTCGACCTGGGAGGTGAGCGTCGGCAGATCCTGCAACTCGGCGCCGGCGGGCACGAGATCCATGCCGGTCGCCGAGTAGACCGACGCCAGCGAGGACAACACGCGGACCTGGGCTCGGTCGCGGGCGATGCGCGTCGTCAGCACGGTGAGCTGACGGCGAATGCGGTCGGCTTCCGACTGTGCGCCGGCTTCCGATACGCTGTCGGCAACGCGGCCGATCTGCACGCCGACGCGATCGACATCCTTGGCTGTCTTATAGGTGTCGAGCGAGTTGGCATACTCGTTGATGGCGAGATTGATCTGGCTCAGGATCGCCACGCTCAGCGCAATCCGCCGCTCTTCCGACAGATCCACCGCCTGCTTGGCCACGGCGATGGCGCGCGGTCCCTGGATCATGCTCATCAGGTTGAACGTGGCGCGAATGCCGATCTCGCCCCAGGTGTTGGTGTAGAGCAGATTGTTGGAGTTGAAGTTGAAGCCGCCGATCATGCCGATGCCCGGCAGCATCTTCAGGATCTCCTTGTAGATGTCCTGCTGGTCGATCTTCTTCTGGTAGGCCTCGATGCGCAGCTCCGGACGCAAGGTCAGGCCGATATCCTCGAGGCGATGGTTGTTCAGACCGAACTGCGGTTCGATATTGTCTGCCAGCCCGCCCGAGAAGACCACGTTGGTGCTCGACGGGATATTGATCAGGGTCGCGAGCTCGATGCGCGCGGCCGAGAGTTCGTTGCGGATACGCTCCAGCTCGCTCAGCACGATGACCATGTTCTGCTGGAAGTCGAGCAGCGCCAGTGGCGACTGCAGATTCTGCGCGCTCGCCGCACGCGACGCCTCGAGGATCTGCCGTGCCGTCTTCAGCATGGGGTCGATGCGCGGCAGCAGCTCCGACGCCGTCTTGGCGCGCCAGTAAGCCGTTGCGGTGCTGCGCACGATGTTGTCGATCACCTTACGACGGCGTTCGATGGCAATCAGCACGCGATAGCCTTGCTGGCGCGCCTGGAAGAAGCTCAGGCCCAGATCCAATGCGTTCCAGGTCAGCGTCAGGTCGGCGGTCGAGAACTGCGGCTGCTGCGAATACGAATAGGTCAGGCTTTGCTGCTGCGTAAAGACGTCGATGCTCTGCGCGGCATTGTACGTGGTTCGCCCATCGTATCCGGCGCCGGCCGCCAGCCTCGGCAGCATCTGCGCCAAAGCGAGATCGAGCTGCTTCTCCTGCATGTTGATCTCGGTCTTGGCGAGCTGACCGTCGTAATTGTACTTTAGCGAACGTGCGATTGCCTCCGAGAGGCTGAGCGGGCCGCTCACCGGCACGTAGGCCTGGTCGATCTTCTTGCGATCGGCCTGGGCGCGCTGGACGTTCTCCTCCATCGTCATCGCGTCGGGCCGCAGGCTGCCGCAGCCGGCGACCAACAAGGCCGTCAACGAAACGACCACGGAAACAACAACGGTTCTCATTCCCACATCTCCCACCAACATTGAAAGCGTGGCCGCCCCCAGCGGCCACGCGAAACGCAGTTCGATTTGCCGATCAGGCTGCCAATGCGTCGAGCAGCGCTCTTGCTCGGGCGAGGCGGCCGGCCTGGGTCTGCTCACGCAGCTGCGGCGAGAGACCAAAGCCTTGGATCGATTGCCCGTTCGCCGGATCGGCTGCAGGCGGCAACTGAAGCTGCACGCCGTCACCCGATGGCGTGGACGGTGTTGTCGGTGCAGCCTCGTCGCCTGTCGGCGGTGCCGAAGGCTGCGATTGCGGATCGCCCGTCGGCGGCGTCTCCGTAGGCGTGGTCGCCTCGGGCGGCGCCGGCGGTGTGGCAGCCGGCGTCCTCATGACGTCGTCGACCACAACGGTGGGACGCAGCAGCCCCAGGATGTCCTTCGGCTCACGCAGCACGACGATGTGCACATCGGCAGTCGCCTGCCGGCCGTGACGGTCGGTCGCGACGACGCGCAGGTCGTAGGAACCTTCCGACCCTTCCGGCGGCGTGCCGGAGAAGGTCAGCATCGTCGGATCGAAGTACAGCCAGGGCGGGATCGGACCGCCGCTGATTGACGCCGCCTCGTAGCGCAGCGTCTGGCGCGGCGCCGTGCCGTAGAAGACGTCGGTCGAGACCGCCGCCGTGCCGGGCTGGTTGGCCAGCATCGTGCGGTAGACGTTGGAGCCGACCAGCCAGTCGGACGGCATGCCGCCGATGTCGCGCCGGTTGAAGCCGAACAGGTCTCTCGACAGGTAATCCGACGGCACCACCACATTCGGCAGCACCGATGGACCAGTCGGAGGCACCGGCGTGATGCTCGTGGAAAGCGGAACGACCGAGTTGCTGAACGGCGTCGTACCGCCATTGATCGTCACGTCCGTGCTCGCCGAGAACGTCACCGGACCAGCCGAGCTGTCGATCAGCCGCACCGTGAGCGCGCCGGGCGTGCCGGAGAACCCGCTGTTGGGGACGAACTGCAGCATGGCCGTCGACGGCAGGATGATCGCCTGGCCGTCGCCCAGAGCCGTCGGGATTCCGCTCCAGGTCGAGCCGCCATCGAGCGAGTAG
This sequence comes from Pseudomonadota bacterium, assembly GCA_020160995.1. Taxonomy (GTDB): domain Bacteria; phylum Pseudomonadota; class Alphaproteobacteria; order Reyranellales; family Reyranellaceae; genus Reyranella. The sequence goes on along the minus strand of JAIUOY010000207.1, from coordinate 15,940 downwards.
CGCCATTCGCCCTGCGTCGGGTTCGACGCGTTGCCTGTGATGGCGATGCCGGCAAGCTCATGCGCCGACGAACCACCCGGCACCGTGTCGCGCGAGTCGTCGAAGTTGTCCTTGAACAGGTCCGTCACCGAAGCGCCCGGCGGATTGCCCGTGCCTTGGCTGACCGGCGGCAACTTCGTCTCGCCCGTGGCCACCGGCGCATCGTTGACCGGCGGGGTCGTGGTGCCGATCGAGATCGTGCCCGCCGACCACTGGCCGGTGCCGCCGATACCCGTCGAGATGTCGCCGGCGCCGGTCGGCGGGAGGCCGCCCGCGCCGTCGGAGATACGTGCCGTCAACGAACCCGGCGTGCCGTTCCAGTCCGGCTGCGGCACGAAGCGCACGCCCGCCGTTGCCGGGATCACGATCGCATTGTTGTCGCTGAGACCCGTGCGCGGAACATCGACCCAGGTCGTGCCGCCATCGGTCGTGTACTGCCACGTGCCCTGCTCCGGCGTCGAGGCATTGCCGGTGATGGCGATGCCGGCCGCCGGCGTGCCCGTCGAACCGCCCGGCACCGTGTCGGTGCCGTCGGTGTAGTTGACCGTACCCTGGCCCAGCAGATCGTTGACCGGCGTGCCCGTCGGGCTCGGCGTGTCTTCGTTGCTGGGAGGCAGCGTTGCACCGCCACTCACGACAGGAGCGTCGTTCACTGGCGGGGTCGTCGTGCCGATCGAGATCGTGCCGGCCGACCACTGGCCTGTGCCGCCAACGCTCGTCGAGATGTCGCCCGTGCCCGCCGGCGGCAGGCCGGTGTCGCCATCGGAGACGCGCGCGGTCAACGAACCCGGCGTGCCGTTCCAGTTCGGCGCCGGCTCGAAGCGCAGGGTGGCCGTGTTCGGCAGCACCAACGCATTCGTGTCGCTGAGACCCGTGTTCGGGATGTTGACCCAGGTCGTCCCGCCATCGGTCGAGTACTGCCAGGTGCCTTGTGCCGGCGTCGAGGCGTTGCCGGTGATGGCAATGCCTGCCGACGGCGTGCCTGTCGAACCGCCCGGCACCGTGTCGGTGCCGTCGGTGTAGTTGATCGTACCCTGCCCTAGCAGCGTGCCCACTGGCGTGCCTGTCGGGCTCGGCGTGTCTTCGTTGCTCGGCGGCAGGGTCGCGGAACCACTGACCACCGGTGCGTCGTTAACCGGTGCGGTGACCGTGCCGATGGTGATCGTGTCGTTCGACCACTGGCTGGTGCCACCGACCGCGCCCAGGTTCTGCGCGCCCGTCGCCGGCAGCCCGGTCGTGCCGTCCGAGATGCGCGCCGTCAGTGCGCCCGGCGTGCCGTTCCAGTCGGCCGCTGGCACGAACCGCAACGACGCCGTCGCCGGGATCACGATCGCATTCGTGTCACTCAGGCCCGTGGTCGGGATGTCCACCCAGGTCGTGCCGTCGGTCGTGTACTGCCACGTGCCCTGCGCCGCCGTCGAGGCATTGCCGGTGATTGCCAGACCCGCCGCTGGCGTGCCCGTCGAGCCGCTCGGGATCGTGTCGGTACCGTCGGTGTAGCTCACCTGCGTCAGCACGTTGGCGACTGTCGCGCCCGTCGAAGCATCCTCGGTGCTCGGCACCGTCGCCGTGCCACTCACCACCGGCGCGTCGTTCACCGCAACCACCGTCGTCGTCAGCGGCACCGTCGCCGCAGAGATCGCCGTCGTGGTGCCGTTCGTCGACACGTCCGACGACGCCGAGAACGCCACCGGATTGTTCGAGGTGTTCGACCCATCGATCAGCCGCACCGTCAGCCCGCCCGGCGTGCCGTTCCACTGCGGCTCCGGCACGAACCGCAGCGATGCCGTCGACGGCAGGATCAACGCCGTCGTGTCGCCCAGGCCCGTCCGCGGGACGTCGACCCAGGTCGTGCCGTCCAGCGTGTACTGCCACGCCCCCTGTGCCGCCGTCGCCGCATTCGCGGTGATGGCGATACCCGCCAGCGTGTTCGCCGACGAGCCGCCCGTCACCGTGTCGCGCGTGTCGTCGAAGGTCGGCGTGAACAGGCTCGACACCGTCTGCCCCGGCGGCGTCGTGTCTTCGTTGACCGACGGGAACGTTGCCGTGCCCGTCGCAACCGGCGCGTCGTTGACCGGCGGCGTCACCGTGCCGATGGCAATCGTGCCGGCCGACCACTGGCTGGTGCCACCGACCGCACCCAGGTTCTGCGCGCCCGTCGTCGGCAGGCCGGTGTCGCCGTCGGAGACGCGTGCCGTCAGCGCGCCCGGCGTGCCGTTCCAGTCGCCGTTCGGCGCAAAGCGCAGCGTCGCCGTGTTCGGCAGGACGATCGCATTGCCATCACTGAGGCCCGTACGTGGAATGTCGATCCAGGTCGTCCCGCCATCGGTCGAGTACTGCCACGTGCCCTGCGCCGCCGTCGAGGCGTTGCCGGTAATGGCGATGCCCGCCGACGGCGTGCCCGTCGAGCCGCTCGGGATCGTGTCCGTGCCGTCGGTGTAGCTGACCGTGCCCTGGCCAAGGAGGGTCGAGACCGACGTACCCGTCGTGCTCGGCGTGTCCTCGTTGCTCGGCGGCACCGTCGCCGTGCCACTCACCACCGGCGCGTCGTTCACCGCAACCACCGCCGTCGTCAGCGGCACCGTCGCCGCAGAGATCGCCGTCGTGGTGCCGTTCGTCGACACGTCCGACGACGCCGAGAACGCCACCGGATTGTTGCTCGTGTTCGACCCATCGATCAGCCGCACCGTCAGCCCGCCCGGCGTGCCGTTCCACTGCGGCTCCGGCACGAACCGCAGCGATGCCGTCGACGGCAGGATCAGCGCCGTCGTGTCGCCCAGGCCCGTCCGCGGGACGTCGACCCAGGTCGTGCCGTCCAGCGTGTACTGCCAGTTGCCTTGTGCCGCCGTCGCGTCATTGGCGGTGATCGCGATACCCGCCAGCGTGTTCGCCGACGAGCCGCCTGCTACCGTATCGCGCGTATCGTCGAAGCTCGGCCCGAACAGGCTCGACACCGTCTGACCTGGCGGCGTCGCGTCTTCGTTGACCGACGGGAATGTCACCGTGCCCGAAGCCACCGGCGCATCGTTGACCGCATCGACCGTCAGCGCCACCGTATCGACGGCCGACGAATAGGCGCTGGCTGCCGTGTTGATGCCGGTGCCGAAGCCGCTGCTGCCGATGTTGGCCAGGGTGCCGTTGGCGATCGGCGTCGTCGGACTGTACTGATCCCACGCCCGGATGGTGAGGGCGGTCGGAACCGTGCCGTTCCAATCCGTCGTCTTGGGCTGGAAGTAGATCCGCGTGTTGCCGTCGGCCACGAGATGCAGCGCATTGGCGTTCGAGACCGCCGTCAGGCTGCTCGACGCGAACAGGGACCAGTTGTTGCCGCCATCGGTCGAGTACCACCAGCTGCCTTGCGTGGTATCCGCCGTGGTGATCGCCATGCCCGCAATCGACGGCGTGGTCGAGGGGCCGTCCGGATCGGTGACGTTGCCCGGCCCGGTGCCGTTGCCGATCAGGGTCGAAGCCAGGAAGCCGACGGCACCCGTCGGCGCGCCGAGATTGTCTTCGGTCTGGTGCGGCAGCGTCAGGTTGACGTCCGCCAGCACGGGCGAATCGTTCGCGCGCGCCACGGTGACGGTGGCCAGATTGCCGCTGATCACGGATGTGTCGGTCGCCGTGGCGCTGAAGGTCACGGTGCGCGTGCCGGTGTTCGGCGTATCGCTGGTGTCGTGATACTTGACCGCCTGCAGGGCAGCCTGCCATTGCGCCGTGGTCGCCGAGCCGCCGGCGGAGGTCAGCGTCATCGTACCGGCCGCCGCGTTCCATACGCCGGCGATGTTGCCCATCCCGGCATTGGTGAAGGACAGCACGTCCTGGCCGTTCTGGTAGCCGCCCGAGATGGTCAGAATGATCTGCGTGAACTGGTCGTTGACCAGCGTCAGGTTCGGCACGAGCGCGACAGCGCTGCCCGAAGCTGCCGCGTTGTTCGGCTCCTGGAAGTTGGCGCCGACGGATGCCGGCGCGATCTCGATACGAACCTGCGCCGCAGGGCTGGTCTTCTGACCGCCGGTGCCCTGGAAAGGATTACCGTCGACCGTGCCGGTTTGGGTGTTGTGGTCCCTCAGCGTCGCATCGATGGTGATGCCGCTGTCGAGCGTGTGTGTATCGCCCGTGAACGAGTAGGTGACATTGTTCAGGACGTTCCGCACGGACGTCGCATCCATGCCGGCCGCGAACGTGACCGACAGCGTGCCACCGGCCATCGTGTAGTCACCGATCGTCACGCCGTTGAACACTACATGGGTGCCGTTGAAGAAGAGGCCAGTGAGCGCGTTGCCAGCGCCACTGAAAACGTCTCCGCTGTTCGCGCCGCCGTTACGGACCAGGGTCAGAACGGTGTTGCCGTAGTCGCCGATACTGTTGGCCACCAGCGAATCGAGCTGGGTATCGGCAACGCCGGTGCTGCCGGTGCTCAACCCGACGGCCGAACCACCGATCGTGTATTGAACGGCGCCGGCCGCCGTATTGTCGCCCCAGGTCGAGATGGCAGGAGCCGTATTGACCAGTCGGTAGCCGAAATTGACGCCCGTAATCGCCGTCACGCCACTGGCCGTAAGCGTGTACCGCCGGTCGCCGGCGGCGAGGCCGCTCTCGGTGTGCTTGAACAGCACGCCGGCCGTGCCGTTCGTCGAGTAGACCAGCGTTTCCGTACCGCCGCCGGTCGAAGGCGATGTCGTCGTCAACGGAGCCGAGACATTCGTGGTGACGTTCGTCGGCAACAGGAAGGAGTAAGCGCCGTTCACGTCGGTAAGAGCCGTCGACGTGCCAGTAGCCCAGGTGCCCGTCAGGCTGACGCCCTGCAGCCGCGTGTCGGACGCCGAGTTCCACCCGAGATCCTGCGCGTTCAGTGCCGAGCCGATGTCGTTCCAGACGTTGCCCTGGACCAGGCCGAGGCCGATGGACGCATTCGCGGCATAGTCGTTGATGCCGCCAGAGCCATTGCGCTCGCCCGTAGCGGCGCCCGACGTGCCGATGCCGTCACCGTCGTAGGTCGCGCCGTAGAAATCGCCGGCCGTGATGAAGCCGTTGGTGTCGTCGAGCGACGCATACGTCACCGTCGCCGTGGCGTCTGCAACCGACAAGGTCCGATCGACCACCGTCGTCGTATAGGTGAAGGTCTCCGATACGCCGACTCCGAGCGTCATCGAGGCCAGCAGGGCATTGGTGCCATTGCCCGAAGAGACGAGCAGATCGTCCGCCGTTCCAGCCAGCGTGAGGCCGCTGATCGCGCTCTGGTTGCCGGCAAGAGTATCGTTGAGGTTGACGTTATAGGCCTTCGTGTTGCCGTTGTTGGTGAGCGTGACCTTCCATTTCACTTCGCCCGTCGCCTGGTTGATCGACTCGACGACCTTGCTGATGGTGACGTTGGGTTCGAGCACGGTCGCCGTGACGCCCGCGGAGTTGGCCGCGCCGACGGCAGCGACGGTGCTGAGGAGCGTACCGGCTTGATTGCCGGCGGCGTTCTGGACGACTGCCGTGAACTCGATGATGGCGTAGTTTGCCACGTCCGAGTTGGCATTGTTCTGGACGGTGCCGAGCGCAAAGGTGGCGACGTTGCCCACAATGGTGGGGGCCGCCATGGACGCCGTGATCGCCTGCGTTGCCGGATTGAAGCCGGGATCGCTGCTGTTGAGCTGGATCGAAGTGTCGGTGCCGGTCGAGTCGACCGTCGTCGAGGTCATCGACCCGTCGGCGCTCGCCAAGGCGACGAGGGCATTGCCGACATACTGCAGCCCTGCAGGCAGCTTGATGTCGATGTTCACATTGCTGTTCTCGCCCTTGGGAATTTCCACATAGGCGCGCATGCGGACCAGCTCGCCCGGCACGACGTCGGCAGTCGTTGCGGGGACCGCCGGCGTAGCCGGCGTAAGGTCGGTGCCGTTCGACTGATTGACGATCACCAGGGTCGGCGTGAATACACCGACCCTTACGGTATTCTTGGCATCAACCGTGTAGCTGCGCTCACCTGTGACGGTGCCCGGCATCGACGTGTAGGTACCGGGTGCATTCGACGTTTTGACTTCGAGCTGCGTGTCCGCGGCAAGGTTATTGCTGACGGTCGCCTGGAACGAGAAGACCGCCGTGCCGCCTACCGCCAACTGCTGGATCGAAACAGTGCGTGCGACGTTGTCGATCGTGATGCCGGTGGCTCCCGTCGAACTGGACAGGGACAGGTTGCTCGTCCAGCTAAGCCCGGTCGGCAGTGTAATGGTGTCGAAGAAGCCTTCGGCCGGCGCATCGCCGTTGTTGGTGACCGTGAAGGTGTAAGTAAGCACCTGGCCGCTATGGACCCTGCCATCGGGGTCGTTGACCGTGATGGTCTCGGTGACGCGCGGATCGTGCTCCGTTGCCGTGGCGGTGCCGTCCAGCGTGTGGTTGTCCCAGTTCAGCGTGCCGGTGTTGGGCAGCGTCGAATTGTTGCCGACAGTGCCGTCGTTGGCGACCTTTGCCGTGACGGTGAAGGTGACCGTGCCGTTGGCATCGACATTGGCGTTCTTGATGTCGCCGAAGTTGGCCGTAACGGTCCGCGTCCCGGCGTTGTAGTTGAGCGTCAGCGTGCCGTCGGCCGTCACGTTCGTTCCGAGCGTGACGCTGCCCATGACGACGTCAGTCAGGTACTGCGGCAGCACGTCCGTAAACGTCACATTGTCCATCTGCCCTTCGGGAAGGGTGATGGTGAAGGTGTAGGTGATCGTCTCGCCGACGACGACGTTATTGCCGGTCGTGTTGGGGTTGTCGGTGCTCGAGATGACCTTGGTGAAGCTGGCGTTGTTGGTGGCGACAGTCGCACCGTCGGTGATGCTGGAGGCGTTGCCGCCGACCGGCGTGGTACCGCTGACGAAGCCGGGGCCACCATTGGCGCCGGACCAGTTCAGGATCGAACCGGCCAAGGCGAGCGTCGTGCCGACCGCCTGCGTGTCGGTGAGCTTCAGATCGTAGGTGACGTAGAGGATGTCGTTGTTCTGCGCGTTGCCCGTGGCTTCGAGCACCACCGAGTCCTGCGTGCCGTCGCCGCCATGGATCTGGATGCCGGTGGCCGAGAAGAACTGGGCCGTGGTGCCGGTGAAAGCCAGCACCGTGCCGTCGCCGCGCGTGACCTTGAGATTCGTAACGTCGGCGGCGCTGTAGCCCGACGGCAACGTGCCACGCACGATGACGTCGTAGGCGACACCGTGGCCGGTGTTCTCGACAGTCTGAACGACGCGCACGGAATCGCGGCCGTCGGCACCAGAAACGTTCTGGTTGAGGACGTCATTGCCCGCGATCGTACTCGGGATCGTACCCGTGAAGACGTTGCCGTTCCCGGAGGGCTGGAACACCGATGTCGGATCTGCGGCGCTGCTGCCGGTATCGCCGGCATAGGACGCACCGCCTTCCGCCGTGCCGGTATTGCCCACCAGCGAGACCACGCCGGTCTTGGTGATGAGGTTCGGCTCCTGCATGGTCTGCTGGCGAATGGCCGTGTCGGAGACGCTCGTGCCGGCCGCGCTGGTGTAGGACGCCTGCGCCTGGCTCGTCAGCGCGAGCCCGTCGGCGAAGGGCTGATCAGATGCCCGCACCGTGAACTGGACGGTAACCTTCTGGCTGCCGGCGTTGGTCGTGCTGTCGAAGGTACCGAAATTGAAGCTGATGGCGTTGCCGACCGTGTCGACAGTGGCCGTCGGCGTGACGCCCGACGGATCGCTGAGCACGGTGAACGTGTTGACGTCGGTACCATTGCCGGCCGTCATGGTCGTCAGGTTGTAGACCGGCAGCGGCAGGAAGGCCTTGAGATCGAGATTGCCGTAGTCGCCCTGCGTGAGATCGTAAGTCACCGTGTAAGTGACGAGCTCTCCGGCCTGCACCTTCACCGGGTCGCCGGGATTGATGGCCGTGCTGCCGACCTTGGTGATCTCCATCTTGAGATCGCCGTTCACCACTCGATTAGTGACTCCCGAGGAATCGGATTCGTCAACGGCCGTGGAGCCCGGCACATGGCTGGTAACCTTGCCAGAGCCCGTGACGGTGTTGGTCGTCACATCGCTCTCTCGCAGGCTCGCCCCGCCGTTGATGTCGGTATAGCGATCGAGCACCTGGGCATAGAATGTGACGGTACCTTCAGTGCCGTTCACCGTGCCCTGAAGCACCGAATCGCCGCCGGGCTGCGCGCCCAGCAGACCGCCGACATCGAACGTGATCGCGGTCTCGCCGTTGGCGTTGCGCGCGACGTAGTTCCAGAAGGCAGCCGTGCCCGCTGTGGCCACGGTCTGGCCGTTGTCGGTCGTCATGCCATCGGCGATCGCACCGAAGTTGATGTCGACGGCCGTCCCACCGTTGCGGATGACGCTCAGCACCGGCGACATGCCCGGTAGCAGGGTCATGCCGTCGCCCAGAATGTCTTCGAGCTTGAGCTGGCTCAGGTCGAAATAGTCCGAGACCTGGAATTTGATCGTGTACTTGATGATGTCGCCCGGCGAGAAGCCGGTCGCGGCCGTCGGATCTTCGGCGTGGATGGCGCTGCTGACCTGCACCGCCAACGACTTGGCCGTAAAGGTCGGATCGACGCCGTTGCCGCTGCCACTGACCGTCTTGGGACCCACATCGAAGGAGCCGGCGGCGGGCGTCCAATTGTCCGCGGTGTAGGTGTAGGTCGGGTTCAGATTGATCGGCTCGGGATCGCCGGTGCCGGGCGCAATGACCTGACCGCCGCCGACGGCGGTCTGCGGGACGAAGATCGGGATGGTGATCGTCTGCTGCGCCGAGAGCGAGTCGAAGCGCACGGTGAGCGTACCGCCGGGGCCGCTGCTCGATGGCGTGACTTCGGCAACACCACCACCCGTGATGGCAATCGTGCCGCCGGTGTATTGGACGTCGTTCGGAAGCTCGATCGTGAAGGTCAGGTTTTCGATCGGCGCCCCAGTGACGGCGGGTGCCGGCTGAAGCGTGATCACATAGTTGCCGGGATTGCTCGAACCCGTGGCGGTCTCGCCCTCGCCCGGCTCCGTGCTCACCGCCGTCGTAACGTTAAGCAGTTTGACGTTCTGGCTCGACGTCGCGCTGGCTCCGAGGATTGCGGCGTCGGTTCCCGGGTTGTTCAGCGCGTCGGCGCCGTATTGATAGCCACCGACGGCGACCATCTTCAGATCGCCGCTGTTGGTGAGCTCGCTGCGGGTGTCGAGGTTGAAATTGAGCGTGACCTCGACCTTCGGCTGGGTGGCCGTGAAGCTGCCAAACGGCAAGGTGAGCACGTACATCGTGTCACCGACCTGGAAGCCCGGAGGCGCCGTCACGAAAGTCGGCTGGCCACTGGCGTCGAGGAGCAGCGGATTGATGGCACCCACGGTACCGATGTGGCCCGGAATCTGATCGGACAGCACGATCGCCTGGACGCTGACATTGACGCCGAGATAGGTCGCGGAGGTGAGCGTCGCGCGATGGTCGGCAACGGCTGCCGTACCCTCCGCCGTCGGCACGAAGAGCTGGACGAACGGGCCGTAGCCCACGCCGTTCGCGGCCGTATTGTCGAAAGTGAGTGTCTGCGTGAAGGTGCTGCCCAGCAGGACGTCGGTCGAACCCGACAGGGTAACGACAGCCGTCGGTGCATCGAGCACCGCGTCGTAGGCCGCCATTGCCGACGCACTGAACGGCATGGTGGGGTCGACGGTGCCGGCGGTGCGCTCCAGCGCCCAGTCGCCGCCCAGAGTCGAGAGGCCGGTCGCATCGGTAGACGCAGCGATACCAACGCCAGTCAGCGCATGCAGGTCGTTCACGAACGCAGCACCCGCGGTGCCTGCGCCGACGTCGCAGCCCCAGAACTGGATCTGTGCGTTGTCGGTCAGGCTGTCGCGCCAGCCGGCAATGTCCTGTGCCCGGGCATGCAGGGTGGCGTCGTTCACGGTCGAGGCGCCAAGCTCGATCTGGCCGGCCTGGCCGTAGGTCAGGAAGTCGACTTCCTTGACGCCATGCATCCCATCGAGGGCTTTGGTGACCTGCGTGATGCCGTCGAGCGTCGGGTCGATGACCACGACCTTGGTGTTGGACGAGACGCTGTCGGCCAGCGCCTTCCAACCCGACACGCGGGGATCGACGAACAGGACTGAGTCGACAGGGGCGCCAGACGTCTGCGGACCGCGATCCGCCTGGTTCGCCTTGTCATTGGCAGCTGGGGTATCTGCGTCGTTCTTCTGCGCAGCGTGTTGCGGGTCCTTTACGGCTGCGGAGTCCGCTGGCTTTACCGTCGCATCGCCCCCCGGGACGTCGTGGCTCGACGCTGTGACGGCCGCGCGATCCCCCGCCGAAGTTGCAGATTCTGTTGCAATATTATTGTCTTTCGGCTGCGTCGACGCTGCAACAATGCTCGCGTCGAAAAGCATGCGAGGCTCGAGAACGAAACTCATGGCACACACCCACCAACTGTAACCACAAAGAATCGGCTGCAGATTGCTAACGCAATGCAGTTACTGACGCAGCCTCTAGGCGAGGTCGCTCCGAAATAGCCGATTCTTCACCCACATCCCCAACTCAACATGATAATGCCAAAAAACTTACCGCATTAAAAATGCTATTATAAGAAATTCAGTGAATATTCGCCCAGGAATTCCGCTTGGCAGTTTTTTCACTTTTATGGCGATTTCAGATCCGCCGAGCAGGCAAAAAGAAACGCCCGCGGATGAGCGGGCGTTTCGAAATCCGTCCGGTGGACGAGAAGGCTAAGTGCGCGCCTTCAGCAGGTCGCGGATCTCCGTCAGAAGCTCCTGCTCCTTGCTGGGGGGCGGGGGCGGAGGCGGTGTCGCCTCTTCCCGCTTTGCCACTCGGTTGATGCCCTTGATCACCAGGAACAATACCCAGGCGATGATGAGGAAATTCACGGTCACGGTCAGGAAGGTGCCGTAGCCTAAAGTCGCGCCGGCCTTCTTGGCGGCATCGTAGGTCGTGGCTTGGCTGGCCGCCGGCGTCAGGCCGATGAAGTAGTTGGTGAAGTCGAGCCCGCCCGCGATCCGGCCAATGATCGGCATGATGATGTCGCCGACTAACGAGTCGATGATCTTGGAGAAGGCAGCGCCGATGATCACGCCGATGGCGAGATCGACGACGTTGCCCCGCATCGCGAATTTCTTGAATTCCTGGAGCATCTCACCCTCCTTGTTGTGGTCAGGATACGCGCAGCCAGACCAGCAAAGCAGAAACCGTGATCACCGAGAAGGCCGTAGAAAGCAGAACGGCTGCAGTGTTCTGCTCGACGGACACGTCGAACTGCTTGGCAAGCACGAAGGCATTGGCCGCCGTCGGCAAGGCCGCCATCAGAAGAGCGACCTGTCCCGGAATCGAGCGAATATCGATGAAGGCCGGCAGGATCAGCGCCGCCAGGAGAGGCTGCAGCAGCAGCTTGATCAGGGTGGCGAGGCCCGCCTCGGCCAGCCCGCTCTTGATCGACTTGTCGGAGAGGAACAGCCCGATGGCGAACAGCGCGCAGGGCGCCGCGGCAGCCCCCAGCAGGTCGATCCATTTTTCGACCGGCACCGGCACCGGGACGCCGATCCACGAGGCCGCGATGCCGAAGGCGATGGAAAGCGGCAGCGGATTGCGCACCACATTGAAGGCGGCGCGGAAGAAGGTGCGGATCGGCCCGTGCCCGGCGGCGACCTCGAGCTCGATCAGCATCACACCGAACACCATCGAAACAACCGCGGTCACGATGACGGTCAACATCGCCGGCGGCAGCCCGGCCTCGCCGAACGCCGCAAGGCAGAGCGGAACGCCCATGTAGCCGACATTGCCCCACGACGAGGCGATCCCCTGCAGGCTCATTGCCGCCAGACCGCCCCGGGAAACCAGGCGTGTGGTGATCATGCCGACCAGGAAAGTGGCGACTACCGCCAGGCCGAAACCGCCAAGGAGGGCCGGGTCGAGAACCGCTTGGACGGGCGTGCGGGCCAGCGTCCCGAAGAACAGCACCGGCAGAGCGAAGTAGCTCACGAAGGCGTTGAGCGCCGCCGTGGCCTCACCGCCCAGGATGCGCCAGCGACCCGCGAGGTAGCCCGCGAGGATCACCCCGAAGATCGGGAAGGCGACGTTGAGGATGGCCTGCACGGCGTAGATTTCACTTGCTGTAAACCATTAAGAATTTGACATAAATGGCACAAATCACATAGATTTTTTACCTATAGCAGGGTCGCACCGTCCCCTCACCGCAAGCGGCCCGGGAGAAATCGAAATGCGTCTGTTGATCGCTGGCATGGCCGCCTTGGCCGCGGTCGCGTTTGCCGCTCCGTCCTTTGCCCAGGACGAAACCATGCCGTCGCCGGCCCCCTCGCCCACGGCCAAGCCGAAGGCAGGCTCTGTAGCCTCCTGCAACAAGATCAAGAATTCGAGCCAGCGCAATGCCTGCCTGAAGAAGGTCAACATGGCCAAGGCGCAGCCGACGAAGAAGACCAAGAAGCCGACGGCGACGCAGGCGCCCAAGCAGCCCGATCTCGGCCAGGCCCCGGCCCCCTCCGCCGCGCCGATGCCGTCGGCCCAGCCGTCGAACGGTCCGGTGGTCGTGCCGCCGCTGCCCTCGAAGACGATCTAATTCCGCACCCCGCACTCCCCGCCATTGGGGAGATGGCCGACAGTCGGCCAGGGCCTTAGTCTCCGCTCTCCTCACTCACGGGAGAGCAACATGGCCCATTCGGCCAACCTGATCTCGACGGACGATCTCGCGCGCCAGCTCGGCGCGCCCGCGGTGCGAGTCTTCGACTGCACCACCTATCTCAAGCCCGGACCCGATGGACGCTACGTCGCCGAGAGCGGCCGCGCCAACTACGACAAGGGCCATATCCCGGGCGCCGCCTTTCTCGACCTCCAGGCCGACCTCTCCGACAAGAACTCGAAGCTGCGCTTCACCCTGCCGCCGCTCGAAGAGCTGACCAAGGCCTTCGCGGCCAAGGGCGTGGGCCACGGCACCTTCGTGGTGCTCTACAGCCACGGGTCGCCGATCTGGGCCAGCCGCATCTGGTGGATGCTGCGGGCCGTTGGCTTCGACGATGTGGCGATCCTCGATGGCGGCCTCGACAAGTGGAAGGCGGAGAACCGCCCGCTCTCGACCGAGGCCACGACCCATCCCGCGGCGACTCTCACCTTGCGAGGCCGGCCCGAAATCTTCGTCGACAAGGACAAGATCAAGGGCGCGATCGGAGCGCCGGATACGCTGACCCTGAATGCGCTCAGCCTCGACCAGCACAAGGGCACCGGCGGCGTGGTCTATGGCCGCGCCGGCCGCATCGCAGGCTCCTCCTGCGTGCCGGCGGCGAGCCTGTTCGGGCCCGACAAGGCGCTGAAGCCGATTGCCGACCTGCGTGCCGCCTTCGACGGCGTCGGCGCCGCGCCCGACAAGCGCGTGCTGGTCTATTGCGGCGGCGGCATAGCGGCCACGCTCGACGCCTTCGTGCTGACGGCGCTGCTCGGCCACAAGAACGTCTCGGTGTACGACAACTCCATGCAGGAATGGGCCAACGATCCCGGCCTGCCGATGCAAACGGGCTGAGGAGGAAATCACATGGCTGCCTATATCATCGTCGAGGTCGAGACGACCGACGAGGCCTTGATGGCCGAATACCGCAAACATACGCCGGAGGCCGTCGCCAAGTTTGGCGGCAAGTTCATCGTGCGCGGCGGAACCTGCAGGACCCTGGAAGGCGGCTGGGCCCCCTCCCGGGTCGTGGTGCTGGAATTCCCGACCTTCGCCCAGGCCGAGCAGTTCTACGACTCCGACCACTACAAGCCGATCCTCGCCATGCGACTCAAGGCCGGCAAGTCCAAGGCCATCCTGGTCGACGGTTACAATGGCTGACACGAAAGTCGACACGGCCGCCTACAAGGCGGTCGGCACGCTCTACAACGCATTGATGACCGCGCTGATCCTGGGCCTCGTCACCCGACGGGGCGAGGATACGGCGCGCGAGTATGTGTTCCGTCACTTCCGCCGCCAGCATCTGGAGAAGTTCCTGCCGGGCCTGCAGAAGCTCGGCCTCGCCGACGAGAAGGACGCACCGGCCTGCGCGCTCTATCACTATCACTCCAACGCGCTGGGTGGCGTGAAGACCGGCTACCTGCGCGAGAGCGATACCAAGGCCTGGGTGCGCTATCCGCCGCCGCGCTGGATCTGGAAAGGCACGGCGATCGCGGCGGTGCCGCACTCGGTGTCGGCGGCGATGCTGCACGGCTGGCACGGGCACAATGGCGAGTCGCTCGGCAATCCGCGCCTGGGTTTCGTCTGCACCGGCATGACGGTCGACGGTCTGCCCGGCCTCGAAGGCTACTATTTCGACTACGGCCATCCGATCAAGGAGGAGGAGCGCATCCGCTTCGCCTACGGCAAAGAGGAGATGCCGCGCGTCGATTGGGCGAACCAGCCCAAACTGGAGACGGCGAGCTGGCCGGAGGAGCGCAAGCAGCGCACCTTCCGCTCCTATGCGCTGGAGTATCTGCGCACCATGCTGCCGACCCTGCAGGAGCTGCTGGGCCCTGAAGACACGAAGAAGGAACTGGGCCGCGTCGCCCGCCTCGTCGGTCTTCAGTTCCACGAGGAGACGGCGCGCGACATGGACCTGCCGACCGACGTCGAGCGCGGCGACCTCGCCAGCGCGCGCGACTTCGGCCGCTGGCTGTCGGCCGTGCTGGCCGCCGGCGGCGAGGATGTCGCGGTCGAGGAGAAGGACGGTGGCGTGATCGTACGGCAGGCCGGCTGGCGCGCGGTACGCGACCTCCCCCTTGTCGATCCTGTTGCGGCATTCGATGCCTGGAACGAACTCTGGCTCGGCGCCGCCGCCGCGCAAGATCGCTTCCTGGGCGTTCAGACCTCGCGTCTGCTCAGCGACAAGGGTTGGCAGATCGCCTGGCGTATCGCGCCGAGGTAACCGCTCGGCAGCCTGTAGCCTCCGAACGTCTCGGCGAGATCGGCGACGGGCACCCAGCGAATCTCCCGATGCTCGTGGCTCACCGCCACGGGCATCGCGCGCTCCAGGATGCAGGCATAGGCGACGATGTGCACGAAGCGCTGCGGCAGCACTTCGAACAGGTGCTCGTCGAGCCGGGCGCCGACCGTGACATCGAGCCCGGTCTCCTCGCGCACCTCCCGCATCAAGGTCGCACCGTGATCCTCGCCGGGATCGGGCCGCCCTCCCGGCAGATCCCATTCGCCGCGCTCGTTCACCAGCAGGAGCACGCGGCCCCGGTGGAGCACGACGCCCTTGATCGAAAGAGGATGGGACGACATCGCCCAATCATACCACGCTGCCCTCCGATCAAAGAAAAAGGCCGGGGATTGCTCCCCGGCCTTCTCCAACTCTTGTCGTCGACTGGACTTAGAAGTCCATGTCGCCGCCCATGCCACCGGCACCCGGCGGCATCATCGGGGCCTTCTTCTCAGGCTTCTCGGCGACCATGGCTTCGGTCGTCACGAGGAGACCCGCAACCGAAGCGGCGTCCTGCAGAGCGGTGCGCACGACCTTGACCGGATCGATGATGCCGGACTTGATCATGTCGGTGTAGTCGCCTTTCTGGGCGTCGAAACCGAAGTTCGCGTCCTTCTGGTCGAGCATCTTGCCCGCGACCACCGCGCCGTCGAAGCCGGCGTTCTCGGCGATCTGACGGACCGGCGCCTGCAGCGCACGACGCACGATCTCGACACCGACCTTCTGGTCGTCGTTGCCGGCGCGGATCTTGTCCAGCGCACGGATCGCGTAGAGGAGAGCCGAGCCGCCGCCGGCGACAATGCCCTCTTCGACCGCCGCCTTGGTGGCGTGCATGGCGTCGTCAACGCGGTCCTTCTTCTCCTTGACCTCGACCTCGGTGGCACCGCCGACCTTGATGATCGCAACACCGCCGGCGAGCTTGGCCAGGCGCTCCTGGAGCTTCTCGCGGTCGTAGTCCGAGG
>JAIUOY010000206.1:0-5554 GCA_020160995.1 Pseudomonadota bacterium | reverse complement strand
CCGCCGGTGCTGGTCGTTCCCTTGTCGACCAGGACCTTGTTCACGTTGCGCAGCACCTCTTCCATCGTGTCGATGTAGAGACGCTCGGTGGTCACGTCCTTGGCCTTGGCCCACTGCTCGTAGACCTGGTCGAAGCGCTGGGCGTCACCGCTCGCCCGCGCCACGGTCTCGGCCTTGTAGGCTTCGGCGCGCTGGATGATCGATTCCGCCTCACCCTTCGCCCGGGGCAGCTGCTGGTTGCGGTAGGTGTTGCCCTCGTTGATCAGCTTTTCCTTGTCCGCCCGAGCCGCCTGGACGTCGCGGAAGGCCGCGATGACTTCCTGTGGCGGGTCGACGCGCAGGAGCTGGATCTGCGAAATCCGGACACCGAGCCCATACTCGTCGAGAATGTTCTGCAGCAGATCCTTGGTGTCCTGCTCGATCCGGCTGCGTCCCTCGGTCTGGGCATATTGCAGGTTCGACTTGCCGATCACCTCGCGCATCGCGGCCTCGGCGCCGGCACGCACGTTTTCCTCGGGATTGCGCACGTCGAACGCGTACTTGAACACGTCCTTGATCTGCCACAGCACCGCGAACTCGATGTCGACGATGTTCTCGTCGCCGGTCAGCATCAGGTTTTCCGTGGAAGTGGGACGCGGGCCGCGGCTGTAGGGCGTCGACGGCTGGGCGCCGCGCGAGCCGATGACGGTACGGCGCTGGTCCTGCACGTTCACGACCACGACGGTGCCGATCGGGGCCGGCAGGTTGTAGTGCAGGCCGGGCTCGACGGGCTTGCCGTAGGGCTTGCCGAACACGAGCTGGATGGCCTGCTGGTTGGGCTGCACGCGGAAGAAGCCGGTCACCAGCCAGATCACCAGGGCCCCGAGCACCACCAGGGCGATGCCCTTGAAGGAACCGAAACCGCCGGGCATGAGGTTCTTGAGCCGCTCCTGGCCCTTGCGAATGACGTCTTCCATGTCGGGCGGGCGCCGAGAGCCGAAGGGCCCTCCGCCGCCACCGCCGCCACCGCGGTTGCCGTTTCCGCCACCACCCCAGGGACCCCCGCCACCGCCAGAGCCGCCGCCTCCACCGCCGCCGCCCCAGGGGCCGCCGCCGCCGTTGTTATTCCACGCCATTTTCACCTCAGAGCCGCTCTCACTGCCTCGCCTTCGCGCATTGTCGCTTTTGATTTCACGCCGCGCTGCATATATGTGACGGCAGGCACTCCTTCAATCAAGCGGCGACACGAAATTGCCGGTCAGCGGAAGCATCGGATCATGGCGGAAATAAGCGAATCGGCCGTCCGCAAGGTTCTTGAGACCATCATCGATCCCGCGACAGGACGCAGCGTCGCGGCTCTCGGCATGGTGGGCGGCATTGCCACACGTGGCGGGCATGTCGCAATCACCCTCGACGTCGACCCGTCACGCGGTCCCGCACTGGAACCTTTGCGTCAGGCCTGCGAACAGGCGGTGCGCGCCATGCCGGGCGTGTTGTCGGCGACGGCCGTCATGACGTCCGAACGGCCTGCACAGCCGCCCCCTCCGGCACCGGGCGGCCGGCACGGACACAGCCACGCTCCCGGCGGCAAGACCACGGGCGGCGGCGGCCGCATCGAGGTGCCGGGCGTGAAGCACATCATCGCCGTCGCCTCGGGCAAGGGCGGCGTCGGCAAGTCGACGACAGCGGTCAATCTGGCCCTGGGCCTCGCCGCCAACGGCATATCGACCGGCCTGCTCGACGCCGACATCTACGGCCCCTCCATGCCGCGCATGCTCGACGTCAAGGAGAAGCCCGAGTCGATCGACGGCAAGCAGCTGAAGCCGATCGAGCGGTACGGGATCAAGACGATGTCGAACGGCTACATCGTGGCCGAGGACACGCCGATGATCTGGCGCGGCCCCATGGTGTCGAGCGCGCTGGAGCAGATGCTGCGCGACGTTCAGTGGGGCGATCTCGACGTCCTGGTGGTCGACATGCCGCCCGGCACCGGCGATGCCCAGCTCACCCTGGCGCAGCGCGTGGCGCTCGCCGGCGCCGTCATCGTCTCGACGCCGCAGGACATTGCCCTGGTCGATGCGCGCAAGGGTCTCAACATGTTCCGCAAGGTCGCCGTGCCCGTCCTCGGCATCGTCGAGAACATGAGCTATTTCCTCTGCCCCAAGTGCGGCGAGCGCGCCGAGATTTTCGGCCATGGCGGCGCCCACGAGGAAGCCGACAAGCTCGGTGTGCCGTTCCTGGGCGAGATCCCGTTGCATCTCGATATCCGCACGACCTCCGACAGCGGGCACCCCATTGTCGTCTCGAAGCCCGAGAGCGCGCACGCGCAGGTCTACAAGAACATCGCCGGCCGGGTCTGGAAGCAGCTCTCGGCCAACCAGCGCGGCCCCCGCGCCGCGCCTCGGATCGTGGTGCAGTAGCTACTTCTTGCGCTTGCGGCCGGGGCGCCAGCCGGGCTGCCATTTTCCGATCATGCCGTGGACGCCGATCATGGCGCCGGCGACGAGTTCGAGGGCCAGGAAGCGGCGTTCCTCGACCCAGCCGGGAAGCTGGATGTTGAGCGCCAGGTCGCGGCGAAAACCGAACTGATTGTAGTATTCGGGGTCGCCGACCAGGATGATGCGGCTGTGGCCCAGCATGCGCGACTGCGCCATCGAGTGCCACATCAACGCCTTGCCGTAGCCCAGCCCGCGCAGTTCGGGCGCAATGGCGAGCGGGCCCAGCAGCACCGCCGGCCAGCGCTCGTTGATCAGGATCGGCCAGTTGCGGATCGACGCCACCATGCGGCCCTTCTGGTCGATGGCCACGAAGCAGAGTTCCTTGATTGGCTTCACGTCCTCACGCAGGCGATAGACCGTCTTGTGCTGGCGGTCGGGCCCGAAGGCCGCCTCGTTCATGCCCTCGATCGCTTCGCCGTCGCGCGCCCGTTCGCGCAACAGCCGCAGCCGGCCGGGATCGCGGATCGGCGTTTCCATCGTCCGCCTGCCGTCAGGACCGGCCGAGTGCAGCCATCAGCTCGCGCCATTCGCGCGCGCTCATGCCGCTCGACTTTTGGTCGACCGCCTCGCCCGCCAGCAGGCGCTTGACGATCGCGAGGCCGGTCTTCGACAGATGCGTGCCGCCCATCCGGTATTCGACGAACGCGTCGTGGCTGATCGGGCACCAGCGCTTCAGCGTGTCGAGCATCACCTCGGCGTAGACGCGGATTTCATACTGCGCATGAGCATCGGCGCGCAGCGACAGGAAATGCATGAGATTGTGCAGGTTCGTCTTCCAGTACCACTGGGTGTAGAAACCGAGCGACAGGTTCATGCGCGCCAGCTCGCGCGCCAGGCCGGAACGCTCCGGGTCGAGCGGCTCGCCGGTCTCGCCCTCGTTCAGCATCTCCATATAGTGCTCGTAGACGAGCTCGGCGTCCTTCTTCAGCAGGGCGAAGACGCGCTCCGCCTCCTTGCCGGCCAGCACGGCGTCGCGACCCTGGCGGTTCTGCTGGCTTTGCGCCGCGAGATGCTCGGGCTTCGGAATGTAGAATTCGTTGTCGAGGATCGAATAGCGCGCCGAGTATTCGTTCACGTTGGCGGTGCGATGGCGGATCCACTGGCGCGCCACGAAGATCGGCAGCTTCACATGATACTTAATCTCGCACATCTCGAACGGCGTCGTGTGACGATGCCGCATGAGATAGTTGATCAGCCCGCGATCCTCGCTGACCTTCTTGGTGCCGCGACCATAGCTCACACGCGCGGCCTGCACGACAGCCGCATCGTCTCCCATGTAGTCGACGACGCGGACGAAGCCGTGATCGAGCACAGGCAGCGCCTGATAGAGAATTTCTTCCAGCGCCGGGGCGATCGGGCGCAGAGTGGGCTGCGCGCCGGCCCGGGCCTGGTCGATCTCAGCCTGTTGGTCGGTGGAGAGGGGCATTGTTCGTTGTCCTACGTTGGCGGCGGACTCTATGGGCCGCCGGTCGGGGCCACCATGGGGAAAAGCGGAGGGCTCCGCCTTGCCTTCAAAAACGCCTCGGAAGCGCCTATATAGGAACTGTCGGGAAACCGACTATGGCGATAAACGCCGCGTGGCATAAGCGTTTCGGACCCGGGGGCAGTACCCGGCGCCTCCACCATTACCCTCTGCCTTCGGGCGGAGTCGATGGGGGCGAACCAGGATCGACGAGCGTGGTAAAGGCGCGGTTTTTGCCCGGTATGGTTCCGCCGTGACGGGCCATTCACAAGTGCTAACGATAACACCGTTACACTCGCTGCTGCCGCCTAAACAGCGGACGTAAGCGCGGTCCGGGGGGCACCGGGCAACAGAAGCCCCCCACTTTCCTTCTCCTCATTTGCCCGCTATTGCCATCGTTGACTCTCCCGCGACGCGGGCCGATGCTTTTTTTTCAGAAGTTTTCCGACAGGCCATGAACGATCGCTTTCACTACGACGCTCTCGTCGACGATGCGCTGCGCAGCGTCGTGCGCAGTGTGCTGACGCAAGTGGCGGAAAAAGGTCTGCCCGGCTCGCACCATTTCTACATCAGCTTCCGCAGCACCGATCCCGGTGTCGAGCTGCCGGAGTATTTGCGCGCCAAGTACCCCGAAGAAATGACGATCGTGCTCCAGCACCAGTACTGGGACCTGATCATCGGCGACACTTCGTTCGAAGTGACAGTGAGCTTCAACAAGCAGCAGGAACGCATAAAAGTGCCGTTCACCGCGTTGTCGGCCTTTGTCGACCCCTCGGTGCGCTTCGGCCTGCAGTTCGACCGCCGCGACAAGGCGGCGGGCGACAAGCCGGAGGACACCGCGGCCGCTCCTACGGCACTGCCGACACCGGAGAAGCGTCCGCAGGCTGCCCCCCTGGCCGACCAGGAAGCGCAGCCGGAAACCGGCGCCACCGAGGCCGACGCCAAGCCCGAGGATGCGGCCTCCAAGGTCGTCAAGCTCGACAGCTTCCGAAAGAAGTAGGTAGACGCCGCAGCCCGGCTGCGGCAGGGAATGCGCGCCCCGACAGGGTCGCCAGGAGAGAGCCATGCCCGAATTTCAGTTCCAGGAGATGTTCCCGAGCCACGCGGATACGACCTCCTACCGAAAGCTCACCTCCGACTTCGTCGGCACCGCGAAATTCAACGGCCGCGACGTCCTGACGGTCGATCCCGAGGCTCTGACCACGCTCACGGCGGCCGCCTTCCACGATATCTCCCACCTGCTGCGACCGGGGCATCTTCAGCAGCTCCGCAACATCCTCGACGATGCCGAGGCGTCCCCCAACGACAAGTACGTCGCGCTGGAGCTTCTGAAGAATGCCAACATTTCGGCCGGCGGCGTGCTGCCGATGTGCCAGGACACCGGCACTGCCATCGTCATGGGCAAGAAGGGCCAGGCCGTGTGGACCGGCGGCGGCGACGAGGAGGCGATCTCCAAGGGCGTCTACAAGACCTATACCGAGACTAACCTGCGCTACAGCCAAGTCTCGCCGATCTCGATGTTCAAGGAAGTGCAGACCGGCACCAACCTGCCGGCGCAGATCGACATCTATGCGACCGACGGCGACGCCTACAAGTTCCTGTTCATCGCCAAGGG
>JAIUOY010000205.1:0-18563 GCA_020160995.1 Pseudomonadota bacterium | reverse complement strand
GCTCACGTCAGCCCGCGAAGACAGAGAGAGGGAAACCGCCATAGATCGCGGACCGATCGCGTTGCGTGAAGGCCAGCGACGCCTCCTCTTCGTAGCGCCAGCGCGAGAGCAACGCCGGATCGACTCTGCCCGGAAGCAGCGAAGGTTCGGCAGCCGTGCGGAAGACGATGCGCGCGCCCGGGCGCGCCGTGCGGGTGATCTCGATCCAAAGGGCATTGAGCTGGATGTCGGTCATCCAGTCCTGGGCATCGAGCAGCACGTAGCGATCACGCGATCCGGCCGGACAGGAAGCGAGATACTCCGTGACCGACCTGTTCATCACCTCGACCCTGTCGGCGCGACGGCGCACGGCCTCGAACTGATCCTGCCGCAGATAAGGAGGCAGCGGACCGCCGGCATCGCGCGCATAGGAGCGGCCGAACGCCTGCCAGGCAAAGTAGTTGTCCCGCAGGCTGAAGCCGCAGACCAGCCGCTCGACGCGATCCCGCAACACGGCCCCCATGTCCCGGCCATCGGCCAATGCCTCGTACTGCGCGGGCGGAATGCCGAGACCATAGAGCGACAGGCGGTTGGCTGTGGCCCATCGCACGACAGGCTTGTCGAACAGCGGCGCCACCATGGTCTCGAAGAAACGGCGCTGCTCTTCGAGCGACCGCACGCTCAGGAGCTGACGCAGGTCGACGCCATAGGCGCGTGCAGCGGCATGCGCGACGCCGATGAAACGGCCCAGCACGCCATGACGATAGGCATTGCGGGCGAAGATCGAAATGCGGCGACGGCCCAGCTGTTGGAGGCTGCGGCCTTCCCAGTAGGCGCGGCTTTGCGAGTCGAGATGCGGCGCAATCAGCCGGTCATAGGCGCGAAGGTTCGCTTCGGCATCGGCCGCCCCGAAGAAGCGGTAAAATATCTCCCATGAGGGCAGCTGGATCGCCGCGGCCAGCTTCAGCCGGTTCAGGGCGACATGTGCCGCGCTGAGATCGAGCGCCGTGATGCGCGCAGGATCGGCGGTCAGGTAGGAAAGAACGTTGCAGCCGCCCGAGGCGATCGCCACGACATGGCAATCCGGTGTCAGGGCCAGGGCTTCGAGGTCGATCTCGGGATCTTCCCAGATCTGCGTGTACACAAGGCCACGAAAAAGCTTCTCGAACAGACGCTCCAGAAGCCCCTCGCGGGACAGCGCCCTGTGTCGGCGCACCGCCTCTTTCAGACGGACATGGCTCTCGGCCCGCAGATAGACCAACCCCTGGAACTCCGGCTCGACCCAATCCCGGCAAAATACCCACCGTCGGTGCCAGTTTGATGACGGTGCGGTTGATGGGCTTCCGCGACTTGACGGGATTACAGGTTAGGTAGAAAGCTGCCCGCATGACAGCTTTGAGCTTCACCCTGTTCGATACGCCGATCGGCACTTGCGGCCTCGTCTGGAGCGGGCGCGGCATCGCCGGCCTGCAGTTGCCCGAGGCGACCGCGCAGGCAACGCGCAGCCGGGTCAAGCGGCGCTGGCCCGGTGTGACGGAGACCGACCCGCCTTCCGGCGTGCAGCGTGCCCTCGATCGCATTCAGTCGTTGCTCGCGGGTGAGGCCATCAACCTCGAAGACATTCCACTCGATCTCGACGCTGCGCCGGAGTTCCACCGCAGGGTCTACGAAGTGGCGCGCACCATCCCGCCCGGTCACACCATGACCTATGGCGAGATCGCCAAGCGTCTTGGGGTACCGCACGAGTCGCGCGAGGTCGGCCAGGCGCTGGGCCGCAATCCCATTGCCATCATCGTCCCCTGCCACCGCGTGCTGGGCGCCGACGGCAAGATGGGCGGCTTCTCCGCAGGCGGTGGCGTCGTCACCAAGCGGCGCATCCTGGAAATCGAAGGTGCCTCGGCACTCGGTGCCGGACCCTTGTTCGATACGGCGCGATGACGGGCTTTGGCTTCCAGCCGCGCCGAGCCGTCAACCATCTGCGCACGGCCGATCCGGCGCTTGCCGAGATCATAGACGCCGTGGGGCCTTTCCGGATGGAACTCAAGGCCTCACGCAGCCTGTTTGGCGCACTTGCCGAAGCGATCGTCTACCAGCAGCTCTCCAACAAGGCGGCCGCAACGATCTACAGCCGGGTCGAGGCCCTCTATCCGCGCGCAACCGATGGCTTCACGCCGCGCCATATCCTGAAGACACCCGAGGAGAGACTGCGCGGCTGCGGTCTCTCGCGCGCCAAGGTACTCGCCGTGCAGGACCTCGCGCGGCGGGTTGCCAGCGGCGAGTTGCCAACACTCGAGCAGGCGCGGGCGCTCGACGATGCGGCGCTAATCGAGCGATTGGTTCAGGTGCGCGGCATAGGCCGCTGGAGCGCGGAGATGTTCCTGATGTTCAGGCTCGGTCGACCGGACGTCCTGCCGCTCGGCGACTACAGCCTGCGCAAGGCCTATGCGAAGGCCTTTCGAAGACGCGCCCTGCCCTCGCCGCAAGTCCTCGAAAGGGCCGGTGAAAAGTGGCGGCCCTATCGGACGGTTGCGAGTTGGTATCTCTGGCGGACGCTCGAGACCGCCCCGGTCGGCCCCTGATGCCTCAGGCCGTGACCACCCTGAGACGCGGGGCGTGGCTCTCGGCCATGCGGCGATAGACCGAGAGATAATCCATCGCCATGCGCCGGGCCGTGAAGCGTTCCTCGAAGCGAGCGCGGATCCGGGGACGCGACAGCTCGGGCAGGCGGCGTACGGCGTCGACGGCTTCCGCTTCATTGCCGACGATGAAGCCGGTCAGGCCGTCCTCGACGATCTCGGGCACCGAGCCGCCGGGATAGGCGAGCACCGGCGTGCCGCAGGCCATGGCCTCGATCATGACCAGGCCGAACGGTTCGGGCCAGTCGATCGGCATCAGGAGCCCGATGGCACCGCTCAGGAATTCGGATTTCTGCGAGTCGTTGATCTCGCCGATATACTCGATGCCGGGCAGGTCGAGCAGTGGCCGGATCTCGTGCTCGAAATACTGACGATCGACCGGATCGACCTTGGCCGCGATCTTCAACGGCATGCCGGCGCGGCGGGCGATGTGGATAGCGCGGTCGACCGCCTTCTCCGGCGCTATGCGGCCGAGCACCGCAAGGTATCCCGGCTTCACCGGGTCAGGCCGCAGAAGATCAGCCGGCAGGCCGTGATAGATCGTCTCGATCCAGTGGGCGTTGGGCACTGGTCCACGCTGCGCATCGGAAATTGAGATGACCGGCGCTCGATTGAAGACATCGAACACCACCTGATGTTCGGGCAGATCAAGCCTGCCATGCAAAGTTGTAATGAAGGGCGTCGCGTTGCGCGAAAAGAGCGAGAACGGAAAGTAATCGAGATGAAAGTGAAGGATGTCGAACTGGTCGGCCCGTTGATAGACTTGTTCCAGCATCGCCATGTGCAATGCCATCGGATCGCGCACCTTGCCGTCGAGCCGAAGAGCCCGGGGCCAGATCGGTTCCAGATGAGCCGTGGTCCTGGAGTCGCCGCTGGCAAATAGCGTCACATCGTGGCCAAGGGCCACCAATTCCTCGGTCAACCAGGATACGACGCGCTCGGTGCCACCATAGAGTTTGGGGGGTATGGCCTCGGTCAGCGGTGCGACTTGGGCAATGCGCATGCACTTGTACTCCCGTATTTGGTGGCCCCGGCACACATTCTCTTCGCTCTGCTTCAGGACGACGCCGTTCGGCACGGAAGCGCAAGAATCAGTCTGCTAATGTGGTGATCGCGCGGCAGCCACCGTTTGGTCACAGCTCGCGGCTGGAGCCGCGAGCTAATGAACCTTTCAGCCGCAGATTCGTTCCCAAGGTTATGGAAGATCTCAGCCCACTCGCCGGCCGGCCGTTCGCCTTTCTCTTTCGATATGTCGCCCGCCGGCCGATCGCGCATGCCGCCATTCTGACGGCGGTCGTCGGCGCGGCTGCCTGCTCGGTTAGCACCCAGTACGGCGTGAAGTCCCTTATCGATGCGCTGTCCGGCGGTCATGCCGAGATGGTCTGGATAGCCTTCGCACTGCTGGTAGGTCTGATGGCCGCCGACAACTTCCTGTGGCGGCTCGCAGGCTGGATTGCCAGCTATGCGTTCGTGGCAGCAAGCGGCGAACTGCGCGGCGAGCTGTTCCGTCACATTACCGATCACGCGCCCAGCTTCTTTACAAGTCGCCAGGCCGGCACCGTAACAGGCCGGGTAACGGCGACGGGCAACGCCGCCTTCACCATCCAGAACATGTTCATATGGAATGTATTGCCGCCCTGCGTCGCCACGCTGGGCGCCGTCGCCTTCCTGATAACTGTCGATCCGCTGATGACGGGATCACTGGTTGTGGTGGCCGCCGTCCTGCTCTACGGACTTTTCAAGCTCGCGGCAGCCGGCGCGACGTTGCATATGGGCTTTGCCGACAAGGCGGCGGGAGTCGAAGGCGAGCTGACGGACGTCGTCTCCAACATCATGCTGGTCCGCAGCTTCGGCGCCATCGGCCGGGAACGCCGTCGCTTCCGCGACACCGTCGGCGAGGAGATGTCCGCCCGCCGGACCAGCCTGCTCTATCTTGAGAAGATCCGCTTCCTTCATGCCGCCTTGACGGTTGCACTGACCGTCGGCCTGCTCGCCTGGGCGATCGTGCTGTGGCAGCGCGGCGCGGTCAGCAGCGGCCAGGTCATCCTGGTGTGCACGCTCGGAATGACGATCCTCTATGCCACGCGCGATCTAGCGGTGGCCCTGGTTGACGTCACACAGCACACTGCGCGCCTCTCCGAAGCACTGACCACGCTGCTGCAGCCGCACGACCTTCGGGATACCGCGGATGCACGCCCCCTCGCCGGCCGGCGCCGTGCCGTGACGTTCGAGAACGTCTCCTTCACCTATGCCGACGGCCATCGTGTGTTCGAGAAGTTCGGCGTCGAGTTCCGGCCGGGACAGCGCACCGGCCTGGTCGGTCCTTCCGGCGGCGGCAAGTCGACGCTGCTCTCCCTGTTGCAGCGCTCCCACGATCTCGATCGCGGCCGCATCCTCATCGATGGCCAGGACATCGCGCAGGCCACTCAGGAGAGTCTGCGGCAGGCGATCTCGCTGGTGCCTCAGGACATCTCGCTGCTTCACCGCTCGGTCATGGACAACATCCGCTACGGCAAGCCGGACGCCAGCGACGAGGAAGTCAGGCACGCCGCGGATGCCGCGCGGTGCCGCTCGTTCATCGAGGCTTTGCCGCAGGGCTTCGACACGATCGTCGGCGAGCGTGGCGCCAGGCTATCGGCCGGCCAGCGCCAGCGCATCGCCATCGCCCGCGCCCTTCTCAAGGACACGCCGATCCTCCTTCTCGACGAGGCGACATCGTCGCTCGACGGCGAGTCCGAAGAGGCGATCCGCCAGGCGCTGGATCGGCTGATGGAGAACCGTACCGTGATCGCCATCGCCCATCGTCTCTCCACCCTGCGCAGCTTCGACCGCATCCTCGTGCTGGAAGGTGGTCATATCGTGCAGGATGGCGCGCCGACGGAACTGCTGCACCGGGACGGCCCCTATCGCACCCTGGTCTGGCAGGAACTCCATCGGCTGTCGCGCACGGCCGCCTGATCAATCAGGCTACCTCTGAAGGCGCGCTCTTGTGACGCCACTGGAGTGACACGTTTGCCATGACATAATTGGTGAATGGCACTTCCGTTCTCCAACACCGTCGACCGCACGCTCGAACGCCTGCGCATCGCCTTCATCGATACCGCCCGTGGCGCCCGCGAAGCCGTCGGGGCGCCCTTGCGCGCCGATCTGCCCGACGACGACATTCCAAGGCTCAAGAGCCGCATCGACGCCTGCCTCGAGGCCAAGGGCGGCGAGACCGCGCGACGGGGCCGTGCCGCCGAACTGGGGAAGGCCTATCTTTCGCTCTCGCCTGCAGGCCGCAAAAAGTTCCTCCTGACACTGGCCCACGACTATGGGCTGCCGCGCGAGGCGGCGGTCGCCAAGGTCGAGCACTGGCGCTCGGGAAAGGAACCTGCCCGGGCGCTGATGCGTGTGCTGGAGCCGCCGGCGGTCCGCCTGCTGCGCGAGTTCGTCGGCGTCCCGCAGGGCGTGAAGTTCGTCGTCGACCTGCGCGCCGAGCTGCTGGCGCTGGGCAAGACCGACACGGCCGCCCGTGCCTTGAGCGAAGACCTGCGTCCTCTCCTCAGCGCCTGGTTCGACGTGGCCTTCCTCGACCTGGTCCGCATCGACTGGAATGCCTCGGCAGCGCTTCTGGAAAAGCTGGTGGACTACGAGGCCGTCCATGCCATCCGCTCCTGGCGCGATCTCAAGAACCGTCTCGATTCGGACCGGCGCTGCTTTGCCTTCTTCCATCCGCGCATGCCCGACGAGCCGCTGATCTTCGTCGAGGTGGCATTGGTCGACGGCATGGCCGGCAACGTGCAGCGCCTGCTCGACGCCCGCGACGAAACGGCCGACCCTGCGCGCGCGAACACCGCGATCTTCTATTCGATCTCCAACTGCCAGCAGGGGCTGGCCGGCATCAGCTTCGGCAATTTCCTGATCAAGCGGGTCGCCAGCCAGCTTGCGCGCGACCTTCCCAACATCAAGGATTTCGCCACCCTCTCGCCAATTCCCGGCCTGCGCCACCACATCGACGGCCGCCTGAAGAACGAAGGCGACGGCGCGCTGACCGCGGCCGAGATCGCCTCGCTGGTGCCGGTGATCGACAAGGTGCGCGGCGCGGCGGCGGTCCGCCAACTGCTCGACCGGCCGAACTGGTGGGATGTGCCGGCGATCGACAAATCGTTGCGCCCGATTCTGACGCGGCTGGCCGCACGTTATCTCACTTCGACCGACGAGAGGGGCCGCGCCCTCGATCGCGTGGCCAACTTCCATCTCGGCAACGGCGCAATCGTCGAACGGCTGAACTGGCTGGGCGACACCAGCAGCAACGGCCTGAAGCAGGCCTACGCCATGATGGTGAACTACCGCTACAAGCTCGGCGACGTCGACGAGAATCACGAGGCCTATGCCAACGGCAAGGTCGTCGCCAGCCGCGAAGTACGGGCACAAGCAAAGGGTTAGGGGGCGCGGGGCTCCTGCCCGGCTACTTGTTCAGATATTCGAGCTTCAGGCCGGGCCGCGGCCACTCGAAGCTGACGAGCTTGCCGGTCATCGACAAGGTCGCGTAGGCGGTCCGCAGGTCCTTGCCGCCGAAGCAGACGTTGGTGACCATCGGGTCCGGCAGCTTGTACTGCGTCACCGACGTGCCGTCGGGCGAGATGTCGGAAACCGCGCCGGTGATCAGGGTCGCCACGCAGATATGGCCCTGCGAGTCGACCGCCAGCGAATCGAACATCTGATAGCCGCCGAGGCCGGCGATCACGCGGCCCTTCTCGCCGCGATAGGGGCCGTTGGCGTCCTTGATGACGCCCGGTGCGGAAAGCTCGAACGCCCAGACGCGCGCGGTCGGCGTCTCCACGACATAGAGCGTCTTGCCATCGGGCGAGAGGCCGCAGCCATTGGGCCGCTCCAGCGGAAAAACCTTCTCCTCGATCTTCGAACCGTCGGCCTTGGCGTAGTAGACGGCGCCGCGGTCATTGTCGCGCTCACGCGTCTTGCCGAGGTCGGTGAACCAGAAGCCGCCGGCATCGTCGAACACCAGATCGTTCGGGCCGTTCAGCTTCCGTCCGTCGCAGGAATCATAGAGCGTCTCGAATTTGCCGGTCTCCGGATCGACAACCTGGATCGAACCGCCCTTGTAGGAGGCAGGCTGCGTGCCGGGGAACAAACGGCCGTCCGGGCGCTCGATCCAGTTGAAGCCGCCGTTGTTGGTCACATAGATCTTGCCGCCCGGCCCCATCGCCGCGCCGTTGGGGCCGCCGCCCAGCTTGGCGATGACGTGCTGCTTGCCGTCGGGCATGACGCGGGTCAGCGTCTCGCGCGCGATCTCGACCAGGATCACCGAGCCGTCGGGCATGGCCACCGGGCCTTCCGGGAACTTGAGGCCGGAGGCGATCTCTTTGTGCGGCGTCGTCATTCTGCTTCCCCCTATTTGCCCTTGAAGGCGGGCTTGCGCTTGGCGAGGAAGGCCGCGACGCCTTCCTTGAAATCCTCGCTGCGGCCGAGTTCGCGCTGGAAGTCGCGTTCGACGTCGAGCTGCTGGGAGAGCGTGTTGCCGCTGGCGCGACCCATCGCTTCCTTGATGCGGGCCAGCGACATCGTCGGTCCGTCGGCCAGCCGCCGGGCCAGCTCGTTCGCCGACTTCATCAGGTCGCCGTCCTCGACGACGTCCCAGATCAGGCCCCACTCCTTGGCCTGCTGCGCGGTGATCTGCGGCGCCAGCATGGCCAGCGCCCGGGCGCGCTGCTCGCCGACCAGTCGCGGCAGGAACCAGGTGCTGCCGCCGTCCGGCAGAAGGCCAATGCGCGCAAACGCCTGCAGGAAAGTGGCCGACTTGGCAGCAACCGCAATGTCCGCCGCCAGCGCGAAGCTCATGCCGACGCCCGCTGCCGGGCCGTTCACGGCCGCGACGATGGGCTTGGGAATGCTGCGCATCAGCCGGATCACCGGGTTGAAGAATTTTTCGAGCGCCGCGCCGGAATCCGCGACCTCGCCCTTCTCGCGATCCGGGTCGGCGAGATCGGCGCCGGCGCAGAAGCCGCGGCCCGCGCCGGTCAGCAGCACCGCGCGCACCGACCCGTCGGCCGCCAGATCCTCCCAGCAGGTCTTGAGTTCGGCGATCATCTTGCGCGAGACGGCATTCAGCCGGTCCGGCGAATTGAGCGTCAGGGTGGCGAGGCCATCGGCCTTGGCGATCTGGATCTTCTCGTAGGTCATTGTCTTGTTCTCAACGTCCGGTGAACTGGGCGGGTCGCTTGGCGAGGAAGGCCGCGACGCCTTCCTTGAAATCGGCACTGCGGCCGAGTTCGCGCTGGTTGTCGCGCTCGAAATCGAGCTGCTGGTCGAGCGTGTTGGTGGCCGCCAGATCGATCGCCTTCTTGATGGCGGCATAGGAAAGCGTCGGGCCGGTCGCGAGCTTGCGCGCGATCTTGGTCGCTTCGTCCATCAGCGCGGCATCGTCGACGACCTGCCAGACCATGCCCATGCGCTCGGCCTCCTCGGCCGGCACCGAGCTGCCCAGCATGGCGAGCGCGCGGGCGCGGGCATCGCCCACCGTATGCGGCAGGAACCAGGTGCCCCCTAAGTCGGGGATCAGCGAGATGCGGACGAAGGCCTGGTCGAACCGCGCCGACCGTGCGGCCAGGACGATATCGCAGGCCAGCGCCAGGTTGGCGCCGCCGCCCGCCGCCACGCCGTTCACGGCGGCGACGATGGGCTTGGGCAGCTCGCGCATGGCGCGGATCATGGGGTTGAAGATGCGGTCCATCACGGCGCCGACATCGCGCTCGCCCGATTTCGTCGGGTCGCCCGGGCCCGGCCCTGCCAGGTCGGCGCCGGCACAGAAGCCGCGGCCCGTACCCGTCAGCAGGATGGCGCGAACGGCGTCATCCTCGCGGGCACGCTTCAACTGGGCATTCATGGCCTCGATCAGCGGGTGGCTCATGGCGTTCAACCGCGTCGGCCGGTTGAGCGTCAGGGTCAGGACGCCGCCCTCCAGAGCGGCCAGTACGGGCGTTTCTTCCATGGGGTCGGAGACTGGCATGGGTCCCGAAGCCGCGCCATCCGGTCGCGTCGCATGGCGGCACGCCCTCCCTTATGTGCGAAAGCAATGGCCACGATCCTGATCCTGGTCGGCACCGAGTCGGGCAACGCCCAGATGGTGGCCGACGCGCTGAAGCCAGTCCTCTCCGATGCCGGACATGCGGTCGACGTTACGGACAAGGCCGCGACCTTCGCCGATCTTCAGGCGCACGACGTGCTGCTGGTGGTCTGCGCCACCCATGGCTCGGGCGACATCCCGACCAACATCCTGCCGCTGGTCGAAACCCTGGAGCGGGAGAAATCCGATCTCTCGGGCCACCGCTACGGAGTCATCGCCCTCGGCGACATGACCTATCAGGACACGTTCTGCGGCGGCGGCAAGAAAGTCGACCAGGTGCTGGAACTCTGCGGCGCCAAGAAGGTCGGCGAGCGCCTCGAAGTCGACGCCTCGACGCAGCCCCTGCCCGACGAAGAAGCGTTGGCCTGGATCGAAGGCTGGAAGGCTCAGGTCTAGCCGGCGGCGTCAGTCCGGCAGCGTGAAGATCTCGACGGGCTTGGGAACGCCGCGCAAGCGGTGAACGCCGAGCGACTTCATCGGCTGCGGACAGTTTTCGTTGAACTCGGCGGAGGCACAGACCTTCACGCCAAGCGCCTTGGTCAATCCCTCCAGGCGCGACGCGCGATTGACGGCCGCCCCGATCACCGTGAAGTCGAGCCTGTCCTCGGTGCCGATATTGCCGAACGTCACATCGCCGACATGCAGACCGATGCCGAAGCGCAGCAATTCGCGCCCGGCGGCGGCGCGCGCCTCGTTTGCCGCCGCGGTATCGTTGAGGAGCTGGCGCGCCGCCCCGAGGGCTGCCGCCGTCACCATCGGCAGGAACAGGGCATCCTCGGCCGGGAAATACCCCATGACGCCGTCGCCGATGAATTTCAGGATCTCGCCGCCGTGTTCGGAAAGCGCATCGCCGACGAGCTGGAAGTAGTTGTTCAGGAGCTCCAGCACTTCCGCTGGAGGCAGCCGCTCGTTGAGGCCGGTGAAGTCGCGCAGATCCGAAAACCACAGGACAGCCCGGATCTCCTCGCCTTCGCCCCGGCGGATCGCGCCGTTCAGCACCCGCTCGCTGATCTGATGGCCGAGATAGGTGTTGGTCACCGTATCGGCGACGCCATGCTCGATGTGCATCTCCGTCACCGCCCCCATCATGTCGATCAGGCGGGTCAGGTCTTCGATATCGGTTTCGCTGAAACCTTCCTTGCGGTCGGTGGCGAAGCTGACAATGGGCAGCGGTCCTTTGCGGGAGATCCGCATCGGCACGGCAAAGTAGTCGGTCCCGCCGTCGGACCTCAGCTCCTGCAGCAGCTCGTGATTCTTTTCCGTGATCTTGTCGAGGCGGTACCGCACCGCGCGGCCCTGTTCGCGGGCCTCCTGCAGCGGGCTGCCGATATAGGCCGACGTAAACTCGATGCCGTAGGCGCGTGCAATCGATTGCACATGCTCGCCGCGCCGCCACACGTAGCCCATTGCCTGAAGCTGCGGATGGATAAGCTGCAGGCCGATAGAGAAACGCCACACCGGCAGGCCCGCATCCAGGACCCTCTCCATCAATTTCTCGATGAACACCGATGGAGAGACCAGGAGACGGCCCTCGCGGGCGAGCCAGTCGGACACCGGCGCCAGACGGTCGCCTGCCGGCGGTGTCATGGGGAGCGCGGCGTTCAGGAGCCGCCCACGACGGCCGCAACCTCTTCGCCGGAGGTGCGGAACACCCTGCTGGCCGAGACGTCGGCGATCCTCTCGATATTCTCGACAACATCCTCAATCGTCGGCGCCCGACCGGAAATGCGCAGCCCCTCGGCTTCGCGATACTCGATGCGCGCGAAGGTGCCGGCGCCGGCGCTCCAGATGTCGCCGGTGCGCTGGCACTGCTCGGAGCAGAGGTAGGCGACCATCGGCGAGACGAACTCAGGGCGAAGCTTGGCCAGGGCCTCCGGCGTCATCAGGCTCTCGGTCATGCGGGTGGCAGCCACCGGCGCCAGCGCGTTGATGAGGACGTTGTACTTCTGGCCCTCGAGACGCAGCGCATTCATGAAGCCCACCACGGCGAGCTTGGCGCCGCCGTAGTTCGCCTGGCCGAAGGTGCCGTAGATGCCCGAGTTAGACGAGGTCACCACGACCCGGCCATAGGCCTTGGCGCGCATGATCGGCCAGGCAGCGTGCGTCACGTAGGCGGTGCCGAGGAAGTGCACCTTCACGACGAACTCGAAATCCTCGACCGTCATGTTGTGGAAGGTCTTGTCGCGCAGCACGCCGGCATTGTTCACGACGATGTCGACGGTGCCGAAGGAATCGACGGCGGTCTTCACGATGTTGGCGGCACTCTTGGGATCGGCCACCGAATTGTAGTTCGGCACGGCCTGTCCGCCCGCCGCCTTGATCTCGGCCACGACCTTGTCGGCCGCGGCATGGTCGCCGCCCTTGCCATCGACGGCTCCGCCCGGATCGTTCACCACCACCTTGGCGCCGCGGCTGGCCAGCAGCAGCGCGTGTGCGCGGCCGAGCCCGTTGCCGGCACCCGTGACGATGGCGACGCGATTGTCGAAGCGAACAGTCATTGCCTTTCTCTCCCCAAATGCACAAACCGGGAGAGTTCCTGGACCTCACCGGGACGGAGACACCATGTCGGATGTTTCGTCCCGGTTTCAAGAGCGTTGCAGGATCACCACCGATGCAACAGCCTCCTCCATGCCGATGACGCCACCGCCGTTCTCGGCCAGGGCGATCTCCGCGCCCTTGACCTGACGTGCGCCGGCCTCGCCGCGCAGCTGGGTTGCAAGCTCTGCCAGCATGGAGAGGCCGGTGGCGCCCACCGGATGGCCCTTGGAGACGAGCCCGCCGGACGTGTTCACCGGCAGCTTGCCGCCCGGCCCCGTAGCGCCCGACTCGACGAACTTGCCGCCCTCGCCCTCGGGGCAGAAGCGCAGCATCTCGCACTGGTAGATCTCGCAGAAGCTGGTGGCGTCGTGGACCTCGGCAACGTCGATGTCCGCGGGGCCGAGGCCCGCCATCTTGTAAGCCTTGTCGGCTGCGGCGCGTGTCAGACCCGGCTGATCGAGTTCGCGATACATGCCGCCGGAGAAGCCCACACCGGCAATCCGCACGGCGCGTTCCTGCACGGCCTTGGGCAGCTTCTCAAGATACTCCTTGGAACAGAGCAATGCCGCCGCCGCGCCGTCGCCGATCGGCGCACACATCGCGCGGGTCAGCGGAAACGACACCGGCCGGTCTTCCATCACCGACTGCGGCGTCATCTGGAAGCGATACTGTGCCTTCTCGTTCAGGGCGCCGTAATTGTGATTCTTGGCAGCACCGGCCGCGATCTGCGCCTGCGTCGTGCCGTACTTCCACATGTGCCACTTGGCCTGCATGGCATAGGTGTCCATGAAGATGGTGCGGTCGTCGCCCGGCTTGAACTCCGAGCCGACCATCTTGCCGACCCGGTTCATCTCGTCGACCAGCCGGTCATGCTGGCTGGTGATGTAGCCTTGATTGAAGAGGCCGGCGGTGCGCTCCGGCGCGTCGGGGCTGAAGAGCTTCTCGACACCGATGCAGAAGGAAAGCTCGTGAGTGCCGGCCAGCACATCTTTCCAGGCGCCCATGAAAGCGGTCGAAGCGGTGGCGCAGGCATTCTCGACGTTGAACATCGGCACGCGCTCGGGGAACAAGCCCTCCTCGACCAGCGGCTGGAACAACGCCTGGCCGCGGATCGAGTTCTGGCCCCAGAAGCCCATGCCGCAATTGCCCAGCCAGCCGGATTCGATATCTGCGCCGGTCTTCATGCCGGCATCTGACAGCGTGCCCAGATAGGCCTCGCGGGCAAGATCGCCGAAGCTCAGGCCGGGGTGCTTCTTGAAGACGGTGGTGTAGGCGCCGATCACATAGACGTCGCGCATGGCGGGGTTTCCTCGGGCTGGCTGCAGGTTGGCTTTCCCGCCATTTGAGCGTATCCAAATGGCTTCCGCTAGGAGAGAACCACCATGGCCGCTCAGGCCCAGGCAAAAGCCCCCAACGTCGACGCCACCATCGCCGAGCTGAAGCAGCTTTTCGGCGACCGGGTCAGCACCGCGCATGCCGTGCGCGAGCAGCACGGCAAGGATATTTCGCATCACGAAGCGCACCTGCCCGACGCCGTGGTCTTTGCCGAGTCGGCCGAGGAAGTGCAGCAGATCGTGCAGCTCTGCGCCCGTCTCAAGACGCCGATCATTCCCTTCGGCACCGGCACGTCGCTGGAAGGCCATATCAGTGCGCCGAACGGCGGCATCTCGCTCGACGTCAGCCGCATGAACAAGGTGCTGGCCGTGAACGAAGCCGACCTCGACGTGGTCGTGCAGCCTGGCGTCACGCGCAAGCAGCTCAACGAGTATATCCGCGACACCGGCCTGTTTTTCCCGATCGACCCCGGCGCCGATGCCTCGATCGGTGGCATGACCAGTACGCGCGCCTCTGGGACCAACGCTGTGCGCTACGGCACGATGCGCGAGAACGTGCTTTCGCTGCAGGTCGTGACAGCGGACGGCCGCCTCATGAGGCTGGGCCGCCGTTCGCGCAAGTCGAGCGCGGGCTACGATCTCGTGAAGCTGTTCATAGGTTCGGAAGGTACCCTCGGCGTCATCACCGAAATCACGCTGCGTCTTTACGGCATCCCCGAATCGATGGTCGCAGCAACCTGCGCGTTCGACAGCCTCGAAGGCGCGGTCAACACCGTCATCCAGACCATCCAGTCCGGCATTCCGGTGGCGCGCATCGAGCTGATGGATACCGAGACGGTCGATACCGTGAACAAGTATTCCAAGCTCAGCCTGCCGTCCAAGAACCTGCTTCTGCTGGAATTCCACGGCACCGAGGCCAGCACCAAGGAGCAGGCCGAGATGGTACAGGCACTCGCCGCCGAACATGGCGGCGGCGACTTCGCCTGGACCAGCCAGGCCGAGGAGCGCAGCAAAATGTGGCAGGCCCGCCACGACGCCGCCTGGGCCGCGAAGGCCGCCAAACCCGGCTGGGGCATGTGGGCGACCGACGTCTGCGTGCCGATCTCAAATCTCGCCGAGTGCATCCTCGAAACACAGAAGGACATCGTCGCGAACGGCATCTACGCGCCCATCGTGGGCCATGTCGGCGACGGCAACTTCCACCTCACCATGATGGTGAACCCGGACGATCCGACCTACCTGCCCAAGGCCGAAGCCCTCAACGACCGCATGATCGCCCGCGCCCTGGCGCTCGGCGGCACCTGCACCGGCGAACACGGTGTCGGCATGGGCAAGATCAAGTTCCTCTACGAGGAGCATGGCGAGGCCGTGTCGCTGATGCGTTCGATCAAGAAGGCTCTGGACCCGGACAACATCATGAACCCGGGCAAGATCATGGGGCCGATCAACTGACCTTCACGACATGCCGGATCTGAAAGCCGCCCAGAAGCTCGGCGCAGCGTTTGGTAATCGCGTCGCTTGATCCGCCTGCAGCCCGGACCTCGGCGAGCGTGCCGTAGGCCGGATCGCTACGCACCGTCACCTCGGCCGTCGCGCCCTCGGCCCTGAGCGGCGCCAGCGCCGCGTCGAACGCCCTCTGCGCGGCGTCGAGCCTGAGCGCCGGCTTGAAGATCTTGCCGACGCCGGTCACGGGCATGACAGGTATCGGGACGACCTGCACGGGAACGGCAGCACGTTCCGGTATCTCCTTGCGGCAGAATTCCCGAAGCTCCTCAGGCGTCGCCTGCTTGCCGGGCCGCAACTGCACGAAAGCCATCGGCAGTTCACCGGCATAGGCGTCCGGCAACCCGACAGCCGCCGCCGTCTCGACCGCTGGGTGGCGCGTCAATGCTTCTTCGATCATCACGGGGTCGATGTTGTGGCCGCCGCGGATAATCAGGTCCTTCGAGCGCCCGGTAAGCCACAGATAGCCATCGGCATCGAGGCGGCCAAGATCACCCGAATCGAGCCAGCCGTCTGCCAGCATGGCGCCCTCGTTGTGGCGCGGATTGAGATAGCCCGGCGTGACCTGCGGCCCTCGCATCAGGACATGGCCGATCTCGCCCAGCTTGCAGTCGCCACGGATCGCACCGTCCGGACCGACATCGGCCACGCGCACGTCGAGGTACGGCAGCCGCAGGCCGACCGATCCGGCGCGCCGCTCGCCATGGGCCGGATTCATAGTCGAATAGCAGTGCACCTCGGTCATGCCGTAACCCTCGACCACCGGGATACCGAACTCCTGCTCGATCCGACGGATCAACTCCACCGGCACTGTCGAGCCGCCGCTGACGAAGCCCTTCAGCGCACTGAGGTCGTGGCCCTCGCGGGTGACATTCATGATGGCGGCCAGCGTCGTCGGCACCGCACCGCCCAGCGTCACCTTGTGGCGTTCGACGATGCTCCAATAGTCGCGCACCACGTTGGGATTGCGCGCGCCGAGCGGCGTGGGAACCACGATGGTCCACCCGCTCGCGATCCCCGACAGCGCCCCGAAGATCGAACCGCCGACATGGAATTGCGGCAGCGGATTGAGCAGAACCGAGCCCGGCGCCAGGTCGAAAGGCAGCGCGTTGGTCCACGCCGCCAGCGCCAGCGCGCCATGCGTGTGCTGCGCGAGCTTGGGCAGACCTGTCGTGCCGCCGGTATGGAAGAGCGCTGCGACGGTCTCACGTCCGAGCGTCTTGGGCGCTACCAGCCGATCGCCGGGCTGCTGCGCACAGGCCGCCTCGAACTCGACGACACCGGACACAGGCGCACTTGCCTGGCCACCGACCCGGAAGACTTTCAGGCCCGGCATGGTGGCGCGAATCGCTTCCACCTTCGGCCAGATGTCGGGAAAGATCGAGGCATCGACCGCGATCAACGCCTTGGAACGCGCCTCCTTCATGATGCCGGCGATCTGCGAGGCGTCGAGGAAGTAGTTCACGGGATTGGCGACCGCGCCCACTTCCGCGCCCCAGAGCGCAAAGAATGTCTCGGGCAGCGACGGCATCAGCAGCGTCACCGTATCGTCGGGACCGATGCCGTGCGCATGCAGGAGGTTCGCCGTCTGCAGGACCGAGGACATCAGCTCGCCGTACGTGATGTCCCGCACCGCGTCGTCAGGGCCAGTTCCGGCGAGATAGCGGATCGCGACCTGGGGTTTGTATGCCGTTGTCGCGTGCTGCAGCAGATCCAGCATGCTCTCGTGCTTCACACGCTCGGCCACCGGCATCTTCTCGATCTCGACGACATCCGCCTGCGTACGGAACTTCATGGACGTTTCCTGCACTGAGTTATCGTTTGCGCGGATATCAGCAGAGCAGGAAGCTCCTGTCATCAGAGCCACGTTCCAACGAAAAAGGGCCGGCGATTGCCGGCCCTTCGTCTTTGGCGGTAAGCAGGCTTACTTGGCAGCCTGCACCATGATCTCGACCTTGAGGCCGGGCGCCGCGAGCTTGGCTTCGACGGTGGCGCGGGCGGGCGCATTGCCGGGCGACACCCAGGCGTCCCACACTTCGTTCATCTGGCTCCAGGTGGAGATGTCGGTCAGCCAGATGTTGGCCGACAGGATCTTCGACTTGTCGGAGCCGGCCTCGGCCAGGAACTTGTCGATCTTGTCGAGGATCTGCTTCGTCTGGCCCTTCACGTCGGCCTTGGCATCGTCGGCGGTCAGGCCGGCGAGATAGACCGTATCGCCGTGGACCACCGCGCTGCTCATGCGCGGGCCAGCATTGATTCGCTTGACGCTCATTTCCTTCTCCTCCGTAAAATCGGCGGCGACCTTAGCAGACTAGATCGCCGCGACGACCATGATTTCTATTTTCATCTTCGGGTCGCTCAGTTTGGCCTGAACCGTCGCGCGAGCCGGCGTCTGGCCGGGCACGACCCAGGCATCCCAGACGGCATTCATGGCAGCGAAGTCGGAAATGTCGGCCAGCCAGATCACGGCGCTCAGGATCTTCGTCTTGTCGCTGCCACCCTTGGCCAGCAACGAATCGATCTCTGCCAAGGTCTGCTTCACCTGATCGGCGATGTCGGTCGAGGTGTCTTCAGGGATCATGCCCGAGCAGTGGATACGATTGCCCTTGATGACGGCCTCGCTCAAGCGCGGACCGGGATCGATACGTTTCAAGGTCATCACGCACGCTCGCGAATGTCGGAGAACTTGATCTTGGGGGAGCGCTCGGCGATGTAGCCCAGCTCCCAGGCATTGCGCGCCAGGAAGACCGGCGAACCGTCGCGATCCTCGGACATGCCGCCGCGGTTGGCCGACATGAAGGCTTCGAGATCGGCCTTCGTCTCGGCCGAGATCCAGCGCGCCGTCTCGAAGGGCGCGGGTTCCAGGTCGATCTTCACCTGATATTCGGCTTCGACGCGGGTCTTGAGCACGTCGAGCTGCAGCTCGCCGACCACGCCCACGATATGGTCGCCGCCGATCACGCGCCGGAACACCTGGGTCACGCCCTCCTCCGCGAGGTCCTCGAGCGCGCGGCGCAGCTGCTTGGACTTCATCGGGTCCTCGAGCCGCACCCGGCGCAGGATTTCCGGCGCGAAGTTCGGAATGCCGACGATCTTGATCGTCTCGCCCTCGGTCAGCGTGTCGCCGACCCGCAGCACGCCGTGGTTGGGCACGCCGATGATATCGCCCGGCCACGCCTCGTCGACGATCTCGCGCTCGCGCGCGAAGAACAGGATCGGCGAATTGACCGACAGCGTCTTGCCGGTGCCCATCTGCGTCAGCTTCATGCCGCGCCGGAACTTGCCGCTGCACAGCCGCAGGAAGGCGATGCGGTCGCGGTGGTTGGGGTCCATGTTGGCCTGGACCTTGAACACGAAGCCCGAGACCTTGGGCTCGGTCGGCTCGATGGCGCGCGGCTCGGCCGGCTGCGGCCGCGGCGGCGGCGCCCACGCGGCCAGCGCGTCGAG
>JAIUOY010000204.1:0-40250 GCA_020160995.1 Pseudomonadota bacterium | reverse complement strand
GCTCCCGATTTCACATACGAACGAAGGCTGACCGGACCCGGACGGGTCTCAGACCTCGATACATCGCGCGCTGGACGCGCCGGGGAGGAAGAACAGCGACATGGCGGCAACCTATACGAAGGGTTCTTGCCGCGCAATTGATGCCCGGCGGCAACGGCTTTCCTCAGGCAGTGCGGCCACCGAGCCGCGCCTCGACGCGGGCGCGTCCGATCAACGGCAGGAGCTTCGCCATCTCCGGCCCCTTCTCCTCGGCCGTCAGCGCCAGTCGCAACGGATGGAAGAGCTGACGGCCCTTGCGGCCGGTCGCCGCCGTGACGGCGCTCGTCCACGCCTTCCAGCTCGTTTCGTCCCACGGGTCTGCCGGCAGCAGAGCGGCGGCTTCGGCGAGGAAGGACGGATCTTCAAGGATCGGCGCAAGGGGGCCGCTCACGACCGTCGCCCAATCCTTGGCGTCGCCCAAGGTCGCGAGGTTGCCGCGAACGGCGAGCCAGAAGGCCTCGCCAAGATCGGAAGCGATCTCGGCGAGCCGTCCCTTCACTGTCGCGTAGGGCAGCATGTGCAAGGTGCGCGCGCTGAGCTGCGCGAGTTCATCCTCCGAGAAACGTGCAGATGCGCGCCCGACCCTCGCGAAGTCCATCGACGCCACCAGCGTGTCGAGCGAGGCCACGGGCTCGACGGCATCGGCGGTTCCCAGCCGCGCCAGCAAGGCGGAAATGGCCAGCGCCTCGATGCCGCGCTCACGCAGATCGGCGATGGAGAGAGAGCCCGTCCGCTTGCTCAAGCCACCGCCCGCTGCATCGACCAGCAGCGGCAGGTGGGCGAAGACCGGCACGGCCGCCCCCAGCGCCTGGAACATCTGGATCTGCGCGCCGGTGTTGGTGACGTGATCCTCGCCGCGGATCACATGTGTGATGGCAAAGGCGATGTCGTCGACCACCGAAGTGAAGCTGTAGAGATAGGTGCCGTCGGCGCGCACGAGCACGGGATCGCTCTGGCTTGCCTCGTCGACGTGCTGGGCGCCGCGCACCATGTCGTCCCAGCGCACTTCTTCGGCAATGAGCTTGAACCGCCAATGCGGCCGGCGCCCCTCGCCCTCAAGCCGGCTACGGTCGTCGTCGGAGAGTTTGAGCGCGGCACGGTCGTAGACCGGCGGACGGCCCTGCGCGAGCAACCGCTTGCGCTTGAACTCGAGTTCCTCCGGCGTCTCGTAACAGGGATAGAGGCGACCGGCGGCAATCAGTCGGTCGCGCGCAGAATCATAGTGCGCCAGGCGATCCGACTGTTTCTCTTTGCGATCCCAGCCGAGGCCGAGCCAGGCGAGATCGCGCTCGATCCCCTGCTCGAACTCCGCGCGGCTGCGGGCGCGATCGGTGTCATCGAGGCGCAGGATGAACGTCCCGCCCTGCTGCTTGGCATAGAGCCAGTTGAACAATGCAGCCCGGATGTTGCCGACATGCAGCAGCCCGGTCGGGCTCGGCGCGAAGCGGACGACGGGTGGAGAGGTGGGAGAAACCATGCGAGGCGACTTGTGGCGAGCGGGTGTTGGCGGGTCAAGCCGGCTCCGGCAGAGCAGCCCAAGCTGTTCCGGATGCAATAGATTCCAGAGCACGACCTCCCACCCGCTGCTTCCAGCCGGCCGGGACGTGCTCTAGTGTCCCGGCAACGGGAGAGGAAACCAACAAACATGCACACGCAGGACATCGAATACAGTGCCGATGGCGTCCGCATGATCGGGCAATATTTCGTCGACGACAGCAAGCCCGGCCGTCGTGCGGGGGTGCTGGTCTGCCACGAAGGGCCGGGCCTCACCGACCACACGAAGAAGATCGCCGCTCGACTGGCCGGCCTCGGCTACGCGGCCTTCGCCATGGACTATCACGGCGACGGCAAGCCGCTGGCCGACAGAACCCAGACGATGGCGCGACTGGCGCCCTGGATGGCCGACCCCACCGGCATACGCACCCGCGCTCTCGCCGCTCTCGATGTGCTGAAGTCACAAAAGGAAGTCGATCCCGCGAAGCTCGCCGCCATCGGCTATTGCTTCGGCGGCACGACGGCCCTCGAGGTCGCCCGCAGCGGCGCCGACGTGAAGGCGATCGTGGGCTTCCACTCCGGCCTTGCGACGGCGCGGCCACAGGACGCGAAGAACATCAAAGGCAAGGTGCTGGTCTGTATCGGCGCCGACGATCCGATCATCCCGCCCGCGCAGCGCGCCGCCTTCGAAAGCGAAATGATTGCCGCCGGTATCGACTGGCGCCTCCAGCTTTATGGCGGCGCCGGCCACAGTTTCACCAATCCGGAGGCCGATTCGCGCGGCATGAAAGGCTTCTTCTTCCACGAGGCAACCGATCGCCGCTCGTGGAACGCCATGATCGAACTGTTCAACGAAACGCTGAAGTAGGGCCACAAGAAACGCTTGGGAGGATTTCGACAATGAAACGCCGTCAACTCATCGTGGCGAGCGCCGCCACATTGGCCGCGCCGTCGCTTGTACGCGCTCAGGCCAAGTATCCTGACCGCCCGGTGCGTCTCGTCGTACCGTTCCCGCCGGCCGGTCCCACCGACATCATCGGCCGCATGGTTGCAGAGAAGATGACGGGCCTGCTCGGCCAGAATATGGTCGTCGAGAACAAGGCCGGCGCGGCCGGGTCGATCGGCGCCGTCGAGGTCAAGAACGCCAAGCCGGACGGCTACACTTTCCTCTTTGCACCCTCCTCGACCCACGCGATCAATCCCACCGCGTTCGTGAAGCCGCTCTACGATCCCATCAAGGATTTCACGGCGATCTCGTCGATCTGCGTCAACCCGCTGGTCATCGTCGCCCATCCCTCGATGCCCGACACGCTGATGGGCATGGTCGAGTTGATGAAGAAGAACCCCGGCAAGTATTCCTATGGCTCCTCGGGCGCCGGCGGCATCACCCATCTT
Source organism: Pseudomonadota bacterium (assembly GCA_020160995.1). Classification (GTDB taxonomy): domain Bacteria; phylum Pseudomonadota; class Alphaproteobacteria; order Reyranellales; family Reyranellaceae; genus Reyranella. The sequence continues at coordinate 37,322 of JAIUOY010000204.1, read as the reverse complement.
GCGGGCGAATACCTGAAGATGTCGGTCGGCGGCATGAATGTGGAGCACATCCCCTATCGCGGCTCCATGCCTGCCCTGCAGGACATGATGGCGGGCAACGTGGTCTGGATGTTCGAGACCATCAGCACGACCCTGCAGTTCCACCGCCAGGGCCGCGTACGCATCCTGGGCTACGCCCATGCCAAGCGCGCGCCCGCAGCACCGGACATCCCCACGGTGATCGAGGCCGGCGTGCCGGGTTACGAGGCCTACACCTTCAACCTGATCCTGGGGCCCGCCAACACCCCCAAGGAGGTCGTCGACGTCGTCGATCAGGCGACTCGCAAGCTGATGGCCGACAAGAGCTTTACCGATTCTCTGGAAAAGATTGCAGCCGTGCCGGCACTCGACACGACCCCGGAGCGCACGGAAAAGTTCATCAAGGATGAGCTGGCCAAATGGGCGCCCGTGATCAAGGCGGCCGGCGTCAAGATCGAGTAGAGCAGCGCCGATCGGCGCCCGATTAGCCCAGGATCAGCGATAGCCGGCGGGCGGCGGCACGTTGCCGGGCGCCGGGGTAATCGGTGTCTGTTGCGGCATCTGCGACGGCGTCGGCAGGTTCATGGCTCCAGGGCCTGCCCCGACGCCGGCGCCGGCACCCTCGCTGGGGGCGGCGACGCGGCCGGGAGCATCCTGGCCGGTGGTGCTGATGTAGTAGCCCGCGACGGCGTTCGAGCCGTCACCCGCCGTCTTGGCCGGCACGTCGATCACACCGACGCGCTCGCCGCTCTTGTCGATGCGGTATCCCTCGGCATCGAGCTGATAGCCTTCATTGTCGATTCGAACACCGCCCGGATGGACCCGGAAGGCGGCCGGCGGCGTCACTTCATTGTAAAGCGGCTGAGGCAGCGGATCGCAGGCGACGAGCGTCGACGCACCGAGCATCGCGGCAATCAAACGTCTCGCAGTCATCAATCCCCCTCGGAAACCTGTTCCACGCCCATCATAGCGGAAACCGTGTTCGTCCCGAAAGACCTCCCGGCCCCCGATCGACCGCCCTGTCAGGCCGCCTTCTCGACGACCGTGTCCCGCAATTCCCGCCGCAGGATCTTCCCGACGTTGGTTTTCGGCAATTCGCTGCGAAATTCTATGTATTTCGGTCGTTTGTAGCCCGTCAGTTCCTCGGCGCAGTAGGCCGCCAGCATTTCCCTGGTCAGCGCCGGGTCTTTCTTCACCACAAATAGCATGACGGCCTCGCCGGATTTCTTGTCGGGCACGCCGATCACGGCGCACTCCAGCACCCCCGGATGGGCAGCCACGACGGCCTCGACCTCGTTGGGATAGATCTTGAAGCCCGAGACGATGATCATGTCCTTCTTGCGATCCACGATCTTGATGTAGCCCCGCGCATCCATTTCCCCGACGTCGCCGGACTTGAAGAAGCCGTCGGGCGTCATCACGAGCGCCGTCTCGTCGGGGCGCTGCCAGTATCCCTGCATAACCTGCGGACCGCGGATGGCAATCTCGCCGGCCTCCCCCAGCGGGACATCCTTGCCGTGATCGTCGAGGATGCGCACCTCGACGTTGGGCAAAGGCAGACCGATCGTGCCGGTATACTGCTCGGAGTCGGTCGGATTGCAGGTAACGCCGGCCGAAGTTTCGCTGAGGCCATATCCTTCGACGATCGGACATCCCGTGACCGCGAGCCACTTCTTGGCGACGGTCTCCTGGATCGCCATTGCGCCGCCGTTGGTGATCACGAGCGACGAGAAGTCGAGCTTCGCGAAATCGGGCTGGTTGAGCAGCCCGTTGAACAGCGTGTTGACGCCGGGGAAGATGTTCATCCTGTACTTGGCCAGGTCCTTGATCGTGGCATTCATGTCGCGCGGATTGGGGATCAGGATGTTGAGCGCGCCCGTGCGCATGCCGAGCAGGCCGCAGGTGATGAACGCGAAGACGTGGTAGAGCGGCAAGGCGCAGACGATGGTCAGCTGACCGTCGAGCTTCTTGCGCTTGAGCCCCGGCTGCATCCATGCCTCCGAGGCCAGCAGGTTCGCCACGATCGTGTGGTGAAGGAGCGTGGCGCCCTTGGCGACGCCGGTCGTGCCGCCGGTATACTGCAGGACCGCCACATCCTGCGGCCCGAGATCGGGACGGGCGAGCTGCATCGAGCGGCCGGCGGCAATCACGGCGTTGAACTTGAAATGTCCCGGCAGCGACCATGCCGGAATCAGCTTGCGCACCTTGCGAACGACGAAGTTGACGATGCTGCCCTTGAGGAAGCCCATGAGGTCGCCAACAGAAGCGACGACGACATGCTTCACCGGCGTGCCGGCGATTGCTTTCTGGAGCGTCGACGCGAAGTTCTCGAGAACGATCACCGCCTCCGCGCCGGAATCCACGAGCTGATGATGCAGTTCGGGCGCCGTGTAGAGCGGATTGACGTTGACCGCGATGAACCCGGCGCGCAGCACCGCCGCGATCGCCACGGGATACTGCAGCACATTGGGCATCATGATCGCGACCCGGGCGCCGCGCTTCAGCCCGCGGCTCTGCAGCCAGGCCGCGAGCGCCTGCGACAGCGTATCGACCTCGCCGAAGGTCAATGCCTTGTCCATGCAGACATAGGCCTTGGCGTCGCGATACTTGGCGAAGCTCTCCTCGAGCAGCGATACGACGCTGGGATAGACCGACGGGTCGATATCCGACGGTACGCCTGGCGGGTAACTCTTGAGCCAGAACCGATCCATTCCACGCCTCCCGACATTCCATCCTTGGAGACAATATAGGCATGCTCGCAAAAGAACGCCTCTCCATCGCGCCCTTTCACGTCGTCACAGGCGGCCCCGGATCGGGCAAGACGACGCTGATCGACGCCCTTGCGGAAGCAGGATTTGCCCGCACGATCGAAGCCGGCCGCGCCATCATCCAGGACCAGACGGCAATTGACGGACCGGCCCTGCCGGCGCGCGACCCCGTCTTGTTTGCAGAGCTGATGCTTTCGTGGGAGCTGCGATCTTACCGTTCGGCTCAAGCTCGGCGCGGGCCGATCTTCTTCGATCGCGGCGTCCCCGATATCGCGGGCTACTATCGGCTGATCGGGCACACGGTACCGCCGCACGTGACGGCCGCGGCCGATCGCTTCCGCTACAACCGGCGCGTCTTCGCGGCGCCGCCCTGGCTCGAGATCTTCGGCCAGGACGCCGAACGCCGGCAAACCTTCGACGAAGCCGTCCGCACCTTCGACGCCGTCACCGGCGCCTATCGAGATTTCGGCTACGAGCTGGTTCTCTTGCCGCTCGCGCCCGTGTCGCAGCGCGTGAAGTTCGTCCTCGACTCGATCGGCCAATGAAAAAGGCCCGTCCTGGCGGGCGGGCCTTCTTCTTGAAGACAGTCGAAGTCGCTTAGGCAGCGGCCTTGGCGAACTTCTCGATGCGCTCCTGGACGGGGCGGACGGCATCGTCGGCAGCCTTGCGCACGAAGGCGCCGAGATCCTGCGCCTGGGCGATGCGGGTCTCGATGCGGCCGCGCCAGTACTTGGCCGAGACGTCGAACGCCTCGAGCGGCGACTTGGCAGCAAGGAAATCGCGCATGGCGGCGAAGCCGGCATCGGCATCTTCCTTGGCGACTTCGAGGAGCTTCAGGCCGGCCTTGGTGGCGCCGTCGCGGGCCTGAGTGACTTGAGTGTTCAGCTCTTCCGACGCGGTCTGCGCGGCCTTGCTGATCTGCTCGAAGCCCTCGGTGGCCTTGCGGACGCCGATCTGGGCGAACTCGCGGACGCGCTCGCCGGCGGCCTTGGTGGTTTCATTGGCATGCTCGATCACGGTGTCGAGCGCGGCATTGCTGGTGGTCATGAGGTGTATTCCTGCAATTGATTGGTGTGCGCTACGCGGTGAGGAGGCGTATATGGGATCGCTATTGTGCGGCGCAACATAAATTTGTGCGTTGCGGCGATAAAAATAGAATATGTATATTTTTCAATACTTTAGGAACATGGCTCGCCTATCCCCACTTGCCTAGGCCAAGCCAGCCGGAGGACAAATCGTCCAACGATCAAAAACCGGCGACCGGGGGAGGACGCCAATGGAAACGCAACAACTCTCGGGCATCGACGCGTCCTTCCTCTACCTGGAGACGCCGGAGACCCCCATGCATGTGGCGGGGCTCACCTACTTCGAACTGCCCCCCGGTTTCGAGGGAAGTTTCTACCAGCACTTCCGCAAGTTCTTCGAAAGCCGGCTGCACACCATCCCGATCTTCTCCAAACGGCTCGCACCATCGCTCTACGACCTCGACCATCCCGGTTGGGTCGACGAACACGAACTCGACCTCGACTATCACCTGCGCGAGACGGCCCTGCCCGCGCCCGGCACCGAGGAGCAGCTCGAAGAAGTGATCTCCCGGCTGCACGCCAATACGCTCGATCGCAGCCGGCCGCTCTGGCAGTTCTATGTCATCACGGGCCTGGCGAACGGCCAGGGCGTTCTCTATTCGAAGGTCCATCACGCCGCGATCGACGGTGGCGCCGGCATGGCAATCAACAAGGCGCTCTACGATGTGAGCGCGACGCCTCGCGACGTCGCACCGGCACCGCCCAAGTCCGCCGCTTCGGCCAGCGCACCGGTCTCCCCCACCGCGGTCGATCCGGTGAAAGGCATGGCCGACATCATGGCCAACATGATGCGCCAGCAAATCAAGCTCTGGCAGGCGGCGCCCGAGATCGTGAACTCGATGACCAGCGCCTTCCTCGGCAAGCCGGGCGAAACGCCCAAGGCGCTCAGCACCCTGCAGAACCTCGCCAGCCAGCTGCCGACGCTCTCCGCGCCCAAGACACCGTTCAACGCGACGATCACGCGCGAACGCAGTTATGCCGCGCGCACCATCTCGCTGTTCGATGCCAAGGCGATTGCCAAGGCGAGCGGCGCCAAGCTCAACGACGTGGTGATGGCGGTCTGCAGCGGCGCGCTCCGGCGCTACCTGCAGGAGAAGGGTCAGCTTCCCGACAAGCCGTTGATTGCCGGCGTGCCGATCAGCCTGCGCGAGCCCGGCGACACGCGGCCAAACAATCAAGTGTCCGGCATGCTTTGCCAGATCGCGACCGACATCGCCGATCCCGTGGAGCGACTGAAAGCAATCGTTAAGTCGTCGACCGACGCCAAACAGATCGCCGGCACGTTCCGCGATACCGTCCCGCAGGACTTCGCCTTCGTCGGCGCACCGATCCTGCTGCAGCTCATGATGCTGGTCTATGGCCGCAGCGGCCTCGCCGACAAGCTGCCGATGCCGATGAACGTCACCATCTCGAACGTACCGGGACCGCCGATGCCGCTCTACTGCGCCGGCGCGAAGGTGACGGCGCTGCATCCGGTTTCCATTCCAGCCCATGGTGCTGCGCTCAACATCACGGTGCAGAGCTACATGGACGCGCTCAACTTCGGCCTTACCGCCGATCGCCGCGCCGTGCCGGATGTTGCACGCCTGGGCGATTATCTGGTCGAAGCGGCGGCCGAGCTCAAGACGGCGGTCGTGGGAGGTTGAAACCCTTCCGTGGCCTACCGATATGTGAGAGTCTGCGGGAACGACAAGGAGGCCCAAATTGCCGGCTGCCGCTGAGACGCTGCGTCCCCCTTCGCGTACCTTGCTGTTCCTCGAAGGTCGTGCTGTCCAGGAACTGGGCGCCTTCATGCTGCTGCGGCCGTGGCTTTCCGCCGCGCCGCGCGGCGACGGACATCCCGTCCTCGTTCTGCCGGGTCTTCTCGCGAGCGATCTTTCCACGCGCCCCCTGCGCTCCTTCCTGAAGGCGCAAGGCTATGCCGCGCATGGCTGGGAGCAGGGCCGCAACCTCGGTCTGCGCCCCGGGATCGAATCGTCCATGCTGGATCGCATCGACGAACTCTACGAGCGCCATGGCCATCGCAAGATCAGCCTCGTCGGCTGGAGCCTGGGCGGCATCTATGCGCGCCAGCTCGCCAAGCGCTGCCCGGAAAAGGTGCGCGCGGTGATCAGCCTCGGCAGCCCCTTCACCGGCAGTCCTAAGGCGACCAATGCCTGGCGTGTCTACGAATTCGCGTCGGGGCAGAGCGTCGAGGACAGCGACCATCACATCGCAGGCCCGCTCGCCGATCCGCCGCCGGTGCCGACGACGTCGATCTTCAGCCGCACCGACGGTATCTGCGCCTGGCAGACGTGCCTGAACGTCGAAGACGAGCAGGTCGAGAACATCGAAGTTTACGGCAGCCATTGCGGCCTCGGCCATCATCCGGCGGCCGTCTATGCGGTTGCCGACCGGCTGTCGCAGCCGGAAGGCCAATGGAAACGCTTCGACCGTTCCGGCTGGAAGAGCTTCGTCTTCCCGGATTGGCGTCGGGCCTAGGTTTCTCGCTGGGGGAACATGCCCCCAGCTTTCATCCTGTCCTAGGACTTCTTTTCGAGGTCGTTGCGAATCTCGTCGTAGGACTCCTTCATCCGATCCTGCACGATCTTGAACGCCTCGGCGCTCGACTTCTGAACCAGCTCGGCGATGTCGCGCGTGTTGGCGATCGCGGCATCCATCGCCTTCTTGGCGAACTCGCTCTGCTTGGCCATGACTTCCTGCGCCGAACCGCCGGGCTTGTACTCCTGCACAATCGAAGTGACGTCCTTGATTGCGGTTTCGAAGATCTCGCGCTGCTTGTTCGCGATCTCGCTGGCGCCGCCGGCCATGGCCTGCCAGGAGCGGGTCATCGCATCCAGATTCTTCTGATGGTGCTCCATGATCTTCGCCATGTCGAAAGCGGGAACCTTGAGCTGTTCGCCGAGCGATTTGAACATGTCGGTGAAGTTCTGAGGGGCATCGGCCATTTGAACCTCCTGTCGATTACAGGTGCAGCTTCAACCCCTGTTCGAGCACGTGCAAGGCTAAACCCGCGAGCCCGCCGATCATCGCACCATTGAAACGGATATATTGCAGATCACGCCCGACCGTGAGCTCGATGCGACCAATCAGCATATCGATGTCCCACGACTTCACCTGATCGGCAATGAAGCGCCCGACGCCGCTCTTCTGACTTTCCACAAACTCGGACAGGACCTGCACCATGCCGCGGTTGATCTCGGCCCGGATGGCGGGTTCGCGGGCAAGCTGGCTGCCGACATCCACCAGCATGGCTTCGAGTTGCCGCCGCACCTGGCTGTCCGGCGCCCGGGCATCCTGTTCGAGGAAGCTGCGCAGGCTCTCCCAGGCGCCTTCGGCGACCGCGGCGATCTCGGGGCGCGCCAGCATGTCGCGCTTCAGGCTTTCCGCACGATGCGCGAAGGACTGGGAATGGCGTAACCGCTCGATAAAGCCCGACACAAAACTGTCGAATTCACGCCGCAGCGGATGCCCGGTATCGGCCCTCGCCTCCTGGATGAAGGCTGTCGTCGAGGCCACGATCTTGCGCAGCAGGTAGGCGTCGGCGCGGTAGAGGTTGAACAAGGCCGGCAGCTCCTGGCGAATCTTCTCGCGCAGGGCCGCCAGCGTTTCTTCGTTGGCCAGTACCTTTTCGAGCGCGCCCAGCAACTCGTCGAGCAGTCTCTGGTGGCGGTTCTTCTCCGTGACGGCGCTCAACAGTCCGGCGGCCAGCGGCGCCAACTCGATCCGTTCCAGCTCGGCCATGACACGCCTGCCGAGAAAGCCCTTCAGGCCGGACTGATCGATCGAGGTCAGGGCCTGCGGCACCAGACGCATCACGAATCCGGCAAGCGCCGCACTGCGGTCGCGATCGCTCAGCCACTCCGACACCAGAGCGGCAAAGTCGACCTCGCGCAGCCTCGCCTCGACGGGTTCACGCGCCAGGAAGTTCGTCTCGATGAACTCGCCCAGCGTCTCGGCAATGCGATGGTGATTGCGCGGTACGATGGCGGTGTGCGGGATCGGCAAGCCGAGTGGCCGACGAAACAGCGCGACGATCGCGTACCAGTCCGCGAGGCCGCCCACGGTGGCTGCGGCGGCAAAGGCGGCAACGTAGCCCCAGGCCCAATGCAGCGGCTCGTAATGGCGTGCCAGCACGAACAGGGCTGCCGTGAATACCAGCAGCCCCGTCGCCGCAGCCTTGACGCGGCGAAGCTCGCGCGCCCTCTGCCGGTCGCGATCGCTAAACTCGGTCAGCTGCTCGCCCACACGTCCAGCACGTAGCGATTGTCGGCGACGAGCTTCGCCATCCAGGCCTCGCCGGCCGCTTCGTCGGCGCCCGCCTTCTCGCGATGCATGGCAATCAAGGCCCGCTTCACATCGGGTTCCATCCGGCCGCCGTCGCCGCAGACATAGACGATTGCTCCCTGGTCGATGAGGGCCGACACCTTCTCCGCTCTCTCCTGCAAGAGATCCTGCACGTAGGTCTTCTTTCCATCGTGACGCGAGAACGCGACCTCCAGGTCGACGATTCCCGCGTCGGCCTGCTCCTTCAACTCGTCCTCATAGATGTAGTCCTGATCCGGGTGACGGCAACCGTAGAACAGCAAAGCCGGGCCCAGGGCACGGCCCTGCGCCTTGAGCGCAGCTCGCTCGCGCAGGAAGCCACGGAACGGCGCCAGCCCGGTGCCGGGCCCGATCATGACAATCGGCGCCGCCGGATCGACCGGCAGACGGAAGCCGACCTTCGTTTCCTTGACGAAGGCCTGGACCGTGCTGCCGGCGGCCTGCCGCGCGAGATGGTTCGAGCAGACGCCGTGATAGATGCCGGCGCCGGCCCGTGCCGGGCCTTCGACGACGGCCACCGTGACCGAGCACCGCGCCCCATCGGCCATGGGGGACGACGAGATCGAGTAGTAGCGCGGCGTCATCAGCGGCAGCATTTCGAGGAAGGCCGCGAACGGCAGTTCACAGGCCGGGAACTCCTCCAGCAGGTCGAGGACCGATTTGCGCTTGGCCAGGATCTCCGCGCGGAACCGCTCCTCCTCCAGCAGCCCCTCGAGCTTGGGCCGTGTGAACGGGCAGCGCGTATGCTGCGCCATGGTCTGGATCTGCTTGCGCGTCGCCGGGAGCTGCAGTTCGAGGTAGTCGGAAAGCAGGCGATGGACGGAGATCGCCTCGCCGACGGGCAAGGCTGCGCGGCGTCCTTCCGGTGCCGTCAGCACGACGTGCGCACCGGGCGCGAAGCCGAAGCGGCGGATCGCTCGCTCGACCAGCACCGCGCCATTCTGCGGCACGATGCTGAGGTGATCGCCGGCGCGATAGCTGACACCGTCCGGAAGCAGCACTTCGATATGGCGCGTGCTGCGGCCCGACTTGTCCGGGTTCTGCAGTTCGCGATTGGCCAGAACGCGCATCGGCAGGGCTCCGTGGCCGCCGATGATCGGATTGACAGGCGGCTTGTCGACCGGCTGCACCTGATAGAGCGGCTCCTGCGCCGCGGCCGCCTCGGCATCGAACTTGACGCCGAGCTTGCCCGCGACGTCCGGCAACATCGGCTCGTACCAGGTCTGGAAGTTGCCATCGAGGTCTTCGCGGGCATCGCCTTCGCCGCGTGCGTAGAGGCGCTCCGCCCCCTTGGCCGCCAGCAACTCGTCGATTTCGCGCGGGATCGCCTGATAGGTCGAGACCCAGTCGCGATTGCCGCAGCCGAAGACGGTGTAGCGCACGCCCTTCAGGGCGCCGGCCGGCATCTCGCGCAACGACTTGAGGAACTGCACGGCATTGTCCGGCGGCCCGCCATTGTAAGACGCGCAGACCACGGCGACGGCGCCCTCGGTCGGCAGCTTGCCGGCCATATCGTCGAGGCTCGCCAGGGTCGTGGCAAAGCCCGCCGCTTCGGCATCTTCCGAAATCGATCGCGCCAGTTCCTCGGCCGTGCCCATGTTGGAACCGAACAGCACGGCGAGCCTGGTGCCGTGGCTGGCGGCTGTTTTCTTTGGCGCCTTGCGCGGCGCCGGCTTTGCCGACACCGCGACTTGACCACTGCCGCGCACGACATCAGGCCGCAGCCGCACACGCATCGTCAGCCCTTCGGGCTTGATGGTGAGCGACTCCTTGATCTTGAGCTGGTAGCGCGTGTGATCGACCAGACGGAAACGTTGCAGGATCATGCCGATGACCAGGGTCGCCTCGGTCATGGCGAACTGGCGGCCGATGCAGGCACGCTGGCCGTTGCCGAACGGCTTGAAGGCATGCGGCGGCATCTTGGCTTCGCGCTCCGGCGCGAAGTTGTCGGGATTGAAGACCTCGGCCTGCGGTCCCCAGACCGACTTGTCGCGATGGAGCATCGCCGTCAGCACGGTGACGAAGGTGCGCTTGCGCAGCTTGTATTTCCCGCCGATCGTTTCGTTCTGGTACGGGTAGAGGCCGAAGGCCGGCGCCGTCGGCCACAGGCGCAGCGACTCCTTCAGGATCTGGCCGATATAGACGAGCTGATTGACCTGTTGCGCCGTGGGCTTGGCGTTGATGTCGCGGCCCAGAACGCGATCGACTTCCTCGTAGGCCTTCTGCAACACATGCGGATTGTTCAGCAGGAAGTAGACCGCAAACGACAGCATCCCGCTCGTGGTTTCGTGACCCGCGATCAGGAAGGTGTTCATCTGGTAGCGGATATTGACGTCGTCCAGCCGCTCGCCGCTCTGCTTGTCGATGCCGCTCAGCATGAAGCCCAGCAGGTCGGGCTTGGCGGCATCGTCCGCCGGTACCTCGCGCCGCTCCTTGATGATGCGGTCGGCGATGCCGTTCATGAAGCCGACATCTTCCTCGAGCTTGCGACGGCTCTTGCGCTGCGTCAGATCCTCCAGCGGCAGGCCGCGCATCTTCATCACCGCTTCGAGGGCGCGGACCAGCGACTCGACATAGGGATGGTTGTCGCTGCGATAGAACGAGTTGAAGCGATAGTTGAAGCCGCAGAGGCCGATCGTGTCGAGCGTGAGCGCGGTCATGTCGCGCACCACGTCGATCTCCTCGTCGGCATTCAGCCGCTCCCACTTGGTGACGAGCTGATCGGCGATGTCGAGCATGCCTTCGTGATAGGTCTGCATCATGCGATGCGCGAAGGTCGGCAGCAGGATGTTGTGCGCCTTCTGCCAGTTCGGCTCCTGCGTCTCCGCCGTGAAAAGCGCATCACCGCCCAGCATGCGCACGCGCCGCAACGAGCCGCGCACCGCCTTGTCGAAGCGCTTCTCGTCGCACAGCTCGGCCACCAGGTCGGCACCGGAAACCACGACCAGCGGCGTGCCCATCATGTCGAGCCAGAAGATCGGCCCCTGCTCCCGGGCGATCCGCATCAGGTCCTGGATCGGCGCGCCGCCATCGACGGTGAGCATGTTGCCCAGCACGGGCGTCCGCGGCGGATGCGGGATGGGATAGAGCTTGTTGCGCGCCATGAGTCCGAACGTCCTCCCCCAAGCCCGCACTACCGCGGGCTCTTTCGCCCAGCAACACTAGGCGGCGGCGATTCCGGCGTATAGTCGGCGGATAAGGTTTCTTTTCGGGAGGTAGCCATGAAGGTCGGATACATCGGCGTCGGCAACATGGGCGGTCCCATGTGCCGCAACATCATCAAGCGCAGCAACCACGCCGTGACCGTGTTCGACCTGAACCCGGCGGCGGTGAAGACCTGTACCGACCTCGGCGCGACGGCCGCCAAATCCGTGGCCGAGGCGACCAAGGGCGCCGACATCGTCATGACCTCGCTGCCCATGCCGCGGGATGTCGAGGCCGTGACCCTGGGCGACAACGGCATCCTCGCCAACATCTCGAAGGGCCAGACCTATATCGACCTCAGCACCAATGCGCCGTCGATGGTGAAGAAGATCGGCACCGCCATGGCCGCCAAGGGCATCGCCATGCTCGACGCGCCGGTGAGCGGTGGCACGGTCGGCGCCGAAGCCGCGACCATCGCCATCATGGTGGGAGGCGACAAGAAGGTGTTCGACGACGCCCTGCCCGTCCTGCAGTCGTTCAGCGCCAACGTGATCCACATGGGCGAGCTCGGCACCGGCACGGTGGCCAAGCTGGTGAACAACATGATGGCCTTCTGCAATGCCGCGGCCGCAGCCGAGGGCCTGATGCTGGGCGTCACCGCCGGCCTCGATCCGAACAAGCTGGTGCAGGTCATCGCCAGCTCGAGCGGCAACTCCGCCATTTTCAAATCCTTCTCCGAGCGTGCCCTCTCCGGCAAGTTCTCGCCGCCGTCCTTCGCGCTGAACCTCGCGCACAAGGATCTCCACCTCGCGATGGAACTCGCCGACGAGCTCGACGTGCCTCTGCCGCAGGGCTCTGCAACGCACAACCTGCAGCGCATGGCGCGCCGCATGGGCCTCGGCGACAACGACAGCTCGACGATCCTGCAGGTTTACGAGACGGTGCTGAAGAAAACCGTAAAGCCCTAACCGCCGCGATGCCCTAACCCAGGTGCGCGGCAATCAATCGGGCGACCTGGTCGGCATGAGTGCGGGCCAGGTCGTGATTGCCGCCCGCCACGATCTCGAGCGTCGCTTTCGGCAGACGCTGTTCAAGATGGCGGCCGACAGCGAGGGGGCTGATCGGATCGACATCGCCCCAGATCAGCAAGGTCGGCGCCGCGATCCTTTCGACCGGCACCGGCGGCACCGACCGCTCCGCAGTGACCCAGGCAGCAGCATTGGGATAGGACTTGCGATAGTCGGCACGCCAGTCGCCGGCGCCGAAGTCTTGCATGTCGACGCCGCCGGAGGTCGTGCAGAGCACCAGTCGCCGGATTTTTTCCGGTTGTTCGATCGCCAGGCGCGCGGCAATGACGCCGCCCATGGACTGGGCCACCAGATCGACCGGCGCGCCCATCTTTGCCGCCACCAGCTGCTTCAGGTCGTCGTAACCTTGGATCGACGGGTCGGGCGGCTGGTCGCCGAGGCCCGGCCAACCGAAATACTCCTTCGGCCAATCGGAAGGCAGCCGCTCGCCCACGGGCTTCCAGAAGTCAGGCGACGCTCCTGTACCCGGCAGAAACAGGATCGGGGTCATGGTCAAACGCTCAGCTTGGCCAGAAAGGGCGGCAGCGTGCGCCCCTGCGAAAGCAGGTAGCGGCCCATGGCGCCGGCAACCTGCGCCACGGCGGGTCGCGCGCTCATGCGATCGCGCCAGGCGTGCAGCTTCGGATGCGCGTCGGTCATGGGCGCTCCCATCCGGGCGCCGAAGAGCTGCGCCATGTAGAAGGCGATGTCGGCATAGGAATAGCCGCCGGCCAGCCATTCCTGCTCGCCGATGACCTGCTCCATCTCGTCGTAGACCTTCGCGGCGCCGTCGCGCGCTGCGACGGCGGCCAAGTCCTCCGGCGTCCCCTGCAGCCCCATCAGCCGGATGATATGCGGGAAGTAGACTTCGTCCGATTTGTGTTCGAGCAGCCGCGCCCGGGCACGGGCCTTGGATTCGGCAGGCCAGAGCGGCGGTTCCGGTTTCACGGATTCGAAATATTCAAAGATCTGCGTCGAGTCGAAGATCTCCAGCACGCCGTCCGGACCATCGTCGATCAGCACCGGCACCTGGCGCTTGGGATTGATGCGCAACACCTCGGGATGCTTGGGCTCGTAAAGCCGCTTCATCTCGAAAGGAACCATGATGAGCTCGACATCGAGCTTCTTCTCGCGGGCTGCGATCTCGGCCTTGGCGCCGAACATGCTGAGCGGACCGGAATAGAGCTTCATAGCCGAGAGGCTAACATGCGTTGTCTCTGATCGCGCACGAGCTAAGCTAGGCCGCAATGGCAAGGCTACTTATGCTTGTGCTGGCAGTGCCTGCATCGGCTGCGCCCCTAAACGCGCAGGAAAAGAAGAACTGCGGGGTACCGCCTACATCAGGACAAACATCGCGATGGCAGCAGCAGCCATCAGGATGGCGGTCAGCCAGCCCAGCACATGCTGCCAGGGCGCAGCGACGAACCTGCCCATGACGTCGCGCCGCGCGGCCACCACCATCATGGCAGCAATGATGGGCACCACGATCACCCCGTTCAGCACGGCGCTCCAGATCAAAGCCTTGATCGGATCAATCGGCAGCAGTGCAACACCGAGCCCAATCAGGATCGCCGCGACGATGACACCGTAGAATGGCCGGGCGTCGCGAGGCTTGCATTCCAACCCGATCGTCCAGTCGCGCGTCTCGCCGACCGCGTAGGCGGCGGACGCCGCCAGAACAGGCACGGCCAGCAGCCCCGTGCCGACAATGCCAAGGCTGAACAGCAGGAAGGCAGCTTCGCCGGCAATCGGCTTCAGCGCTTCGGCCGCCTGCTGCGTGCTCGCGATGTCGGTCAGGCCGTTGGCATTCAGCGTCGCAGCGGTCGTCAGTATGATGAAGAAGGCGACCAGATTCGACACCGCCATGCCAATGCCGGTTTCCCAATTGATGCGCGCAAGCTGGAGCGGCGCTTCGTCGGGATGCGTCTTGAGAGGGCCGGCTGATGGATCACCCTCTTCGTCCTCGACCTCCTGGGAGCTCTGCCAGAAGAAGAGATAGGGGCTGATCGTGGTACCGAGGATGGCGACCACCAACATCAGCGTCTTCGCGTCGAGGTCGAATCGCGGAAAAATGGCCCCAAGGCCAACCGCGCGCCAATCGATATGGGCGGAGAAGACGACCCCGACGTAGGCAAACAGCGAGAAAGTCAGCCACTTCAGGATGCCGACATAGCGGCTGTAGGGAATGAACACGATCGCCAGCAACGACGCCACGGCAAACAGGACGGTGAAAAGGGTCTGCCCTCCTCCGAAAAGGAGGCTGACGGATGCGCCCATCGCCGCGAGGTCGGCGCCGATGTTGATGGTGTTGGCGACGAACAGCAAGGAGACCAACGCAAGAACTACCGGCCTGGGGAAGACGCGGCACATGTTGGCGGCAAGACCGCGGCCGGTGACCCTTCCGATTCGAGCGCTGACGGATTGCACCGCCACCATCAGCGGCCAGGTCAGCACCACGGTCCACAGCAGCCCGAAACCTGCCTGCGCGCCGGCCTGGGAATAGGTGGCGATGCCGCTGGGATCGTCGTCGGCCGCCCCGGTGATCACACCGGGGCCCACTCTCCTGGTCAGGTTCGACGACGAAGCCGACGAGCTAGCCATGGTTCACCTGAACGGACGCGGTCCATCGTAGGTTCCGACGTAGCTGAGATGTGTGACCAATCCGGTAGGCGGCCGCCACAGATGGAGAGCAATACCCGGAGGCTCCATGGTCATCGAAAGCTTGGCATCGGGACGCAGGTCCAGCGTGCCCTGATGGGCGGTGCTGGGCGCGATCGAGGCCATGGTGCCAGCCCAGCGCACCTGGATCGGGCGATGGACATGTCCGCACAGCACGCGCTCGACGGTGCCGCGCGCCCGGACGATCTCGGCCAACCGTTCCGCACCTTCGTTGAGACGGGCGGCATCGAAGGCGTCGATACCGCAATCGAACGGCGGATGATGCATGTAGAGAAGCGTGTGTCGATCGCTCTCTTTCAGCCGAGCGTCCAGCCAGTCCAACCGCTCCTGGCACAAGGCGCCAAACCCTTTGCCGGGCACCAGGGTGTCGAGGGCGATCAGGCGCAGCGGCAGATCCTCGACGACGTACTGGAGAAAACCGCTGCGGGGCAGATAGGCATGCTCCGAAAAGACCTCACGCAGAGGGTCGCGTGCGTCGTGGTTGCCGGGAATGAGATAGAACGGCATGCGCAACGCCGACAGCATGCGCTTGAGGTTCTCGTATTCTTCGGGCTTGCCGCTATCCACCAGATCGCCCGTCACAAGGGCGATATCCGGGCTCGGATCCAGCGCGTTGACGTGCGCCACGGCACGCTCGAGATAGCCTTGCGTATCGATGCGGCCGTAGAGCAGCTCGCCCGGCTTCTTGATGTGCATGTCGGAGATCTGGGCAATCAGCATTGCATCCATCCACTCTGTCTTCTTGTTATCCGCGAAACCCGTTCACGATCGGGTAGCGACGTTCGCGGCTGATGTTGCGTGAGGTGATCTTGACGCCCGGAGGCGCCTGCCGTCGCTTGTACTCCGCGCCTTCGAGCAATCGCCACACACGATCCACGACCGCCGGATCGTGGCCCTCTTTCGCAAGATCGGCCGTGCCGAGGTCACGTTCGATCAGACCCTTGAGAACGGCATCGAGGACAGGATAAGGCGGCAGCGAATCGGAGTCCTGCTGGTCGGGCCGCAACTCGGCCGAAGGCGGCTTGTCGATGATGCGGGGCGGGATCACCGCGCCGGCCCTGCCGAGGGCTCCTTGCGGCAGGTGCTTGTTGCGCCAGCGGCAGAGCTCGAACACGGTCGTCTTGTAGACGTCCTTCAACACATTGAAGCCGCCGCACATGTCGCCGTAGAGCGTGGCGTAGCCCACCGCCATCTCCGACTTGTTGCCGGTCGTGACGACCATGCCGCCGAGCTTGTTTGACACGGCCATCAAAGTGACGCCGCGGGCACGGCTCTGGATGTTCTCTTCCGTGACGTCCTCGGCGCGATTGCCGAACAGCGGCGTCAGCATGCCGCGAAACGCCTCCATCGCCGGGCCGATATCGACGATGTCATAGCGTACGCCAATTGCCCGCGCGCAGGCTTCGGCATCTTCCAGGGATTCCCGGCTGGTATAGGGTGACGGCATCATGATCGCGTGCACGCGCTCGGGGCCCAGGGCGTCGGCCGCCACTGCCGCCGTAATCGCCGAATCGACACCGCCGGAAAGGCCGATCACCACCGACGGAAAGCCGGTCTTGTTCACATAATCGCGCAGGCCCAGCACCATCGCGCGATAGATCGATTCGATGTCGCTCATCTCCGGCTCGATCGGACCGGGCTGACACTCCCAGCCACCGCCGTTACGGCGGAACTCGATCGTGGCCACCTGTTCGGCGAAGGATGCCAGCTTGACCTTCAACGCACGGTCCGCCCCCAGGGCGAACGAGCCGCCATCGAAGATCAGCTCGTCCTGGCCGCCGACCTGGTTGAGATAGACGAAGGGCAGACCGCTCTCGACCACACGCCTGACGCCGAGCTGCACGCGTACGTCGGTCTTGCCGACCTCGTAGGGCGAACCGTTGGGCACCAAAATGATCTCGCCGCCGGTCTCGGCGATGCACTCCACGACATCGGGCGTCCACATATCTTCACAGATCGGCACCCCGATGCGCACACCGTTGAAGACCAGCGGTCCCGGCATCGGCCCCGGCGCGAACACGCGCTTGTCGTCGAACACGCCATAGTTGGGCAGATCGACCTTGAAGCGCTTGCCGATGATCTCGCCCTTGTCGAGGGCGATGAGGGCGTTGTGCAGCTTGTCGCCTTCGCGCCACGGCGTGGTGACGAACAGCGCCGGACCGCCGTCCTTCGTGTCGGCCCGCAGGGCTTCGACCGCCTCGTGGCAAGCCTTCTGGAAGGCAGGCTTCAGCACCAGGTCCTCGGCGGGATAGCCCGACAGCACCGTCTCCGGATAGAGCACCAGTTCCGCGCCCTGCGAGGCCGCTTCCGCCCGCGCCGCCCGCACCTTGGCGAGATTGCCCGCAATATCGCCGACCTTGGGATTGAGCTGCGCCAGTCCGACCTTGAGGGAATTCGTCATGGGGCAATCATAGCGCGAGATTTCATCGGGTTGTTCACCTCTCTGACCTCGCCGGCACAAGCGCGTAGGTCACTACGGCGGCGAGGACTGACGCCAAAGCTGCGGTTGCAAACGCCAGAGTGGGCGAATGCATGACGATCACGCCGCCGATGGCAGAACCCAGGGGCAGACCGGACATGTTGAAGCTCATCGAGACGGCGAGCACGCGGCCCAGCCATCCCGGATCGGTACGCCGTTGCCGCAGCGAAAGCACGCCGACATCGACCGGACCTTCCACGAACCCCACCAGAACCAAGCCGATCGCCAGACCGACGAGGCCGAAACTGGCGCTCACAGGGAAGAGCGCGACCGCTGTGGCGAGCGCACCGAACGCGATGAACTGACGTTCGCGACCGACCGTGCGAAGGTGTCCGGCGAATAGCGCGCCGAGCCCGCCGGCCAGGCCGGCCGCAGCCCACAGGATGCCCACCACCGTGTCCGCACGGGCGCCCGTGCCCAGCTCCTTCATGACCACCACGGGTACGGTGACCACGAGAATGCCCCAGCTCACCTGGAACAGGGCATACGAGATGGCAAGACCGCGGAGAGACGTGTGCCGCACGAAGTAGAGTACGCCGGCCACAGCATCACCGATCAATGGCCCCGTCGATGCTGCGTGGCCGCTCGATGTCCGACGTATGAGAGGCACGAGACTGACGGCCGCCGCCGCGTACAAAAGCACGATGGCCAGCAACGTCGTCTGCGAACCGGCGAAACCGAACAACAATCCCGCAACGGCGGGGCCGGCGACATTGATGAGGGCATAGCTGCTCGTATCCAGTGCGTTGGCCAGGTCCAGAGCGTCTTTCGGCACAAGACGCGGGATCAGGACGCGAATGCCGGCGGTGCCGAGCGGGCTCGTCAGGGAGTACAGCGCCACCAGCGCCAGCAAGAGCGGCTCGCTGACCGAGCCCGCGACGTCGGCGAGACCGAGCGCCAGGAGCAGCAACGCGCTCGCCGCCATGTCGATGACGATTGCCTTCGCCGCGCCGAGACGATCGAGCAACGCCCCGGCCAGAGGGCTGATCAACAGGCCTGGCGCCATCGAGGCGAACGCCACCCATCCCGCGAGCGCGGGAGAACCGAAACGGTCCAGGACGTAGAGGACGATGGCCAGCGAGAAGATGCGGCCGGCGAGGCGCGACAGGCACGCCGCCAGAAACAGCTCGGCCATGCCGTCCAGACGCAGCAGCCGCCGATAGGAAAGAGGCTCGGTCAACACACTACGCCCGGACGGACAGGTCGATCTACTTCGCCGCGACGACCTCGATCTCGACCATCATGCCGGGATCGGCAAGGCCGGAGACGATCACCAGGGTCGATGCCGGATAGGGCTCGCCGATGAAGCGGCCGCGAACTTCGCGATAGGCCGTCATGTAACGGGCGTCGGTGATGAAGCCCGTGATCTTGACGATGTCCTTGTAGCCCATGCCGGCGCTCTTCAGGACCTGACCAATGTTCTTCCAGGTCAGCTCGACCTGCTTCTCGATGCCTGCGCCGAGCTTGCCCTTGGAATCGACGCCGACCTGGCCCGAGACGTAGAGCAGGCGCGCGTTCGGCGCGACTTCGGCGCCCAGGCTGTATTTACCCGCCAGAGCGACGGACTTGGGATTGTGGAACTTGATGGCCATTGGGCCCTCCCCCCTTTATAGGTTCGCGAAGGAGGCGCACGGTTTCAGGTCGGATGGGATGACGTCAAGCATCAAGAGCGTTCATATCGTCGGTGGCGGGCTCGCGGGCAGCGAAGCGGCCTGGCAGCTTGCGTCCGCCGGCGTGCCCGTCATGCTGCACGAGATGCGGCCGGTGCGCGGCACGGAAGCCCATCTCACCGACAGTTTGGCCGAACTCGTCTGCTCCAATTCCTTCCGTTCCGACGATGCACAGAACAATGCCGTCGGCTTGCTGCACGAGGAGATGCGCCGCGCCGGCTCGCTGATCATGCGCGCAGCCGACCAGCACAAGCTGCCGGCCGGCGGCGCGTTGGCCGTCGATCGCCATGGCTTCTCGGCGGCGGTGCAGGAGGCGCTGCTCGCCCATCCGCTGGTGACCTTGGAGCGCAACGAGGTGGCCGGCCTGCCGCCCGAGAGCTGGGACAGTGTCATCGTCGCCACCGGCCCTCTCACCTCGCCGGCCCTGGCCGAAGCGATCAGCAAGCTGACCGGCCAGGAGTCGCTGGCCTTCTTCGACGCCATCGCGCCGATCGTCCACTACGAGAGCATCGACCTCTCCGTCGCCTGGAAGCAGTCGCGGTACGACAAGGGCGGCCCGGGAGGCGATGGCGCCGACTATCTCAACTGCCCGATGAACAAGGCCGAGTACGAGGCGTTCGTCGCGGCCCTGCTGGCCGGCGAGAAGACCGAGTTCAAGGAGTGGGAAGCCAACACGCCCTACTTCCAGGGTTGCCAGCCGATCGAGGTGATCGCGTCGACCGGACCGCAGACCCTGCGCTTCGGCCCGATGAAGCCGGTCGGCCTGCGCGACCCGCGGACCGGCCATCGGCCCTGGGCCGTGGTGCAGCTCCGCCAGGACAATGCCCTCGGCACGCTTTGGAATATCGTGGGCTTCCAGACCAAGCTGAAGCATGGCGAACAGACCCGCGTCTTTCGCACGATCCCCGGCCTGCAGAATGCCGAGTTCGCCCGGCTGGGCGGGCTGCATCGCAACACCTTCCTGAACAGCCCCCGCCTGCTCGACGCCACCCTGCGGCTGAAGGCGATGCCGCGGCTGCGCTTCGCGGGCCAGATCACCGGCTGCGAGGGCTATGTCGAAAGCGCCGCCGTCGGCCTGATGACCGGCCGCTTCGCCGCCGCGGAGCGCCTGGGCCGGACGCAGGGCCCGCCGCCCACCACGACAGCCATGGGCGCCCTGCTGAGCCACATCACGGGCGGCGCCGACGCCACGACCTTCCAGCCGATGAACGTCAACTTCGGACTCTTCCCGCCAATCGAGGGCGCGCTGCGTGGCAAGGAGCGCAAGCAGGCACTCAGTGCGCGGGCGTTGCACGACTTCGACGCATGGTTGAAGCCGACGCCGCTCGCAGCGGAGTGAAGACGCCGCAATATTTCGTAATGTGTCGCAACACTGGGTAACCAATTGTTATTTCACATTGGCCCGGTGGTTCTATCAGATGCCGCCACCATCAAACCGGCGGAGGTAGCCTTGCAGGCCACTCATCATCTGGTCGCCGACACCAATGCAGCACTGCAGCGTAACGTGATCGGCGAAATCTTCCGCCTTCTGGCGCCCTATCAGGTTGCCGGGAAGGCCATCACCCCCCAGACCGTCATCTCAACCGGCACTACAGTGGACTCGCTCACGATCATGGACGTGATCATGGAGCTCGAGGATCGGTTCGACGTGACCATCCCCATGAACGTATCTGCAGGGGTCGACACGATCGATCAGCTCGCCGAAGCCATCGTGGCGCAACGCACCGGCCGCTGAGCGAAAGCGGAAAAAACCGTAAGCATGCGATGAGATAAGCTCGCGCGGTCTGGGCACGTGACGTGCTAGAGACCGCGGCAATGACTCCCGCAGAACGCCGGCAAATGATGCTGGCCGGGCCGATCGTGCCCACCATCCTCACGCTCGCCGTCCCCAACGTGCTGAACGTGGCCATGCAGAGCCTCGTCAGCATCGCCGACGGCTTCTTCATCGGCCAGCTCGGCACCGTCGATCTCGCGGCGCTGGCCCTCGTGTTTCCGACACAGATGACCTTGGGCATGATGTCGGCGGGCGCCATGGGGGGTGGCATCTCCTCGTCCGTGGCGCGGGCGCTGGGCTCGGGCAACAAGGCGGCGGCCGAAGCGGCAGCGGCCCATGCACTGGCCATCGCACTCGGCATGGCTGCGCTTTTCGCCATCGTCTTCGTGGGCTTCGGCCGACAGATCTATGGCGCGCTGGGCGGCAGCGGCGCGGCTCTGGATCGCGCCGAGGCCTTCGCCACCATCCTCTTCCTCGGCTGCGGCGCCCATTGGGTCGCCAATTCCATGGCCTCTGTGTTGCGCGGCACCGGCGACATGAAAACCCCCGGCCTTGCCCTGGTCGTGACCGGCGCGATTCAGATTCCGCTCACCGGCGCGCTGACCCTGGGTTGGTTCGGCCTGCCCGCGCTCGGCATCCGCGGACCGGCCGTGGCCGCCGTCATCGCCTTCGCCATCGCGGCGGCCTGGATGCTCTCCAAGCTGACGGGCAGCGAGGCGGCGGTCCGCCTGCGCTGGCCCGTGGACGGATTCAAGTGGCGCGCCTTCCGCGACATCCTGAAGGTCGGCCTCATCGCCTGTCTGGTGGTGATCCTGACCAACGGCACGGTGCTGGTCGTCACCGGCCTGATCGGTCGCGAGGGCGATGCCGCCATCGCGGGCTATGGCATCGGCAGCCGGCTTGAGTACATGCTGATCCCCATCAGCTTCGGCATCGGGGCGACGCTCACCGCGCTGGTCGGCACCAACATCGGCGCCCGGCAGCATGCCCGCGCCCAGCGGCTGGCCTGGACAGGCGCCTTCATGGCCGGCGGCATGGCCGCCACCATCGGCATCGTCGTGGCGATCTGGCCCGACCTGTGGCTCGGCCTCTTCACCACCGATCCGGGCGCGCTGGCGTCGGGCCGGCACTATCTCACCATTGTCGGCCCGGCCTACGGCTTCTTCGGCATCGCGATGGCGCTCTACTTCGCCTCGCAAGGCACCGGCGAGATGTACTGGCCGGTCGGCGCCAATATCACCCGCATCACCATCGCCGGCGGCGGCAGCCTGCTGGCATTGGACTCCTTCGGCTGGGGCGTCTCGGGCCTCTATGCCTGCGTTGCCCTGGGCATCGTCGCCTTCTCGGCGGTGCTGGCCTTCTCGACGACGCGGCGCGCCTGGACAGGCTGAGCGCCTGCCGAGCTCAACTCACCGGCGGCCCGTCCAGATCGACAGCTCGACGTCGCTGCCGAAGGGCAGCGACATGTAGCCGGCTGCCGGCGAGCGCACGCGGGCGAGATAGTCGGGACTCCAGCCGGCATTGTCGGCCACGATCACCGCGCCGCGGCGCAGATGCGGTTCGACCAGCGCCAGGATTTCCGGATAGAGCCCCTTGGCTCCATCGAGCAGGACGAGGTCGATCGACAGGGGCAGGTCTCGCGCCAGTGTCTGCAAAGCGTCGCCTTCCCGGATCTCGACCAGATCTGCGAGACCGGCGGCGGCGATGTTTGCTCGCGCTTTGGCGACCTTGGACGGCTCGAATTCGCTGCCGACCAGAAGGCCGCCGCCGTTGTCGCGCAACGCCGCCGCGAGGTGCAGCGTCGAGATGCCGAACGACGTGCCGTATTCGACGATGGCCGAGGCCCGGCTCGCCCGGGCCAGCATGTAGAGCAGCGTCCCGGTCTCGCACGAGACCGCCAGCGGCAGGTCCTTGGCCTGCCGATAGAGGTCCGCATAGGCCGTCTTGCTGCTCATCAAGGCGGCGCGCTCGTCGTCCGACAGGGTGCCAAACGTTTGAGCCGCCGCCTCGGAGGCTGTTTCGTCCAGGACGAACAGCCGGTCGAGAACGGTGGAGACAGGGGCCTCGTGAAGGGTCGTCATCGCTATTCCTGTGGCTTTAAAGGGTTTGCTTCCTTAAAATACGAATGATTCCTCGCATTCACCATTCGCATTCCCGATGACCCGATCGAGACCCCGCCAGACACCGCGACTTTCCTCGCGAAAAGAGCCGCGGCAGGCCCGCTCCACCCAGCTGGTCGCCGACATCCTGGAGGCCGCTGTTCGCGTTCTGGCGCGCGAGGGTGCGCACCGATTCACGACCGCGCGGGTCGCCGAAACCGCCGGCATCAGCATCGGCTCGCTCTATCAATACTTTCCGAACAAGGAAGCGATCCTGTTCCGGCTGCAGGCCGACGAATGGCGACAGACTGGCGGCCTGCTGCAGGCCATGCTCGCCGACCGGACAATGCCGCCGACGGCGCGCCTGCGTGCGGTCGTGCAGGCCTTCTTCCGCTCGGAGTGCGAAGAAGCCGCCCTGCGGGTCGCCTTGGACGATGCCGCGCCGCTCTATCGCGACGCCCCCGAAACGGAGGCGCACCGCAAGGCCGGTCGCCGGCGGTTCCTGCAATTCATGGCCGAGGCCCTGCCGGCGGTGGCGCCGCGCGAACGGGTCGTTGCCGCCGATATCGTCATGATGTCGATGAGTGCGGTCGGCAAGCAGGTTTCCGAGCAAGGCCGGCCGCCGGCGGAAGTGGATCGCCTCGCCGCCGCCATGGGCGACATGTTCGCCGCCTATCTCGACCGGATGAGAGAAGGCGTGCAGGCCACGCCCAAGCGTGCGATCTGAGGGCGACGAAAAGCAAGGCAGGTCCGTGAAGACGATCCTCATCATCGGCATCGGTGCCGGCGACCCCGATTACATCACCGTGCAGGCGGTGAAGGCGTTGAATCGCGTCGACGTCTTCTTCCTTCTCGATAAGGGCCGCACCAAGGGGAAACTGCGGGATGTGCGCGAGGAGATCTGCCGCCGCCACATCGCGCCCGGCCGCGTCCACCGCTTCGTCGAAGCGCCGAGCCCGCCGCGCGATCCCCGGCCCGCCGACTACCATGCTTGCGTCGACGAGCTGAACGCCGCCAAACAAGCAGCGTTCGAGCGCATGATCGCCGACGAGATGAAGGACGGCGAGACTGCCGGCCTCCTCGTCTGGGGCGATCCGATGCTCTACGACAGCACCATCCGCAATATCGAGGCGCTGGTGGCGACAGGCCGCCACGAGATCGACTACGAGGTCTTTCCCGGCATTACGGCGGTCCAGGCGCTGGCGGCGCGGCACAGGATTCCGCTCAATCGCATTGCCGACCCGGTGCTGTTGACCACCGGACGCAAACTGGCCGCGGGTTTTCCCGAAGGCATCGACAGCGCTGTCGTCCTGCTCGATGGCGAGGACACTTTTGGACGCTTCGCCGACTCCGCGATCCACGGCGAAATGGAGATTTACTGGGGCGCCTATCTCGGGACGCCCGACGAAATCCTGATTTCAGGGCGACTAAAGGACGTGTCAGCCGACATCCATCGCCGCCGCCGCGAAGCCCGGCAGAAGCACGGCTGGATCATGGATACGTATCTGATCCGCAAGGCATAGAAATCGAAGCGGAACAGCAGAGGGGCTGCACTCCTGCGGATGCCTTGGCTGCTTCTTTGTCTCGGTTTGATCTGGATCATTTGAAGGCCGGAAGCGCGGCCTTCAACTATAGTTGTCGTTTGGCACCGCTCCGAAGTCTGCCTCAGGGTTGCAAACATGAAAAAGAAAGACCGCACGCACGCAAACGGTCAGCGCCTCGTGAAATACGGAGATGTTGCGTCGTTGCAGTCGTCCCGTTCCATCGAGGAATCGGTCGAGCGCGATGCCGTGCAGGCGGCGGAATTTTCGAAGGAGATCGCCGTCCGCGACATCCTCGGCCTGATGGTGCCGGACAAGAATCACGAGTTGGCCGACGCTCTCCAGGCGATCATGACCGGAGCATCGCCCGACGACGCCATCGCCCTGAAGCGAGCCCTGCAGAGCTCCGACGCCGAGAAGACCGTCGCGGGCCCCCATCCGGACGAGGAGCTCTCGGACGACTGGCGACAGGGCGGATATCCCTATCGCAACCTCATGCTCCGCAGGAACTACGAGAAGGCCAAGTATGGGCTGCAGGTGGAACTGCTGAAGCTCCAAAACTGGGTCAAGGAGCACAAGCAGAAGATCGTCATTCTCTTCGAGGGTCGCGACGCCGCCGGCAAGGGAGGCACGATCAAGCGGTTCATGGAACATCTCAATCCTCGCGGCGCGCGGGTCGTTGCCCTCGAGAAGCCCACCGAATCGGAGCGCGGCCAATGGTATTTCCAGCGGTACGTCCAGCAACTGCCGACGGCAGGTGAAATCGTTCTGTTCGATCGCTCCTGGTACAACCGGGCGGGCGTCGAACGGGTGATGGGGTTCTGTAGCGACGAGGAATACAAGGAATTCATGCGTCAGGCTCCGGAGTTCGAGCGTAACCTGACGCGCAGCGGACTCCATCTGGTCAAGTTCTGGTTCTCGGTGAGCCGCGAGGAGCAGAGAAGGCGCTTCAAGGAAAGACAGGTTCACCCTCTCAAGCACTGGAAGCTGTCGCCCATCGACCTGGCCTCGCTGGACAAATGGGAGGACTACACCCAGGCGAAGGAGTCGATGTTCCAGCATACCGACACGGCCGACGCGCCCTGGACGGTCATCAAATCCGACTGCAAGAAGCGCGCGCGGCTGAACGCCATGCGCTATCTGCTGCACCGGCTCCCCTACGAAGGGAAGGATCCCAAGAAGATCGGCGCCCTCGACCCGCTGCTGGTCGGGCGGGCGCACGTCGTCTACGAGCGCGGCGAGAACGCGACGCCGGTTCTCTGAGGCAACGCGGCGACGGGAGTACGATTACGGCCCGGGCGCCGCCGCGCCTGTCTGCAACGAGAGCGGCGAGGACTACCTCTTCTTTCTTGCCGCCTGATGGTCGAGGAAGCGCTGCAGCAGTTCGCGGGGTTCGGCAACCTCGTGGGTCTCGGCGAAGATGTCGATGCCACGCTGGACGGCCTGCTCCATCGGCAAGGTCTCCCAGGCTCGAATGAGCTTCTTCTGCAACCGCATGCCGCGCACGCTGTTCATCGCCATGGACGCGAGCCACTCGTCGACGGCGGCGTCCAAAGCCTCGGGCGCGACCACACGCTCGACAAGCCCCCATTGCAGGGCCTGCTCGGCCGGAATCATGTCGCCGAGCAGCAGCAGCTGACGCGTGCGGCCCCAGCCGATGAGGCCGGGAAACAGGGCGGCTTCGACGACGGACGGCATGCCGAACCGCACCTCGGGCATGCCAAGCTTTGCACCGGCGACGGCGACGCGCATGTCGCAGGCCGCCATGAGTTCCAGCCCGGCCCCGAGCGTGAAGCCGTTCACGCGGCCGATCACCGGCACGGGGCAATCGCGCAGGCAGCGGCAGGCTTCATGCACGCCGGTGATGAAAGCCCGGGCCGCCCCCGGCTCGTGCAGCCGCGACAGCTCCTGAATATCCGCGCCACCGATGAAGGACTTCTCGCCCCAGCCGGTGACCACCATGCCGCGCAGTTCCGGGTCCTCGCCCAGACGTTCCACCGCCTCCACGAACTCGCGGATGACGGCCGAGTTCAGCGCATTGAGCTTCGCGCGGTTGTCGATGGTGACATGCACGATCCCGGGAAATTCGGGCCGCGCATCATGGCGTACATGGATATGGGTGCCGGTGGACATTGCTGATGTTCGCTCCAGGAAATTCGCCGGCGAACCAATCAGCTTCGGCAGAGACGATCCAAGACTAATAAATGCTGGCCGCCATAGCTCCGACCTATGGCGACGCCAGACGAGCTTTCCAGATGCCCGTTTCCACCAGCCGCGCCGTGACCTCCAGGATGATCTTCTCGATGGCGCGTACGGCACGAGTTTGGGGGAGCTCGGCATGGCCGCACAGGAAGACCGAGCGCTGCAGGGAAGGCGACGCGACGCGAGCGCCGGACAGACGCCCTGCCGTCAGGTCCTCGCGCACCGAGTTGTAGGAAAGCACGGCGTGGCCCGCCGCCGCCGCGACCAGCTCCTTGATCTGCGGGATGGCATCCACCTCGACTGCGACGCTGAGCTCGGTGCGGGCACGACGGGCATAGTCGTTCAGCAATTCGCGCAGGCTGTGGGGCCGTCCGGGAATGACGAGCGGAAGGGAGCCAAGTCGAGCGAAACGCAGCGGCTTCGGCGCCAGCCCGCCATGGCCTCGCTCGAAGGCGCCGGGCGGACCGATGACGACGAGATCCTCCTCGACGAGGCGACGCGCCTTCAGGCCGACCGTATCGGCTTCGCGAAAGACGAAACCCAGATCGATACGGCCAGTGCGCAGCAGCTCGGACATGTACCCCGTATTGCTCTCGCGCACGCCGAGGGAAACGCGCGGCAGCACGCGCAGTACCTCCTCCACCACGGGCCGCGTCAGCACCATCGCGACCGATTGCGGGAAGCTCACCGTGACATCGCCGATGATGACCGCCGCATCACCGAGCAGATCCTCGCGTGCCAGCGCTGCCGATCGAAGAATATTCCGCGCATGGCCGAGCAGCTTCGCGCCCGACTCCGTCACAGCGACACCGCGCGGCATGCGGTGCAGCAGAGGAGACCCTAGTTCGCTCTCGAGATTGCGGATCTGCGCGCTCAGTGCCGGTTGGGCGATACGCAGCCGCTCGGCGGCGCGGGATATCGAGCCCTCCTCGGCGATGGCGACGAAGTAGCGGAGGATACGGAAGTCCATCGACCCATAGTACAGACATATGGCAGCGATCACTAATCGAGCTTTGTCTTATAGGTGGGCACAGCGCAGCTTGGGTGTGTTGAGGGAGGAACAAGATGCGCATCACACGGCGCGGCCTGTTGGCCGCCGGATTGGCCACGCCTGCCATTTGGTCTGCTGCGGCCCAGGACTGGCCCGCCGGTCGCACCCTGCGCGTGATCGTCGGCTATCCGGCCGGCGGCCCGACCGACCTTGTGGCGCGGCTCGTTGCGGAAGGGCTGCGCGAGGCGATCGGCACGTCCGTCATCGTCGAGAACCGGGGCGGCGCGCGCGGCAGCATCGGCGCGGCCGTCGCGGCGAGAGCCGAACCGGATGGCACGACGCTATGGCTTGGCCCCGTCCAGACGCAGGTCCTCAACCCGCTGCTGATGCGCAACATCACTTACGATCCGTTGAAGGATTTCGTCGGCATCGGCACGGTGGCGGCACTCCCCAATGTGCTGGTCGTCAATCCGAGCACCCTGGACGTCCGTTCGGTGCCGGAGCTGATCGCGCACGGCAAGCGAAAGGCCAACGAACTGACTTACGGCACCTATGGCCCCGGCAGTTCGCCCCACATGTTCGCCGTGGTGCTGCAGAAGGTCGGCGGGTTCGAGGCGCTGCAGGTGCCCTATCAGGGCAGCGCGCCCGCTTCCAATGCGTTGCTGTCCGGCGAGATCAGCTTCCTCTTCGACAACATCACCACCGCGGCAGCCCAGGCGCAGGGCGGCAAGGTGCGCGCACTGGCGGTCACGTCGCAGAAGCGCTCGCCCGCCTTGCCCGACGTCCCGACGATGGCGGAAGCGGGCCTGCCGGGCTTCGATCTGAACTTCTGGTTCGCCCTCTACGCGCCGGCCCGGCTACCCCAGCCGATCCTCGGCCAACTGCGCGCCGCCCTGGATCGCGTCGTGGCCTCGCCGGAATTCGTGCGCCAACTCGCAGCACGCGGCGCCGTGCCGTTCGTCGTCCCCGCCGCCGATCTGCAGGGCTTTTTCGAATCCGAGGCGCGCAACTGGTCGGCCCTGGTCCGCGACGCCGGACTGCAGCCAGAATAGTGCGGCCTCTTCAGCCAAAGGCCTTCTTGCCTGCGACCCAGGTCTCGCTGACTTTGATATCAGCGATCTTGTCCGGGTCGACGTTGTAGGGATCGCTTTCGAGGATCGTCAGGTCGGCCTCCTTGCCGCGCTCCAGCGAGCCAAGGCGATCGCGCATGCCGATCTGGCCGGCAGCATGTACCGTTACCGCCTTAAGAGCATCGGTCAGCGACACGGCCTGGTTCTTCCCGATCACCGAATTGTCGGACAGGCATCGCCGCGTCACGGCGGTCTGAACGAGTTGCAGGACACCGATCTTGGTGACGGGCGAATCCGTATGCAGGGTGAACGGAACGCCCGCCCTGACGCAGTCGCCCGCGGCATCCATGCGGTCTGCCCGCTCCGCGCCGAACAGCACGTCGCGATAGGCCGCTCCATAAAGAAGGACATGGTTCATCAGGAAGCTCGGCTGAACACCCAATGCCTTCATGCGAGCCACCTGGTCCATGCGTGCCATGGTACAATGCTCGATCCGGTTGATCCCGGTCGCAGGATTGGCGCCGTAGGCGGCCTCGATGGCATCGAGGGCGGCGTCGATCGTGGCGTCGCCGTTGGCATGAATGGAAACCGGCCATCCAGCTTCCTTCACCTCGGCAACCATTTTGTTCAATTCCGCCGGGTCGTAGTTGAGTTCGCCCTTCTCGCTCCCCCCGAGATACGGAACCGTCTGGGCGGCCGTCTTGGTCTGGTTGGACCCGTCACCGACAATCTTGACGGCGTAGAAGGACAGCAGGGAATTCGGGACCTGGGTCGCCCGCGCGCCGCGCCCGAACTCTTTGTAAGGATCACCGGCGCCCATCGAGGCGAACATGAGACTGATGCTCATTCGGCAGGGAGATTGCGCGGCGATGCGCTCGTAGCCCTGGAGTTGGTCGCCCGTCACCGTCACGCCTGCTTCGTGAACCGCCGTAATGCCCGCCGCCGAATTGCGCTTCAGCCAATCGGCCGTGGCCTTGCCGACGAACTGCGGCGTGAGCTTGGGAAGGCCGACGAGCATCCTCCGGAGAGCGGCCTCCTCGTCGACCAGACCGTTCAGCTTGCCGTTGGCATCGCGGCGGAATCGCCCGCCGCCCGGCAGCTCCTGGATATCGTCCGGGATCTTCGCCGCCTTGAGCGCAGCGCTGTTCACCGCCGCGGTATGCATGTTGTTGTAGTAGATCATGATCGGATGAGTGGCCGACAAGGCGTCGAGCTCCCCGATCGACAGTTCGCCGCCCTGCAGCAGGTTGTCGAAGCCGAAGAAGTACAGCCAGTCGTTGGCCGGTGTCTTGGCGGCCTTGGCGCGCACCGCATCGAACACCGCCTGACGCGTCTTGTAGGCTGGGTACCCGACATCCTCGAACAGCGCGGTGATGACCGCGCCGACACCCGTATGCTGATGAGGGTCGATCAGCCCCGGCAGCAACGTGCGGCCGGCAAGGTCGACGACCCGGGTCGACGTCGTCCTGAGGTTCATCACCTCGGCTTCAGTTCCCACCGCCACGATCCTGCCGTCGTCGACAGCCACCGCCTCGGTATAGCGATCGGCGCCCGACATCGGGATGATCGTGCCCTTCCGGAAGATCAGATCTACTCCGCCTGCCTGGGCTCGGGCCGGCCGCGCAGCTCCGAGCGCCGTCATCCCCGCGCCTGCAGCCAGCGCCGATCCAACCATGAAACCGCGCCGGGTCTTGCCTGGATAGAGACTGGCGAGATTCGCAAACAGCTCGCCGACACAGCTACGGCACATCACGACCTCGAAGAACTTTCATTGATCACCATACGATAGGGCTTCCGAGGTCCCGATCCCAGCTCCGATCGGATGTGCTACAGAGCGAATCTACGCCAATGCGAACCACGGGAGATACCAGGATGAGTGACACCAGCAAGATCTCGGGACTGCAGCTTCGGTCCCTCATCACCAAAGGCGGCGAGCTGCAATTGTCGCTGGCCAAGGTCGATCTGCCCGAGCCGGGCCCCGACCAGGTTCTGGTCAAGGTCGAGGCGACGCCGATCAACCCGTCGGACCTCGGCCTGCTCCTCGGACCTGCCGATCTGACGACCGCCAAGTCGAGCGGCAGCGGCGATGGCGTTACGGTCACGGCCAAAGTGCCTGCAGCCACCCTGCCCTTCCTGGCGACGCGTCTCGACGAGTCGATGCCCGTCGGCAACGAAGGCGCGGGCACGGTGATCAAAGCCGGTTCTTCCGACGCCGCACAGGCGCTCAAGGGCAAGACCGTGTCGATGATCGGCGGCGCCATGTATGCGCAGTACCGCCTGCTGAAAGCGACGGATTGCCAGCCGCTCCCGGCCGGCACGACGGCAGCCGAGGGCGCCTCCTGGTTCGTCAACCCGCTGACGGCACTCGGCATGACCGAGACCATGAAGCGCGAGGGCCACAAGGCGCTGGTCCACACGGCCGCCGCTTCCAACCTCGGCCAGATGCTGAACAAGATCTGCAACGAGGACGGGATCGGCCTGGTGAACATCGTGCGCAGCCCGGCGCAGGCCAAGCTGCTGAAGGACATCGGCGCCAAGCACGTCGTCGATTCGAGTTCCGCGAGCTTCAAGGACGACCTCACGCAGGCGCTGGTGGAGACCGGCGCCACGATCGCCTTCGATGCCATCGGCGGCGGCAAACTTGCCAGCCAGATCCTCACCTGCATGGAGATCGCGATCAACAAGACCGCGACGACCTACAACCGCTACGGCTCGAGCGTCCACAAGCAGGTCTATGTCTACGGCAGCCTCGACACCGGCCCGGTCGAGCTGACGCGCAACTACGGCATGGCGTGGGGTGTCGGCGGCTGGCTGCTGACGCCGTTCCTGCAGAAGATCGGCCGGCCCGACCAGATCCGGCTGCGCGAGCGGGTGGTAGGGAGCCTGAAGACGACCTTTGCCAGCCACTACACGCAGACGGTCTCGCTGCAGGAAGCCCTCGATCTCAAGAACATCGGCGCCTACGCCAAGCGCGCGACCGGCGAGAAGTTCCTGATCAATCCGAACAAGGGCTGATACCTGCCCAGTAAATAGGAAGGGCCGGCGCCCGAAGCGCCGGCCCTTTCCGTTTGCAGATGCTGGCTACTTGTCGAGCCAGAAAGTATCGAAGCGCACCACGTCGTAGATGCCGAAATATTCCTGCGGACGGTGGCCCTTCACATAGTTGTACCAGCCGTCGTTGATCTTCTCCCAGGAAACCGGCAGCAACGGCGGATCCTGTTCCATGATGGCCTCTGCCTGACGGATCAGGTCGAGGCGCTTCTTGGCATCGACCTCGCGGTCGATCTGGGGCACCAGCTCGTTGAACTTCGCATTGTCCCAGGACGAGTAGTTCTGCGGTCCGGTCTTGCTGTACCAGGCATTGAAGTAGTCCGACGGGTCGAGCAGCGTCGAGACGATGGCGCCGATGGCGAGATCGAACTTGCCGGTTCGAATGTCGTCGAACCAAACGGACTCGACGGCCGTGCGGATGTTGCATTGAACGTTGAGCGTCTGTTGCAGCATCGCCTGGATGGCCTGCGACCACAGTTTGAAGCTCGCGACCTCGCGCACCAGATAGTCGAGCCCGGTGATGCCCTTGGCGTGACCGGCCGCGGCCATCAACGCCTTGGCTTCCTTCACCGCGGCCGTCGGGTCGGCCTGATAGCCGAGCCGCTTGCTGAGTTCGGGCAGCGGCGTGGCGAACTCCGAGAACGGATAGATGAAGCCGCCGACCATCATCGGCGCGATGTCCTTCACCACGTCGACCAGCACCGGCTTGTCGAGCACGAGATGGAAGGCCCGGCGCACCCGGGGATCGTCGAGCGGCTTCTTCTTGTTGTTCATCCAGGTGGCCTGGATGACGCTCTGGTAGAAGTCGGTGCCGGACATGCCCTGGGTCGCCTTGACCCGGCGCTGCGATACGGGATCGAGCAGGCGGGCATAGTCGATGCGGCCGGAGAGCAGGCTGGAGCCGAGCTCGGGCGAGAACGGCAGCGCATGATAGAACTCGATGCCGTCGAGATACGGCAGGCCCTTGTTCCAGTAGTTCTTGTTCTTCTCCATCACCCAGATCTCGGCCTCGACGCGGCGCTGGCTCTTGAACGGGCCGGTGCCGGGAATGTCGACGACGCGACGCAGGTTGTAGCCGTTATCCTCCAGCGTCTTCTTGCGCACGATGCCGTTCCAGCCGCTGGCGATCGCCGACATGATGAAGTTGGCCGGCCGCGGCTCGGCAAGCTTGAACTGCACCGTGTATTTGTCCGGCGCGGTGATCTCTTCGACCGCGGCAAACAGCGTACTGCGCGGGATGGAGATGCCTTGTGGCGGCTTGGCGATACGGTCGAAGGTCGCCTTCACATCCTCCGACGTGAAGTCCGCACCATCGTGGAACTGCACGTCCTTGCGCAGCATGAACGTGTAGGTCTTGTTGTCCTTGGAGATTTCCCAACTATGGGCAAGGTCGGGGATGATGGTCTTGCCGCTGTCGCGCGGATCGCGCCGCACGAGATTGTCGAACATGCAGCCCTGGCTGCCCAGGCTGTTGATGGTGCCCGACTGATGGAAGTCGAAATGCGGCGGCCGCGAGGTGATGCCGTAGCGCAGCACGCCGCCCGCTTTGGCATTGGGCTCGGGTGCCTTGAGCTGGAATTTCGAGCCGTCGAACTCGTTGGGCACGCCCTGCGCCCAGGCATGGAAAGGCAGCCCGAAGGCCCCAGCTCCACTCATGGCGCCCAAGGCGGCAGCGCCCTTGACGAACTGACGACGGTTTACGCGGGAACGCTGGGACACGTGGTCTGACATGCGCCGTTCCTCCCTTTTTGGTCTTTTGCAGACCGAGCACTCTATGCTCTGATGGTTTGCCCATCTTCTTTGTGGGCCAAAACTAACACCATAAATTGAAGGGAGTCGATGGCGGCGCAAACGATCCTGCAGATCGAGGACCTCCAGACCCATTTCTTCACGGCTGTCGGCACCGTCCGCGCCGTCGATGGTGTGTCCTACTCCCTGAAGGCCGGCGAGACGCTGGGCGTCGTCGGCGAATCCGGCTGCGGCAAGAGCGTGACGGCTCTTTCCATTCTACGCCTCGTGGCAAACCCACCGGGACGCATCGTTGGTGGCGCCGTGCGCTTCGAGGGCCGGAACCTGCTCGAAGTCAGCGAGCCCGAGATGGAACGCATTCGCGGCAACGAAATTTCGATGATCTTCCAGGAGCCGATGACCTCGCTGAACCCGCTCTACACGGTGGGCAAGCAGATCGCCGAGGCTGTCGCCCTACACCAGGGGTTGAGCAAGCGCGATGCCTGGGATCGCGCCGTCGAGATGCTGAAACGCGTTTCCATTCCTGAGCCCGAACGCCGCGCCCATGCCTATCCCCATCAGCTCTCGGGCGGCATGCGCCAGCGGGTCATGATCGCCATGGCATTGTCCTGCAACCCCAAGGTGCTGATCGCCGACGAGCCGACCACGGCGCTCGACGTCACCATCCAGGCGCAGATCCTCGACCTGATGCGCGAACTGCAGGAGACGTTCGGCACCGCCATCATCCTGATCACCCACGACATGGGGGTGGTGGCCGAGAATGCCGACCGCGTCGTGGTCATGTATGCCGGCCGCAAGGTCGAGGAGACCGACGCCGCCCGGCTGTTCGACAATCCGGGCCATCCCTATACGCGCGGCCTGCTGGCCTCGATCCCCCACCTCGACACCGCCGCGCAGAGCGACGCCCGGCGCGCCCGGCTGAACGAAATCCGGGGCATGGTGCCCTCGCTGTTCAACCTGCCACAGGGGTGCAGCTTCGCCCCGCGCTGCGGCCTGGCCAGCGACCGCTGCCGGGAAGCACGGCCGCCCCTCGAAGAGCAGCGACCCGGCCACTGGATCGCCTGCTGGCATGCCGACAAGGCGCTGGCCGGCATGCTCGTTGGAGCCGGCGCATGACGCCGCTGCTCGAAGTCGATGGGCTGAAGAAGCATTTTCCCATCCGCAAAGGATTCTTCAGCCGCCCCTCGGGAAGCGTCTACGCCGTCGATGGCGTCTCCTTCTCGATCGGCCGTGGCGAGACGCTGGGGCTGGTCGGCGAATCGGGCTGCGGCAAGTCCACAGTCGGACGCACCGTGCTGCGCCTGCTGGAGCCGACCCAGGGCACCATCAAGGTCGCGGGCCAGGACATCACCCAGCTCGACGCTCAGGCGCTGCTGCCCTACCGGCGGCGTCTGCAGATGATCTACCAGGACCCCTACGCGTCCCTCAATCCGCGCATGACGGCCGGCGAGATCGTGGGGGAGCCGCTGATCGTCCACGATCTCGGCGCGCCGGAAGAACGCAGGCAGCACGTCGCGGCCCTGTTCGAGCGCGTCGGCCTGCGGCCCGAAGCCGTGAACGCCTATCCGCACGAATTTTCCGGCGGCCAGCGCCAGCGCATCGGCATCGCGCGGGCACTCTCGCTCAATCCCGAGCTGATCGTGGGCGACGAGCCGGTGTCGGCGCTCGACGTCTCGATCCAGGCGCAGATCATCAATCTGCTGATGGACCTGCAGGACGAGTTCAAGCTCTCCTATCTCTTCGTGGCCCACGATCTCGCGGTCGTGGAGCATATCAGTCACCGGGTGGCCGTGATGTATCTCGGCCGCATCGTCGAGATGACCGACAAGCGGAGCCTGTTCGAGATGCCCCTGCATCCCTACAGCGAGGCGCTGCTCTCGGCCGTGCCGATTCCCAAGTCGAGCGCGCGCGGGCGCAAGCGCGTGATTCTGACCGGCGACGTGCCGAGCCCGATCAATCCGCCGCCCGGGTGCCATTTCCACACGCGCTGCCCCTATGCCATGCCGCGCTGCAAGACCGAGGTGCCGGCCTTGCGCGAAGTCACCCCCGGGCACCTTGCCTCGTGCCATCTGCACGATGCCGGCGTGACGTTTCCCCTGGCCGCAGCCTCCTAGACCGAGCCGCGCAGGCGCGGGTCGAGCAGGTCGCGAATACCGTCGCCGAGAAGGTTGAAGGCAAGCACCGTGACGGTGATCGCGAGACCGGGGAATAGGACCAGCCACCAGGGTGGCACCAGTCCGGCATTCAGCGAATCGGCCAGCATGTTGCCCCAGGTCGGCGTCGGCGGCGGAATGCCGACGCCCAGGAAGCCCAGCGACGCCTCGATCACGATGGCGACACCAAGGTGGGTCGTGGCGAGGATCAGGTACGGCGCCACGCACTGCGGCAGGATATGGCGGAACATCAGGCGCTTGTGCGAGGCGCCGATGCCGCGTGCGGCCTCGACATACTGCATCTCCTTGAGCGACAGCACGACCGAGCGGATGACGCGCCCGCCGAACGGAATGCGCGTAATGGCAATCGCGACGATGACGGTCAGAAGACCGCCGCCCAAGGCCATGGCAATGGCCATGGCCAGGATCAGGTCGGGAAAGGATTGCAGGAACTCGATGACCCTCTGGCTCACCATGTCGAAGCGGCCGCCGAAATAGCCGCAGGCCAGCCCCCACAGCGCTCCCACGGTGGTGCCAAAGAGCACCGCGCCCAGCGCTACGGTGAGCGACGTCTGGCTGCCGTAGATGACGCGGCTCAGCGTGTCGCGGCCGATCTGGTCGGTACCGAACCAATGCTTCTCGTCGGGCGGCTTCTGCATGGCGCGGAAGTCGGACTTGAGCGGCGGATAGGGTGCGACCACCGGCGCTGCGACCGCCATGGCGACGATCAGGGCCGCCACCACGCCCCAGAAAGCCGAGAACGGCGCGCGGCGAAAGAACGACCCGAAATGGCGCAGGGTCACGCGCAGGCGCGATGGCGGGGCGGTAACTGGCGCGGCGACGGTCGCTGTCATTGATAGCGGATCCTCGGGTCCAGGAGCGCGATGGTGACGTCGACCAGGATGTTCAGCCCCACGAACACCACGGCGTACAGGAACACCAGGTTCTGCATGACGAAGACATCGCGCTCGTTCACGGCTGTGAACATGGCGTAGCCCAGCCCCGGCGTGGCGAAGGCCCGTTCGACCGGGATCGATCCCGCCAGCACCAGCCCCAGCAGCACGCCCGACAGGGTAATGACGGGCAGGAGCGCGTTGGGCAGCGCATGCAGCGCAATCACCAGCTTGCCGTTCAACCCCTTGGCGCGGGCCGTCCGCACATAGTCCTCGCGGATCACCTCAAGGAGGCTGGAACGCGCCATGCGCGCGATATAGGCCGCCTGCCCCAGGCCCAGCACGATGGCCGGCCCGAGGACGATCTGCAGGTTGCTCCACGGGTCGTCCAGGAACGAGACACCGGCCATCGGCGCGCGGTAGCCGAACCAGAAGAGCAGGCCGAGCACGATCAGCATGCCGACCCAGAAACCCGGCACGGCAATGAAGAGGATGCTGGTGAAGCGCGCCAAGCTGTCGGCGATGCTGTTGGGGCGCAGAGCACTCACGACCGCAACCGGAAT
>JAIUOY010000203.1:0-2700 GCA_020160995.1 Pseudomonadota bacterium | reverse complement strand
GCCTTGGCGCGTTCGAGATCGAGGCCCTGATCCTGGCGGAGACGATACCAGACGTCGAAGCTCAGCGCGGCCGAAAATGCCGCGAACAGGGTCGCGTCCTTCCGGACGACATCAGGCATGATGCCGTAAAGCCGCTTGATGTCGGCATCGACCGCGCATCGATGCTTGCTTTGGAGAAAATCGGACTGCAGCAGGCGGGCATTGGCCTGCACCTTGAACGGCATGATCCACTCAAAGGCCTTGGTACGCCGGTCGATCGTCTCAAGGACCTGGCCGCGCCAGTCTTTCGCCGCCAGCGGCTCATCCATCAGCGGGCGCAGCTCGGCGTCGATCGCGTCGGCCACTTCCTGATAGAGACTGTCCATATCCTCGAAGTGCCGGAAAACGGTGCGCAGGCCGACATTGGCCTTTTCCGAGACGCGCTCGGCGCTCGGCATGACCTCGCCCCCGCGGATCAGCGAGATGAGGGCCTCCACAATGCAGCGGCGGCTGCGTTCGGCGCGGAGGCGGCGTCCGTCGACCGAGCCGGCATCGTCGAGCGGCCGTTCGGCCACCAGAATATCGCCCGTCGCGTCGACCATTGCCGTTCTCCTTCCGATACCCGCAAGCTTACATCATTCCCTCAACTGTCGTCACCAATGCGAAGTTCCTCCACGCGCCTGCGTGGGCGAGAGGACGGCCGGAAATCGGCCGTCCCTCGCATTCGGGCTCATTTGCCCGAATAGTTCTGGTTCTGGTTGATGCTGAAAAGCGTCGAGCCAGGGGCTTCGTCGGACACGGTGCTCACCCGGTCGGAAGCCGTGATCGAACGGGTCGCAATCTGTCCGCTCTCGATTGTCGCATTGTACGGGTTGTAGCCGTAGAAGCCAGGCGCCTCCTGGGCGGCGGCAGCGCCTGCCAGACCGAAGAGAGCGATGGAGGCGATAACAAGGTTCTTCATTGGATTTGCCTTTCGTTTTTCAGGTTCGGCGGCGAGCCAGTGCTCAGCCGCCACGTTCCGGACTTCGGGCTTACTTGCCCGAGTAATTCTGGTTCTGGTTGATCTGGAAGCCATCCGGGCCGGAGACGGTCGTGCCGACGCTGTCGGACGCCATGACCGAACGGGTTGCGATCTGCCCGCTCTCGATCGCCGCATTGTACGGGTTGTAGCCGTAGAAGCCGGGCGCCTCTTGGGCGGCGGCAGCACCAGCCAGACCGAAGAGCGCAACGGAAGCGATAAGAAGCTTATTCATTTGATTTGCCTTTCCTTTTTCAGGCTCGGCGGCGGCGATTTGCGTCGTCGTCGTTGGCCTGAGCAGGATTTAGGCAGTGGTAGTGCCAAATTCAATTGGCACTACTAGTGTCAATAATCACGAAGGCGTGAGCCGGGCTTGATGGCGCGGAACACGTCCCTCACCGGGCCGGCATTGCCCTGCTGAGAATGAGCGGGATGCGGAATTTTCCCGACCGCCGCAAAGCCGCCGCGTCAGTGCATGACCAGGCCGCCATCGACCACGATGGTCTGGCCGGTGACGAACGCGCTGGCGTCCGAAATGAGCCAGAGCGCCGTGCCCGTCACGTCGGACGCGACGAGGTTGCGCGGGATCGCCTGGCTCGCCTTGACGCCTTCCAGCGCCTTGTCGGCCTTGCCCTGATAGAATTCGGCGGTCCCCTGCGTCTGGATCGCCGTCGGTGCGATCGCATTGACGCGGATATTGTCGCGGCCGATCTCGCGCGCCAGCCCGCGCGTCAGAGCGATGACCGCCCCTTTCGAAGCCGTGTAGTGAAGCGCGAACGGCGTGCCGTAGAGCGGGCCGACGGAAGCGATATTCACGATCGAACCGGATTTCCGCTCGCGCATCGGGCCGATCACTGCCTTGCAGCAGTTCCAGATTCCCTTGACGTTGACCGCCATGGTGCGGTCCCACTCGCCCTCGTCGATGTCGGTGAAGCGGCCGCCCCTGAGCGCGCCGTAGAGCGCCGCATTGTTGATGATGGCGTCGATGCGGCCGAACAGCTTCACGGCTTCCGCCGCCATAGCGGCCGTCGATTCCGCCGAGGTGACGTCGACCTTCAAGGTCACTATCCGACCCGGTCCCTCGAGCGCGGCGGCCTCGTCCAGGGGCGACACGTCGGTCGCGAGCACCTGCGCCCCGCCCTCGACCAGCGCCTTGCAATATTCAAGTCCGATGCCCCGGGCCGCGCCCGTGACGATCACGCTCTTGCCGCCAACGCTCATCGAATTCCTCCCTCGTGCGCATCGCGATGAGGGAGACTAGCCGACACGTCCGCATCGGTCTTGTGCCGATACCGAACAACCGGTGTGCGGGACTGCTATCGTCTCAAGACCGCGCTCAGCACGTCGCGCACGCCGATCGCGCCGACGAAGCGCGAGGCCTCGTCGAACAGGCCGACGGGCGAAGCCTGCGAACGGTGGATCGCCAGCATGACCGTCTTCAGGCTGGTGCCCGGCCGCGCCCAGAACACATGCGGCGCGTCGTCCGGCAGGCTCTCGATGTCGTCGCAGGAGACCCAGACCGCCGGCTTGCCGTCGCGCTCCGCGGCGATGACGAAACCGTCCTTGTCGAGCTTGAAGCGGGTGGTCTTGCGGCGGTCGAGCCATATCCAGCCGCGGCCGGCGCTTTCGAGCTCGTGCTTGGACCGCATGACGTTCCATGCGGTCAGGACCGACAGCGGGTTCACGTTGGCGATGAAGTCGCG
>JAIUOY010000202.1:0-22786 GCA_020160995.1 Pseudomonadota bacterium | reverse complement strand
CACTTCGCCCGCGGCATTGCGCCAAAACTCAAGGCCGACGTCGTGCGCGCGGATGACGGCGCGGTCTTCCGCCGCCGCATTGACCGCGATCTTGAACTTGCGCGGCAGGAAGGCGAACTCCGGGTGGAAGGTCGACCACTGGCGCACGATCTCGCACCAGATGCGCGGGTCCTCGATCTCGTCGACCGCCGCGCCGGCGAAGTGATCGGCCGTGACGTTGCGGATGCAGTTGCCGCTGGTCTGCATGGCGTGCATGTCAACGTCGGCCAGCGCCGCCAGCGCGTCCGGCGCGTCTTCCAGCTTGATCCAGTTGAGCTGCAGGTTCTGGCGCGTCGTGAAGTGGCCGTAACCGCGATCGTACTTGCGCGAAATCTCCGCGAGCTTGCGCAACTGGCGCGACGCCAAGGTCCCGTAGGGGACGGCGATGCGCAGCATGTAGGCGTGGAGCTGCAGGTAGAGGCCGTTGGTGAGGCGCAGCGGCTTGAACTGTTCCTCGGTCAGCTCGCCCGCGATGCGGCGGCGTACCTGGTCGCGGAACTGATCGACCCGCTCGGCGACCAGCGTCTTGTCGTAGTCGTCGTAGCGGTAGAAATGAGTGTCAGGCATAACGCACCGCTTCCGCCGCAATGGCGTCGAAGGTGAGGCCCGAAGCGCGGATCTTCTCGCGCAAGGATAGCGGCTCGATCGTGCCGGCATCGTCCTCGGAGACGGCGACGAGGAACGGATCGACCACCGTGAAGCTCTCGGCGCGCGCCCGCTCCAGCAGGATTTCCGCGCCGCGCGGATCGCGCGCGAGGGCGGCATGCTCCAGCCGGTCGGTCCACTGGCCGGCATCGTCGAGCCACACCACCATGCCGTCGACGAGGCGGTTGGCGGACGCGACCTGCAGATCGCCGCTGAGATTCTTGGCCATCACGACACCTGTGCGAACTGGGGGGCAAACTGAGAAGATTCGGCGGCGGTGGCATAGGCCGCGACGTCGCCCACGATGATAAGACTTGGACCGGCGTCGCCGCGCTGGGAGTGGAGGGCGGCGAGCCGCGCCAGGTCCGAGAGACGGCCGGACGAGACCCGTTGGTCGGGCCGCGTGCCGTTCTCGACGATGGCGACCGGCAGGTTGGGGTCCGAGCCGGTGTCCAGAAGTCGGTCGCGCACGGAAGCGGCTTCCGACGCGCCCATGTAGATCGCGAGCGTATGACCTTCGGCGGCCAGCGCGGCCCAGGCCGGCTGTTTCGCGCCCGTGGCGCTGTGACCGCTGACGAAGGTCACGGCCGAGGCGATGCGGCGATGGGTGAGCGGAATGCCCGCCGAGGCCGCGCAGCCAAGTGCCGCCGTGATACCGGGCACGACCGTGTAGGCAAGGCCCGCCGCGCGCAGCGCGTCGACTTCCTCGCCGCCGCGGCCGAACACGAAGGGATCCCCGGCCTTCAAACGCACCACCGTCTGGCCGGCCGCCACGCGGCGCACCAGTTCGGCGTCGATATCGGCCTGCGCCCAGCTCGGGCGGCCTTTACGTTTGCCGACAGAAACGAACTCGGCGTCGCGACGGGCGCGCGCCAGCACTTCCGGCGGCACGAGATCGTCGTGCAGGATAGCATCGGCCTCCTGCAGGAGCTGCGCGGCGCGGAGCGTCAGCAGATCGGGATCGCCCGGCCCGGCGCCAACGATATGCGCAACGCCCTGCGGCGCCTGACGGCGGCGGGTTGCATCCAGATCGCCCAGGACGACGCGGCGGGCACCAGCCTCGTCGCCCTGCATCGCCAGACGGCCCGCCGGCCCTTCGACCAGGCGGCGGAAGAAGGCGCGGCGGCGGGCGGGATCGACGATCAGCGCATTGACCTGCGCGCGGAACGTCGCGGCCAGCCGCGCCAAAGCGCCGAGCTGTTGCGGCAGCACCGCCTCGATGCGGCCACGCAGGATGGTCGCCAGGGTCGGCGACGTGCCGCCGGTCGAGATGGCCACCACGACCTCGTCGCGATCGACGATGGCCGGCAGGATGAAATCGCAGAGCGCCGGCCGGTCGGCCACGTTGACCGGCACGCCGGCCTGCCGGGCCAGACGTTGCGCGGCGGTGTCGCTCTCGAGATCGCCGGTGGCGACGAAGGCGGCCGATGCGCCGTGGAAGTCCTCGATGCGGGCCTCGGCCGGCACGAGCCGGCTCACCTCGGCCCCGGCGGAGCGCGCGAGATCGGCCCGGCCCTGGGCCTTGGCCCCCTCGCCCACGACCACCACGCGGCGGCCGGCGAGATCGAAGAACAACGGCAGATGTTTCACGAAACGGCGGCCCGCAGAGCGATGTTGAACGCCAGCATGCCGACGGCCTGGGAAACCGACAGGACCCACAAAATGGCTTCAGGTTTGCGCAGGATCTTGGACATGCTGGTACCGCCTTTGATCTGGCGATATCTCGCACATCCACCATGATTTGATTTCCCGAAGGTTTCCGCGAAGGCAGCATTTCTTGCCGTTCAAGACCCTGCGAAGGAAATTTTTGCTCCTCTTGAAGGCGGCTTTCCCGGACCTAAATCAGCAACGTTCCCAGTGCCCATCCGGGGCTGGGGCATCACAACATCGCTCAGGAGAGGATGATCAAATGCGCACTTTCGACTATTCCCCGTTCTATCGCGCCACCGTCGGCTTCGACCGCGTTTTCGATCTGCTCGACTCGGTGTCGGGCCAGGCGAATGCCAACGGCTACCCCCCGTACAATATCGAGAAGGCCGGCGATAACGCCTACCGGATCGTGATGGCGGTTGCGGGCTTTGCCGAAGCCGAGCTGAACGTGACCCAGAAGGAGAACGAGCTGCTGGTCACCGGCCAGACCGCGCCCGCGAACGGCCAGGACGAGAAGCAGTATCTCTACCGTGGCATCGCCGGCCGCAACTTCGAGCGCCGCTTCCAGCTCGCCGACCATGTGAAGGTCACGGGCGCCAAGCTCGCCAACGGTCTGCTGACCATCGAGCTGCAGCGCGAGATCCCGGAGGAGAAGAAGCCTCGCGCGATCCCCGTCACCGCCGGCCAGGCCGCGCTCACGCACTAACGCACTCCAAGTAGGTAGCAGCCTACTGTCCTGAAGGGGCGCCCCGGGAAACCGTGGCGCCCTTTCTTTTTGATCATCCGTGCAATCGATTGCACGAAAGAACCTCACCCTGAGGAGCCGCGCGAAGCGTGGCATCTCGAAGGGTGGGCACGAGCACCGTGCCTGCGGCCCATCCTTCGAGACGCGCTTCTGCGAAGCGCTCCTCAGGATGAGGGCTTTGTTTGCTAAGCCTTCGGCAGGAACACGACCGACGGTTCGACCTCTATGAGGAAGTCTTCGTCGGCGAGGCTCGGCACGCCGATCCAGGTCGTGCAGGGCGGATTGTCGCCGAACGCTGCCTTGAGCGCGGCACTAATCGCCTTGCCCTCGCGGATATGGCTTTGCTTGATGTAGAGCCGCAGCGCGCCGACCTGATCGAGATGCGCGCCGGCCGAGGCCAGGGCCGTCGCGAGATTCTCCAGGCTCTTTTCGAGCTGCCGGCCGATGTCGCCGGGACCGACGATGGTGCCGTCGGCATTCCAGGCGACCTGCCCGGAGACGTGCACCTCCCGCCCCTGCGGCGTCGCGATCACCGCGACCTGGGCGAAGCCGTATTGCAGGCTGTCGAAGAGACCGGCGGGTGCGTGGATGGATCTGGTCATGCCGGACCTTCTCATGGCCGTCGAGAGGGTGCCACTCCAGCATTCCTGTCATCCTGAGCGCAGCGAAGGATCTCATGCCGATTGCCCCACTGATGGCAGGCGGCGATGAGGTCCTTCGCTTACGCTCAGGACGACAGAGATATGTCTACTTCGCGTGCTTGCCGGTGAGCTGCGGGGTGTGCGGGCCCTCGCCGCCCTTCTCCTTGTGCTGGAGGCGGGTCG
This sequence comes from Pseudomonadota bacterium, assembly GCA_020160995.1. Lineage (GTDB taxonomy): Bacteria > Pseudomonadota > Alphaproteobacteria > Reyranellales > Reyranellaceae > Reyranella. The sequence continues at coordinate 18,883 of JAIUOY010000202.1, read as the reverse complement.
TGCGGGCCCAGGTGCGCTTCAGTTCGTCCTTCACGTTGATGTGCAGCGTGCCGACCTTCTCGACGGTGAGTTCGATCCTGTCGCCGTCCATGAAGGAGTGCAGCCCGCGATGGTTGGTGCCGGTGGCGAGGATGTCGCCGGGCTGCAGGGTGTGGATCGAGCTCACCCATTCGATGCAGCGCGGGATCTGGTGCGCCATGTCGCTGGTGTTGAACTTCTGCATGGTCTCGCCGTTGTTCTTCAGTTCGATGGCGAGGTTCTGCGGGTCGGCGATCTCGTCGGCCGTGACGATGCAGGGGCCGATCGGCGCGAAGGTGTCGCGCGACTTCATCTGGAAGAAGACGTTGCCCGGCGGCGGCAGGCCGCGCGCCGAGCCGTCGATGAAGCAGGTGTAGCCGAAGATGTGCTTCATGGCGTCGGCCTGCGCCACGCGCGTCGCGGGCTTGCCGATCACCAGCGCGAGTTCGGCCTCGCCCTCGAAGATGCTGGCCGGCGCATCGGGCAGCACCATCGTGTCGCCGTCGCCGATCACCGCCGTCGCCGCCTTGTGGAAGGCGTTGATCTGCGGCTTCTCCGGCAGGGTGCCGTCCTCCATGTAGTTCACCGCCATGCAGACGATGTTGCCGGGCTTCGGCACCGGCGGCCGCAGGCGCACGCCCTTCAGCGGCTGGCCTTTGCCGTCCGCCGCGGCCTTCTCGACCTTGGCCTTGTAGGAATCCCATTTGGCGATCAAGCCCAGGATCAGGTCGCGCGAATCGAGGTGCGGGATATCCTTCACGGCGTCGGTGACGTCGACGACGACGTCACCCTTGATGACGCCGAGACGCCACTCGTTGAAATAACACAGCTTCACTTCTTCTCTCCCTCTTCAAGCACCTTCCTGGCCACGTTCGCCGCCGACATGGCCGTGGGCCAGCCGGAATAGAACGCCAGGTGCGTGATCAACTCGATCAGTTCTTCCTTCTTCACGCCGTTGTTGATGGCGCGCGTGAAATGTCCGGTCTGTTGTTCCGTGCGGTTGAGCGCCACCAGGGCGGCACAGGTGATCAGGCTGCGGTCGCGCTTGGACAGGCCCGGCCTCTCCCAGACGTCGCCGAACAGCACATTGTCGGTCAGGTCGATCAGCTTGGGCGCGAAGGCGCGCAACTGGTCGCGCGGGTTGGCGGCAGGCGGCTTGGACATGGATCATACCTCCTTGTTAGGGGCTGGCATGATGCCGGAAACGCTCCGGCGGTGCTTCTCCCCATTGCGACTGGAACCCCTCCTCGACGCTGAGGAGATGGCCGCCATTGGCCGCGTTCAGCCGGTCCGTATCGGCCCAGCGCTCGTGCACGCGGCCCCACGGATCGCACCAGTAGTCGTAGACCTGGCTGCCCAGCAGATGGCGGCCGATGCCCCACATATGGTCGTACTTGCCGAGCCTCTTGAGATATTCGTGATCCTGAAAGATCGCGTCGATGTCGTGCGCCTCGTAGGAGACGTGGTTCAGCCCCCGCTTCTCGTTGTGGATGCAGAACAGGACATGGTGATCGACATAGTCGTCGCCGCGGTCGAGCCGGCTGAACGCGCCGATCACGTTTTCCTTCGGGCCGGCATAGACGTCGTCGGAGCGGATCATGCCCAGCGTCTCGCGGAACCATGCTGCCGTCTCCCGGACATTCGGCGTCGCCAGCACGCCGTGCCCGATGCGCTGGATCGGCGTCGGCGACTTCGTAAGCCGCATGACGCGGCCGGCGCGGCGGTGCGGCTCGCTGCCCGAGTTCAGCAGGTCGCGTTCGGTCCTGGCCGTTGGCACCGCCTGCATGCCGTGGATAACCTCGATCTGGTATCCGTTCGGTTCGGTAAGGCGCACGCGCTTGCCGCCGCCCGGCTCGTCGATGGTCTCGATCCCCGAAGCGCCCGGCAGCCCGGCGACGCGCTTCAGATCGTCCTCGCTCGCCGCGTGATAGGCGAAGCCGATGAACTTCGTGCCGCCCTTGTGCACGGCGTGCAGGTGATGATGCCCGTCGGTGCCGCGCATGTAGAGCGCATCCGGCGTACGCTCCGCCCGCACCAGCCCGAAATGGGTGAGAAACTCCTCCATCTCGTCGAGGTCCGGCGCTTCCATGCGCGGAAAGGCAAACTCTGCCACCTTGATTGCGACCATCGTTTCCTCCGTAACTCTTCTTATCCCTATCGGCGCATGTTGGCGGCGAGCCACTGCACCGTGGCCGCCACCGCCTGATCGTCGATGCCCCAGAAGCCGTGATAGTGCGACGCGCCGCACGGATCGGCCGTCCTGCTGCTCGGGCCGCCACCCTCCAGCGTGACGACATCGACCCGCGGCGCGCCCACCAGCATCTCCCTGAACTTGTCGGCATCGGCCGGCGCCGAGACGCGACAGGCATCGAGCCGATGACGCAGCAGCAGCACCGGCACGCGGACCTGCCTCAGGTCGCCTACCGTGCTGGCGCTGCCGCCCTTGCCCTCGTTGCCCATCAGGACGCCGGACGAGATGACCGCCGCATCGGGCAGCACCTCCGACTGCCGCGTGAAGACGCTGGCGACGGCGAGCGCCCCGCGGCTCGTTCCAATGATGGCCACCGGCCGTGCCACCTCGCGCGCGGCGGCGACCACCGCGGCCACGTCCTGCGCATAGGCTTTGCCGAAGCGATAGTTGTTCGTGCCCTTGAGGTCGGCGGCGACGTCGGGCACGAACACGGCATAGCCTGCCCGCACATAGAGGCTGCGCGTGCGCACCAGATGATTGCCGCCGAGACCGCTGCCGATGCGGCCCTGGGAATCTATGTCGAGCACGCCGTCCCCGCCCGCCATCAGCACGACGCTGCCGATAGGGTTGGTCGGTTTGTCGACCAGAACGCGCAGGCTCACGTTCGGCCGCGGCGACAGGGTGAGCAACGTGTCGGCCGCGAATGCCGGCAGCGCCAGGAACATCGTTCCCAGCAACGCACCGAGGAATGCGGCCGGCCGCATGGCTACTTGCTCTTGAACTTGTCGGGCAGGCGCTCCTCGTTGCCGAGTGCCACCCTGCGCACGCCCTCGCTGTCGGGGCTGGGCGGGAAGCCGTCGGCGGACCGCGGCGCCGGCGCCTCGACGACCGTGTTGGAGAGCCGGCCGACGCCCGTCACTTCGACGTCGATCGTGTCGCCGGCCTGCAGCGGCCGCGAGTTGGCCGGCGTGCCGGTCAGCAGGATGTCGCCCGGCAGGAAGGTGATGTGGCGCGCGAGGTCGGCGATCAGGTAGCCGCAGTCGAAGATCTGCTCGCTGACCGCGCCCTCCTGCACCATCTTGCCGTTCTTGTAGCTGCGCAACGTCGACTGGCGCACGTCGACGCCGGAGACGAGGCCCGGCCCGATGGGACAGAAGCCGTCCATGCCTTTTACGCGCAGCATCGAGCCCGAGTCGGTGTCGCGGAAATCGTGGCAGCCGAAATCGTTGGCGGGCGCGAAGCCTGCGATGCAGTCCCACGCCTCCTCGCGCGTCACGTTCTTCGTCACCTTGCCGAACACGACGGCCATCTCGCCCTCGTAGTTGACGTAGGTATAGCCCGCGGGCTTCACCAGCTCGCCCTTGTGGGCGTTGAGCGCGGTCAGCGGCTTCTGGAAGTAGGTCGGCGTCTTGGGCGGCACGCGCGTGTTGTTGAACTCGTAGTAGCGCGAGATGTAGTTGACGTGCACGCACAGGATCTTGCTCGGGCTGCACGGCGGCAGATGCACCACGTCCTTCTCCTCGGCCGTGCGGCCGTCGGCGAAGACGATCTTGCCGTCCCTGAACTCGACCCAGTACGCGCTGCCGCCCTTCATCACGCGACGCACTTCTTTGCGCGGCCCTTCGAGAACGCTCATCCTGCCTGCTCCCCTCGCCTAAAGATCGAACCAGACATGGACGTTGCCGGTGCCCGCCGCGTTCTCGTACTCCGAGAGCTGCGTGCCCCTGGCGCGGCAGGCCTTGCCGCCCAGCGCGCCCATCATCTGGGCATAGTGCGCGCCATGGCCTTCGTACTTCGCGGCTTCCAGTTCGGGGAAGCGGTCGAGCACGGCGTCGTGCCGGCCCTCCTTCCACAGCGCCAGCACTTCCTGGTCGAGCGCGCGGTTCTTCGGGTCCGACACGTTGTCGGGATGCCAGATGCGCGGGTTGGGCGGGATATAATCGAGGTCGTAGAACTTGTGGCTCATCGCGCCCGAGGCCAGCAGCACGACCCGCGCATCGGAGCGGCGGATCGCTTCGGCCAGCACTTCGCCCATCTGCAGGAAGTGATGGAACTTCGCGGTCTGGCAGGTGCCGACGCTCAGGACCTTCTCGCCGCGCCCGAGATAGTGCACGACGTTGATGGTCGGATAGTGCAGCGGCAGCGTCGCCTCGCGGGCGTTGCGCGCCGCCACCCGGCGCTCCAGCGCCACCTCCTCGACCAGTGCCGCCAGCTCGGGCGCGCCGCGATGGTCGTAGGCGAAGCCCGACATGGCGAAGGGCAGCTCGCTGGAGGTGTAGAGGCCCTTGTAGTGCGGGGCGCCCGCCACGAGATGCATGGAGGTCGTGATCCAGTGCGTGTCGAACAGCACGAAGGTGTCGGGCTTCACGGCGTCGATCTTCTCCCGCACCCGGTCGAAGCCTTCGACGAGATCGGAGTCCCGCCCGTTGCCGCGCTGCACGCGCACCTCCTTGGGCTGCACCAGCCCCGGATGGTGCGAAACGATGGCGGCACCGACGATCTGGCCCATGGTTACTCCTTCCTCGCTCCCTTCATATTCCCCTCCCCATTCAAATGGGGAGGTGGCCCGCAGGGCCGGAGGGGTCATGACCCCTCCGCCTCGTGAGACGAGGCACCTCCCCCGTTGACGGGGGAGGAGAAAGAACTAGCTCACCAACGTTCATTTCCCCGCCGCCTGGATCGCGCGCCAGACATTGTGGGCGCTGGCGGGCATGGCGACGTCCTTGACGCCGAGCGGCGCCAGCGCGTCGAGCACGGCGTTCATCACCGCCGGCATGGCGCCCACGGTGCCCGCCTCGCCCGCGCCCTTGGCGCCCAGCGGATTGTACTTGGTCGGCACCGGGTTGGACTTGATCTCCATGCTGCACATCGTGTCGGCGCGCGGCATCGTGTAGTCGAGGAAGCTGGCGGTGAGCAGCTGGCCGCTCTCGCGGTCCCACACGACCTGCTCGCCCAGGATCTGGCCGACGCCCTGCGCCACGCCGCCATGGATCTGGCCTTTCAGGCCAATCGGGTTCATCACCGTGCCCACGTCGTCGACCACGGCATAGCGATCGAGCTTGACCTCGCCGGTCTCGGGATCGATCTCGACCTCGCAGATATGGCAGCCGTTGGGATAGGTGTCCTTCTCGCCGAGGAAGGTCGCATTTTCGTAGAGCCCGCCCTCGAAGCCGCCCTTGGGCCACTTGGTCGGGTTGAACGCCGCCATCGCCACCTGCTTCAGCGGCACCGACTTGTCGGTGCCCTTGACGGTGAAGGTGCCGTCGGCGAACTCGATATCCTGCTCGCCGGCTTCCAGAAGATGGCCGGCCAACTTCTTGCCCTTCTCGATCACCTTGCCGGCGGCGAGGAACAGCGCCGAGCCGCCCAGCACCGTCGAGCGCGAGCCGTTGGTGCCCATGCCGAAGGCCACGCGGTCGGTGTCGCCGTCGATGAACTGCACGTCGGCCGGGTCGATGCCCAGCCGCTCGTTCAGGATCTGCTTGAACATCGTCTCGTGGCCCTGGCCCTGGTTCTTGGTGCCCATGAGCAGCGCCGCCGTGCCGCTGGGGTTGAAGCGGATCTCGGCATATTCCGGCTGCGCCGTGCCGGCCGCCTGTTCGATGGCGTTGATGATGCCGAGCCCGCGCAGCTTGCCGCGCTTCTTCGACTCCTCGGCGCGCGCACCATAGCCCGCCACGTCGGCCAGCTTCAGCGCCATGTCCATGTTCTTCTCGAACTCGCCGCAGTCGTAGAACGGCCCGACCGGACTCTGATAGGGCAGCGCCGATTCCGGCAGCAGGTTCTTGCGCCGCAGCTCCACCCGGTCGACGCCCAGCTCGCGCGCCGCATCGTCGATCAGCCGTTCGATCAGATAGATCGCCTCCGGCCGCCCGGCGCCGCGATAGGGCGCCGTCGGGTTGGTGTTGGACAGCACGCCGACCACGTTGATGTAGGCCTTGGGAATCCTGTAGACGCCCAGCACGGTGCCGATCATGCCGAAGGGCGACAGCAGGTTTCGATCCGACCCGACATAGGCGCCGATATTGGCCAGCATGTTGAGGCGCAGCGCGACGAACCTATTGTCCTTGTCGAGGGCCAGCTCGATCTCGCCGACATTGTCGCGGCCGTGCTCGTCGGCCATCACCGCCTCGGAGCGCTCGCAGGTCCACTTCACCGGCCGCAGCAGCTTGCGCGCCGCCCAGAGCGTCAGCCGGTGCTCGACATACTGCCAGCCCTTGGTGCCGAAGCCGCCGCCCACGTCCTGGGCGATCACGCGCATCTTGCTCTCGGGCACCTTGAACACGTTCTGCGCCAGCATGTTGCGCACGCGATGGGGATACTGCACGTCGGCATAGAGGATCATGCGATCCTCACCCTGGTCGTAGGTGCCGAGCGTGCCGCGCGGTTCCATGTACTGGGCATGCACGCGGGTGATGACATAGCGCCGCTTGACGACCTTCGCCGCGCCCTTGATCGCCTCGTCGGTGGCGGCCTTGTTGCCGCGCTCGACGAAGTTGGAAATGTTGTCGGGGCAGTCGTCCCACACCGCCGGCGCGCCGGGCTTCACCGTATCTTCGGTGAGCGTCACCGAGGGGATCGCCTCGTAGTCGATCTCGACCAGCTCGGCGGCATCCTTGGCTTCGGCCAGGGTGGCGGCCACGACCATCGCCACGGGATCGCCGACATAGCGCACGCGGTCCGTGACCAGCGCCGGCCGCTGCGGCGCGTACATCGGCTTACCGTCGGGCCGCTTCCTCGGCATGTTGGCCTTGGGCATGCCGAGCCCGTCGGCCACCACGTCGTGGCCGGTATAGACCGCGAGCACGCCGGGCGCTTCGGCCGCGGCGGCCGTGTCGATGCCGTTGATCTTGGCATGCGCATGCGGGGAGCGGACGAACACGGCATAGGCCTGCCCGGGCAGGTTCACGTCGTTGATGTAGCGGCCCTGTCCGCGCAACAGGCGCGGGTCCTCGAAACGCAACACCGGCTGGCCGATACCGTACTTGCTCATGAGCTTCTCACTCCCCAAACGTCTTTGTCCCGACTGTAGGACGGGCTCGCGACGCGGGCGAGAAGAAGACCGCGGACGAAAGCGGCGCTCTTCAGCCGGACGGCATCCCCTCCGGGCAATTCTTGTTGCCGCAGCCGTAGCACAAACGGCCGCTACATGCTCTATGCTGACGTCGGAAGAAGTCACGGGAGTTGCGCCATGAAGAGCTACAAGGTCGTCGAATTCGGCAAGCCGCTGCAGAAGGTCGAGGAGACGAACCCCACCCCGCAGGGCACGGAAGTGCTGGTGCGCATCACCGCCGCCGGCGTCTGCCACAGCGACGTCCACCTGTGGGAAGGCTTCTTCGACATGGGCGGCGGCAACAAGGTGTCGACGCAGAAGACCATGAATCCGCCGCGCACCATGGGCCACGAGATCGTGGGCGAAGTCGTCGCCGTCGGCCCCGAGGCGAAGGGCGCCAGGGTCGGCGACAACGCCGTGGTCTATCCCTGGATCGGCTGCGGCAAGTGCTGGTACTGCACCAGCGGCATCGAACATCTCTGCCCGACCCCGCGTGCACTCGGTGTGAACAACGACGGCGGCTATGCCGACCATGTCCTCGTGCCGCATGCGAAATATCTCTATCCCTACGGCAACCTGCCGGTGGAACTGGCCTGCCTCTATGCCTGCTCGGGCATCACGGCGTTCGGCGCGGTCAAGAAGGCGCAGGGCCAGGACGGCGGCAAGCCGATCCTCGTCATCGGCGCCGGCGGCGTCGGCCTGATGGGCGTGCGCTTTGCGAAGTCCGTGCTGGGCCATGAGCCGATCGTGGCCGACATCGACGAGAACAAGCGCAAGCTCGCGCTGGAGAACGGCGCGGTCGCGGCCTTCGATCCGCGCGACAAGGATGCGCGCAAGCAGATCCTCGAACTGACCGGCGGCACCGGCGTCGGTGCGGCCATCGACTTCGTGGGCGCGGAAAGCTCGGCGCAGTTCGGCCTGAAGGCGCTGGGCCGCGGCGGCCGGCTGATCATCGTCGGCCTGTTCGGCGGCACCTTCTCGATCCCGCTGCCGATGTTCGCCTTCACCGGCTGCCAGATCGTGGGCTCCGTCACCGGCAGCCCGGCCGAGATGAAGGAGATGATGGACCTCGTGACCGGCGGCAAGGTGACGCCCGTGCCGGTCATCAAGCGCAAGCTCGACGAGGCCGACGCCACGCTGCAGGAACTGCGCAAGGGCCTCATCATGGGCCGCGCGGTGCTGGTGCCTTAAGACACCTCTGTCGTCTCGCGCGGAGTAGCCTCCGCGCTGGAGCGTAAGCGAAGGACCTCATCGCCGCCCGCCATTGGTGGAGCAACCGGAATGAGATCCTTCGCTGCGCTCAGGATGACAATCAGTCCATCCGGATCGCGGAGATTTTCCTCATGAGCCAGGCCGGGCGGGCGCTCGCCTATGCTTTCGAGACCGGCGCGCTGACGCCGCCGGAAGGACGCACGTTCCTGATGCGCGCCGAGCCGGGCGCGTTGGGCGATGTCGATGCCGAGCAGTCGCTGCGGCCGGAGTTCCTGCGCCTCAAGCGCGCGCACTGGAAGGTCGTGCCGCGCCTCCCCCCTCTTCCCGGCGGCGACGGCTACGGACAGGGCCTCGTGCTGCTGACCAAGCACAAGGAAGAGAACTTCGCCAACATCGCGCGCGCCTGGGACCTGCTGGTGCCCGGCGGCGTGCTGGCCTGCGCCGGCGCCAACGAAGACGGCGCCGCGAGCCTGGAGAAGAACGTCGGCAAGGCGTTCGACGGCGCGCGCAGCCTGTTCAAGTTCCATAGCCGCGTCTTCTGGTTCGCCAAGGGCGAACGCGCCCCGCCCGACTACTGGCGCCAGCTCGCCACCTTGCAGCCGGTCGGCGACGGTTCATGGCAGAGCCAGCCCGGCCTCTTCTCCTGGGACCGCATCGACGACGGCTCCGCGCTGCTCGTCCAGCACCTGCCGAACGATCTCGCGGGCGCGGTCGCTGACTTCGGCTGCGGCTGGGGTTTCCTCGCGCGGCATGTGCTGGCGCATTGTCCCGGCATCGCGACCATCGACTGCATCGACGCCGAGCATCGTGCGCTCGAAGCCGCCGAGGCAAACATCACCGACGCGCGTGCGAAGTTCCACTGGCTCGACCTCGTGACCGAAGCCTCGCCCGCGACCTACGACGCCATCGTCTGCAATCCGCCCTTCCACAGCGGCCGCGCCGCCACGCCGTCGCTCGGCCAGCAGATCATCGAGGCCGCGTCGCGCGCGCTGAAGCCCGGCGGCCGGCTCTACATGGTGGCCAATCGCGGTCTGCCCTACGAGCCCACGCTCAAGGCGAACTTCGCCAGCTTCGAGACCCTGGCCGACAACAACAAGTTCCGGATCACGAAAGCCGTTCGCTGACATCGAAGGGGCAGCCAGCCCCTCCCCGTTTGATCGTTGAACCGGCCTGCGATCTGGAACACGCTGCCGCCGGAACAGGTTCCTGTTCGGTCTGATCGAGAGCCCACGCCTTCGTCCGCGAGGAGTCGAACGTGACCATTCTCCTCGACAAGAACGTCATCACCGAGGTTGCACGCGGCAACGTCGCCGTCGCCGAAGCCCTGAAGCGCATGCTGGCCTCGGGCGAGCAGGTCTACATCTCGCGCGCCGCCTACAACGAACTCGTGCGCGATTCGCCGGTGCACCTGCGCATGGGCTACGAGAAGCTGCTGCAGGACCTGAAGATATCGACGGCGCCCGCCTCCGCCATGCCGGGCAGCCTCAAGGATCGCGCGGATTTCTATGCCGACAACATCGCCTACGATCCGCAGCCGGGAAAGCTCGGGAGGGTCAAGGAGTATGGCGGCGGAAAGTCCAAGGAGACGCCGGGCGATGCGTTCGTCGCGGGAGAGGCGAAGGCGCTGAAGGCCCGCCTCTGGACCCTCGACGGGCCGTTCGGCAAGCGCGCCGAAAATCTCGGCGTCACGCTTGCCACCGAGAGCAAGACGCTCAAGGCAGCGAGCGGCACGGAAGACATCGCCCGGGCCCGGCGGCTCATGGGCCTGAAGCCCTTCAGCTTCATGCAGAACAACCCGCCCAAGCCCACCCCCGGCAAAGGCGGCGCGCCCGGTTCGGGCGGCGGCGGTGGATCCAAGACGGGAACGGCCACGATAACGGCCGACGTCGGAAAGCCCATCGAGCCTGTGGTGGAAAACGGCCCCAACATGCGCGGCGACGCCAAGTTCCAGGGCGCGACGCTTGCCTTCCAGGGCGTCGACTTCATTCTTCAGAAGATCAACGGCTCCATCCAGGCCGAGCGCTTCGAAAGGGAATGGAAGTCGCGCTGGCTGCCCGAAGTCACGCGACGGCTCGCGGCCGATCCCCAGCTCGGTGCGCTGGTTCTGATTTCCTACGCCAAGGCCAAGGGCGATGCCGAGAGCGCCATCGACACGGTAACGGTCTTCCAGAGCATCCAGGTCGGCTATGGCATCAACATCGACGAGGCGTTGCGCGACGCCCAATCGCAGATCCGGATGGCGCCCGGCCGATCCGATGTCGGCGACAGGATCTGGCTGAAGCCCAAGGAGCCGATGGACATCAAGCGGCTGCGACTCCCGTTCGGCACGACCATCGCCGGACTGGCCACCTTCGTTCCCGGCAAGGAGAAGCTGGTGCGCATCCGGTTCAGCGGCAGGCTGGGCTTCGACGACAAGATGTTCAGCAAGGAACTGTTGAGCGTCCCCGCCGGCATGAAGCCGCGCTTCTACTATCTCTGGCCGCCGGAGAAGGTGAGCTATTTCCAGTTCGGGTCGTGGCAGACAAAGGACGTGGACTGGGAAATCTCGAACGAGGCTGAGATCGGCTACGGAGACGTCGACCCCTTCCAGCAGGGCGTCCCGGTCGTGAAGCTCGACTCGTGGATCAATCCGTACAACTCCACCGCCGCGATGGTCTGGCCCGCCGACAACAGCACGGCCAACCTGTTCCAGACCGCCGACGCGACGCAGGACAGTATCGGCCTGCTGGCCGGTCAGGGCATCGGGCCGATGCGCTGGGTCAGGCCGGAGTTCATCCGCATCCTCAAGGCACCCTACGATCCCTAGAGGCGGCGCAGCACGGCGTAGGAAAAGTGCTGCTCCGATCCACCGGGAGTCCTGTGGGTTTCCCGCGCCTCGTCGATCAACCGGAACGAACGCCCCAGCCGCGCCGCCAGGGTCTGCGGGCTGTATCGCTGCACCGGCAGGCCGCTGCACTTCTCGGGGCCGTCGAGCGCGAAGGTCGCCATGATCGCCGTCGCGCCGGGCTCGGTGGCCGCTTCGAGCGCGGCGATATAGGCATCCTGGCCAGCACTGTCGGTCAGGAAGTGGAACACCGCGCGATCGTGCCAGACCCGATAATGCCGCGGCGGCTTCCAGTGCGTGATGTCGGCCACGATCCACGACACCTTGCGCGCGTCCGCACTCCCTGCCGCGCCGAGCCGCGCTTTCGATTTCGCGAGAGCGGCCTTCGCCACGTCGAGAACCGTAATATCGCCGAAGCCCTCGGCCAGCAGATGGTCGACCAGGGTCGAAGCGCCGCCGCCGATATCGATCACGGGCACCGTGCGATCCGGCGCTGCCGCCGCGATCATCTGCAGCGAGCGCACCGGATGGCGCTGATACCAGCTCACCGCCGTCTCGGCCTTGGTGGCATAAACGTCTTCCCAATGGCTGCGCGAGCTGCCCACGGGAGCCTCCTGTTCTTGGCGACACGCGCCAGAAGCTGAAGGCCCTTCTGTAGCCCGTTTTCAGAGAGGCTGCGAGCCGCTCATTGACGCCGCGCGCCGATCAGAAATTCCTTGTTGCCCTCCGCGCCTTCGATGGGGCTGTCGGTGGTGCCGAGCACGGTCCAGCCGGGCTGTTCGGCGAGCCAGGTCGAGATCGTCGCACGTACCTCGTCGTGCAGCGCGGGATCGCGCACGATGCCGCCCTTGCCCACGCGCCCCTTGCCGACCTCGAACTGCGGCTTGATCAGCGCGGCGAGGTGCGCGCCGGGAGCCGCGAGCGCCAGCGCCGCGGGCAACGCGGTGCGCAGGCCGATGAACGAGGCGTCGCAGACGATCAGCTCGATGGGATCGGGAATCTCGGCGCGCGTGATATCGCGGATGTTGGTCTTCTCCATCGAGACGACGCGCGGATCGGTGCGCAGCTTCCACGCGAGCTGGTTGGTCCCGACATCGACGGCATAGACCTTGGCCGCGCCGCGCTGCAGCAGGCAGTCGGTGAAGCCGCCGGTCGAGGAGCCGACATCGAGCGCGATGCGGCCCTCGACGGGAATGGCGAAGACGTCGAGCGCGCGTTCGAGCTTCAGCCCGCCGCGCGAGACATAGGGATGCGGCTGGCCGCGCACTTCCAGCGGCGTTTCGCCGGCCACCGCCTGCCCCGCCTTGTCGAGCCGGCGCTCGCCCGAGAAGACGAGGCCTGCCATGACGAGGCGCTGCGCTGCGGCGCGCGTTTCGGCGAGCCCCCGCTCCACCAGCGCCACGTCCAACCGTGTCTTTGCCACTCGATGCCTACGCTTGCGTCATCGTGGGCAGCGCCGCGGCGCGACGCTCGCCCGACAGTGCGATCAGCACCGTGCGGTTCGTTGACGGTAGCCGTCGTAATACTGGCTGCCGCAGGGCACGCGCTGCTGAACGACATCGTCGCGATAGCCGTTCTGGCCGCGGTTCGTCACGGTCACGGTCGTGTAGCCGTCGTTCCGATAGTACTGGTTGTTATAGTACGTCGGTTGCGGCTGATAGTAGGTCGGCTGTGCCGGCGGGTAGTAGCGCGGCGGAGGATTGCCGTCGTCCACGCAGGCCGCCCCCGCCATGCCGATACCGCCGACGAGCACCAGTCTCAGAAAGCCCCTCAACATCTTCATTTCTCCCGGTCAAAGATGCTCGAACGCCCTGCTACTATAGGGCGGACCGATGTCGGCAAACATTGCCAAAATGACCGATGCGGAACAGAGGCAGGGAACATTCGGCATGAGCACCAAACTTCTGGAGGGCGAGCGCGCCCTGGTCACCGGCTGCGCCGGCGGGATCGGCCGCGGCATTGCGAAGGCCTTGAAGGCCGAAGGCGCGACCGTCCTCGGCAGCGACATCGCCCCGCCGCCGGCCGGGGACGGCATCGACTTCCTGGCCGGCGACCTCTCCAAGCGCGACGGCTGGAAGACCCTGCTCGACGGCGCCGTGAAAAAGCTGGGCTCGATCTCGCTGCTGGTCCATGCCGCCAGTCCGCGCCGCCTGGAAGCCGATACGCCGCTCTCGGTCGGCGAGGAGACGTGGGACGCCATGCTCGACGTCAACCTGCGCTCGGGCTTCTTCCTGGCGCGCGAGGCCGGCCGTCACATGCGCGACGCCGGGATCAAGGGCCGCATCCTGCTGGTCACCTCGCAGCACCGCCTGATGCCGCGCAACCTGCCGCATTACAGCGCCGCCAAGGCCGGCATGACCATGGCGATGAAGGAGCTGGCGCGCGTGCTGGCGCCCGACGGCATCCGGGTCAACGCACTGGCGCCCGGCGCCATCCCCGGCGGCGGCTTCGTCGCCGACGATCTCGGCAGCCTGGTCGCGCAAATCCCACTCGGCCGCGCCGGCACGCCGGACGACATTGCGCAGGTCGCCGTCGCAATACTGTCGGAAAGATTTGGCCGTTATGTCGTGGGGACGACGGTAGAAGTCGATGGTGGATTGGGCCTGCTGAGCTGGATTCCTTCCAAGGCGTGAGCCGGTCCCCGGCAGAGGCTTGACCCGATTCTCCCGGCAGAGTTGAGTCGGTGTCCGTACCGTCGATTTCCGAACCAACAGGAGATTTCGCCATGACGCTTCGCATCAATTCCACTGCGCCCGATTTCAAGGCCGAGACGACGCAGGGCCCGATCGAGTTCCACAAGTGGATCGGCGACGGCTGGGCGATCCTGTTCTCGCATCCCAAGGATTTCACGCCGGTCTGCACCACCGAACTGGGCTACATGGCCGGCCTCAAGCCGCAGTTCGACAAGCTCAACACCAAGATCCTGGGCCTCTCGGTCGATCCCGTGACCAACCACGCCAAGTGGGCGAAGGACATCGAGGAGACCCAGGGCCACGCCGTCACCTTCCCGATGATCGGCGATCCGGAACTGAAAGTCGCGACCGCCTACGACATGCTTCCCGAGGGCTCGGGCACGACGTCGGAAGGCCGCTCCGCCGCCGACAACGCCACCGTGCGCTCGGTGTTCATCATCGGCCCGGACAAGAAGATCAAGGCGATGCTCACCTATCCGATGAGTTCCGGCCGCAACTTCGACGAAGTGCTGCGCCTGCTGGAGAGCTGCCAGCTCACCGCCCGGCACCAGGTCGCCACGCCGGTGAACTGGAAGAAGGGCGAAGACGTGATCATCGTCCCCGCCGTCTCCGACGAGCAGGCCAAGGCCAAGTTCCCGGGCGGCTGGAAGGCCCCGAAGCCCTACCTGCGCATCGTCCCGCAGCCGAAGGACTAACGAAGAAACACCACCTCACCCTGAGGAACGCCGCTTTGCGTGGCTCCTCGGGGTGAGGTTATTTTTTGTTTCGGGTTTGGGGGGAGAAGAAGACGATGACCGACGAACTGTGGCGCTGGTCGGCGGTCGACCTGGCGCGGGGGATTCGCAGCGGCACGATTTCGAGCGAGGAAGCCACCCGCTCGACGCTCGACCGCATCGCCGCCGTCAATCCGACGCTCAACGCCATCGTCGAGGTCACGGCCGACGAAGCGCTGGCCACCGCGCGCACCGCCGATGCGCAGCGCCGCAGCGGCCATGCTCTGGGGCCGCTGCACGGCGTGCCCGTCACCGTCAAAGTGAACATCGACCAGAAGGGCCATGCCACGACCAACGGCGTCGAAGCCTTCCGCGATGTCGTCGCGACCGAGGACAGCCCGCCCGTCGCCAACCTGCGCCGCGCCGGCGCGGTGATCGTGGGCCGCACCAACACGCCCGCCTTCTCGCACCGCTGGTTCACCGACAACGCGCTGCATGGCGCGACGCGCAATCCGTGGAACCCGGCGCTGACGCCCGGCGGGTCGAGCGGCGGCGCGGCCTCGGCGGTCGCGTCGGGCATGGGCGCCATCGGCCACGGCAACGATTTCGGCGGCTCGATCCGCTATCCTGCCTATGCCTGCGGCGTCGCGGGGCTCCGGCCCACGCCCGGCCGCGTGCCGGCCTACAATCCCTCGGGCAAGACCGAGCGTCCGATCACGGCGCAGATGATGTCGGTGCAGGGACCGCTCGCCCGTACCGTCGCCGACCTGCGGCTCGGCCTGCTCGCCATGGCCGCGCCCGATCCGCGCGATCCCAACTGGGTGCCGGTGCCGTTGCAGGGCCCCGCGCCGCCGCGGCCCGTCCAAGTGGCAATCGTGCCAGATCCCTTTGGCGACACCGCGCCGGAAGTGAGCGACGCCATCCGCGCCGCCGGCCGCGCTCTGAAGGACGCGGGCTATGCCGTCGTCGAAACTCAGCCGCCACGGCTGGGCGAAGCGGCCGATCTCTGGCACCGCCTCGTCGTCGGCGAGGAACGCCGCGGCATGGTCGAGCTGGTCCGCCAGTTCGGCGACAAGACTGCCCAGCGCAACATGGACGGCCATCTGCGCTATGCGCCGGAGATCGACGCCGGCGGCATCCTCGACGGCTTCGGCACGCGCCTCGCCCTGATGCGCGCGTGGTCGCTGTTCCTCGACCGCTTCCCCCTCGTGGTGACGCCGGTGTCGCACGTGCTGCCGTTTCGCGACGGGCTGGACCTCGAAGAAGACGAAGCGATCATCGCCGCGATGATGGACGCGCAGCGTTCGCTGCTGGCGATGCCGGTGCTCGGCCTGCCCTGCGCTTCGGTGCCGACGGGTATCGCGGCAAACAACACGCCGGTCGGCGTGCAGGTCGTCGCCGGCCGCTTCCGCGAAGACCTCTGCCTCGGCGCCGCCGAAATCATCGAAGCCCACGCGCCCAAGCTGACGCCAATCGACCCGCGCTGATTGGCGAGCGCGCGCAGCGTCACGCCAGAAACGCCAGAAACGCCAGAAACGCCAGACATTATTCACTGCGCAGTGAATATTGACAAATACCAACATATTCGGTTGAATGGCAAAATTCACTGCACAGTGAATAATTCAGAATGGACCAGGAACACAAATATCGACAGGAAACAGCGGTTCTGACGGCGCTGATGGGAGCGCTCCAGGACCTGCCACATGTGCGCGCAGCGTTGGTCCGGTCGGAGCACCCCCTCAACGGGATCGCTAAGTCGGATGCCAAGATCGACGTCGCCATCGCCGGCAAGCCGGTCACGCTCCTCGTCGAACTCAAGCAAACAGTCTACCCCCGCGATATCAGGCAGATCCTCTGGCGGCTCCGGCAAGCCCGCGATGTGTTTGCCAACGATCGGGAGCCAACCGCCGTCCCTTTGGTTGCCGCCGAGTCAGTTTCGACCGGGGCCCGCGATCTCCTCCGCATCGAGAACGTCGGCTTCTTCGATATGGGAGGAAGTCTCTTCGTCCCCGCCCCCGGCGCCTATCTCTACGTCGACCGCCCTGCCCCTGCAGCGCAGAAAAAGAACATCCGCTCCCTTTTCACGAACAAGCGGTCGCAGGTCCTGCATGCCCTGCTCGTCCATCGCCGCGCGTGGATCGGCGCCATCGAACTTTCAACCAAAGCCGAGGTTTCTCCCGGCACTGCATCCGAGACCCTCACGGCCCTCGAACGGATGGAGTGGGTTTCGTCGCGCGGCCAGGGCCCTAACAAGGAGCGCCAGCTCTCGAATCCGTCAGCATTGCTGGACGAGTGGCGCTCGCACGTTCTCGCATCGAGACGTTCCCTTGCCCGGCGACGCTTCTACGTGTCCGGTAACGACAGCACGACGCTGGCCCACCGCCTTGCCGACCTGTGTGCTGACGCGCGTGTCGAATATGTCCTGACGCAGGACATCGCCGCCCAGCTGTATGCTCCCTTCCTTTCCAGTGTCTCCCGTGTCGCCTGCCGCATGATGCCCGGCGCTACCGCCGACGAGATCATGGACCAGCTGAAGGCACGGCCGGTTTCCGAGGGGGCGAACCTCGACGTGATCGAGACAACCTCCCGCAGCGAATTCCTCTTCAAGGAGGAAAAGGCGCAGCTTTCGCTGGCCAGCCCCGTACAGACCTATCTCGATCTCCTGCGCAGCGAAGGGCGATCGCGCGACATGGCCGAGCATCTGAGACACGAAGTGCTGAAAATCTAGATGACCAAGCCGACGACAGCCGATGGATACGAAAAGAGAGTCACCGAGGCCTGCGAGCGCGTCCTCGTCACGCTGATCCGCGGCCTCGGGCCCTGGCGCGACTCGATCTTCCTCGTAGGCGGACTCACCCCGCGCTATCTCATCGACAAGCGCCCTCCCGCCATTCCCGACCATGCCGGCACCGGCGACGTCGACATCGTTATCCAACTGCAAATGCTGGCTGAGACCGACGCCTACCACACGCTCGAAGACAATCTCAAAAAGATGAAGTTCAGGCGCGGCACGAACAGGAACGATACGCCGGTCTCCTGGCGATGGATCGTCGAAGCCGCTGCGGGAACGAATGTCATCGTCGAACTTCTCGCCGACGATCCGGTAAAGTCGGGTGGCAAGGTGATGGAACTACCGACCGACGGAGGAAGCGTCTCGGCCCTCAACATTCCTCATTCCGGCATCGTCTTCGATCACCACAGGACAAAGACGATAAGAGCCGAAACCCTGGGCGACGACGGCATCGCCGAAGTGACGCTGCGCTACGCGGACCTGGTTGCCTTCGTCTGCCTCAAGGCCTACGCCGTCGACCAGCGCGACGAGCGCAAAGATGCCCACGATCTGGTCTACTGCCTGAGGCACTACGAGGGCGGCCTCGAAGCCGTCGCCACGGCGTTCCGGGCTGCGCGGCAGGGCAAGCACAAGGCGGTCGTAGACGAGGCCCTCGGTATCCTGAGCCGCCACTTTGCCGACGACGACAAGACCGAGGGTTATCGGAAGATCGGACCCGTCGCCGTCGCCAAATTCGAGATCGGCGAAGACGAAGAGGCTCGCGACGATCGGATTCTGAGGCAACGAGACGTCGCAGACCTCGTCATGCGCGTACTGAACGCAATCGACGCATGAGCGACTTCCGCGCGAGATGACGGAGGATGAGCGCGCCCCTCAGCCCCTCGCGCGTTCGGCGGACTGGCCCAAGGCGGCGAGCGCGGTGGCGACGATCTGGGGGGCGTTGAGGCCGGCCCAGTCGTATTGCTTGGCGGGCGCGGCGTGGTCGATGAAGCGGTCGGGCAGGACCATCGGGCGGACCTTCAGGCCCTGGTCGAGCAGGCCTGCGGTCGCGAGGTATTGCAGCACGAAGCTCGAGAAGCCGCCCACCGAGCCTTCCTCGATGGTGATCAGCACCTCGTGCTCGCGCGCCAGGCGGCGGATCAGGTCGGTGTCGAGCGGCTTGGCGAAACGCGCATCGGCCACGGTGGTGCTGAGGCCCTTGGCGGCGAGATCCTCGGCCGCCACCAGGCATTCCTGCAGGCGCGCGCCGAAGTTCAGGATCGCGATCTTGGTGCCCTCGCGCAGGATCCGGCCCTTGCCGATCTCGAGCGGTGTGCCCTTGGCCGGCAGTTCGATGCCGACCCCCTCGCCGCGCGGATAGCGGAAGGCCGAGGGACGGTCGTCGATCT
>JAIUOY010000201.1:0-15743 GCA_020160995.1 Pseudomonadota bacterium | reverse complement strand
GAATTTCTCGCGATACTCCTCGGTGCGCGCCGCGATCTTCTTGGCGTCGCCGATGTCGGAGCGGAAGATGATCTCGACCGCGCCCTTGGCGCCCATCACCGCGATCTCCGCGCCGGGCCAGGCATAGTTCACGTCGCCACGCAGATGCTTCGACGCCATCACGTCGTAGGCGCCGCCATAGGCCTTGCGGGTGATGACCGTCACCTTCGGCACCGTCGCCTCGGCATAGGCGTAGAGCAGCTTGGCGCCGTGCTTGATGATGCCGCCGAACTCCTGGGTCGTGCCCGGCAGGAAGCCCGGCACGTCGACGAAGGTCACGATCGGGATGTTGAAGGCGTCGCAGAAGCGCACGAAGCGCGCGGCCTTGCGCGAGCTGTCGATGTCGAGGCAGCCCGCCAGCACCATCGGCTGGTTGGCGACGAAGCCCACCGAGCGGCCGGCCATGCGGCCGAAGCCCACCACCATGTTCGCCGCCCATTCCGGCGACAGTTCGAAGAAGTCGCCCTCGTCCACGACCTTCAGGATCAGCTCCTTGATGTCGTAGGGCTTGTTGGGGTTCTCCGGCACCAGCGTGTCGAGCGAGAAGTCCTCGCGATCGATCGGGTCGAGCGTGGTGCGGACCGGCGCCTTCTCGCGGTTGTTCGAGGGCAGGAAGTCGACGAAGCGGCGCAGCTGCAGCAGCGCCTCGATGTCGTTCTCGAAGGCGAGGTCGGCCACGCCCGACTTCTGGGTGTGGGTCAGCGCGCCGCCCAGCTCCTCCTGGGTGACCGTCTCGTGCGTGACGGTCTTCACCACGTCGGGGCCGGTGACGAACATGTAGGAACTGTCCTTCACCATGAAGATGAAGTCGGTCATGGCCGGCGAATAGACCGCGCCGCCGGCGCAGGGCCCCATGACCATCGAGATCTGCGGGATGACGCCGGAGGCCAGCACGTTGCGCTGGAACACGTCGGCATAGCCCGCCAGCGAGTCGACGCCTTCCTGGATGCGCGCACCGCCGGAGTCGTTCAGCCCCAGCACCGGCGCGCCGACCTTCATGGCGGTGTCCATGATCTTGCAGATCTTGGCGGCATGCATGCCGGAGAGGGCGCCGCCGAACACGGTGAAATCCTGGCTGAAGACATAGACCAGCCGGCCGTTGATGGTGCCGTGTCCGGTCACCACGCCGTCACCCGGGATCTTCTGCGTCTCCATGCCGAAGTCGATCGAGCGATGCTCGACGAACATGTCGTATTCCTCGAACGAGCCCGGATCGAGCAGCGCGTCGATGCGCTCCCGCGCCGTCAGCTTGCCTTTGGCATGCTGCGCCTCGACGCGCCTTGCGCCGCCGCCCTGGCGCGCCGCGGCACGCCTCAGTTCGAGTTCTTCCAACATCTTCTGCATTCGTATCTCCGGCCCCTTGCCAGCAGTTTTCGGCCAATATCGCGACCGCGTCTAGCGGAGGAAACGCTTCTCGTTGTCCTTGACCGCGCTCATACCCTGTAGTTCGAAAACCTCGTCGACCGTGGCGATCCGGCTTTCCACGCCATGGATGCCGCCCTCCTTGCGGATCTGCGCAAAGGTCGCCCGCATCGCGCCCACCGACGCGCGAATTGCATGGTTGCCCCAGATCAGCAGGCCGACCTTCTTCAGCTCCTTCACGCGCGCCACCGTCATCTGCGGATAAGCCGTCGGCACCAGCGCGATCGGCGCCTTGCCATCCCAGGCGCGCACGAACGCCTCGATCTCGTCCGGCGTCTTCTGCTTGGAGTGCACCAGGATCATGTCGGCGCCCGCCGCCTCGTAGGCCCGAGCCCGCTTCAGCGCTTCTTCCTGGCCGAGGCCCGCGATCAGCGCTTCCGTGCGTGCAACGATCACCAGGTCGGGATCGCGCCGCGCCGCGCGCGCCGCCTCGATCTTGCCCTGGAACTCCTCGATGCGGACCATGTCCTGGCGGCCACCGGCGATCAGGCTGGTGACCTTGGGGAAGCTCTTGTCCTCCATCACGATCACGGCGGCGCCGGCGCGCTCGTACTGCTCGACGGCATAGAGCACGTTGATGGCGTTGCCGAAGCCGGTGTCGATATCGGCCACCACCGGCAGGCCGGAGCGATCCGCCATGGCCCGCGTCATGTCGAGATGCTGGGTCATCGACACGACGCTGACATCCGGCACGCCGTACATCGCCGACAGCTCGAAGCCGCTGGCCCAGATCGCGTCGAAGCCTGCTTCCGCGGCAAGCATGGCCGAGAGCGGGCTGTGCGATGCCATGGCCTCGACGAGCCCTTTCTTCGCAAGCACGTCGCGAAACTTCCTGCCTGGCGTCATGCTTCCCCCCTGGTGCGCAGCCGCGTGCCTTCCAGCAGTTCGAGGAACCGGGCGCCTGCCGCGATGTCGTTGCGCACGCCGGTCCGCCGCTCGACCGCGATGGGATCGTCGCCCCAGCGCTCGACCTGATAGAGGTCGTCGAGCTGGGCGGCCGCAAACGCCTCCTCCGCCGTGAGGCGTCGCTCCGCGACAGCAAGCGCCACGACCAGCGAGCCGGCGATGTGCGTGAGATTGTAGAGCGAGGACAGCGCCATATCGCCATGCGCCGCCACGGCCGCCCGCAGCGCGGCAAGCGCTTCGGCAGGCTGTTCCACGAACGACATGCTTTCGACCACGGTAAGCCGCGCGCCGTAGCGTTCGGCCGCCCAGTCGAGAAGCGGCTGCCACGTCGCCATCTGGTGCTCGACCAGGCTCGTCGGTGCGACGGCGCGATAACACAGCAGGTCGGAACCGGCATACTTGGCGGTGTCGTCGATCACCTGCTCGCGCTGGCCCGGCACACGATCGAGGCCGGTCGCGGCAAGACGGGTCAACGGCAGGAGGCCGGTCTTGATTTCCGCTTTCTCAGGCACGCCCGCCCATTCGCCGGCGATGGCCTCGGCCAGGGCGCGCGTCGGCACGACCAGCACGGCCTTGGCCGGCGTCCGCATGGGCCTGCCGTCGAGCAGCACGCGAAAGCCACCGTCGCAAGCGTCGACCGCCGTTTCCTTGTAGAAGCGCTTCATCCAGCTCGGCTTGGTTCAGAGTCAGGGGCCACGATGCGAAATCCCGTTTCCCCGGCTCCGCATGTGGCGACGGGATTACACGCCTGCCCCTGCCGACGACAAGACCCCCGGACGGGGACACGGGCCGATGTCAGCGGCTCTGACTGCGCTGCGGACGGGGAGTCTGGGAGTGCGTCGGGCGACCCGACCGTTGCCGCACGTCGGATGAAGGAACCGGAAGCTGCGCCCGAAGGCCCGGACGCAGCGCTTCCAGCCTCGGCGCCAACACCGCGCAAGCGTTTGCACCGGCCTGGCGCGCCGCCTGCGCGAGCTGTGCGACCAGGCTTGGTATCGGGCCACCGCCCACCAACAGTTTGGAAAGACCGGGTTCGAGCGCGCTCGCCGTGGGGCGCCCGGCGCCGCCCTTGATGCGCATCGGCGAGGCAAGCGCGGCCCCCTGGGCATCACGCGCTTCCGGCGCGACGATGAACTCCCACCCTTCGGTCCTCATCTGGACATAGCCGCCGCCGATCAGCACCGCCCGCGGCGTATCGACGACGATCCGCCGGAGGTTGGCGACACCGCTGCTCACCTCGAAACGGCCAGCGATGCAATTGAACGGCACGCCGGCATCGCTCCCGCCCAGAAGCTGCTGGGTCTCCGGCGGCCAGCTCGTCAGTTGATTACGCGGCCAAACGCCCTTGGCGATCGCGATGTCGACCGAACCGCTGGCCGAGTTCAATGCATCTCGCGTCGTGCGGCCACTGCCGCGCAGGCGCAGATCGATATCGGCGACGGCGTCGCGCAGGCCGAGATCGAGGCCCAGCAGCGAGGAGAGTTCCCCCAGCGAAACCCGATTGGCCGACGCCGTCAGGGTCGTCTGCCCGAGCCGCCCCGCCGGATCGTAGACGAGGTCGACGCCGGCCGAGCCACCGCCGACCGTTCCCGCCGCCCTGAACGTGAACCGCGTCTCGCCCGACGACAGGGTGACCGAGGCGTTCTGCATTTTTGCGCCGAGGCCTACCACCTCGCCCAGCCGGACCGTGACCGAGAGAGCCGACCGGCCGAGCCAGCTTGCCGAAAAGGGCATGGATGGAATGAGCCTCTGCTGCACGGGCGAGGTCGCCGCCGGCGGTGCGGCAACGACGGGCGGTGCGCGCAACTCCGAGACATCCAGGCGGCTGATATCGGCATTCACCGCAATGGTCGCAGTGCCCTTGCGGTCGTGGCGGAAGAGCGCCTCGCCGACCATCTCGCTCGAACCGATCTTGAGGGTCTGCACCTCGACCTTGAATCCGTTGCGCTGCGTCGAGGCCTTGGTGTTTATCGAATAAGGTCCGCCGGCCGGCACGGGCAGCCGGACGTAGGGGCCCAGAACCGAGACATCGGGACCATCGGCGTTGATCTGAAGGCTGGTCCCCTTCACGCCCACACCGCCCTTGATGGCGATCTTTCCACCGCCAAAGCTACCCTGCAGGTCGATATTGCCGGGCAGGCCGCGCATCCAGCCGTCGAACGAACCGGCCGTGCCTGTGAGTTCGAGCGGAACGGCTTGCGGGGCGGAGAAATGACCTTCGACCTGCAGCGTCTGGTTGGGCGCCGGCGACTTGAAGGTGGCATTCGCCACTTCGATTACCGCCGGGGGCCGCCCGGCCCCTTCCGAAATCGTAAGGACCGAATCCTTTACCTCGATCCTGTTGATCCAGGGAAACACCGGCGTGGTCCGCAGGCGCAGCGAACGGTTCTCGGCCGGATGCGGTCCCGAACCATCGGGCGGCGGCAGCATCTCGAGGTTGGCATCGCCGATCTCGTTGCGCTCCACCAGAATGTCGGCGCCTTCCAGCACGATGCGGCCGATCTTCACTTCGCCCAGAAGCAGCGAGAAAGGGTCGAGGAAGAGTGTCATCTTCCTCACGCGGGCCAGGTCGGGGCGCGATCCCCAGGGCGCATTCGAGAGGGTGACGCCTTCGGCGACCATCGCAGGCTCGCTGCCAAACTTGATGCTCAGCGGCACGCGCGCCGCGAGCTCGCGGCCGGTCACTTTTCGAATCTGTTCGGTCAGCCGGCTCTGATAACGAGACAGGTCGCGCGTTGCCACCCAGACAACGCCACCGATCGCGGTGATCGGCACCGCTGCTGCCACAATCCAGGCGAGCCGCCTCCAGGGAATCCGCATGCCGCCCGATTCTCGCTCAAACACCGTCCGTAGAGAAGCCCAATGCCTCAACGGTGCGGCGGAAGTGAGGTGGCAGCTCCGCTTCGGCCCTCAGTTCACCTCTGCCCGAAGGATGCGGCAGCGTCAGCCGACGGGCGTGAAGGTGGAGACGCCGCGCATCGGCGACCGCCGCCAGCAGCGCTTCCTCGCCGCCGTACTTGCGATCGCCGAGGATCGGACAACCGATTTCGGCACAGTGTACGCGAAGCTGATGCGTGCGGCCGGTGCGCGGCCAGAGCGCAAGCAAGGCGGCGCGTTTGCCGATCCTGTCGATCTCCCGGAAATGAGTCAGCGCCTTCTGGCCGTTTTCCTCGTCGACCTGCATCAGCTCGCGGTCGCGGGCTCCGGGTCGCTTGGCGAGCGGCAAGTCGATCGTGCCTTCCTTGCGCGGCGGCACGCCGACGACGACCGCCCAGTAGAGCTTCTCGGTCTCGCGGTCGCGGAACGACTCCGCCAGCCGCTTGGCCGCTTGCCCGGTGCGAGCGATCAGCAGCAGGCCGCTCGTATCCTTGTCCAGCCGATGGACGAGGCGCGGCCGGTCTTCATAGCCGAAACGCAGCGCATCGAGCATGCCATCGACATGCTTTTCGGTGCCGCTGCCGCCCTGGACCGCCAGCCCCGGCGGCTTGTTGAGGACGATCACATGGTCGTCGCGATGGATCACCATGCGCTGGATTTCCGCCGCATCGCGATCGGAAACCACCGGAACCGTCCGCTCCGCCCGCGGCTTGGGAGCGGGCGACGTCGAGACGCCGGGCGGCAGGCGGATGGACTGGCCCGGCTCGACACGATCCTTGCCCTCGGCACGCTTGCCGTCGATCCGGACCTGGCCGGTGCGCAGGAGCTTCTGCAGCGCGCCGTGGCTCAGCTCGGGAAAATGCCTCTGGAACCAGCGATCCAGGCGCAGCCCCGCTTCATCGTCGGAGACGGCGCGAAGCTGGACTTGGGCCCGGGTCTGGGCCCCGGTTTGGACACGGGTGCTGCCGGCGGCGGGGCGATCGCTCATGGCGCGCAACCTAAGGGACAAGCTAAACAGGGTCCATGGAATCGGTGTCGTTCGATACGCTGACGTTCGACCATCCCGCGGCCTGCCGGCCCGCGACATTGAGCGCAAGCCTCCATCTGCCCGAGCGGGCGGCTGGTCCCTCCTCCTGCATGGTGCTCCTGACCAGCAGCGCCGGCGTCCAGCGTCACCGCGAGCACTACTACGCCGATCTCCTCAATCAGGCGGGCGTCGCGGCGCTGATCATCGACAGCTTCACCGGGCGGGGCGTGCGGCGTACCGTCGCCGACCAGACCCTGGTCTCCGCCGCCCAGATGGAGGGCGACGCGTTTGCAGCTCTTGCGCTGTTGCGCCGCGATCCGCGCATCGATCCGGCGCGAATCGGAATCATGGGCGTTTCCAAGGGCGGCGTCGCGACGCTGAATGCCGCCATCGCCGTGCGCCAGCGCTGGCGCAACGGCTTCCCTCACCTCTTCGACCTGCATGTCGCGATCTGTCCTGGCGCCACGGCGCAGCATCGCGACGCGACCACGCATGGCCGGCCGATGTTCCTGATGCTGGCGGCGCGCGACGACTACACGCCGGCAGAACTCGCCGTGGAGTACGCCTTCCGCATGCGGACCGCCGGCAACGAGCGCATCAAGGTGAAAGTCTATGGCGCCGCCCATCATGGCTGGGAATCGATCGGGCCGGTCTTCGACATCAAGGACGCCGAGAACTGGTCGTGCTGCCGGAACTTCATCGAGGATGACGGGCGCCACTTCGTGCCCTCCCTCGGCCTGTCGTTGAGCGAACCGGAATTCCAGGCATGGGCGCGACTGCATTGCGTCACGCGCGGCGCGCGAGCCGGCGGCGGGACTGTGGCTCTAAAGCAACGCGCAAGTACTGATTTTATTGACTTTCTGAGGGTTCACGGCTTCGCGGACCGATAGACGAATCAAGCGTTCGCAGCTATACCTCCGGTGTGATTCGCTCCTACTTTCTCGCCGTTGCTCTGGCGCTCGTGTCGTCCCTCATGGGGACCTCCTCCACCTACGCCACCAACCTGCTGTGGACCGGATCAGGAGCCGCCACCGCCCGCTCCGAAGCCCTGCTGAAGGCCCTGCGCTCCGCTTCCGACCATGGGCTCGACCCCGCCTGGTATGGACTCGCCGAGGTCGAGAAGGCACTGGCGCCCGGCGCCGATCAGGCAGCAGCCGAGGCTTTGCTGACGGCGGCTTTCGTCGCCTATGCGAGCGACGTCTCAACCGGCCGTGTCCGCGCCAATCGCGTCGACAAGGATATCGACATCATCCAGCGCAAGGTCGAGAAGGCCGACCTCCTGAAGGCCGCGGCCGAGGCCACCGATTTTGCCGCCTATCTCGATTCCTTGCCGCCCAAGGGGGACTACCCGGCCTTGCAGAAGGCTCTGGCGACATGGCGCGACAAGCGCGGCAAGGTCAGCTTCACCCCGATCCCCGACGGCCAGGCGTTGAAGCCCGGCATGATCGATCCGCGCGTCAGCATGCTGCGCAAGCGTCTCGCCGAACTCGATTTCACCGTCCCCGAACCGGCCGCCGGCGCAGTGGCCGACCTCTACGACGATGCGCTGGTCGGCCTGATCAAGTCGTATCAGGAAATGAAAGGCCTCTCGGTCGACGGCGTCATCGGCGCCAAGACCATCCGGTCGCTGAACACGACCATCGACGAGCGTATCGAGCAGATCGTCGCCAATCTCGAGCGCCGGCGCTGGCTGCCCGCGGATCTCGGCAGCCGCTATGTCTTCGTGAATACCGGCGACTATTCGATGATCTTCGTCGACGAAGGCAAGCTTGCCTTCCAGAGCCTGGTCATCGTCGGCACGCCGAAGGATCCGACGCCCGAGATCCAGTCGATCATGCGCGGCTTCCAGACCAATCCGTTCTGGACGGTGCCGACCTCGATCTCCGGCGAGGAGTACCTGCCGATGCTACGCCGCGACCCCAGCGCGCTGGCCGCCAGCGGCTTCAAGATCTTCGCGAACTGGAGCGACGATACCGAGCTCGATCCGTACAGCGTGGACTGGCACTCGATCCATCCCAAGGCTTTCCCCTATCGCATCCGCCAGGACCCCGGCGCGGGGAACGCCCTGGGCTACATCTTCTTTCCGTTCGCCAACAAGTACGGCATCTACATGCACGACACGGCGAGCCGCTGGCTGTTCACCGAAGGCAGCCGCAACTTCAGCCACGGCTGCATACGCCTGCAGAACCCGCTCGACTTCGTCGAGAAGGTGTTCAACGGCAAGAACAGCTTCAGCAAGGACCGCGTGCGGGCGGTGATCGAAGCGGGCCAGCAGGCGCACTACACCTTCCCCGAGCAGGTCACGCTCTACGTGACCTATCGCACGGTGACCGCCAATGCCGATGGCGTGCCGGTCTTCCGGGATGACGTCTACGGTCGCGACCGCCGCGTCGCCCGGGCGATGCAGAAGCCCTAGCGCTTCTTCTCCCGCAGCTTCTTCCAGTATTCGAGGCGCTTCAGGATCTCGCGCTCGAAGCCGCGTTCGACCGGCTGATAGAACTCCTCGCGCGCCATGCCGTCGGGGAAATAGTTCTGGCCGGAGAAGCCATCGGCGGCATTGTGGTCGTACTCGTAGCCCTTGCCGTAGCCGATCTCCTTCATGAGCTTGGTCGGCGCATTGAGAATGTGCATGGGCGGCGTCAGCGAGCCGTGGGTCTTGGCGGCGCGCTTGGCGGCGCCGAAGGCGACATAGCCCGCATTCGATTTCGGCGCGGTGCCGAGATAGATCACAGCCTGCGCGATCGCCAGTTCGCCTTCGGGTGAGCCCAGGCGGTCGTAGGTTTCCCAGGCCGCCAGGGTCTGCGTCAGCGCCTGCGGATCGGCCATGCCGATATCCTCGACGGCGAAGCGCACCAGCCGCCGGGCGATGTACTTCGGGTCCTCGCCGCCATCGAGCATGCGGGCGAACCAGTAGAGCGCGGCATCGACATCCGATCCGCGCAACGACTTGTGCAGCGCGCTGATCAGGTTGTAGTGCGCTTCCTGCGCCTTGTCGTAGAGCGGCGCCCGCTTCTGTAGCAGCGTCGCCAGCCGCGACGGCGGCACCGGCCCCTTGTCCTTGAGCTGCGCCAGTTGCTCGGCGATTCCGATCAGGTAGCGGCCGTCGCCGTCGGCCATGGCGAACAATGCCTGACGGCCGGCTTCATCGACCGGCAGAGGACGCCCCAGGGCTTCCTCGACACGCGTCAGCAGCGTACCCAGCGCCGTATCGTCGAGGCGGCGCAACACCAGGACCTGGCAGCGCGACAGGAGTGCCGCATTCAGTTCGAAGGACGGGTTCTCCGTCGTGGCGCCGATCAACGTGACGGTGCCGTCCTCGACGTAGGGCAGGAACCCGTCCTGCTGCGCCCGGTTGAAGCGATGGATCTCGTCGACGAACAGCAGCGTGCCCTTGCCATCCTTGCGGCGCTGGCGGGCGGCCTCGAAGACGCGCCGCAAGTCGGCGACGCCGGAGAAGACGGCCGACAAGGGCTCGAAGTGCAGGTCGGTCGCTTCGGCGAGCAGGCGGGCGATCGTGGTCTTGCCGCAGCCCGGCGGCCCCCACAGGATCAGCGAGCCGAGCTTGCGTGCCGCCAGCATGCGGCCGAGCGGTCCCTCAGGCCCCAGCAGATGGTCCTGCCCCAGGATCTCGCCCAGCGCCTTGGGCCGCAGCCGTTCGGCCAGCGGTGTCGGGGCGAGCGAGGCGAAGAGTTCAGCCGGCACGCTGGAAGGCTACCATGGGTGCGCCCCGCCCTGGCTCAGCAGAACCGGGCTCAGCGGAACTGGACGGTCGAGACCATCCCGTCGCGGCCGATGCTGACGCTGCTGACCTGACCGCCCAGGCGCTTCTTGAGGTCGTCGACGTTCTTCACGTCGTGACCGTTGATGCCCAGGATCATGTCGCCCTGGCGCACGAAGCGGCCGGCATAGGCGCCGGGCTTCACCTCGAGGACGACGACGCCGGCGCGCCATTCGGCCAGGCCCATCTCCTCCGCCACCGCCGGCGACATGTTGACGACCGTGGCGCCGGACAGCGGCTGGCGGCCGTCGAGCTGCGCCTTGTCGCGCGGCGGATTCTCCGGCGGGGCGGCGAGCTTGACGTTCACGACCACTTCCTTGCCGCTGCGCATGACCCTCACCGGCACCGTCACGTCGGTGTTCAGCGTGGACAGGCGGAAGCGCAGGCCGGCCTCGTCGTCGATCACCTGCTCGCGGATGCCGATGATGACGTCGTTGCGCTTCAGGCCCGCGGCCGCGCCCGGCCCGCCGGGAAACACCTCCTTGACAATCAGCCCCGCTGGTCGCGCCAGGCCGAACCCCGCCGCAAGGTCGGGCGTCACGCGCTGCATGCTGACGCCGAGCCAGGGCCGCACGATGCGGCCGCCCTGCGTGCCGGTGGAGACCATGCGCTCGACGATGTTCGACGGCGTGGCGAAGCCGATGCCGACCGACCCGCCGGACTGCGAATAGATCGCGGTGTTGATGCCGATCAGGCGGCCATCGAGGCTGACCAGCGCGCCGCCCGAGTTGCCCGGATTGATGGCGGCGTCAGTCTGCAGGAAGAAGTTGGAGTCGTTCACGCCGCCGGCGCTGCGCGCCACCGCCGAGATGATGCCGCTGGTCACGGTCTGGTTCAGGCCGAAGGGATTGCCGATCGCCAGCACGACATCGCCCACCTCAATCGAATCGGAGTCGCGGAGATCGAGATAGGGGAACTTCTCGTCGCTGCCCTCGATGCGCAGCAGGGCGAGATCGAAGCGTTCGTCCTGGGTGACGAGCTTGGCCTCGAACTCCCGCCGGTCGGCCAGCACGACGCGGATTTCGTCGGCGCCGCGCACGACATGGGCGTTGGTCACGATCAGCCCGTCCGGCTTCACCAGCACCCCCGACCCCAGCGAGTTCTGCAGGCGCTCGCCGGCCTGCGGCGGGAACGGCATGCCCGGAAAAGGGAACGGCAGGCGGCGCTGCACCCGTGCGTTGGTGGTCGTGTAGATGTTGACCACGGCCGGTGACACGCGCTTGACCAGCGGCGCATAGGAATAAGCGAGATCTGCCCGCGAGCTGGGCAATGGCTGCGCCAGGACGGTCGGCGAATAGGCAGTTGCGGCACCACCTCCGATAACAACCGCTGCCAGAATTGCCTGCCGCATCGCTCTCCGCATCATCCACTCGCCTCCTGGGTTGGGCCGGATTTGTGTTCATCCTTATGGCAAATCAAGGGCTGAAGCACACGCACCGACCGCCTCGGCTGCCGCCCTGGGCCCGTCGCTCGTCGCATCCTCCGTGAAGGCAAGTCACGGCTGGCCGCCCAACGGCCGATCAAGCGGATCGCCACCTTTGCGGGTTCGTCGGCGACTTCACCATGCTCTGGGCCGGCGTCAGCAAGTCGGCCGGCATCGAACTCGAACTGGGCTGACCGGGCTTACCCGCAGCGGGAGTAGCCGCAGTTCAGGCAAACGTCGCAGCCTTCCTGATGCGTCAGGGCGGCTGCGCCGCAGTTGGGACACTGCCCCATCGCCGTCGATGGCACCGCACTTGCCCCCTCGCCGCCGGAGGATTCGCGGGCGCCGGCCGTCAGGCGCATGCGCGGTTCGGACGTGTCCGTGAGGCGCGGCGTTTCGGCCGACGTCAGGAAACCGATCTCCACGAGATGGCGCTCGATCACGCTGCCGATCGCGGCCAGCAGCGACGGCACATAGCGGCCTTCCATCCATTGCCCGCCGCGCGGGTCGAACACGGCCTTCAGCTCCTCGACCACGAACGACACGTCGCCGCCGCGCCGGAACACCGCCGAGATCATGCGCGTCAGCGCCACCGTCCAGGCATAGTGCTCCATGTTCTTGGAGTTGATGAAGATCTCGAAGGGCCGGCGGCGGCCGTCCTGCATCACGTCGTTGATCGTGATGTAGATCGCGTGATCGCTGCCCGGCCATTTGATCTTGTAGGTGCGGCCCGGCAGCTCCTCCGGCCGGTCGAGCGGCTGGGCGATATAGACGACGCCGGCATCTCGCGACGGCGCAGGCGCCGGCACGAGAGCGGGGGGCATGAGCGCAGGCGGCGCGGCCTCGACAGCAGGTTTCACTTCGAGCACGGCCCCGGTCACCTCGTTCGGCCGGTAGGTCGTGCAGCCCTTGCAGCCCTGCGCATAGGCTTCCTCGTAGACGCTCTTGAACGCCTCGAAGGAAATGTCGCGCGGCAGGTTGATCGTCTTGGAGATCGAGCTGTCGACATAGTCCTGCGCCGCTGCCTGCATCGCCAGATGGTCCGCAGGCGAAAGCGTCTGGGCATCGACGAAGACATCCGAGGGTGGCGCTTCGTTGCCGCGCAACTCCCGCCAGGTGCGGAAGGCATGGTCGTCCACGCTTTCCTCACGCTTGGAGCCGTCGGGCTGCAGCACATGGCGCACGTGGCTGAAGGCAAAGACCGGCTCGATCCCGGAGGAGACATTGTCGGCCAGCAGCGAGATCGTGCCGGTGGGCGCGATCGAATTCAGCAGCGCATTGCGGATACCGTAGCGGCCAATCGCGGTGCGCACCTCTTCCGGCAGGCCACGGATCGTTTCGCCCGAGAGATAGCGCGTACGCTCGTAGAGCGGGAAGAAGCCCTTCTCCGCCGCGATGTCGGCTGAAGCGAGGTAGGAGAAGCGCTGAACCGCGCCCAGCCACTCGCGTGTGAGCCGCACCGCTTCCGGCGAGCCATAACGCACGCCGCAGAAGATCAGCGCATCGGCAAGGCCGGTGACGCCGAGCCCGATACGGCGCTTGGCCTTGGCCTCCTTCTCCTGCTGCGGCAGCGGGAAGCGCGACACGTCGATGACATTGTCGAGCATGCGCACGGCCGTCGGGACCAGCCCCTCCAGCGCGTCGAGATCGAGATGCGCTCCTGCGGTGAACGGGTCCTTCACCAGGGCCGCGAGATTGATCGAACCCAGCAGGCAGGCGCCATAAGGCGGCAACGGCTGCTCGCCGCAAGGATTCGTGGCCTGGATGGTCTCGCAATAATGCAGGTTGTTCCGCCGGTTCACGCGATCGATGAAGATCACGCCGGGCTCGGCGACCTCGTAGGTCGCACGCATGATGCGCTCCCACAATGCCTTCGCCTTCACCGTCTTGAAGGTCTTGCCGCCGAACACGAGGTCCCAGTCGGCATCGTCCTTCACCGCCTTCATGAAGGCGTCGGTGACCAGCACCGAGACGTTGAACATGCGCAGCCGCTTGGGATCGCGTTTGGCGTCGACGAAAGCCTCGATGTCGGGATGATCGCACCGCAGGGTCGCCATCATGGCGCCACGACGCGAGCCGGCGCTCATGATGGTGCGGCACATGGCATCCCACACATCCATGAAAGAGAGCGGCCCGGAGGCATCGGCGCCGACGCCCTTCACCGGCGCCCCCTGCGGCCTCAGCGTCGAGAAATCGTGCCCGATGCCGCCGCCCTGCTGCATGGTGAGGGCGGCCTCGCGCAGGTTCTCGAAGATGCCCGACATGTCGTCGGGGATCGCCCCCATGACGAAGCAGTTGAAAAGCGTGACGGTCCGGCCGGTGCCCGCTCCGGCAATCACACGGCCGGCCGGCAGGTACTTGAAGCCCGACAGCGCCTCGTGAAAGCGTTCCGCCCAGCGACCGGGATCCCGCTCCGGCACTGCCAGAGCACGCGCAACCCGCCACCAGGTCGCGTCCAGATCGGCATCCGCCTGCCCCGCGGCGTCGCGAAAGCGATACTTCATGTCCCAGATACGCTGGGAAACCTGAGCCCATTCCATCGCCGGAAAGTAGGCCCCAGTCTGGGCGATATCAATAAGATTGTTCTTTTTTTGTTCCTATCGCTGAGCTGCCTTTACGAGCCGATCCGTGGCCGTCTCGATACGCTCGCGCAGCGTTGCCATGAAGGTCTGGCGATCGAGCCCCGGCGGAATGGCCGGCAGGACTTCGACGTCGA
This sequence comes from Pseudomonadota bacterium, assembly GCA_020160995.1. Classification (GTDB taxonomy): domain Bacteria; phylum Pseudomonadota; class Alphaproteobacteria; order Reyranellales; family Reyranellaceae; genus Reyranella. The sequence continues at coordinate 1,555 of JAIUOY010000201.1, read as the reverse complement.
TGACGCCCGGCCATTTGATGAACTTACGGCGGCCCCAGAAGACGCCGGAATTCAGGGCCACCGGCACGACAGGCACGCCGAGCTGACGATAGAGCGCCGCCGTACCCACCTGATAGGGCTTCTCGGCGCCAACCGCCACGCGCGTGCCTTCGGGGAAGATCAGGATGGACCGCCCTTCGGCCATCGTCTGCTTTGCCTGCCGGACCAGACTGCGCAACGCCTTGGCGCCCTCGCCACGCTCGACGGCGATGTTGCCGACGCGGGCCATCGCCCAGCCGACAACCGGGATGAACAGCAGTTCGCGTTTCAGCACGGTAGCGCTCCGGGGAAAGACCCTGGAGAAAGCGAGCGTCTCCCACGAGGATTGATGCTTGCAGGCAAGGATGACCGGGCCTGCCGGCAAGTTCTCAAGTCCCCGGACGCGATGCGTCAACCTGCAGGTAAGACGCAGCCAGCCCAGACAGAAGTCGATCCAGAACAACGACCACGCGACGACGAAGCGGCGCGGCAGCAAAAGGATCGGCGCACCGACGATTGCGATGATCGTTGTGCCGGCATACCAGCCGACATTGAACAGGAAGGAGCGCAGTCCGAGGCTAAACATCGACGGAATGTATGTCGGCAAGTGGTGTTGCTTGTAACCCAAGTTTTAGTGGCCTAATGTCCGCCCGCAAGCACATCTAGTGGGGAATTCCCCGCTCATCATGCACGTTTCCTGTTCAAGCTGCGGCGCGCGCTACGCTGTCGATCCGAAGGCGATCGGTCCCACGGGCCGTACCGTCCAGTGCGCTCGCTGCAATCATCGCTGGTTTCAAACGATCGAGCCGCCGGGGCGTCCGCCGGAAAGCCCGGGCACGCCGCCCGAACCGACGCCTCCTCCGGTGCCGGACATCGTGATCCGGCCGTCGGTGCCCGGCGCAGGCCTGCCGGCACTGGCGCCGCAGCCTCCGAAGAGCCCCTGGCGGACCTGGCTTGCCGTCGGCTTTTGCCTGGTCGTGCTTCTGGCCGGCATTGCCTATCTCTATCGCGGCGAGATCGGCGGCCGGCTGCCACCGGCATGGCAGACGATCCTCAAGGCCGATACGCGGTCAGTGCCCAAAGCGGCGCGCCTGCACATCGATCTCGATGCCAGCCGGATCGATTTCGTCGACGGGCGCTACGTCGTGACCGGCGAAATCGCCAACAGCGGCACCAAGCCGGGAACCACCCAGACGCTGAAGCTCACCTTCCGCGCCGGCGAACAGGTGGTGGGACAACGGTCCGTGCCGCTGGTCGAAGGACCAATCCCGCCCGGCGGTCGGGCCCGCTTCAGCTTGCCGCTTGACGATCCCCCCGCCGGCACGACCAACATCGTCCCGACCATCGACTAGCGAGCCGCCCATGCCCGACCGTCCTACCGTTTCCATCCGCTTCTCCGCCGCCGAAATCGCCACCCGCGTCGACGAGATGGCAAATGAACTTGCGGGCAAGCTGGGCCCCGACACGCTGGTTGTCTCCGTCCTCAAGGGCAGCTTCGTCTTCGGCGCTGACCTGATGCAGGAGCTCAGCAGCACCG
>JAIUOY010000200.1:0-8446 GCA_020160995.1 Pseudomonadota bacterium | reverse complement strand
GCCTCCACCTGGGCATGGAAATCCCGGGCTGGCCGCCGGACAACATCGAAGAGATGGCCAAGCGGCTGGAAGAGCCGTACTAGGCCGACAGAAGGAAATTAGGACATGCGTCACGGAAATCGCGGCCGGAAATTCCACCGCACGGCAGAGCATCGCAAGGCGATGTTCTCCAATCTCGCCGGTGCTCTCATCAAGCACGAGCAGATCACGACCACGCTGCACAAGGCGAAGGACCTGCGTCCGATCGTCGAGAAGCTGGTCACGCTCGGCAAGAAGGGCGGCCTGCACGCGCGCCGTCAGGCGATCGGCTTCCTGCGCGACCCCTACGTCGCCGACAAGCTCTTCTCGACCCTCGGTCCGCGCTACTCCAAGCGCGCCGGCGGCTACCTGCGCGTGCTGAAGGCGGGCTACCGCTTCGGCGATGCCGCGCCGATGGCCGTGATCGAGTTCGTCGAGCGCAACGCCGACGCCAAGGGCCAGGACAGCGGCCCGTCGGCCGAGAACGCCGAGCAGCAGGCCGCGGCGTAAGCCGTTCCCTGCCTCGACCGAATAGAAAACGCCCGGCGGTTCAGCCGGGCGTTTTTCTTTTGTCGCTGTTCTTCCTTGCCCAAGCGACCGGGTAGCGATTGAAGCCGCGGAAGCGGGCACGACCGCCGCGTTCCGGCGTGCCGTCGCGCGCCAGCCCGTCCAGACTGTCGATCAGGCGGCCAACGGCAATCGTGCCCTCCAGGCGCGCCAGCACGGCGCCAAGGCACATATGGACCCCCGACCCGAAGGCGAAGTGCCGGTTAGGTTCGCGGCCGGCGTCGAAGCGATCCGGTTCGGGAAACTGTGCCGGATCGCGGTTGGCCGCACCGATGCCGATATGGAGATAGGTTCCGGCGGCGAGCCGCTCGCCGCCGATCTCGAGGTCGGCCGTCAGGCGGCGATTGCCGAGCTGGTTGGAACTCTCGAAGCGCAACCCTTCCTCGATGCAGCTCTTCAGCAGCCCGGGATTTTCCTTGAGGCGCTGCAGTTCGTCGGGGAAGCGCAGCAGCGCGTCTATCGTGTTGCCGATCAGGTTGGTCGTCGTCTCGTGGCCGGCGTTCAGCAGGAAGATGCAGTTCTGCACCAGCTCTTCGTGGCTCAGCCGCTCGCCGTCGATCTCGCCATGGATCAGAGTCCCGAGCACATCGTGGTCGTCGGCCGGCCGCTTGCGCCGCGCTGCCACGAGCTCGTCCAGATAAGCTGAAAACTCCGCGACGGCTGCATTGCCGGCGGCTTGCCGCTCCGGTCCTGCGACAGGTTCCAGGGCGCCCAGGATGGCCAAAGAATAGCGCCGGAACGGCGAGCGCTCGCCGGCCGGCACGCCCAGCATGTCGCAGATGACTTCGACAGGGAGCTGGAAGGCGAAATCCTCGACCAGGTCCATGCGGCCCTCGTCGGCATGCCGGGCGATCAGCCCGTCGACGATAGCTTCGATCCGCGGCTGCAAGGCAGTTAGTGCGCGCGGTGTGAAGGCTGCTGCGAGAAGCTTGCGCACGCGGGTGTGCAGCGGCGGATCGTTGAAGACCAGGCTGGTCGTGTGATGACGGTAGAGCGGGGTGCCGACACCGAACTTGGGGCCGAACTCCGCCTTCTTGTCGGAGCTCATGCGAGCGTCGCGATAGCAAACCGCGACGTCGGCATAGCGCGACAGAAACACGCTGCCGTCCGGCAGCCGCTTCACGGGCGCGAAGCGGCGCAGCGCGTGATAGCGGGGGAACGGATCGTCGAGGAAGGCGCGATCGAGGGCGGCGAGGTCGAAGCGTTCGGCGAACGCCCGGGCCTCGTCCGGAGGGAGTTCGATCAGGCCCGCAGTCAGAACTGCTCCTCCGTGAGCGCGAAGACCGTGCGGCCCGCGGCCTTGAGCGGTCCCAACTGGGCGAGCGCCGGCGGCAGCAGGACTTCGGCGTAGAAGCGCGCCGTGACCAGCTTGGCTTCGAGGAAGGCCGGATCGCCATCGCGGGCCGCAAGCTTGGCCTGGGCGACGAGGGCGCTCTTGGCCAGCAGCCAGCCACCCAGCGCCGTACCGGCCAGCCGCAGGAAGGGTACGGAGCCCGCCAGGGCATTCACCAGCTCGGCCTTGACCGACTGGGCCACCCACTTGGTGGCGTCCTCCAGCGCGTCCGCAGCGGCGGCTACGCCACCCGCAATGGCCGCCAGATCGTCTCCGGGCGCCGACTTCATTTCCTGCACCAGGGCACGCATCTCGGCCACCAGCTCCAGCATGGTCTCGCCGCCGTCCTTGGCGACCTTGCGGCCGACCAGGTCGCGTGCCTGGATGCCGTTGGTGCCCTCGTAGATCGGCAGGATGCGGGCGTCGCGCAGGTGCTGGGCGGCGCCGGTCTCCTCGATGAAGCCCATGCCGCCGTGGATCTGCACGCCGGTCGAGGCGATCTCGTTGCCGAGGTCCGTAAACCAGGCCTTCACGATCGGGATCAGCAGGTCGACGCGGTCCTGCGTCCTGCGCGCGGCCTCCTTGTCCGGGTTCTTCAACGCGCCGTCGATACCGGCGGCGGTATAGTAGCCCAGCGCCCGCATGGCCTCGATCTGGGCCCGCATCGACATCAGCATGCGCCGGACGTCGGGATGGTGGACGATGGAAACCGGCTGCGGCTGCGGGCTGCCATCGTCCTTGGACTGGACGCGGGTGCGGGCAAAGGCGGCGGCCTGCTGGTAGGCCCGCTCGGCGATCGCCAGCCCCTGGACGCCGACCGAGAGGCGGGCGTTGTTCATCATGGTGAACATATAGGAGAGGCCGCGGCCTTCCTCGCCGACCAGATAGCCCACCGCGCCGCCATCGTCGCCGAACGACATCACGCAGGTCGGGCTGCCATGGATGCCGAGCTTGTGCTCCAGCGACACGCAGCGCAGATCGTTGCGCTTCCCGAGCTTGCCGTCGGCATCGACAAGGAACTTCGGCACGATGAACAGCGAGATGCCGCGCACGCCCGCCGGTGCATCCGGTGTGCGAGCCAGGACGAGATGCACGATATTCTCGGCCATGTCGTGCTCGCCGTAGGTGATGAAGATCTTCTGGCCGGTCACGAGATAATGATCGCCGTTCTTCACGGCACGGCTCTTGAGCTGGCCGAGATCGGAACCCGCCTGAGGCTCCGTGAGGTTCATCGTGCCGGTCCATTCGCCCGAGACCATCTTGGGCAGATAGGTGGCCTTTTGCGGCTCCGAGCCGTGGTGGTGGATGGCGTCGATCGCGCCCTGGTTCAGCAGCAGCACGAGGCCGAAGCCCATGTTCGCCGCCTGCCACATCTCCTGTACCGTGGTGGCGAGCAGCCAGGGCATGCCCTGGCCGCCGAAGGCCGGATCGAAGGGCAGGGAGTTCCAGCCGCCTTCGACGAATTCCTTGTAGATGCCGGCAAAACCGGGAGCGGTGCGGACCACCCCGTTCTCCAGCTTGGCGCCCACCTTGTCGCCGTCGCGGTTGAGCGGCGCCAGGCCGTTGCCGGCGAGCTTGGCGGCTTCCTCGAGCACGGCGTCGATCGTGTCGTCGGTCGCATGCTCATAGCCCGGCAAGGCTGCGACACCGGCAAGACCGGCCACCTCGCGCAGCGCGAAACGCATGTCGGCCAGGGGGGCTGTATAAGTCATGTGTACTCCTCCGGGCCGCAATATGCCGCGATTGGTCGCTTTTGGCGACCGGCTCGGCTATTTTGAAGCCACCATGACCGCTTCAGTTTTGCTTGCCATCGATGGCCCTCGCGCGACCATCACCCTCAACGACCCCGCCAAGCACAATCGCCTCGATCCGGCTGGGCTGCGACTGCTGCGCGAGGCTGTCGAAAAGGCCGACGCCGATCCGAACGTCCGCGTCACGGTGATCACCGGCGCCGGCGACAAGACCTTCTGCTCCGGCTACGACCTGGGCTCTATCCCGGCCGGCGAGCGCCGCGACGAAGGCGGCGACGACAGCTTCGAGAAGGTCATGGACCGGATCGAGGCCATGCGCATGCCGACGCTCTGCGCGCTGAACGGCGGCGTCTATGGCGGCGCCACCGACCTGGCGCTGGCCTGCGACTTCCGGCTGGGCGTCAAGGGCATGCGCTTCTTCATGCCGGCCGCGCGCTTTGGTCTGCACTACTATCCGGGCGGGCTGCGCCGCTACACCCAGAAGGTGAGCCCGAGCTTTGCCAAGCGCGCCTTTCTGCTGTCGGAGGATTTCCATGACGCCGAGCTTCTGGCGGTGGGCTACCTCGACTGGCTGGTCGAGCGCGCTGAGTTCAAGGCCAAGGTGGACGAAAAGGCCATCCGGCTCGCCAACCTGGCGCCGCTCTCGATGGCAGGTATGAAGCGGGCCATCGAGCAGTTTGCCCAGGCCTCGCCCGACGTCCCGTCGATCCGCCAGAGCGCGAAGGTCTGCGCCACGTCGGAAGATCTGCGTGAAGGGCTGGCGGCCCTCAGTGAGCGCCGGGCTCCTGCCTTCAAGGGCCGTTGATCTGCCTGGCCGTCGCCTGGATAGAGGGTGCACCGGCTCGGCAATTTGTCGTTTTGGAGGCGTCCGGCTTTTTTCTTTCTTACGATCGGCCATGTGTTATCCCCGGCGACTGAAGTATGTTGCTGATGGCCGTGATACCGAGATAAGGCCGCTCTACTAGACAGATCATGCAACGCCGCTTAGCCGCTATCGTCCACGCCGACCTCGCCGGGTTCACCCGGATGATGGAAGGGGCAGAGACCCGTACTTTCCGCCACCTCAAGTCAGCCCAGATCGAGGTCTGGCGTCCGGCGATCGACGTCGGTCGCGGCCGCCTCGTCGGCACGGCAGGAGACGCCATGCTTGCGGAGTTCGGCTCGGCCGTCTCCGCTGTCGGCGCCGCCATCGACATCCAGGAGCGTATGGCGCGTTTCAACGAGGCGTTGAGCGAAGACCAGCGCATGCTGTTCCGCATCGGCGTGCATCTCGGCGAAGTCATCATCGACGACGAAGACCAGAACATCTTCGGCGACGGCGTCAATCTCGCGGCCCGCATCCAGGCGATCGCAGAGCCGGGCGGTATTGCGGTGTCGCGCGCTGTGCGCGACCTGGTGGAGCTGCGCGTCGAATACGCCTTCCATGACGGGGGCGAGCACCAGCTCAAGAACGTGAGCCGCTCCGTACAGGTGTTCCACGTCCGCCCGGCACGCCAGGCGCCCGGGACGACGACCCGCATGGTCCCGCAGATCACGCTGCGCTTCGAGGGGCCCGACTCCGCGGGCCGCAAGCATCTCTTCGAAGTGGCGCTGGACAAGCTGGTCGGTCAGCCGCAGGGCCTGTTCATCGGCCGCGGCGCCGATCAGTGCGAACTCGTCGTGCCGCATCCCACCGTCTCGCGCCGGCACGCCAAACTTTCGCTCGCGGGCGAGGCGCTGCAGGTCGAGGATCTCGGCTCGACCAACGGGACAGCGGTGAACGGTGTGGTGCTCAAGGCGGGCGCCCCAATGGCCTTGCAGGCCGGCTCCAAGTTACGGCTCGGCGATGTCGAGCTGGTCATCCAGCACGTCTAGCTGGAGCCCGGCGCCATGACCGATGACAGTTTAGACACCCAGATCGGCGGCAGTCCTGCCGACCAGCCACAGGATGTCGACTACGTCGCGCTGAAGCCTGGTCAAACGATCGGACGCTACGAAATTCTGGCGGTGCTGGGCCAGGGTGGCTTCGGCATCACCTATCGCGCCCGGGATGTCCAACTCGACCGCGAAGTCGCGATCAAGGAGTATCTGCCGTCGGCGCTCGCCGTGCGTCAGGACGGGGCGACGGTCTTGCCGCGCTCCACCCGGATGGCCGACGATTTCGGATGGGGCCGCGATCGCTTTGTCACCGAGGGGCGCACGCTTGCCAGTCTGCACCGTGTGCCGGCCATCGTGCAGGTCTTCGATTTCCTCGAAGCCAACGGTACGGCCTATATCGTCATGGAGCTCCTGAGCGGTGAAACGCTCGAGGATCGCATCAACAAGAACGGCAAGCTGACGCCGGAAGAGGTCGACCGCATCCTGTGGCCGCTGCTCGACGGGCTGGAGCAGGTGCACAGCGCCGGCTTCCTGCACCGCGATATCAAGCCGGCCAATATCCTGCTCGATGCTGCCGGCAACCCGACGCTGATCGATTTCGGCGCTTCCCGCGCGGCGATGGTTGGCCGCACGGCGGCGATGACGGCCATCTTCACGCCGGGCTATGCGGCGGCCGAGCAGATGACCTCGGCCAAGCAGGGCCCCTGGTCGGACATCTATGGTCTCGCCGCCACGATCTACCACGCGATCATGGGCAAGGCGCCGCCCAACGCCTTCGATCGCATGCTGGACGACTCGTACGAGCCTCTGGCCAAGTTCGCGCCAGTGGGCTTTTCGCCGGGGCTTCTGGCCGGCGTCGATGCCGGCCTGGCAGTGGCAGCGCGCGACCGGCCGCAGTCGATTGCAGGCTGGCGGCCCGTTCTCGGCATGACGTCGGCCCCCGAGGCAGGCGCTACAGTCGTCATGGGCAAGGATACGGTTGCGCCTGCTGCGCGCGTTTCCGTGCTCGGCGCGCCGACGGTCGCGGAACCCTCGCCCGATAGGGTGTCGGAAGAACCGAAAAAGAAGACCGGCCTGTGGGTAGCGCTTGCGGCGGTGCTGGTTCTGGCCCTGGGGGGCGGCGGCTACTACGCCATGGCGACGCGTGGTCCCGATCCGGAGACAGTGAAGGCGAAGGCTGCAGCCGAGGCCGCCGAAGAGGCCAAGCGCAAGGCACAGGCAGACGCGAACAAGGCACAGGCGGAGGCAGAAAAACTCCGCGCCGAGAAGGCACAGCGGGAAGCCAAGGCCAGGGCCGAGCAAGAGGCCAAGGACAAGGCCGAGGCACAGCGCAAGATGGAAGAGGACGCTCTGCGCCGCGCCGAAGCAGCCTTCGCCGAGAAGAAGCGGGCCGAAGACGAGGCGCGGCAGAAGGCCGAAGCGGAGGAAGCCGCCCGTCGGAAGGCTGCCGAAGATGCCCGCAAGGCCGCCGAATTCGCCGCCGGCAACTTCGATCATTTCGGCAAGACGCTGAACCTGATTGTCATCAAGGACCGGCCGGGCGACATCAGGCTGCAGGGCGCGGATTCGGTCGACGATCCCGATTTGCACAAGCTGGCGGTGAATGCGCTGGCGGAGCAGGCGCGCAATGTGCGTTGCCGCCAGACCGACCGCCTGACCGACGGAACGCCGCTCTACCGCTGCCTCATCACCAAGCGCACCGCCAAGGAGCCGCTGGCCGACGCGCCGGACTCCGACCGCGACGACCTCGCGCTCACCTTGATCAAGACGGGCCTGCTGCTGGCGTCGTGCGATGCCCCGCGGTCTTATTCAGAGGCCGAAGATGATGCCCGTGGCCGGAAACTGTACCTTTGGGGTAGAGTAAACGTTCCAGAGTACAAACGGAGATGTACCAGATGACTGCCTTGACTGCCGATACAGCAGCACACTCGTTCAGGAGAATCGTGGTTCGCGTTGTCGGCATGATTGCCGCTTTGGGTATTGCCACTGGTTGCATGTCCGACGACCAGGGCCGGCCGTCGAACCAGGCGACCGGCACCTTCATGGGTGCGGCGCTGGGTGGCGTCGTTGGCGGCCTGGCCTTCGGCTCGGTCGGTGGCGTCGTCGGCGGTGCGCTGGTTGGCGCTCTGGCCGGCAACCTCGTCGGCAAGGCTCTGGACGACCAGGAGCGCCGTCGCCTCGCGGAGGCCACCCAGAACGCCTTCGTCGCGGAAACCAACGTGCCGACCTCCTACACGGTCGAGCCGACCAAGACCTCGTCCTCTTCGTCGACATCGGCTCCGCCGACAATTGTGGCGGCCAAGCCGGTCGCGCCGGCCAGCACGCGCGCCGACGGCAGCACCTGCCGGCCGATCGAGCTGACGGCCACCAAGAACGGCCAGACCACGACCGAGACCACGACCTTCTGCAAGTCGGCGGGCTCGCAGGAGCTGAAGCCCGTCTCGGTCTGATCCAGCACAGTTGAAAGAAACGGCCGGCGGTCTCTGATCGCCGGCCGTTTCCATTTCAGGTATCGACGTCTCGATGCTGGCAACGGCGACACAACTCCGACATGTTTCCGGGTAAGGAGTAGGGCATGGCAGGCAATCAGAAGGCAGCGAAGCTCAGGCAGCTTCTGGCGCAGGGCGAATTCATCCTGGCGCCCGGCATCTACGACGGCATCTCCGCGCGCGTCGCGGATCGCATGGGCTTTCCCGCGCTCTACATGACGGGCTATGGCGCCACGGCCTCGATGCTGGGCCTGCCCGATGCCGGGCTTGCGACCTATTCCGACATGGTCGGCCGCGCCGAGATGATCTGCTCCGTGGTCGAGACGCCGCTGATTGCCGACGCCGACACCGGCTATGGCGGGCTGCTGAACGTGCAGCGCACGATCCGCGGCTATGAAGCCGCGGGCGTTGCCGCGATCCAGATCGAGGAT